>NZ_MUIO01000144.1 GCF_002087235.1 Pseudomonas floridensis | reverse complement strand
CTTTTCGTACAAAACCTAACAAGCGATTAACAAACTTTTTTCTCGCCGTCTTGCCCCTCCCTAAAATCCCCATACCCCGCGAGAACCGCGAGCACATTCAGCACGCCGATAACTGCGAGAACGGCGAGCACCATGACAAGCGTAACTCCTTGATCCAAATGGAAATTGCGGAATATAAATTTTCATCTCAAATTTGAGTTTTCATATTTGTTAGCCAAGTCAATACTGAGTCTGCCAAATATTGCTAACACAAAACTTGGCCGAAAATTCTAAGTATTTGAAATATAACGTTTTTTATCAGATTCTAAGTCCATCGGAGTTAGACGCTCTCGACGACGCCTAGGTACAGGCTTTAGTAACCTTAAGAGGTGGCAACCCATGAATGACAAAGCCGAATCGCCCTCACCAATAACAGCACAGCCTGTAGCAGCGGCAGCACCACAGCAGTCACCAGCTACTCCACTGTTGCCGCCCTTAACGCGCCCATCGATGCCTAGCGCCTCATTGCTGGATAGCGCAGCTGCTGCTCCAAATCTTAATGAGGCACAAAAGAAGAAGCGTAAAAGCAAGGCCCACTTGAACACACTCAAAATGAGGGCAGAGCTTTGGCCGGAATTAGATATCGGTCTGCTCTGGGATCGGACACTGAGCGTTGGGTTCTCGACGATTCCAAGAACCTTGTCTTTGATCACGAATATAATAGACGACCTATCGAAAAAGCATACGGGTAAATCTGTACCGGCCGGAAAGACCTATTTTGGTCTCTGGTGCAGGGTTTGGGACGAAAATATGGTGACCATAGAAAACGAGTCATCGTATGCAATTGAGGCTGGTTATGTCGGCGAGCGCAACGTAACGACGTGGCGCGCACAGATGAAGGTGCTCCTTGATCTAGGCTTCATCGATGCAAGGGAAGGAGCATATGGTCCATATAATTATGTTCTGATTTATAACCCGTACAAAGTACTGAAAAAGCTGAAAGACAAAATACCGGTGGCTTCTTATCAGATGCTAACGCAAAGGTCTATTGAGATCGGCGCAGATGGAGACCTGATAGAGACCGGTCCTCAGGAGAAAAAATAATGAACGGCATACAACTACTTCTAATTCTCGCCATCGAAATTGTTCGAGTGATCGGGCAAATAATAAAGCTTTTTCCATGATAGGCAACAGTCCGGGCCGAGTGACTCCTCGGCCCTGTCACAAACCAGCTCTGATGAGCTAAATTGATCCAAGGAAGCGTGATGAACTACAATGGAGGGGTGCGGTATGTAAAGCTATTATTTAAGTTGGCGCAAAATTACAAAACCTCTGTTACGTATAAATATAAAAAACGGCTACATATCCACCCCATACCCACAAGTGCTCTTTCAAACTGACCCACCTTACAGAATTGCTCGAAAGTGCGAATAACAAGGCATGCCAGCACTGCGGAAAAATCCTGTAGAGACAGTTTTGTAGAGACAGTAATGCTTGAAAACTGGATTTCAAAACAAGCCGGAACATATCCAAAAATCAAAATGTTATGCCAGGAGTTAAAAACTAACCCACCCCTAGACGCAATATAAACTACTGACTTATTTTTACTTATTTTTCCTCTAGCTTTCACTCGACTGCGCGATTCCGTAGGGGGTGTGCTTAGAGGGGCTATTTGCGCTGGCGCTAGGAATTTATTGAGCTTTTCACCACCATCAGCCTGTATCCTGTATAAAGATGGGTTGACACGACTGTCAACTGCTCGTAGCATCGGTTCACAGGTTGGCAACGAGCTCCAATGAGCGATGCTTACGACTCGTTGCAAAGACCACGAAACACGCACCCCACCCTAGAGTCGGGGTTTTCGTTTCCGGGTATTCATACCCCTCTCAAGTCACTCTGCAGCAATCCCCGCCTTGATACGCATGCCATCGCAACACCTTCTATTTTGTCTTTAACTATTACACGAAGACTTGTTCCAAAACCACAATGACTGGTGATTTGACTAAAGGAACGGAGGCGTTATACAGAGATAATTTCAAAATCACATATGAGCTGATTTTATTCGTAGTGAGTTCCGAGATTACATGCTTTGTATCGAGAGCAAAAGAAAATTCAAGCGCGACTAAAAGCCATTTCAGTTAAGCACCTGCGGCGCCCAAAGCAAAGTATTAAAGGACTATTGAGCCATTTTGACAATACTTATAGCTAACGATGTAAGCGAAACCACTATTGCAATTGAGGACAACCACACCGTTGTTTTAAACTTGCTGTTATCTGCTTGAAGCCCCGCGAGTACAGATGAAAGCATCGGAAAATGGACACACTTATAGTCCGCACCTACTTTTAAAGCAAACAATGGAACCTTTGACTTGTCTTCATTTTCATAAGAGTGTAATTTATTCATATGATTGTATAACCTACCGAAGATCATATCCGAATCGACTCCCAGTTGAATGGCTATCAGCTTACAATCTATTGGCAGGTAGACCTTGCTTTGGCGCCCATTTTCCTCCCCCTCTTGGTAATTGCTAAACTCTTCATAATAGTGATTATAAATAGTTTCTAACACTTGCAAATCGGTTGGTAGCTTCATAGCAATTCCCTAATTGATAGACTAAGGCTTTTTAGAACGGGATGTCATCATCAAATGAATCAAATGCCTTTTCATTTACTTTTGCTAATTTTACGGGAGTCGCAGCCTTTCGAGAGGCTTTGATTTTTGTTTCATTGGCTAAAATGTATTCTAGACCATCAGGCGTGACAGAGTACGTGTAGTATTCATACATATTATCCGCACGCACTTCTTTTTCGACAAGCCCCAAGCGCTCTAATTTAATAATCCCGATAGAAAAGAATTCGTTCGGGTTCGAGTTATTAAATATTTCACTTGAAGCCACTCCTTCAACGCTGTGGAGACCTTTTTCGAATATTTCTAATAGCAGTCGTAACTCGGTCTCACCAACTTCATAATCAAAACCGGTTTTCTTTGTTCGTGCTTTGATGATTTTCACATCGTCAGTAACCAACCCTAATCTGACAATTTCTTTTTTCACTTTGTTGCATGGAGCGTTAACAGCCATTGACAGGTCATTGTCTGACCTGTTCCCGTTGAAGTCAGCAGGAGTCAGTCCTAAAAGGTCAGTAGGAAAATGAAGTTCGACATCGCGCGGTTTTATTATGAAACAGCGCTCTTTCGATAAGCTGCCGATAAATAACCCAAGCTCGAATAGCACGTTGTCTCGCGCCACTGGGTGGCTTTTTTCCCGTATTGTCGAAACATCGTCTGGCGTAAAGACAAAAATAGCAAAGTCAACAGTCCTTGCCCTTTCCTGCAACTCTTCAATTGTTTGCGTTGATAGTTTGAAACTGTCTTTCCAATGTACGACTTCGGCATCGTAGTCGAGGCACTCGTTGATTGCGTTCGCTACATTCAAGCCCTCCACAGAAGAAGCTAAAAATATTCGCGGTTTTCTCATTTTTGATCCTGCCTCTTTTCAATCGCAACAGTTTTTGTCATTTTCCGAGAACAATCATCTTAAGTAGTGAAAGCTAAACATCAAAGAATCAATATTGCCCTCATCAAAAGTTAAACCTTTTTGAGATAACTTCTTTTTGTACGAACCATAATTAAGCTCCACCATTTTAAAACCTTGTGCAACTGTATGTATGGTATTTTCCGATGATGCCAAAGCCATGAGCCACCTCATAACAGAGTCTAGATAATCATGCGTATTTTCAACAAGAATTTCTGTATAGGAAGGCGTTGAACCATCGTGAACAATCGTATTTCTCGCTCGATATATTCTGCGAAGTTGCCAAGCTACTCTTTTAGAGTGTGCGTCGAGCACGTCCACTACTAACTTGGGGCTCGATAGAATTTTTTGCAGATGCTGGTATCGGTCGCGCAACAGATGAAAATCGCCAAAGCTTTCCTCTAAGTCTTTACGAAGATGATCATACTTACTCAATGCTAATAAATGAGCAGTTTTTGAAACAACACCTTTTGCGTCCACAGCCTTGTACATCCGACGAACGACTCCCGCATTCCAAGTGAGCAAGTCCTTTGAAAATCTTGTTAGCAGTTTATTTACATATTCCAAGTTAAGAAATGGCATTATTGAGTTAGCAAGATGGTCGATTTGCGCAGTATCTTTATCTGTATTATTAGGAATAAGAGATTCAAGTGCTATCCAGAGGTTAATCATCTGATTCTCAACAGACTCACTAGCGAGAGCAAGTGAATGCAACTCTGCACTTCTATGAAACTTTGCAAACGACTCAGGCTGTAAACTAAATGCTTTCATAAATGAAGAAAGCTTTTTAGAGGCTACCGTCTGAACCGTGTCGTGGCACTTATGCATCGGATTGGTATGTCGAGAGATCTTTGTGCAGACGCCTGTCTCAGAATTCCTTACTAGGCAGTCGGTAATTGACTTACGACTTTCCTTGTGATGATAAAGCCCTATTAGGGTCTGGATAGTTTCAAGTTTCCTATCAGCTTTAAGCTTCACTATGTTCGGCTCTTTACCCTTCACCTTAGCTATGAACAAAAATACTTCGCCAGCACCAAGATTTAGTTTGTTTCTGGCTATTTCATCTTGGGATATAGGAATCTCCTCCAAGTCTCCTGAAACCAAAATCCCTAACCTTTCAGCAGCTTCTGCAAATTCCTTGAAGTATTCTGGTGCTTTATATACAACATCGAATTCGACAGCATTTACAGCAAACTTTTCAAAATATGCTGTGATAGCGTTATTGTCAGTTATACGATCGGATGAGTAATGGAAAAATTGCTGTGATACTTTTCGGATATATTTATCAGTGTAGCCGTAATTCAGAAGTGTAGTTATATACGACCTTGTCAGCTTTCGTAGTTTAGACCTATCCTGAGACGTCCTTAACTCCAACAACATAAAAGCCTCAGTCATGGCTTTGTAATCACGCAAAGGTACTTGACGCATGAGCAATTCTACTACGGTAGCGACGCTTCCATCAGAGGATTTAGGATTTTTAAGTATAGTAGTGACACCCTCGATGTCCACGGTCATCATTAGCTGAGCGACTTCATCAGACTTTAAATTTTCGCAAAGTTCATTAAGGATATGAGCCAAATTCGGCTTCATCACCACACCAGCATCAATTGCCTTAATGGTTGTTACAGCCTCTTTTATTAATAGCGCAGTATTCATAGCAGACGGCTTATAGGTGTCGAGGGTATAGTCAAACATCAACTCATCTATAAGTTGCGCTACAAATATTAGTCCTTTTGATTCTTCGCGATTGTCCCACTTCCCTAAGCTTCTGAACCGCATAGTGCCTCCATTCGATAGTGCGCGTTCGACCGTGGGATGGATGATGTCACATTGATGCGTCCATAGGAATCTGACTCACAGCCAGAATTCCGGGTGCTACACAAGCTGATTTTATTTCTTCGCCATTAACCCCCAACGTTCGAGTCCAGCCATATCGTGATTTCCCGCGCGCGGGATCGGGTGCGCTTTCCGGCGCGTTTTCAGTTGGTCGCGGCGATGAATCCATGCCCATGCGGTTATCTGGGTGAACCGACAGGCCGTTGCCGTTGCTCCACCGAGCAGGTGCAGCGCTACCGCAACAAACTGTCCGGCCCGCTGCTGGATCGTATCGACCTGCACTTGACCGTTGCGCGTGAAACCACCTCGCTCAATCCCAGCCCGCAGACTGGCGACACGACTGCCAGTGCAGCCGCCATCGTTGCGCAGGCCCGCGACCGACAGAATCGGC
>NZ_MUIO01000143.1 GCF_002087235.1 Pseudomonas floridensis | reverse complement strand
GGTTCGTGGAGCGGATACGTCTGGTTGAGGGCGTCGGTGACGGCGACCAGGTGGTGGCGGTCGTCGTACTGGTAATAGGTGTTCTTGCCCGAGCAGTCCTGAAAGCGTTCGACCTGGGCCAGTGTGTTCCACCACAGGTATTTGGACTTCAGCGTCGGATCGACAATGGTGTGCGGCAGGCCGTCATCGCCGTTGAGGTATTCGGTCTTGTGGCCGAGCGCATCGAGTTCGGCGACGTAGGGGGCCTTCCGGGGGCTGCAGTCGAGGTAATCACATTATTATTGTACCTGGAAACGACGTGCTGAATCGCGGTTGCGATCGGACTGGCGAATTGATCGTTGCTGTCGTCATACACTGAGCCCAAGTAAAAATTATTATCAGTCGTGACGCAACAATACAGAAACGCATGCAAAAGTCCGCCTAAGGAGCCGCTGACCTATTCGGTTTGTCGTCCCGGTAATGCTCTGAAGACCTTGATTTATAGGGGGAAACAGCTGTGTTGCTAGAATGAACCAGTGTCTTCTTAGGGGCAGAAAAGTAACTTGCACACATATTCGTGCCTTTATCAATGCTCACGGCGACTTACAAAAGCCTAGCGTTTAAAGAACGCTAAAAAGGCATTAAGAAACCTTAGTCAAAAAAGAATTTCATAAAGCCATCGACATTGAAACCTGAGTTTAATCCAGAAACTGAGTTTTCAACTCGCTCAATGAAAACTTTCTTGAAACTCATATCGTCTTCTCTGGTATCTCCATTGAAAGCATCTTCCTCAACCTCAATTGCAAGCAATAATGCTTCTAAAAATATATTCATTGAGCTTGCTATTAGAAAGCTACGTTTCTGAATGCTGCCATATATCGACGGGTTTTTTTGTGCAGAATCAAATACCAAAGCGTCTCCGTTTCGATCCGCGAAAACTACAAAACTATTCATCCAAGGCAAGGTCTCGTCATCAGGGCCCGACCATCCATCTTGAGCCTTTTCAAGCTGATTGATCATGAATATCTGAAGGAAAAAATCTCCTCCAATTGTGGGATTATCCTCCATTTCTAATTGCGTATAAAACTGCTCGACTTCACCGCTTAACATCAGTGATAGGGAACCGTTTACGATTTCTTTTGGAGTATCACGGAAGAATATTTTTCCGGTGCTTTGCTCGCTTTTGTTAAAGCGCTCAGCAAAATTTTTTAGAATCTTTTCATTCATATTAATCCCCTGTCAACATCCGTCTGTGCTTTTTTTAAGTGTAGCAGGCCGATCTATAAGTCGGCCCTTCGTAGAGTTTTTCGTGTTTCCTCGATGCCCTTGATTTCCATGAACATGCTCGTTAACACCGCTTGGATGGTTATGGTTTTGTAAAAATACTATATTTCTAGGGTCATCTTGCCATAGAGCACCTAATTTACCATTGCCTTCTACAGAGTTTATATGGTGGCCAGTATAACCCGCCTTGGACATCACTGACGTAAGGTTTTTGTTAGGAGTAGCAGTTATTAGCTCCTTTTCGGCACCTGACCATGCTCGTGTTCCTGTACCTGTCTGGGTTATAAGAGCTTTTTCTTGGACCCAAGCACGGTCAATGGCTGTACTTCTGCCTCCTTGCATTGGTGTCAAACCGTCATTTACTTTATATCTTACTGTCAAGCCTAGTGGATCCAGCCACCCCGTAGTATTAGGTGCATACCGATAAAGGTTGAACCCACCCGCCAACCCAATCGGATCCTGCGTAATAAACCGCCCCACCTCCGGATCGTAATACCGGAACGTGATGTAGTGAAGCCCCGTCTCCTCATCAAAGTACTGCCCCTGAAACCGCAGGTTCTGCTC
>NZ_MUIO01000142.1 GCF_002087235.1 Pseudomonas floridensis | reverse complement strand
TTTTCGTACAAAACCTAGCTACCACTAAGGCGCCCGCAAGTCTCCGTCAAACGATGCAACGTTCGTCGACTGGCTCGTAGCGGGCGTCCTTAAAAAACCTTCCGTTGCGGTAGCACTATTCCAGTCCACATAAGACTGAGGCTCTACCGCCAAAACCTCACCAACGACACTACCCGTTGCAAAGCGTAACGGTCCACGTACTCCTTCTTTATCTACATTGCGCCTCGCAAGACTCAAAATTACTAGTTTCTGAAAACAAGGTCGGAAGCCCTCTCCCATGATCATGCGCCAGCTGAATCATAGAAGAGAGGCCATGCACAATGCACTTTAAAATAAGTCTGCCGCTTCCTTATAGCAGCAAATTAACACAACGGCAGCATGTGCAATCGTCAAGCGCCGGTCGATTTACCCGAGGATGCCGCCCATCTAAAAAATCGGCCCAGCCACCAACGGCTGCGCGCTTCGCGAATTTCATCAATCTGCATGAATGTATAAGGGACAGACATATTTTTCTCCTGAATGCGGAGTATTCGCAAGCCTCGGATGACATGACGCCCAAAGAATATTGTAAAGAGGCTTGCACCTGCCATGATAAACATACTGACGAATCCTCCGGTTAATAGCCCTGCCCACTTTAGAAAAAGGCCAACAGCTAGAGTAGTTATACCACCTATCAGGGGAGTATTGTAATTCGTCGTGGGGTTGACCTTAACCTCCTGACGCGCCTGGACCCTATTGCCTTTATACTCAAAAGGCTGGAACACTGGCTTTGTGTTAACCACCCAAACATAGGACATAACAACCATTACAGCGGGAATCAACCCCACCAGAACGTTGTATACATCCACCTCAAACAAGACATCTGTAGCCAGGCCGTATGCAACCACACAAGCAGGCAATGTAAAGCTCACAACACATAACGCCCCTATCGACTGCATGCATAATACAAACCGCTCACAGACATAGACCGTATATAGCGTCCATAAGAAAAGCAAGCCCAACACAAAAAAGTACACATACCAGTTATTACCCAGCGCGACTGTACCAAAAGCCATAAATAAGGCAATCATAAAAAAGGCTGACCAACCGGCAGTCCTGATTAAGTCGGAATTAATCATTCTCCCCCCCCCCCTCAACGTTAACGAACGTCTCCATTATACAGTTCGCGCACGCAGCGCTTTGACAGTCACTATATCGTGATCCACTTAGTACGCGATGAACGCCTTGGTGAGGCTTGTACGCACCACCTAGGGATTGGGGAAGTGATGATTCATCGTGGCGCACGCATGACCCGCGATAAGGCGTGATCCCCGCGCGAATCGCGTCATCTGCAGTCGCCTGCAATCCAACGATACGTTCGGTGGGTAAGGCTATGGTCTGCCCTGCCAGGTCGATCATCACGGTGGTTGGCAAATCGCTCGGCATTACGCGATCAGACGTTGAGCTCATGGCATACACAATATGTACATCAAAGCGTTTTTGAATCAACGTCTGGGTGAGGCAACTGCAGCATGCCTCCAGACCGGCAACTGCCAGATCAGCGGCGAGCTTACCTGTGCGCCCCCAGCGGTTGAAGGCATTGTCAATGCTCTCCAAAAAGTGAACACCCAGCATGAGCGGAGACCGCGGGATGGTGCACTGGAACAGGCCGAAACACAAAGCTCCAGTGGCGATTGCAGGACTGTACGCAGCTCCAGACGTGCAGGCTGTCGGCGCACAGGTTGCGTTACACCTTGATACAAACTTGCATATGACAGAGCACAGGGCCTTGACTAAAGAAAAACGCATAAATATGCAGTAGAACCGCCGCGATTCAAGCGTGAACCCCGAAAATGCCATCATTTACTCGCTGCAAAATAATGGGGCTTTAGTTGGTACGCTGTGATTTACGTTTCTCTAAAACGCTGCAACCGGATGAATCGGTTCACCTTTTTAAGCTTTATTTGGAGCGTCAAAAAGGATCCAATAAAAGTCGCAAAGCCCTTGAAATTCAAGGTCTTCAGGCTATATGACGAACGACATCAAAACCTATAGTGGCATTGAAGCATCATTGCTTACTGTAACAAAAGCGAGAAAATATCCACCGTCTGTAGGAACTTTCCCACTAAAAGTACTGCCATAGACCACATTGCTGGCTATACGATTCCTATATGCCAGTACCGGATCCTCCTCTATCGTGGCAGCGCGTTTTGCAATTGAGGCATGGCGAGACCGCTTCGTGAGCAGGTGTGCAGTCGAGAAACTCGTAGCTTTTCCACGTACCCGGCCCGAGCCGGGGAACGGTCGTGAAGAGTTCAAGGACGATGTACCGATGACTCAGACGTTCGATATTGAAGCATTGATCAAGCTGCGCAAGCAGACGCGGGCCATTTCCGACGCGCTCAAGGCGCAGGCGTCCGACTATCTGTCGACCCTGGCCCTGTTGATCCGCCCGCAGACATTCTTCGGTGAATACCTGCAAGGCGCGCAGCGCAGCAGTGGCCGTGAGACTCAGCATCACTTCAAGGAGCTTAAAGAGCTCTACGACCGTATTGGCTCGTCGGAACCGTTCAAGCTCGTCAACGAACTGGAAGTACCGCTGAACCTCATTAGCACGACGCCCGAGCTGTTTCCGCTCGAATACGACATGGTGCTGTCACAAAGCGGACAGACCATCCGTATCACCAGTCCGGTTCGCTGGGTGGTGGGCTTCAATTCGTTCGATCTGGCGCAGTTTCGCAAAGTGATCAAGGACCCCAACCGCAGCAGCGCAGAGCTGTATCGCTATGTGGTGCATTACCTGGTCCTGTTCTACTGCCTCAGCAAGTCGCCGGGTATGAGTCGGCTGTTTGAAGGTCTGCGCTTCCCCGTCAGCTTCGAACGCTTGAAAGACTTCGGCGATTTGCCGTTTTGCGTGATCAGTTCACCCGTCCGCTCTGAATTACCTGACGAATCGGTGATCCGTAGCAGTACCCAGATTGCAGGTAATTCCAGTTTCGAAGAGTTGGTGGGGCAGGAAAATATTCTGGAAATGAACGATGAAATCCGTCAGCGCCTGTTGCTGACGATTGAAGGACTCTAATCGCGCCAGGCCTGTTCCAGGCCCGGTACGCAAACGACTTGCAGCGAGTTGCTCGCACAGGAGATGACGATGGCGAAGAAGGAAAGTACCCAGCACAAACTTGACCGCGTTCGCGCGCCTCGGGTCCATATCACCTATGACGTGGATATCGGTGATGCTCAGGAAAAGAAAGAGCTGCCATTCGTTGTAGGCGTTCTGGGCGACTTTTCCGGCAACCCTCTGGAGCCGCTACCCAAGCTCAAGGATCGCAAATTCATCTTCATCGACCGTGACAATTTCAATGGCGTGCTCAAGGGCATCAAGCCGCGTCTGGCTTACCGCGTCGACAACACGCTGGCCAAAAACGGTACCCAACTGGGCGTCGAGCTCAATTTCAACACCCTGGAAGACTTTGAGCCACAGAACGTGGTGCGTCAGGTCGAACCACTGCGCAAGTTACTGGAAGTGCGCAACAAGCTGGCTGATCTGCGCAACAAGATGGGTGGCAACGACAAACTGGAAGAGCTGCTGATGGACGTGTTGCAGAACACCGAGAAGCTCAAGACCCTGGGCAAGGAGTTCGGCCGCGAAGCCGCCGTTCCGGCCACTGACGCTAAAGAGTAAGGAGGAGCCTGACGATGAGTGACAAGCAAACAGCAACTCAGCAGGACAGCGCTCTGGTCGAAGTTGAAAACCTCGCCCCGCAATCCTCCCTGCTCGACAGTATCATTTCCGAAAGCCGTGTGGCTCGCTCCGAAACCGAGCGCACTCGTACCCGCGACCTGATCGGCGAACTGGTCGCCCAGGTACTCGAAGGCGAGATGACACCGAGCAAGGACCTGATCGCCGTGCTCGACGCGCGCATCGCTGAAATCGACTCGATGCTCTCCGAGCAGATGAACGAAATCATGCATGCCAGCGAATTCCAGGCACTCGAAGCCTCTTGGCGTGGCCTGAAGTATCAGGTCGACCAGACCGAGACCAGCACCACGCTGAAGATCCACCTGCTCAACGCTTCGAAGAAAGACCTGGTTCGCGATCTCAAGGCCTCGTCCGAATTCGATCAGAGCGCGCTGTTCAAGAAGATTTACGAAGAAGAGTACGGCACCTTTGGTGGTGCACCGTTCGGCATGTTGCTGGGTGACTACGAGTTCAACCGCAACCCGGAAGACATGTACCTGCTCGAAGAGATCTCCCACGTCGCAGCCGCAGCCCACGCGCCTTTCATTTCGGCGGCGTCACCTGAACTGTTCGGCTGGGACTCGTTCACCGACATGGCCGGCCCTCGCGATCTGGCGAAGATCTTCGATACCGTTGAATACGCCAAATGGAAGTCGTTCCGTGCCTCCGAAGACTCGCGCTATGTCGGTCTGACCCTGCCGCATGTGCTGGGCCGCCTGCCGTATGGCCCGGATACCACGCCGGTTGAAGAATTCAACTTCGTGGAAAGCGTCGATGGCCGTGACCACAACAAATACCTGTGGATGAACGCTGCCTACGCACTGGGCACCCGCGTTACCGACGCGTTCTCGCGTTATGGGTGGTGCGTGGCCATTCGTGGTGTTGAAGGCGGCGGTCTGGTGGAAGGCTTGCCGACTCACACCTTCAAGACTGATGACGGTGAAATCGCGCTCAAATGCCCGACTGAAATCGCCATCACCGACCGTCGCGAAAAAGAACTTTCGGATCTGGGTTTCATTCCGCTGGTTCACTGTAAAGGCACCGACTACGCCGCGTTCTTTGGTACCCAGTCGACGCAGAAGCAGAAGCAATACAACACCGATATTGCCAACGCCAACGCCCGTCTTTCTGCACAGTTGCAGTACATCTTCGCGACCTCGCGTATCGCCCACTACATGAAAGCGATCATGCGCGACAAGATCGGCAGCTTCGCGTCCCGCAAGGACGTTGAACTGTTCCTCAACAAGTGGCTGTCGAGCTACGTGTTGCTGGATGACACCGCCAGTCAGGAAGCCAAAGCCAAGTTCCCGTTGCGCGAAGCACGTGCCGAAGTGTTCGAAGTGCCAGGCAAACCGGGTGTCTACAAGGCCGTGACGTATCTGCGTCCGCACTACCAACTGGATGAACTGACGGCGTCGCTGCGTCTGGTCGCCGAACTGCCGCAATCGACTCGCGGCTGATCCACCACATAGCCAGGGAGGCAACATGAGTAGTCAACACAAGCTGTTGCCTTCTTTGCTGGATCGATTGCTGGACGATCGACCGCATCAGTCCATGGAAGCGTCATCGCAACGTCTTTGCTCGCTGGCCGATTACAAGGCCAGCATCGTCCGCGACCTGGAGATTCTGGTGAACACTCGCCAGTCTCTGGTCGCCGGCGAGTTGGAAGGTTTTGCCAATCTGGGCGGCACCATCCTGGACTATGGCATGCCCGACTTCACCAGCAGAAGCGTTCTCGACCCTCAGGACCGTCTCTTGATTCAGCGTCAGCTGGAGAAGGCGATTACCGTCGGAGACCGTCGCTTTCGCAGTGTGAAGGTACAGCTGCTTGCACAACAGACCGGCCAACGCATGCTGACATTTCGCGTAGACGCAGTACTGCGTCTGCAGGACATTTCGCGTCAGGTTTCCTTCGACGCGGTGCTGCAGGTCAACACTCAGGAATACAAAGTGCAGAACCTCAACTGATGCTCGATGATCTGCTCCCCTATTACGAGAAGGAACTCTCGCACCTGCGCTTTCTGGGCCAGGAGTTCGCCACTCAGTATCCGAAGATTGCTTCGCGGCTGCTGATTGAAGGTGACAATTGCGAGGACCCACACACCGAGCGACTGATCGAGGCGTTCTCGTTCCTGTCTGCGCGCGTGCACAAGAAACTCGATGACGAGTTTCCAGAAATAGTCGAATCGTTTCTTGAGGTGCTTTACCCCCATTACCTGCGCCCTACGCCATCGATGTCGATTGTCGAGTTCAACCTCGGCAAACAGGAAAAGGTAACCGAAGCCTATCGTGTCGCTCGACATACCGAGCTGCATGCGACGCCAATCGATGGTGTGGTGTGCAAATTTCGTACGTGCTATCCAGTCGAGTTATGGCCTATAGCGGTACAAAGCGCATCGTTCGTCGAAATGGAACGTTCAGCGTTCAACGGACACAGCGCCGATCTGATCGCGCGTCTGCGCATAGGCCTTGGCGCCACGTCAGACGTGATGTTCGGCAAGATGGAACTGGACAGCCTGCGTTTCTTTCTCGATGGCGAAAGCACGCTGATGCATCAGTTGTATGAGCTGCTGTTCAACAACGTGGCCAAGACGACGTTGTCGTTCGAAGACGAAGGCCGCGTCCGGGAAGTGGTGTTGCCGGCAGGATCACTCAAGTCTGTCGGCTATGGCCTGGACGAGGGTTTGGTGGATTATTCAGAGCGCTCGTTCCTGGGCTACCGCCTGCTGCACGAGTACTTCACGTTCCCCGACAAATTCATGTTCTTCGATCTCTCCGGCTTCGCGCGCATTCTGGCAGGCAAGGAAGTCAGCAAGGTAGAAATCAACTTCTACTTTTCCGACTACGACCTGACCGACCGTCTCGTGCGTCTGACTCAGAACATTGGCCGCAACAACTTCAAGCTCAACTGCACGCCGATCATCAATCTGTTCCGCCAGCAGGCCGAGCCGATCAAGCTGACGCATACTCAGCATGAATACGCGGTGACGCCGGATGTGCGCCTGCAGAGTTCTGCCGAAGTGGTGTCGATCGACCGTGTGCGTCGCGTGAAGAAAATCAACGGTGCCGATCAGGTGGGTACCTGTCATCCGTTTTTCGAACCCCGTGGCGACCAAGGCCCCGGGCAGAGTTTCTGGATAGCCCGACGCCGCCCTGTGCAAACGCGCCACAACGATGGCTCGAACATGTTCATCCGTGTCGTGGATCGCGATCTGGAACTGATCGACTCCAACAACGATACGCTGAGTATCCGCCTGACGTGCAGCAATCGCGACCTGCCCCTGATGTTGCCGTTTGGCGGCGAACGCGGCGACTTCACGATCCCGTCCAATTCGGTGGTCAAGGACATTCGCTGCCTGCGCAAACCGACGGCAACCGTTCGGGTACCGCTGGGCAACGGCGTCATCTGGCGTCTGATTTCACACCTTTCGCTCAACCACATGTCGCTGGTTTCGAAAGGCCGCGAAGTGCTGCTCGAGCTGCTGTCGCTTTACAACTACCGCAACGTCTCAGCCATTCGCAAACAGATCAACGGCATTGTGTCAGTCAGCAGCGAGCCAGTAGTGGCGCGTATCGGCCATCCGCGCCCGAACTTTGTACGCGGCGTCGGCATTACCTTGAAGTTCGATGAGAGCCAGTACACCGGCAGCGGCGTATTTCTGTTCGGCATGATGCTCGACCACTTCTTCGGTCAGTACTGTTCGTTGAACAGCTTTACCCAATTAACCCTTCGCACCTTGCAGCGCGAAAAGAGAGTGGTCCAATGGCCCCCGCGAACAGGCGATCAACCCCTGGTCTGATCGACCAGGCAAGGGCTGAGCCGCACCGATTCGAATTTTTCCAGTTGGTGCGATTGCTCCGCCTGCATTACAGCAGGAACGGCCGCATGGACCTGGAAACCAGGCCGCATGAGGACCCTCTGCGCTTTCGGTCTCAGTTGTCGCTCAACTTTCCCGCCAGTGAAGTCAGCGATCTGCAGTTCGAGCGCGAAGGCAAAGTATCGCCCGCAGGTCTACCGCTGTCCGAGGTGCAGGTCACGTTCATGGGCCTGGTCGGACCGTCCGGCGTACTGCCGCGTCCGTACACGGAGCTGTTGATCGACCGGCATATTCAATATCGGGACGACGCCGCGCATGCGTTTCTGGACATTTTTTCGCATCGCATGACCACACTGTTTTACGAAGCCTGGCAGAAGTACAAGTTCTACATCGAATACGAGCGCAACGGCACGTCGAACTTTGATCGTTACCTGCTCAACCTGGTGGGATTCGGTCCCGAGGCGCAGAAGCAAAAATTTGAAAAAGGCGGTTCACCGCTGCGCCGTGAACTGTTCAGCTATTTCTCGGGCATGTTTGCTCAAAAGCCACGCAACGGCCTGAACCTGGAAGTCATGCTGAGTTTTTATTTCTCGTTGCCTTTCAAGGTCAAGCCATTCGCCGGTCGCTGGTTAAAGCTCGACAGTTCCCAGTGTACTCAGCTCGGTCGCAAGAATGCTGTGCTGGGCAATAGCGCAGTGGCGGGCAATCGTGTGTGGGACTACCAGTCATGCGTGCGCATCGAATTAGGGCCGCTGGAGCTGGCCGACTACCAGCGCTTTCAGCCGGGCACCGTGGATTACCAAAAGCTTATTGAACTGGTGCGCTTCTACGTGGGTGCAGAACTGGACTTCCAGATTGCCCCCACGCTCAAGCGCGAAGCTGTACCTGCGGCTCGTCTGGGTCGCCAAGGCAATGTTTCTCTGGGCTGGCTTGGCTGGCTCAAACGTCCCGGTGTCGACGTGGAGCCCTCACGTTGCGCCCTTTTCCAAATTCCTTTTGATGGGGTCTCCCTGTGAACCTGAAGTCCCTGTTTGCCAAGCTCAACGAAACCAGCCGTACTGCGACTGAAAGCGCCGCTGCACTGTGCCTGTCGGAGAATCATTACGATGTTGAAGTCGAGCACTTGCTTCTGCAATTGCTGGACAACAACGACAACGACCTGCCGGTGATCCTGCGTCACTACGACGTCGTGCCCGATCGCCTGCAAGCGCAGCTCGTGACGTCACTGGGAACGTTCAAGAAAGGCAACACACGTACGCCAGCCTTGTCTCCGCACATCACCCGCATGATCGAACAGGCCTGGGTGCTGGCGTCCATCGAATTTGGTCAGGCGCAAATCCGCACCGGGCACCTGATTCAGGCATTGCTGGACGACGATGCTCTGCGTCGCGTCGTGATCGGCTCGGCTCCGGAACTGGAAAAGATCAACGCTGACGACCTGCGCCTGAACCTGAGCGCACTGGTTGAAGGTAGCCCCGAGACAAAACTGAGCAAGCCGCTGGCGAGCGCTGACGCCAGCACAGGTGCAACCACCAAGGGCAATGGCAAGACGCCGGCGCTTGATCAATACACCGTCAACCTGACACAGAGCGCACGTGAAGGTCGTATCGATCCGGTGCTGGGGCGCGAGTTTGAAGTGCGGCAGATGGTCGATATCCTGACCCGTCGCCGTCAGAATAACCCGATCCTCACCGGCGAAGCGGGCGTGGGTAAGACTGCCGTCGTTGAAGGTCTGGCGCTGCGCATCGTTCAGGGCGACGTGCCGTCGGTACTCAAGGACGTGGCGATCCACACGCTGGACCTGGGCCTGTTGCAGGCCGGTGCGGGCGTCAAAGGCGAATTCGAAAATCGCCTTAAATCCGTCATCGAAGAAACCAAACGCAGCCTGCACCCGATCATCCTGTTTATCGACGAAGCGCACACCCTTATCGGATCGGGCGGTCAGGCCGGACAGAACGATGCTGCCAACCTGCTCAAGCCAGCGCTGGCCCGTGGCGAGCTGCGCACTATCGCTGCCACCACTTGGGCGGAGTACAAGAAGTACTTCGAGAAAGACGCCGCCCTGGCGCGTCGTTTCCAGGTCGTGAAAGTCGAAGAGCCGGACGAAGACAAGGCGATCCACATGCTTCGCGGCCTGCTGGCGAAGATGCAGGAACACCACAAGGTCACAGTAATGGATGAAGCGCTGGTACAAGCCGTGCGCCTGTCCAACCGCTACATCACGGGTCGCCAGTTGCCGGACAAGGCTGTCAGCGTACTGGACACAGCCTGCGCACGCGTTGCTCTAGGCCAGTCTGCCCAGCCAGGCGCGCTGGAAGACTGCAAGCGTCAGATCGATAACCTTCAGGCTGAAATCAAAGTGCTGGAGCAGGAAGCCGCGAAGGGCAGCGACCACGCCCGTCGTCTTGCGACCCTGAACGAAGAACTGCAAGCCGAGCAACAGACCCGCGAATCCCTGGAGCAACAGTGGAAACGTGAGCTGGAGCTGGTCGAGAAGCTCGGCGCGCTGAGCACCGATACCCCGAATGCTGACGAGATCTCCGCCGTGCGCGCCGAGCTGAGCACTGTTCAGGGCGAACAACCGCTGGTTCATGCTCTGGTGGATGGCGGCACCATTGGTGAAGTGATTTCGGGCTGGACCGGTATTCCGCTCGGCAAGATGCTGCGCGACGAAATCGATACGGTACAAAGCCTGCCCGCTCTGCTGGGTGAGCGTGTACTGGGGCAGGATCATGCGCTGGAAGAAATCGGCAAACGCATCAAGATTTCCCGGGCCCGCATGGAAGATCCGAACAAGCCGATTGGTGTTTTCCTGCTGCTCGGCCCGAGTGGCGTCGGCAAGACTGAAACCGCTCTGGCTCTGGCTGACACGCTGTATGGCGGTGAACGTAATGTCATCACCATCAATATGTCCGAATATCAGGAAGCGCACACGGTCTCCAGCCTCAAAGGCTCGCCACCGGGCTATGTCGGTTACGGCGAAGGCGGTGTCCTGACCGAAGCGGTTCGACGCAAGCCTTACAGCGTCGTGCTGCTCGACGAGGTGGAAAAAGCCCACCCGGACGTACTCGAACTGTTTTTCCAGGTCTTCGATAAAGGCGTTCTGGACGATGGCGAAGGTCGCGAGATCAATTTCCGCAATACCGTGATCATTCTGACTTCCAACACTGGTACTGACCGCATCATGCAATGGTGCCTGAACGCTGAGCAGAAGCCGACGCCCGATGACATCGTGGAAGGGCTGCGTGACGAACTGAATCAGGTATTCAAGCCTGCCTTCCTCGGCCGCCTGACCATCGTGCCGTACTACCCGGTTCAGGACGAGATTCTGGAACGCATCGTCGGCTTGAAGCTGGAGCGTATTCGTAAACGTTTCGAACGCAATCACCAGGCCGTTCTGCGTTACGACGAAGCGCTGGTCAAGGCGATTGCCTCGCGCTGCACGGAAGTCGACAGCGGCGCGCGCAACATCGACAACATTCTGTCCAAGACCCTCATGCCGGAACTCGCTCAGCGCGTCCTGGAGCGAATGGCGCAGGACAAACCGATCCAGAGCCTGACCATCGAGCTGGGAAGCGACGGCGATTTCGCCTACAGCCTGATGTAATCGATCACCCATAGGTAGCAAGTCATGAGTAATAGACTTCAAGGCATTCGTTCCTCGAAGCAAGCCCTGGCACAGTGTCTGACTGTTCTGGCAATGATGATGGCGCTGTCCGCGTGCGGCGTGACCGACCGTGTCGCCAAGCGCATGGACGACACCTGGGCGGGCGACATGATGTTCGGCGACAACGAAAAGGTGATCCTGACATCCGACGGGGGCAATTCGCTCAACCCGGACGAGTCGGGCAAGCCGCTTTCGGTGGTCGTGCGCGTCTATCAACTGTCGTCGCTTGAGCGCTTCGAGTCGATCAATGCCGACACCCTTTGGGACGACCCACAGAAGGCGCTGGGCAATACGCTGGTTGAAAGTCGTGAACTCATCCTGCTGCCAGGCATGGGACAGACCGATCAATGGCCATTGAACCCAGGTGCCTCCTACGTGGGTATTGCAGCGTTCTTCCGAACCGATCAGGACAGTCGCTGGAAAGTGGCCTTTGACGCCAATTCGCTTCGCAAGGACGGCATCTGGTTCTCGTCCGACGGCGTACGCGTGCTGGTGGATAACAACTACATCCTCGCCGTGCGTGGCGTGGACGTGTTGAACAAGCTCAAGACTGAAGAGCAGTTCGCCAAGTCCAACTCGCTGCCGACACGACCCGCACAGCCAGAAACGCCGGTACAACCTGCGCAGGCGGCCAAACCGGCTCAGCCCGCTGGCAAGAGCCTGACCGAGCGTGTTCAGGATTCCGCCATCGAGAAAACCGGAGACGCTGTCGGCAACTCTGCGCAAAAGGCGATGGACTCAACATTCAATTCTCTGTTGGAAGGCGCCAAATGAGTAAGCAAAGCCGAGTGATGTGGTCGGAAGGCATGTTCCTTTTGCCGCAGCATTTCCAATATCAGGATGAATTTCACCAGCATCAACTCGCCGAGTCGACGTTGCGCAGTACCCCGTTTCACTGGGGCGTGCAGACCCTCCAAGTCGACGAAGAGGCGCTGGCGACAGGCTCTCTGCAACTGAAACGCCTGAAGCTGGTATTCCCCGACGGCAGCCTGTATGACGCTCCGCAGCACGACCCGCTGCCAGCCGCTCGCGACTTGAAGAACCTGCTCAAAGGTAATGAACTCAAGGTGTACGCAGCGCTGAAACTGCCCGAGCCTTTCGGCCTGAACTACGTAGAAGACGGTCAGGAACAGAAGAGCGCACGTCGCTTTCGCAAGCAGTTCGATACGCTGCCAGACCTCAACGAAGGTGATCTGGAAAACGAAATCACCAGCCTGCGCCTGAACGTCGTGATGCTGATCGACGGCGACAATCTGGACGGTTACAGCTACTGCCCGATTGCACGCCTCACGCGCAACAACATCGGCGGCTTCAACCTTGATGCCCATTTCGTACACCCGACGCTGCATGTCGGCACACACGACACGCTGATTGGTCTGGGCAAGCGCTTGCTTGGCGTGCTGCAGGCCAAGAGCAAGGCTCTTTCCGGACGTCGCCGTGAACGTGCCGACCAGATCGCCGAATTTGGCTCAAGTGATGTCACGCTGTTCTGGCTGTTGAATACAGTGAACCGCGCGTACCCCAATCTGGCGCATTTGCTCGCGCACCCGCGCCTGCATCCAGAGCGGCTGTACCTGTTTCTTGCGGAACTCGCCGGTGGCCTGCTGACATTCTCGCTGGATACGCAGCTTCACGACATTCCTGAATACGATCATCACGACCCGGCCGCGTCACTGGTAAAGCTGGACGAGATGATTCGGGTTCTGCTGGATAACGTGATCCCGAACCAGTGCATCATCATCAATCTCTCGCAGACCAAGCCGTCGTACTGGCAGGGACAATTGCTGGATCCGCGCCTGACAGAAGCCGACTTTTACATTTCGGTCCATGCGGACATGCCAGGTTCCAGCCTGCTGGAGCTGGTGCCGCGTGCATTCAAGGTCGGCTCGCCAGAAGACATCGAGGTGGTGGTCAACAGCGCCATGCCGGGCGTCACGCTGAATCACTCGACTCGTCTGCCCAATGCCATTCCCGTTCGCCTGGACAACCACTATTTCTCCATAGAACCCCATGGGCGAGTCTACGAACGAATGATGGAAGCTCAGGCTATCTCCTTCTATGCGCCAAGCGCCTTTACCAATCTGAAGCTTGAACTGATGGCGGTACTCAAATGACTGAAGCCGTAATGCAAGGTGCCGCTGCGGCTGCAACCGAAAAACCCACACTCAAAGAGTTGGTCCAAGACTTCATCAGCATGGCACTGATAGTGCGTCGTGGCCGTCAGGTCACTTCGGTGGATGCATTCGAAGCCAGCGTCGAAACGTTCTTCGCCACATTGGAGCGTGAAGGTCGCAGCGCCAACTACAGCGTTGAACAGGTCAAGGACACTCAGTACGCGCTGTGTGCCTTTCTCGATGAAAGCGTACTGCGTTCGGGTGACAACGATCTGCGTCGTCATTTCGAACTACAGCCTTTGCAATTCCGCTATTTCGGCGTTCATCTGGCAGGCGAAGGCTTCTTCGAGAAGATCGACTCTCTGCGCGCAGACGTGAAAAAGAATCTCGATGTGCTTGAGGTTTACCACCTGTGCCTGGCGTTGGGTTTCGAAGGCAAGTACGGGCTGGGGCAGAAAGATCAGTTGCGCTATCTGGCCAATACGCTGGGCCAGGACATCGCCCGGCATCGTAAAACGCCAAAGGCGCTTTCGCCTGACTGGGCGTTGCCCGACCAGGTTTCGCAGATGCTTCGCCATGAAGTTCCTGTCTGGCTTTATCTGGTGCTCATTGCAATCGTCTGCCTGGGTGTCTACTTGACCCTTGACTGGTTGCTGGGCAAGGACGTGGCCGCGTTGGCCGAACAAATCAGCCAACTGTTCAATGCTTGAGTCCAGATCAGGTAACCGAGTCAGGAAGACATGAAGACATTACTGCGCCTGTTAAAAAGTTTCTGGTTCCTCGTTCCGGTCTTGTGGCTGGCGAGCCTGGCCGTCTGCTGGTTTGTCGCACCTCGCGTCAGCTGGCTACGCGATTACACGCTTGAAGCGATGGCAATCATCAGTGCCTTCTATCTGTTGTTGATCGTGTTGCGTCAGTACAAGCGGATTCGCACCGAGCACAATCTTGAGAATCTGGTCCAGATCGAGGTTGACCGGTCGCTGAAATCGACAGGCGAGTTCCGCGACCAGCAAGTGCTGCGTGAGCGCCTCAAGCACGCGATTGCCATGCTGCGCACCGATCGCTCGGCCGGTGGCGGTGGTTCGTCCGCACTTTACGATCTGCCCTGGTATCTGGTCATCGGTATGTCCGCCGCAGGCAAGACCTCGCTGCTGACCCGTTCGGGCCTGTCTGCGAGCATTGCCAGCAGCGCCAACGAACATCAAAGCGGCACCCAGCACTGCGACTGGTACTTCAGCCCTGAAGCCGTAATGATCGATACAGCTGGCCGTTACCTGCGTGACGATCAGTCAGCCAGTGAGTTCGCCGGTTTCCTGCGCATGCTGAAAAAGCAGCGCAGCAAAGCCGCAGTGAACGGTCTGGTTCTAGTGGTCAGTCTGCCAGAGCTGCTGGCGTCAAGCGCTTCCGAGCGTAACGACCTTGCTGCTCGACTGGTGTCGCGCATCGAGGAGTACACCGAATGCCTGGACGCCAACCCGCCTATCTACCTGATGCTGAGCAAGACCGACCAACTACCGGGCTTCAGTCAGGCATTCGAGGGCCTTGACCTGCATGAACGTCAGCAGCCGCTGGGCATGACGTTCGGTCTGTCGGAGATCCGCAGCGAAGGTCTGCGCAGCGTACTCGACAGCAAGCTCGAGAACCTGCAGGGCCATGTCCGTCGTTATGTCGACGCCCAGATCATAGCGCTGGGTGCGGACGCCAACAGCGCCCTGCTGAACTTCCCCAACTACTTCGCCGAGCTGTCGGTAGTACTGGAACAGTTCCTCCAGCACTTCGCCCGCAGCAATCACAACGGCGCACAGCTCCTGTTGCGTGGCTTGTATTTCACCAGCGCGCTTCAGACTGACAAGCAACTGGCTCATGTCTACGAGGACAGCCTTGCGGATTCTTTCGCCCTGCGACCAGAGCCTGAGACCGATCCCTCGACGCGTAGCGACAACATCAAAACCGGTGAGCGCAGTTACTTCATCACCGACACATTCCGACGCGTCATCTTTCCGGATCGCGACCTGACGCTCTATCAATCACGCTTTGGTCGTGACAGATCGATTGGGCCGATCATTATCGCAGTAGCCCTGTTCATCGGACTCGCGTTCATCGGACTGCAAGCCTTGTCATTCCAGAACAATCGCGAATGGCTGGCGTCGCTCAGCACACAGTTGACCGAGCTCAAGCAGTCACCTGACCGTGCGCAGCGTCTTTCTTCCGGCGAAGGTCTGGAGTTGTTGCGCAATCAGCTGGCAGCCATCGAAAAGTACCGTACCAAAGGCGTTCCGTTGCAACTGAGCGGTGGTCTGTACCGGGGAGATGATATCTACCTCGCGACCCAGAACGCCTACTTGCAACAGTTGCGGACCCAGGCGCTTGAACCGATCACGATGAAGCTGCAATTGCAGATGCGCGAGTTCAACGAGTTCGCCAAAACCATGGACCCGCAGTATGGATTTGGTGCAACGCCGGCTCGCCCTGACGGCAAAACCGGCAAGGCGCGTGCTCAAGGCAAAAAACTGCTGGATCGTACGACTCAGAATATTGCCGCAGGTCGCCCTACCAGTTTGGGAAGCATCCCGCGCAGCACAAGTGATGTCACCGGACGCTTGACCGGCGCAGCCCGAGGCACGGCCAATCAGACGCGTACCGACGCCATCGCGGCGTTGCGCAACCCCGCGACCGCCAACGACGCCGCTGAATTGTCGGCCACCACCGGCGGCCTGTCGCTATCGGAGGAAATGCTGGGACGACTGGATGAGCGGCAAGTTGAATCCATCATCGAGTCATATAACGCCCTCAAGCTCTATCTGATTCTGACCCAGCCATCTGCGCACCCGGAAACCGAGTTCGTCGATGTAGCGTTGCCAGTGGCCTGGTCAGGCATGGCCAATCAGGCGAATCCAATAAGCGAAGACGTGATTCAGGACAACTCACCGGTTTACGTACAACTGCTCAAGAACGGACAGGCACCTGCCTTGCCGCGCAACGAACAGTTGATCGATGAAACCAGAAAGAGTCTGAAATTTTTTATGATCTCCAGCTCGCTGGTGGATCGTGAGTACCTGCGTCTTCAGCTGGAGTCCAGCCGTCAATTCCCAGCCATCGGCCTTAACGATCTGGTGCCGATGCCGGGTCGCCAGTTGCTATACGGTTCGGAAGCGGTGCCCGCGATCTTCACCCGCCAAGGTTGGGAAGAGTTCGTGAAGCCCGAGTTGATCAAGATGGTATCCGGCAACCTGCGGAACGAGACCGACTGGGTGCTTGATGGCGAGGGCGGCGACAGCGTCGTACAAAAAGCAAACTTCGTCCGCGAGTTCATGGCGCGCTACAAGCGTGACTACACACAAGCCTGGTACACGATGGTGGACAGCGTAGGCGTTCGTCGCTTCACCGACATGGCCAACGCCACACAACAATTGTCATTGCTCAGCGATGTGCGTAACTCCCCGGTAAAACTGCTGTTGTCTGCGGTCAACGACAACACTCAGTGGGACGTACCCGCCCCGCGCGAAGCGCAGCAGGTCGGCGTCAAACGCGATGACGGTTTCTGGGGCAAGGTCAGCGGCATCTTTGACAACAAGGAGGCGGCGGCCAGCGTTCTGATTTCGCCGCTGCCTGCGGTCGATGACGGTAGCCTTGCCAAGCGTTTCGAGCCGGTATCGCGTGTCTTCGCTGCGCAAAACGCCGAGGGCGCCGACAGCACCATCATGGACCGTTACCTGGCTGCGCTGCGAAAGCTCAAAGTACGGATGAACAACATCCAGCGCTCTCAGGATGTTGGCAAGAGCAGCAAGCAACTGATCAGCGAAACGCTCGAAGGTCAGCCAAGCGAAGTCACCAGTGTGCGCAACTATGTCGAAACCACGGTCGACACCAGCCAGGGCGGTCTGTCTAACTCTCTGCAAAGTCTGTTCAGCCTTCCGATTCAGTTCGCTTGGGAAACCCTGCGAGATCCGGCTGGCGAGCAGATCGCCAAAGCTTGGGCCCAACAAGTCGCCAAGCCCTGGGAACAGGTCATGGCTCACCGCTACCCAATTTCAGCTGACAGCCGCAATGAAGCTTCGGTCAAGGATCTGCAACGTTTCGTGGACCCTGAATCCGGGCTGCTGCCGAACTTCAAGCGAAACGAAATCGGCAACCTGTCCGGTGGCGAAGGCCTGGGCATGAGCAGCGATGCCAAGGCCGCTCCGTTGGTCAATCCAAAAATGGTCAGCAACATCGACAAGGCCAGCTCGCTGGGCGAAGTCATTGCCAGTCTGTCGGACAAGGACAATGGTTTCGAGATCATGCTGGAGCCGTCGGCTAATTTCACTGACATCCTCTTCACCCTTGATGGTCAGGAACAGCACTACCGAAACGGCAGGACCAGTTGGAACCGCTTCTCATGGCCAGGCACCACCACTGCACCGGGCGCGCGTCTGGATGTGGTTACGCTGACCGGCGAGCGCATTACCGTGTTCGACTATACCGGTCGTTGGGGTCTGCTGCGCATGAACGACAGCGCACGCGTCAGCGACCTTGATGGCATCCAGCAGCGTTTCAGCTGGAATACCGCCAAAGGACAGGTCAGCCTCGTGGTTCGCAACTACGGCGGCGTCAAGCTGACTGATCTTGCGAACGTGAAGGCGCTTAGCGCGCTGAATGCAACTGACGGGCGGACCAAGTGAACATTTACAAGGCGCAAAGGGGGCGCGGACGATGATCGGCTGCTTCGGAAAAGTGCCTGCCAGCCCGGATTTCGTCAGCCTGCATGGCGCCAGTGATGACGTATGCGAGTTCGACGCCTGGCTGCAGGGGGCGCTCGTTTCCATGCAACAAAGCGATGACTGGCGCACGCTGTTCGACCGCTTGCCGGTGTGCTTCTTCAGCTACCGTGCACGCAGTGGAAACTGGCTGGTCGGCGGCTTGATCAGCTCCAGGGACTCCAGCGCGCGACGTTATCCGTTTTTCATCTTTCAAACGGTTAAGTCCAGCGACGCCGGGCTATTCGTGAACCCATTCACACTCAGCGAACTGTTCTGCGCCCAGATTAAACCTTTGCTGCATATGGCGGCCCAAGGGGAGTCCACAGCGGTTGTCTTCGAGCGCATAAGAGCGCTGAGACCGTTGCAAAGTCAGGACTTCGAACTGTTCCGACGTGTGCACGAAAAGTTTCTGGTGAACTTCACGTTACGCGACATTGCAAGATCGCTTGAAAGCTCCTACCCGGAATTCATTGCCAACGCCGTACTGACACGATTGCAAGCGCTGGGCCGTCCCATGTACCACCAGGCACCTATTGGTATTTCGCTGCCATTGCCCGCCGAACGGGGTTTGAAAAATCCGACCGCCGATCTATGGGTCAGTTGGTTGACGCGCATGGCTACAGATCATGCTGTGCCACACATCTGCATTCTGGCGGATGACTTCATGCGTCCCAGACTGTTCTGCTTTCCGTCGCGCAACACCACCGGGGTATACCGCGTAGTGACAGGTACTGGCGACCGATCGGAAAACTATGACGTGCTGGAGCCCTTCGAGGCGTTCGACGAACACCATCGGGGCCACGTGTTTGCGGACATGGACCGACCTCTTTATGACGTTATCGACCGTTTTGTCGATGTGCTGGATTTGAAGTCCGTATGAATAAAATCAAATACTACTTTCTGCGTTACCAGCCCTACATTCTCGGGGTGTTCTTCTTCCTGACGATTTTCATCGTCTGGAGCATTGGTCGCGCCCTCGATTTCAGTTCGTTGAACAGCCTGCTGACCGGTATCGGTGTGTTCCTGTTGTTGTCAGCAGGTTATGTACTCCTCATGTATCGGGGCGTTTCACAGCATCACAATCTGGAAGGTCTACTGCGCGAAGACGCCGATCAGGCCGTGCTCAACGCAAGCCCGGCCGACCGTGAGGAAATCAGCCTGCTACGCGAGCGCCTGCTGCAAAGCATTGAGCGTCTGAACAGCAACAAGCCGCGTGGCACCAACGCCAAGGACGCGCTCTACGCTTTGCCGTGGTATCTGGTGGTTGGGCAGCCAGCAGCGGGCAAGAGCACCATGCTCTATCAGTCCGGGCTCAACTTTCCTTATGCAGAACGCGAAGGCGCCCGAGTCTCCGGACTGGGAGGAACGCGCAACTGCGACTGGTTCTTCAGCTCCGAAGCCGTACTGCTGGATACCGCTGGCCGGTACATGAACGACCAGGAAGAAGCAGGAAAATGGCGTGCGTTCCTACAGTTGCTGCGTCAGCACCGTCAGCGTCGTCCGCTCAACGGATTGATCGTGACCGTCAGCATCCACGACATTCTGCAATCGTCTGTCGAAGATCAGGAGCGTATAGCCAAACGCCTGCGTGAGCGCATTCAGGAGACCCATTCGCTGTTGGAAGTACGACTGCCTGTCTACCTGGTCTTTACAAAATGCGACCTGGTGCCGGGCTTTGCACCTTTCTATCGCCAGCTGGACGACGCTTCACGTGGCGAAGTGATGGGCAAAACCTTTTCCCACAAAGGCTATGAAAAAGCCGACTGGGGTCAGCGCTTTGGCGTGGCAATGGATGAACTGATCAGTTACTGGAAACAGGTCGCCGGTTATCAATTGGTGACTCAGGACATCCAGATCACTCGTCAGGACAACGCGGTGTATCGCTTCCCGCTGGAACTTGAAGCCCTGAAACCGCGCTTGAGCCTGTTCGTTGACGCGCTGCTGCGCGCCAACCCGTATCAGAATGCAGAACTGTTACGCGGTTTCTACTTCACCAGCGCACTGGACGCCGACCAGCCGGAAATGGGCGGGCATGCACGCCATGTCACAGAGCGTTTCCTGCTGGAAAGCGAGCAGGATGTGGCCAACGGCAATGCACAGCCGCATCCGTTGTTCATCAATAGCCTGTTCCGCAAAGTGATTATCCCGGACCAGCACCTGGTGGCGTTGTACACCACCAATCACCGTGAACGCCGCCGCAAGGCCGCATGGATTGGCGGCGCCAGCGCCGTTGCCGTGCTGCTGTGCAGTCTGTGGGGCTGGTCGTACTGGAACAACAAGGACAATATTCACACGATCTCGACCGAGCTTGCACAAGCAGCTGTCGACGACAGTAAGGCAACCGGTCAGTACACCGAATGGCAGACGCTGGATCGCATGCGGTTCTGGACATCGCTGTATTACGGGCGACACCACGACGAAGGAGTGCCTCTGCGCCTGCGTCTAGGCCTTTATCAGGGTTATGAAGTCGAGCCACTGTTGCGTACGCGGTACTTCAACCGCCTGGAAAGCGTGATGCTCAAGCCAACCGCTGATAACCTCACGCGCTCCTTGTATCTGTTAACCACCATCAAGGTGTATCAGCGCAACGCCAAAGACCTGATGCCGGTGACCGGCGTGGACAGTGTCGAGCCAAAAGCACTGCCGCCCGACAACCGTGCGCAATCGATCGCCAATTTCGGCAAAGCTACGCTGGACACCTACGTCATGCTGTCGCGCTCACAACGTGAGAAAGCAGACCCTGCGTTCCTGAAGGCGAAAATGCCTGATTACTGGTATCCCGCCATCGCGCGTCAGACCGGCAGGAACCTCTCGTCAAGCGGCGACGCTGGGGTGAATCAGGATTACGAGTACGCCAGTCGGCAGATCAACTTCTACAGCGATCAAATTCATGAGTTGGACGTACCACGCATTCTCGACAATGCATTCCTGACGTCCAGTTCGCGTAACTACATCAATAGCCTGCTGACTCAATCGTTGAAAGCCATCGAGACCATCACCCTGGAGTCGGACACCCTATTCGCCTTCGGCCGTGCCGACTTCCAGAGCCTGAAAACCGAAGGTCAGAACCAGTTGAGCGCAATCGCCGGTAAGCTGCTGAACACACCCAACATCGGCAAGATCATCATTGCCGGTCACGCCGACCAACTGGGCGACCCGCAAAGCAACATGCAGGTGTCCAAGCAACGGGCACAAACCATCAAGACCTATCTGGTCGGCAAGGGCGTACCTGCCGAACTGGTCGATGCCGTTGGCGAAGGCAGCGAGAAGCCACTGGTCAAGTGCGACATGCAGCAGCCCAGGGCTCAATTGATTCAGTGTCTTGAGCCGAACAGGCGTGTGGAGATCGAAGTACGGGCGCTCAACTGACGCCAGTACTTAAAGCAAACCGAAGCCTGGGTCATCGTTTTGCGGGGCCGGGGCCGTGGTAAGAAAACCTTTCTTGATTGTTTCAGGAAGGTTAATCAGAGGGTCGTGATCTGTTACAGACGCTACGACCTTAAATGAAGAAAGGAGAAGCAGAAAATGGCATTTGACGCGTACATCCAAATCGACGGCATTCCAGGTGAAGTTCTGGACGACAAGCACAAGGACTGGATCGAAGTGCTCGGCTATGAGTACGGCGCTACCCAGGCCACCTCCGCTACCGCCAGTTCCTCGGGCGGTGCTTCGTCCGAGCGTGTTGCTCTGAGCGACTTCAGCATCCGCAAGGCCGTCGACAAGGCTTCTGCCAAGCTGTTCGAAGCGTGCTGCAAAGGCACTCACATCGCCAAGATCCAGCTGAACGTTAACCGTGCAGGCGGCGACAAGCTGACCTACCTGACCATCAACCTGGAAGAAGTTGTCGTGTCTTCCGTGAAGGCTGTTGCAGGTGGTCTCCAGACTGGCGAAGACAATGCCGTCAGCGATCTGCCGATTGAAGAAATCAGCTTCAACTTCGCACGCATCAAGACAACCTACACCCAGCAGAGCCGCTCCGATGGCCAGGGTGGCGGTAACGTCACTGGCGGCTGGGACCGCACTGCGAACAAAGTTTTCGCATAAAACGGTGTCACTTCGGGTCGCGCATGCGACCCGTCTTCAACACCGTGTCTGCCCGGACACGGTGTCTTTTATTCCTGATCAGAGTTGACTATGTCTGAATTTCTCAACGACCTTTCGCTTGCCGATCTGACGGCACCCATCAACGGGGGAAGTGGCGAAGACCTGAGCTTTTCCACCCTGTTCGATCAGGTCAAGGAAGCTCGGCGAGCAGACCCCGATTACCTCACCCAAGGTGACTGGCAGACCGACCTCAAGTCTTCGGACTGGGAGCTGACCATTACCTTGGCTGCGCAAGGCCTTGCTCAACAGAGCAAGGACCTGATGCTTGTCGCTTGGCTCGGTGAAGCTCTGGCGCACAAGTACCATTTTGTAGGGATTACCTTCGGCATGACGTTAGCGGAGCGGATCCTGCAAAATTTCTGGGACGACTTGTTTCCGTCCCTCGAGGACGGTGTCGAAGAGCGCGCCGCCCGCCTCGCCTGGCTGAAAACCTCGCTGACCGAAGTGGTGGGCGGCCTGCCAATCACTCAAGGGCAAAACTTCGGGCTTCTGCGCTACGACGAGTCCCGCCATGTGGAAAACCTGGCGTTACAAAACCCCAAAGCCATGCAGGCAGCCGTTGACGAAGGCAAGATCAACGCCGAGATCTTCCAACGCTCCGTGGTGCTGACCGATACGGATCACTTGCGTCTCAAGTCTACGGAAATCGCCGCGAGCCTCTACGCCTGTCAGCAGCTCCAGGCCACCTGCGATAACCTTTTCGGACGTGATGCTCCAAGCTTCGCAACCCTGAGTGATGTGCTGCAGCGCGGTGGGCAGTTGACCGAAAAGCTGCTCAAGGATCGCGGCATCGAACTGAACCCTGCTCCGCCCGCCCAGGCCGAAGCCGCGCCTGCAACTGCCGCCGACCAACATGCAGGTGTTGTGATGACCCAGACCAGCCAGGACACTACGTCCGCACCACTGCGCACGACTCCGGCAACACGCGACGAAGCCTTCACCATGCTCGCCAGCGTCGCACAGTTCTTCAAGAACACCGAACCACAAAGCCCTGTGCCCTACCTGATCGAACGCGCCATCAAGTGGGGCAACATGCCGCTGGAAGGCTGGCTGAACGATGTGATCAAGGACAGCAATGTCGTTGACAGCATTCGGGATGTGTTGGGGACGAAGGAGCCGAAGCAGTAAAAAATAAAGAAAAGTGTGATGTGAAAAATTTAGCTTGGCTCGAAATAGTAGCTTTTTTTCAGCACACGAACAGGCAGTGAGAAAAGGACATCATCCAGCTAGCGATGACCGTAGCGTAGAATTTGAAATATTTAAAAAGATAAAAAACAACTAACAAAATTGTCGAACCAGCATGGAGCCAACATTCTTAATGGAATACACATGCGTCCAATTATAGTCATTAACGATCCTACTTCCGATGCAGGTCGGGTTCTCGAGGGGTCAAGCAGTACTTTTATCAACGGCTTGGCGGTAGCACGAGTAGGCGACCTAGTGTCATGCCCTCACGGAATAGGAAAGATCGTTAGCGGTGATGAAACATTACTCGTCGATGGACGTCCCGTCGCACGGGACGGCGACTATGTTTCCTGCGGAGCACGATTAATGGCCACGCAGTCAGACACGCTTGATATCTGACACAACAAATATAAACGGCATTATTTACCGCGTACAGGAAGTTCGGGCATGACTACATCTTCGATTACGACCCCAATAGCAACTCGAAAAGGAATGTCGTGCAATATAAACCTACCTTGGTTCGTACAGGGTACCGAGTACTGTCCGACAGACGCTACCTTCGAGCCTCTCGTAAACGGCGAACGTGCATTTGGCGCTTTGTATGACTCTGTTATGGCAGCCAAAAACAGCATTGAAATGATTTGTTGGGGTTTTCAGCCATCTATGTATTTCAAGCGAGGAGGTACGAGTTCGCTGACTATCGGTCAGCTTCTTGCACTGAAGGCTGAAGAGGGCGTAAAAGTACGTATACTTTGCTGGTCTGACAGTCTGCACGTTACGGCTGCATTTGCAGAAAACATGACACCTGGTCGAAATCTGGCATCTTGGAAAAGTGATCTTCGCAACGATTTTCAACGCACTATTGACTGGGAGTGGTATCGAAGAGCCACTAAGTCTACGCTTGGGACACGCTCAGTGCTGGCCGAACCCAAAAGCACTCTTCTCGCCACAGCGTTTAGCCTTGGCAAGGAAGCATTAAAAAATATCGAGTTTGTTCCGCGAGATATGGGTTTGGTAGACAGGATTGAAATTGCATGGCAAGTCGCGATTAGAAGTGCAGACGCTAATAGATCAACTTGGAACAAAGCCATCACAGCAGCCTCGATGGCCGCCGTTCCCACACATCATCAAAAAATGGTACTGATAGATTGTGAAACACCGGCCAGCGCAATAGGTTTTGTGATGGGCCACAATACACTGGATGCTTACTGGGATAAGGACGACCATAGTGCCGTTCGAATGGATGCACACCTGGGGCGAAATGGTGCAACACCGCGGCAAGACATCTCCAGCCGTGTAACTGGGCCGATACTTGAGTACCTTAACCACAACTTCGCACAAGCTTGGCTCCGTGAAACAGGCGTGGATCTTCTGACGCCTAGAAAGGCTATTGCAGATAAACTTAAAACCCGTAGCGGTTACGGTCCGAAAATGATGGCCCAAGTCCTGAGAACCCAACCTCAGGAAAACAAACGTGACATCCGGGATCTTTATCTGAAAGCCGCTGGTAACGTAACAAAATTTATGTACTTAGAAAACCAATATTTCCGATGGCCACCATTGGCGGAGAAGATAAAGGAAAACGTTCAACGTCAATTTGCTGAAGGATGAAGCCTGAGCAAGCATGGCCCGATTTATCTTTTTGTAGTGACCAACTCTTCAGAAGAGGGGATGGGTGATGGCACTATAAATACTTATCGCATGCTGAAGCAATTGGGACGCCCTGATGTGATACCAGTTGTTTCACGACAAGAGCGCAATAGAGCATTAGAGGCCGAGGTAGCACGTGCAAAAGAGCGTTACGATACGGCCAAAGGTAAAATAACTATTATCGAAGGAACCTATGGAAGCTCTTTTAATCCAGCAATGAGTAAACTCTGGGAGCCGCAAAGAAAGGCAGCCACTCAAGCAGAAGCGGAATACAGGGCGCTGAAAGCAAAACTGCCAGCTGAGAGCGCAAAAGCCGTAAATATGGAATCGATCAACGGCCTAAAAGTTTTAGTCTGCACCTTGGTTGCACCCGACTCCCCACCTGAAAGCTGGATGGATGTTTATATACACAGCAAGTTAGCGATCATTGATGACGTTTTCACTACGCTAGGCTCAAGCAATATTAACACGCGAAGCATGGAAGTTGACAGCGAGCTAAATATATGCGTTGAAGAGCCCGCGATTACAAAACCTTTGCGCAAGCACCTGTGGGGCATACATACGAACCAACAGGGTAACGGGGAAGACATTGGGAAAGCATTCGACATCTGGACAGAGACCGCCGTTTACAATGCAGCGCTTCGGCTAAAATCGAAGGACAGAGCACGCCCGACCGCTTCGCTGACAGAGTTTAGAAGGGACAGTCCCTCAAGAACGTACAAGGATTAAAATGCCCTTTAGAAAAATTTTAATATGCATCTTATGCTCTGCACTTTGGTCATGCGATAAGGACGACACATTGGACATATCAGAGAGCCAAATGGCTCACATACTAGACAAGCTTGCATTCTCTTGCACCCAAGAGATGAGCCATTTGCCAAATGTAAGCCCTGACGCCCAAGGATTGTATAATTACGCAAGAATGCTGCAATCAGATGAGGGAGTGAAAGACCATCTTAAGATTGAACGTTATTATCGACTTGCCTACGCAGCGGGCAGCTATAAAGCGGCAAGCAATCTACATACACTTATTTTTCAAGGCAACATCCAAAGTGATGACCCAGAGAACGAAGTTATTGATATTGTCGAGAGCATGATTGCACAAGGGATTCCAGGCGGCTATTACGACATGGGGCACTACCTAGAGATAGGTTACGGCGTTAAGCAAGACACAAGCAGGGCTAATTCTTATTTCCGCAGAGCTGCAGATCTAGGCAACCCTGACGCACAGCTCTACGTATCCAAGCTCTTAGAACAGGCTAGGGCTGATGAAAAACTGGTTATCGACATGCGTCGTTGCGCAATGGATCAAGGAAATGCCCAAGCAGCATTCAACTACGGTGTTTATGTAAAGACAAGAGGAAATTATCCAGAAGCCATTCAAGCCTTTCAAAAAGGTGTTCGTTACGGAAGTCTTAACAGTGCGGGTTTCTTAAGAGGCGGATTTTCTTCAACAGATCCTACACAAGAACAATATTACTTTGCACTACCCGCAGACGCCGAACGCACCGCGCGCTATGACAGAATTAGCACTTTCTTGAGAATCTATGAGCATTTAGGCGCAAACATACCAGACATTGAAAATATTGTTCCTTTGCCGCCCGCAAAGCTCCCAGAGTGGGACGGCGCATTCGAGTGGCAAAAACAGAGAGATTCCGCTCCGCCAGTGAAAATACCTTCGGAAGAAATGATTCGAAAACTTAGTAACGAGAAAGGGCTCAATCCGGCCACAGGCAGATACTTGGTAAAAACCAAAAAACAGCCTTAAATTTAAACTTTAGCCATTGACAATTATCGTCGGCGAAGCTTTCTAAAGGAAGTGACATGGTAATCGAGCGACTTATGGCAGGCATTATTGCAGTGGGCTTTGGGTGCATAGCTATCATGCTAGGTTTTGTACGAAA
>NZ_MUIO01000141.1 GCF_002087235.1 Pseudomonas floridensis | reverse complement strand
TGAAGGCGAGTTTCACGACATCAGCCTGCAACTGCGTCAGGGCGAGATTCTCGGTATCTACGGGTTGATGGGGTCGGGGCGCAGCGAATTTCTCAACTGCATTTATGGGCTGACAACACCCGATGCCGGCAGCGTCACCCTGCAGGGCAAACCAATGCCGGTCGGGCTGCCCAAGGCGACCATTCGCGCCGGCGTGTCGCTGGTGACTGAAGACCGCAAGGACAGCGGTCTCGTTTTGAGTGGCAGCATCCTCTCCAACATCGCCCTGTCGGCTTACAAGCAGCTGTCGAGCTGGTCGCTGATCAACGCTCGCAAGGAAACCCGGCTGGCGGAAGACATGGTCAAACGCCTGCAGATCAAGACCACCTCACTGGATTTGCCGGTGGCGTCCATGAGTGGCGGCAACCAGCAGAAGGTGGTGCTCGCCAAATGCCTGTCGACCCAACCGATCTGCCTGCTCTGCGATGAGCCGACCCGAGGCATCGACGAAGGTGCCAAGCAGGAAATCTATCACCTGCTGGATCAATTCGTTCGCGGAGGCGGCGCAGCCATTGTCGTTTCGTCCGAAGCACCGGAGTTGCTGCGCCTCAGTGACCGGATTGCCGTATTCAAGGCCGGAAAGCTGGTGACCATCAGCAACGACGCCGACCTTTCCCAGGAAGCCTTGTTGAGTCTTGCCTCATGAATGCAAAAACCATAACCGCACCCGCCACTGCCGCACCACGCAGCCGCCTGCGTCTTTCGCTGGACCGTTTCGGATTGCCGCTGGTGTTCATTCTGCTGTGTATCGTGATGGCATTTTCCAGCGAGTATTTCATGACCTGGCGCAACTGGATGGACATCCTGCGCCAGACCTCCATCAATGGCATTCTCGCGGTCGGCATGACCTACGTGATCCTGACCAAGGGCATCGACCTGTCGGTCGGTTCTATCCTTGCCTTCGCCGGCCTGTGCAGCGCCTTGGTCGCAACGCAGGGCTACGGCCTGCTGGCTGCGGTCAGCGCCGGGATGTTCGCCGGAGCGATGCTGGGCGTGGTCAACGGTTTCATGGTTGCCAACCTGTCGATTCCGCCCTTTGTCGCAACACTGGGCATGCTTAGCATCGCCCGGGGCATGACCTTCATTCTCAATGACGGCAGCCCGGTTACCGACCTGCCGGACGCCTATCTGGCGCTGGGTGTCGGCAAGATCGGGCCGATTGGCGTGCCGATCATCATTTTCGCCGTGGTGGCGCTGATTTTCTGGATGGTGCTGCGTTACACCACCTACGGCCGCTACGTATACGCCGTGGGCGGCAACGAGAAAAGCGCTCGCACCTCGGGCATCGGCGTGCGCAAGGTGATGTTCTCGGTGTACGTGGTGTCCGGCCTGCTTGCCGGCCTCGCCGGCGTCGTGCTGTCCGCCCGGACCACCTCCGCACTGCCCCAGGCCGGCATGTCCTACGAGCTGGACGCCATTGCCGCCGTGGTCATCGGCGGAACCAGCCTGTCGGGCGGCACCGGCAGCATCGTGGGCACGCTATTCGGTGCCTTGTTGATCGGTGTGATCAACAACGGCCTGAATCTGCTCGGAGTCTCATCCTATTACCAACAGGTCGCCAAGGGCCTGATCATCGTGTTCGCGGTACTGATCGACGTGTGGCGCAAGAAAAAACGCTAAGCGCTTTTCCTCTGAATGAACGACTGACTACAACAATAACGGAGTTCTCATCATGAAATTCGGCACATCCCTGGCCGCTGTCGCGGCGCTCACCCTGCTTGCCAGCAGCATTTCCCTGGCGGCTGACGGCAAGACCTACAAGATCGGCGCAGCCGTCTACGGACTCAAGGGCCAGTTCATGCAGAACTGGGTGCGCGAGCTCAAGCAGCACCCGGCGGTCAAGAACGGCACCGTGCAGATCACCGTGTTCGACGGCAACTATGACGCGCTGACGCAGAACAACCAGATCGAAACCATGATCACCCAGCACTACGATGCGATCATTTTCGTGCCCATCGACACCAAGGCGGGTGTCGGCACCGTGGCTCGGGCCATGGAAAACGACATTCCGGTCATCGCGTCCAACACTCGCGTGGCCGGCACCAAAGTGCCCTATATCGGCAACGATGATGTCGAAGGCGGACGCCTTCAGGCTCAGGCCATGGTCGACAAGCTCAATGGCAAAGGCAACGTGGTGATCATCCAGGGCCCGATCGGCCAGTCCGCCCAGATTGACCGCGAAAAAGGCGAGATGGAGGTCCTGAAAAAACACCCTGACATCAAGATCATCGAAATGAAGACCGCCAACTGGTCGCGCGCCGAAGCTCTGACCCTGACCGAAGACTGGCTCAACGCGCACCCCAACGGCGGCATTTCCGGGATTATTGCGCAGAACGACGACATGGCTCTCGGTGCATTACAGGCGGTGAAATCCCGCGGCCTGACCCCCGCCGACGTACCGGTCACCTCAATCGACGGCATGCCGGATGCGATTCAGGCCGCAAAGAAAAACGAAGTCACCACCTTTTTGCAGGACGCCCAGGCCCAATCACAGGGCGCACTGGACGTCGCCCTGCGCGCGCTCGCCGGCAAGGATTACAAGCCGCAATCGGTGATCTGGGAGCGTTACGCCAAAGACGTGAAATGGGGTGATGGCACCGACAAGAACTACATCCTGCCGTGGGTACCGGTGACCAACGCCAATGCCGATGCGCTGTATCAGCAGGTAAGCGGCGGCAAGTAAATCCGCGCATTGACGATCGTTCCTACCTTACACCTACAGGAGTCATGTTCATGTCTGGATTCTGGAATCAGGCCTTCGACCTGACCGGCAAATGCGTCGTGATTACCGGCGGGGCGGCCGGAATCGGTCTGGCCTGCGCCAGCCTGCTGGCAGAACGCGGCGCACGAGTCGCCTTGCTCGACCGTGATCCGGCGGTGGCGGACGTTGCCGCCTCTTTGGGTGACGGACACTTGGGCATCGCCGTCGATCTGCGTCAGCTGGATCAGTTGCAAAGCGCTGTCGATGAGGTGTTCGCGCACTTCAAGCGTCTGGACTACCTGGTCAATAGCGCAGGTGTCGCCGTGCTGGACAAGGCCGTCGATGTCGACGAAGACGCCTGGGACGTCACGCTGGACATCAACCTGAAAGCCAGCTTCTTCGTCGCTCAGGCCTGTGCCCGACACATGCTGGCGCAAGGCAGCGGGCGCATCGTCAACCTGGCTTCGCAGGCCGCCGTCATCGCTCTGGACCGCCACGTCGCCTATTGCGCTAGCAAGGCGGCAGTGGTCGGCATGACCAAAGTGTTGGCCATGGAATGGGCACCGTACATCAATGTCAACGCGATCTCCCCGACCATCGTCGAAACCGCGCTCGGCAAGAAAGCCTGGGCCGGGGAGCTGGGAGAGAAGGCTAAAACACAGATTCCGGCAGGCCGCTTCGCCCGGCCGGAAGAGGTCGCCGGGCTGGCGCTGTACCTGCTCAGCGACGCCGCCAGCATGATCACCGGAGAGAACGTGGTGATCGATGGCGGATACAGCATTCAGTAATTCACTCTTTACCGCGAGGTTATTGCCATGTCCACGGATACCGAACGCACCGCCGAGCAGCTTTCCCCGGTGATTCCCGCCACCATGCAGGCCGTGGTCTGCCATGGCCCGGAAGACTATCGCCTTGAAACCGTCGATGTCCCGACACCCGGTCCGGACGAGATTCTGACCAAGGTCGAGCTGTGCGGGATCTGCATGGGCGATATCAAGACCTATCGCGGCGCGCCTTCGTTCTGGGGCGATGCAGAGCAGCCACGCTATGTGAAACCGCCAATGATTCCCGGTCATGAGTTTGTCTGTCGCGTCGTAGCCCTCGGCCCGGGCGCGGAAAAACGCGGCGTCAAGATCGGCGACCGGGTGATTTCTGAGCAGATCGTGCCGTGCTGGGGCTGCCGCTTCTGCAACCACGGGCAGTACTGGATGTGTCAGAAGCACGACTTGTACGGTTTCCAGAACAACGTCCAGGGCGCGATGGCCCAATACATGATCTTCACCAAGGAAGGCATCATTCACAAAGTACCGGACTCGATTGCGCCCGACGAAGCCATTCTGATCGAACCGCTGGCCTGCTCGCTGCACGCAGCAGAACGCGCCAACGTCGACTTCGATGACGTGGTCGTGGTGGCCGGTGCCGGTACGCTCGGGCTGGGCATCATCGGCGCAGTGCGCATGCGCAACCCGAAAAGGCTCATTGTCCTCGACATGAAACCCGAACGCGCCGCCCTCGCCCTGCGCATCGGGGCGGATGAAGTCTGGAACCCGGCCGAGGTCGATGTGCTGGCAAAGATTCGCGACATCACCGACGGCTACGGCTGCGATATCTATATAGAGGCCACCGGGCATCACAAGGCGGTCAACCAGGGCCTGGCGATGCTGCGTAAGCTGGGCCGCTTCGTTGAATTCAGTGTGTTCAACGACGAGGCCACGGTAGATTGGTCAATCATCGGCGACCGCAAGGAACTGGATGTGCTGGGCTCGCACCTCGGGCCCTACATGTATCCACGCGCCATTGATTTCATCGGCAACCGCAAGATTGATATGCGTGACGTGGTCACCCACAAGTTTCCCCTCGCCGATTTCAAGGAAGCCTTCGCTGTGATGGAACGCGGCGACAAGTCGCTGAAAGTGGTGCTGGAACCGTAACACGCTCTCTCCATATAAAAAGAACACAGGAAACCGCGTTATGAATCGAGTCATCAACGATCCGGACCAAGTAGTCGAGGACATGCTGCGCGGCATTCTGGTTGCGCACCCGGAACTGTCGCAAGGCGACAGCAACCCCAGAGTCATCAGCAAAACCAGGCCTTCACCCCAAGGCCAGGTGGGCATTGTCACCGGTGGTGGTTCAGGGCACGAGCCGGCGTTTCTGGGCTACGTCGGCCCGGGTCTGGTGGATGCAGTGGCGGTGGGCGAAATTTTTTCGTCACCGACCGCCAAGAGTTTTTTCGACGCCTTTCGCGCGGCCGACCACGGCGCAGGCGTGGCCTGCCTGTACGGCAACTACGCGGGCGACAACATGAACGTCAAGCTGGCGATGAAAATGGCCGCCAGCAAGGACCTGCAGATTAGAACCGTGGTCGCCAATGATGACGTGGCCTCGGCACCCAAGGCCGACATCGCCAAGCGTCGCGGCGTGGCCGGGGAAATATTCATGTGGAAGACCGGCGGCGCGGCTGCTGCGCTGGGGTACGACCTGAACGGCGTAATCCGTGTTGCCCAGAAGGCTGTCGATCAGTGCCGCTCCATCGGCATCGGCCTGACACCCTGCACCATCGCGGCGGTCGGCAAACCCAACTTCCAGATCCCGGACGGCAAGATGGAACTGGGTATTGGCCATCATGGTGAACCAGGCATCGAGGTCGTCCCGATCGAATCCGCCGCCGCCATGGCGCAACGCATGCTGGCGCCGATTCTCGCGGACCGTGATTTCAGCCAGGATGACGGGGTCGTGGTGCTGGTGTCGGGACTTGGCGCAACGCCGGTCATGGAGTTGTACATTTTTTACGCCGAAGTCGAGCGTCTCCTTAACGCGCGCGGTTTGACCATCCATCGCTGCTACGTCGGCAACTACTTCACGTCGCTGGAAATGATGGGCGTGACCCTGACCTTGCTGGGCCTGGACGCCGAGCTTAAAACCCTGATCGACCATCCGTGCCGCTCCATCGGCATGACCCAGGCGGAGTAAACCATGAGTCAGCATTTTTCCAGCCGTGACGGCAGCGCCATAGTCAGCGACCTGGTCACTGTCATCGTGGCCAACCGCGAGTACCTCAGTGAAGTCGACGGTGCCATCGGTGACGGCGACCACGGCATCAACATGGCCAAGGGCTTCGCCCATTGCGGCCGCAGCATCGAGGGACGACAACTGACCCTCGCCGAAGCGCTCGACGAACTGACGCTAAGTCTGATGGAGGGCATTGGCGGCTCCATGGGCCCGCTGTATGGCAGCCTGTTCATCGGCATGGCCGACGAGGTACGCGGCAGCGAACAGATAGACGCAGCGACATTCGCTCACCTGCTGCGTGGCGGCCTGACCTCCTTACAAGACATCACCGAAGCAGGCGTCGGCGACAAGTGTCTGATGGACACCTTGATTCCCGCTGTCGAGGCTTTTGAGCAGGCACACGCCTCGGGCGCTTCGTTCAACGACGCGCTGGACGCCATGAAGCGCGCCGCCTCACAGGGACGCGACTCGACCAGAGACCTGATGGCAAAAATCGGACGCGCCAGTCGCCTGGGCGAACGCTCGATCGGCGTGCTGGATGCAGGTGCGGTGTCGTGCTGCCTGATCCTGACCCGGCTTGCGGATTCGGTGCAGCCCAGGCTGGTTCAGGCCCGCGCCTAGAGTTCGAAGCGGATTCGACGCTCGCGGCGCTGAGTCTGCGGCAAGGCTTCGCCGCGTTTTACTGCCGCGAGCAATTGCTCGACACCGACATGGATGGCATCGGGCGGGACGTTATGAGGTTTGAAATTTGCCACATTGTCCAGGCCTTCTCGGTGGGCGCGAATGATCTTCACGTCCTGCTGAATGACAATGTGAGTGTATAAATGAATGAACGGACGCAGCATTCGCAATACCCAGCGCGGCACTGGAAAACGATAAGCGATGTAGGTGTAGACCCGGGACTGACGGTCAGTAATCGGGGTAATCTGGCTGACGATCAGAAACCCCGAGCGCGCCCCCCCCCAAGTAGTCGCAAAACGTGACATTGGGAGCGAGGAATCTATCGGTATGAATCAGCGGCTCGGCATCTGGATTGGTCAGCCATTGCACAATGCCGATCTTATCGGCTTCGTCGTGGTACGAGACCTCGATGCTGTGCGCCTTACAGGCCAGCGTCGCCTCCATCGTTCTGCCACTGCTTGATCTGAAAATTCCCTCGTGGACAAACACGGTATGGGGCACGTACAGAAAATTCTGTACCAGGCTGCCAACGTCAGCGTCGAAAGTATTGAGCGTGAAATAGGACTGCCACGGACGCTCACCGTAAGCTGGTAGCCTGAAAATCGGTCGGGCATGGGCGTCGCCCCTGCCTGTGTAGACCCAGACCAGACCGTCCTGCTCAATGACTGCAAAGTGCCGCTGCTGGTATCGGTAGCCCGACGATTGCCGAGCGGTCTTGTCCGCATCGACGCTGGGAATGTGAACGACCTGACCCTGTGCATCGTATCGCCAGCCATGATAAGGACATTCCAGGCAATCGTCCGTGACAAACGAGGTTCAGGTTCCGGGGCGCTGCTGAAAATCGGTACGAAAACCGGTGGCGAATACCACGAAATCGGCGGCGATACGCGCCGAAGGCGTGTGCAGCCAAACGCCACCCGCAGGGTTTTGCTCAACCGCCAACAGTGAACAGCCCAGCAAAAATCTTGCTTTGCCGGACGCGGAAACCCGCAGTGTGCTGCCGCGTGGCGGCGGGACCTGCTGGGTGTTGAGGTAATGACGAATGCGCCACTTCCACTCATCCGGCAGGCGCCAGTATCCATGGACCATACCCGGATTGCCTGCGCCCTTGCCCTTGTTGACGCGCGGCAGCACAGCGCGACGAATAAGCAGATCCACACCCGTCGCGCCTGCTTCCAGCGCAGTCGCGGCGCTGTCCATGGCCGAGGCGCCGCCACCGATCACGGCGACGCGTTTGCCTTCGAACCAGTTGCCCTGCAGGCCGTCAGCGGAGTGAGCCCATAAATGCCTGGGGAGCGACTTTGCGAATTCGGGTATCCACGGGCCGCCAAGCCCGTCACGGCCAGTCGCCAGAACCACATGGCGCGCGACAAAGAAAAGTGTCTGAGAGGGTGTTTCGACATCCAGCGTTACCAGACCGTCCGGCCTGGGCTCAACCCTACTGACACGGTGCTCGTTGCGCACATCCAGATTCAGCACTTTGCGGTACCAGCGCAGGTAGTCAGCCCACTGCAGACGCGGAATCTTGTCCAGTGTCGCCCAGCCTTCAGCGCCGAACTGCGCTTCGTACCAGGCACGGAATGTGAGCGCGGGAAGACCGAGCGCCGGGCCGGTGAGCTGTTTGGGCGAGCGCAAGGTTTCCATGCGCGCAGTGGTCGCCCAGGGGCCTTCGTAGCCTGCGCGCGACTGATCGAATATCACGGCTGCCACACCCAGATGGCGCAGTTCGGCCGCCAGCGCAAGCCCCGCCATGCCACCGCCGATAATCGCGACGTCCAGCACAGCTCTGCCCTCACTCTCGCGTGGCTTGACCCACGGGTTGGCAGGCAGGTCCAGCCAGGCCAGGTCCTGACACAAGCGTGCTTCCAGTGCTTCGAGACCTGCGGGGACATCTACATGGGGCATTGATCGGTACTCGGTAAATGATCGGGCGGACAACCCGAGCCTTCATTCAACCTTTCAAAATCCATTCCAATAACGAAATAAATGAATTCTTAAAGGCTATGAATGCAAAAAAAAAAATACTAAAAGGCGCCCTTTATTCCTGCAACGCGCAAAAAAGCATATTGATATTCCTAAATTTCAGGTTGATGTGGCCTTGAGGGCTCGCTGATCGGTCTCATTCGACGTAAATACTCTGCAACAGGGCGTCGTGAGCACTGGCTTCATGCATGACCATTTCAGGCAACAGCGCCTTCGCAGCCACGGCGATTTCATCGATCAGTGCAAGGGCGACATCGGAATGCGGGCTGGCGAACGCCGAAATCAGACCGAAGAAGAACGGGATGTTGCAGGCGATCGGCCGCACCACTACACCCTGAATCGGCACACCCATGGCCGTGAACGGGTCGACCAATGCAATGCCTAGCCCGGCCCTGGCCATCTGCATGGCGATCAGTGACGTGTTGGTGTCGAGCATGTGCGGCGGCTCGCCGCCCGCGTCCTGAAACGCCTTGTCGATGCGTCGACGAAACCTATAGGGATTGGCCATGGTGATCAGCGTCTGACGCGCCAGTACATCCATTGGTAGCACCTCATAGGTCGCCAGGTCAGACTCATCTGGCAGGACAGCGACGCAAGGTGCCTCGCCAATCCAGTGAATCTCCAGCCCGCGATGCTCCAGCGGCAGGCTTACCGCCCCCAGGTCCGTGGTCTTGGACAGCACCGCCTGAACCACATTTTCCGGCGACATGCTCTGCAACTGGATTTGCCGTGGCTTCAAGTGCTCCGGCAGCCTGGCCAGCGCGGCCGGTAGCAGCCCGGCGGCCAGGGCGGAAATCGCCACCAGTTTGATCTGATGATTTTCTTCCTCGGCAATGTGCCGGGCACGCTGGCGAATGTTGCGAATACCCAGCAGCGCACTCTCCACCTCGCCATACATCATGAACGCCTTGTGTGTCGGCGTGACCTTCGGCCCGCTGCGCTCGAACAGCGCAAACCCCAGTTCCTGCTCAAGCTCCTGAATCACCCGGGTGACCGATGGCTGTGAGCGGCCGAGCATCTTGCCAGCGGCCGTGACACTGCCGGCCGACATCACCGCCGCAAAGGCTTCAAGCTGACGCAAATCCATAAACACCCTTGATCGATACAGATGATGGCTGGAGCGCGCGATCCGCGGCCTCGCCGTTCGAGTCGCGAAAGTCTACACGCTGTTAGTAAAACGGGTCATGACCAACGCCTTTTAATGCTGCACAGAAGACAATCGCCATCTGACTAACGGCGCTCTCCGCACTTTTCAAAAAACAAGAGGTCTACGCTCAACGCCGAAAAATAAGGATGCCCTAGCACCACACATCACGACGGTTAAACGCTGTAGAAAATGTCTGTAACCCCATGCCTACAGGACTCACGGAAACGGCCTTCTGGCGTTACCGATTGCGATGAAGATTCTCGATACGGTCCAGGATTTATGCTTCTGATGAAGCAGAAAATTTGCGTAGCATCATGCAGTTGAGCCAGCCCCTACGACTCACTAACCGTATTTGCTTTAAGGACGAAGATTTAATGGACTATCAGTTGCAGGAAGAATGCATCACTTTGCCCAAAGGCTTTAGTGACCGTACCGTAAACATGTTTGTCCTTGGGCAGGATATTCCGGCACCACTCAGCATCACGCTGTCTCGAGATATTCATCTCCAAGGTGAAGACCTAAATACTTACGTACAAAGACAACTGAAACTCCTGACGTCCAGACTGCGCAGCTATACCGTCCTTGCCCGCAAAGCGATTTCCACTTCAAACGCCAGCCTTGAACCCGGTATAGAAATCGAAGCGTACTACCTCAACGAAACGCACACTATCCATCAGCGTCAGGCAGCGTTTATGATCGGTGGCGGGCAGGTTCTGGTCTTTTCCTACACCAGTCAAGCGGACTTCACCGATCAGCGAAACCGCGACTGGACCGATTTAATAGCAAGCTTTACATCCAAATCCGAAACAACCTTGAACAGCGTAAAGGAGTAACAACGATGTTCGAGGCAGCCCGTT
>NZ_MUIO01000140.1 GCF_002087235.1 Pseudomonas floridensis | reverse complement strand
GGCTTGTCGGTGGGCGGCGAGTACGGCACCACGGCCACCTACATGAGCGAAGTGGCATTGCGCGGCCAGCGTGGCTTCTATGCTTCGTTTCAGTACGTGACCCTGATCGGCGGCCAATTGCTGGCCGTGTTGACCGTGGTGATTCTCCAGCAATTTCTTACCACAGAAGAACTGCGCGCCTACGGCTGGCGTATCCCGTTCGTCATCGGCGCGGCGGCGGCGGTCATTGCGTTGCTGCTGCGTCGTACCCTGAATGAAACCACCACGGCTGAAAGCCGACAGGACAAGGACGCGGGCAGCATCGCGGCGCTGTTCAAGCACCACAAGGCAGCGTTCATCACCGTGCTGGGCTACACCGCAGGCGGGTCGCTGATTTTCTACACCTTCACCACGTACATGCAGAAATACCTGGTCAACACCGGCGGCATGGAAGCCAAGACCGCCAGCTACATCATGACTGGGGCGCTGTTCCTGTATATGTGCATGCAGCCGTTCTTCGGCATGCTTGCCGACCGCATCGGCCGTCGTAATTCGATGCTGTGGTTTGGTGCGCTCGGTACGTTATGCACGGTGCCGATTCTGCTGACCCTGAAGACCAACACCAATCCCTTCGTGGCGTTCATGTTGATCACCGCGGCGCTGGCAATTGTCAGCTTCTACACCTCGATCAGCGGCCTGGTGAAGGCCGAGATGTTTCCGCCACAGGTGCGTGCGCTGGGTGTCGGTCTGGCTTATGCCGTGGCCAATGCGGCCTTCGGCGGCTCGGCCGAATTCGTCGCCCTGAAGCTCAAGAGCGCGGGCATGGAGAACAGCTTCTACTGGTACGTGACGGCAATGATGGCTGTGGCGTTCCTGTTCAGCCTGCGCTTGCCTAAACAGCCTGCCTATCTGCATCACGATCACTGATCGACCGGCGTTAAAAAACCCGCATCTCTCAGACTGTGTGAAGACTTGGCAATCTGCTCACAGGTTGGAGAAAATGCCCGTATCGCAAGATACGGGCATTTTTCTTATGCACTGTATCCGGGGTGAAAACCGCTCTCAGAGCGCGCTTTTTCAACTCTCGCTGGACGAGCTCATTCCGGACGATCATCTGGTACGGGTGATCGAAGCCTGCATGGTTTGAGCAATCAGGCTTCGATAAAGCCAGGGCTATCGGGCGCCCGTCGTACGATCCTGCCTATCTACTCAAGCTCTCTTTATTTTTTAAATCCCAGAAAAGCAAATGCCCCGACAAGTCGGGGCATTTGCTTGAATCCGCTACGGACTGCGTTTTCACACAGTCTGATTTTTGCTGGCTTTTTTGACGTATCAGCGTGACTGGATCAGAACAGCTGGATCGACGGTTTCTCTTTGTCGATGGTCGCTGTCTGGCCTGTCTTCTCATACCAGCCACCACCGAGGGCCTTGTACAGGTTGACCTCGCTGGTCAGCTGCGCCAGACGGTCGGTGATCAGCGTTTGTTGCGCACTGAACAGCGAGCGCTGGGCATCGAGGAAGGTCAGGTTGCTGTCGATACCGATCCGGTAGCGACGCTCAGCCAGACGGTAGTAGTCCTGGTTGGCAGTCACGAAATCACGCTGCGCCTGCAACTGTTCGTCATAGGTCTTGCGTGAAGCCAGGCCGTCGGACACTTCCTGGAAGGCGGTCTGAATCGCCTTCTCGTAATTGGCGACACTGATTTCCTTCTGGATCTTGGAGTAGTCCAGGCTGGCGCGCAGGCTGCCAGCGTTGAAGATCGGGATGTTGATGCTTGGCTGGAACAGCCAGGCACCCGAACCACCCTTGAACAGCCCGGACAATTCGGTGCTGCTTGTTCCTGCGCTGGCCGTCAGGCTGATGCTGGGGAAGAACGCGGCACGTGCGGCGCCGATGTTGGCATTGGCAGCCTTGAGCGTGTGTTCGGCTTGCAGAATGTCAGGACGACGCTGCAGCAGATCCGATGGCAGACCTGCCGGCATTTCCGTCAGCATGTCGGAGTCGAGCAACTGGCTGGCAGGCAGGTTTTCAGGCAGACCGGTGCCGAGCAACAGCACCAGGCTGTTCTGGTCCTGTGCCACCAGACGCTGATACTGCGCCAGGCGGGCACGGGCGCTTTCGACGGCGGTCCGCGACTGGCTCAGGTCCAGTGCCGAAGAAACGCCGACTTCATTGCTGCGCGAGGTCAGGCGATAGCTTTCTTCGTAGGTCTTGAGGGTGTCCTGCGTCAGCTTGAGCAGTTCCTTGTCGGCCTGCCAGGTCAGGTAGGCGTTGGCCACGTTGGCCACCAGACTGATCTGGGTGCTGCGACGCGCTTCTTCACTGGAGAAGTAGGTTTCCAGTGCTTCTTCGCTGAGGCTGCGCACGCGGCCGAACAGGTCCAGCTCATAGGCGCTGACGCCCAGAGTCGCTGAATAGCTGCTGTTGATTGCCGATTGCCCGGTCTGCGACTGGTCGGCAGGCACGCGTTGACGGCTGCCGCTGCCGGTTGCGGAGACCGCGGGCAGCAGGTCGGCACGCTGGATGCGGTACTGCGCACGGTAGGCGTCGATGTTCAGCGCTGCAACGCGCAGGTCACGGTTGTTGACCAGCGCAGTCTGGATCAGGCGCTGCAGCGCCGGATCACGGAAGAACTCGCGCCAGCCCTGTTCGGCCGCGGCCATTTTGGCCGCTTCGGCCGGCGAGTACGCCGGGCCTTGCGGGTATTGAGCGGCAACCGGGGCTTCCGGCTGCTTGTACTCGGGGATCAGAGAGCAGCCGCCGAGAATGAACGCGGTTACTGCCAGGGAGATCAGGGACTTGCTCATTGGCCAGCCTCGGTATGTTTGACTTGTTGCTTGTTTGATTTGTCTTTGCCCTTGAACACCGACGACACCGCGACGTAGAACATAGGGACCCAGAAGATCGCCAGGATCGTTGCCGTGATCATACCGCCGATCACGCCGGTACCGATCGCGTGCTGGCTGCCCGAGCCGGCACCGCTGGAAATGGCCAGCGGAACCACACCGAGGATGAACGCCATGGACGTCATGATGATCGGTCGCAAGCGCATCCGGCAAGCTTCCATCGCCGCTTCGACCAGGGACTTGCCCTGTTCATGCAGTTCCTTGGCGAACTCGACGATCAGAATGGCGTTTTTCGCCGCCAGACCCACCGTCACCAGCAGGCCCACCTGGAAGAACACGTCGTTGGACAACCCGCGCAGGCTGGTCGCCATCAGGGCACCGATCACACCGAGTGGCACCACCAGCATGACCGCGATCGGGATCGACCAGCTTTCATACAGTGCTGCCAGACAGAGGAACACCACCAGCATGGACAACGCATACAGGGCAGGGGCCTGGGAACCGGAGAGGCGCTCTTCGAACGACAGGCCGGTAAACGAGTAGCCGATGCCGGCAGGCAGTTTCTTGGCGATGGCTTCGACCTCTGCCATAGCCTGTCCGGAGCTGTAGCCCGGTGCGGGTGTACCCAGCACTTCCATGGCCGCTACACCGTTGTAGCGTGACAGTTTGGGCGAACCGTAGATCCACTCGCCACTGGCGATGGCCGACAAGGGCACCATGGTGCCGCTGTCGTTGCGCACGTACCACTTCTGCAGGTCTTCAGGCGTCATTCGGCTGAAGGCTTCACCCTGGACGTACACTTTCTTCACGCGACCACGGTCGATGAAGTCGTTCACGTAACTGCCGCCCAGTGCAATGGACAGGGTCTGGTTGATGTTGGACAGAGTGATACCCAGCGCGCTGGCCTTTTCGTCGTCCACGGTGAGCTGATACTGCGGCTCATCGTTCAGGCCGTTCGGGCGCACGCCCGCCAGAATCTTGCTCTGCGAGGCCATGCCCAGGAACTGATTGCGCGCATCCAGCAGTTTCTGGTGGCCGACGCCGCCCTGATCCTGCAAGTACACGTCGAAACCGGTGGCGTTACCCAGTTCCAGTACCGACGGCGGCACGACCGCGAAGACCATCGCGTCACGGAAGCTGGCGAAATGCGCCTGAGCCCGTTCGGCGATCTTGAACACGGTGGTTTCGGCGTCACGCTCGTCCCACGGTTTGAGCATCACGAACGCCAGGCCCGAACTCTGGCCCCGACCGGCGAAGTTGAAGCCGTTGACGCTGAACACCGAGTTCACGCCCTTGCCTTCACCGTTCTCCTTGTCGAGCAGGAAGTCGCGCATATCATCGATGACTTTCTGCGTACGTTCGGCGGAAGAACCGGCCGGCGTCTGCACCTGGGCGAAGATCACGCCCTGGTCTTCTTCGGGCAGGAAGGCGGCCGGGATGCGGGTAAACAGCCAGACCATGCCCGCAACGATGATCAGATACACGACGAAGGCGGGCAACTTGTGAGTCACCATGCGCTTCACGCCGTTTTCGTAGCTGACCACGCTGCGGTCGAAGGTGCGGTTGAACCAGCCAAAGAAGCCGCGCTTGGGTTGACCGTGTTTCTCCGGGTCGATCGGCTTGAGCATGGTGGCGCACAGCGCCGGGGTGAAAATCAGGGCCACGAGCACCGACAGGGCCATCGCGGACACGATGGTGATCGAGAACTGTTTGTAGATCACCCCGGTAGAGCCGCCGAAGAACGCCATGGGCAGCAGAACCGCCGACAGCACCATGGCGATACCGACCAGGGCACCCTGGATCTGATCCATGGATTTTTGCGTGGCCTCCTTCGGAGACAGATGCTCCTCGGCCATCACCCGTTCGACGTTCTCCACCACCACGATGGCGTCGTCCACCAATAGACCGATGGCCAGAATCATGCCGAACATGGTCAGCGTGTTGATGGTGAAACCGAACGCGGCAAGGATGCCGAACGTGCCCAGCAATACGACGGGTACGGTCATCGTGGTGATGATCGTGGCGCGCAGGTTCTGCAGGAACAGGTACATCACCAGGAACACCAGCACGATCGCTTCGATCAGGGTGTGAACCACACCGCTGATCGATTCGGTGACGGTCGGGGTGGTGTCATACGGGTAGACGACTTTCATGCCCGGCGGGAAGAAAGGCTCCAGCTCGCTGATGGTGGCGCGGATCGCTTTGGCGGTATCCAGGGCGTTGGCACCGGAAGCCAGCTTGATCGCCATACCGGAAGCCGGTTTGCCGTTGAACTGCGCGTCGATGCTGTAGTTCTGGCCGCCCAGGGCGATGCGTGCCACATCCTTGAGGCGAACCTGCGAACCGTCGGTGTTGACCTTGAGCAGAATGTTGCCGAACTGTTCAGCGGTCTGCAGGCGGGTCTTGCCGATGATGGTGGCGTTCAACTGTGTGCCGGGCAGTGCTGGCAGGCCGCCGAGCTGGCCGGTCGCGATCTGCACGTTCTGCGCGCTGACGGCGGTGGTCACGTCCACAGGGGTCAGCTGATAGTTGTTCAGCTTGGCCGGGTCCAGCCAGATACGCATGGCGTACTGCGAACCGAAGACCTGGAAGTCACCCACGCCGGACGTCCGCGAGATCGGGTCCTGAATGTTGGAAACGATGTAGTTGGACAAGTCTTCGCGGGTCAGGCTGCCGTCTTCGGCCACCAGACCGATCACCAACAGGAAGTTCTTCACCGACTTGGTCACGCGCAGACCCTGTTGCTGCACTTCTTGCGGCAGCAGCGGGGTGGCCAGGTTCAGCTTGTTCTGTACCTGTACCTGAGCGGTGTCCGGGTTGGTGCCCTGGTTGAAGGTCACGGTAATGGTCATGCTGCCGTCGGAGTTACTGTCCGAGGAGACATAACGCAGATTGTCGATACCGTTGAGCTGCTGCTCGATGATCTGCACCACGGTGTCCTGCACGGTCTGTGCGGAAGCTCCCGGGTAGGTGACCTGAATATCGATTGCGGTCGGCGCGATGGCCGGGTATTGGTTGATGGGCAGCTTCATGATCGAGAGCGTGCCTACCAACATGATCACCAGGGCTAATACCCAGGCGAAGATGGGGCGGTCAATAAAGAATCTGGACATCTATTACTCACCTTTGCCAGTGGCAGCGGGGGCAGACTGTTCTGGCGTGAGGTTGGTTGCTTCCTTGACCTTCACTTCGGCGCCTGGTTTGACGTACTGCAGGCCTTCGGTAATCACCCGATCACCTTCGGCCAGACCTTTCTCGATCAGCCAATAGGCGCCGGCGGTACGGTTGGCGACCAGCTCACGCTGCTCGACCTTATTGTCCTTGTTGACCACCAGAGCGGTCGGCGTACCTTTCAGGTCGCGGGTCACGCCCTGTTGCGGCGCGAGAATCGCCTTGCTGCTGACGCCAGCCTGCAAGCGGGCGTGAACGAACATGCCGGGCAGCAGCACGTGATCCGGGTTGGGGAACACGGCGCGCAGTGTCACCGAGCCGGTGGCCTGATCCACCGACACCTCGGAGAACTCGAGCTTGCCTTCTTTGGCGTATTCACTGCCGTCTTCAAGGGTCAGTTTGACCGACGCAGCATTGTCACCAGACTTCTGCAATCTGCCGCTGGCCAGATCGCCACGCAGTTTGAGCATCTCCGCCGACGACTGGTTGACGTCCACATAGATCGGGTCCAGCTGCTGGATGGTTGCCATCGCCGTGGTCTGGGCACTGCTGACCAGTGCACCTTCCGTCACGGCGGAACGACCGATGCGGCCGGAAATCGGCGCCAGCACCTTGGTGTAACGCAGATTGATCTGAGCGGTCTGCAAGGCAGCCTGAGCTTCCTGAGTGCTCGCCAGCGCGGTGTCGTATTCCTGACGGCTTACCGCCTGCTCGTTGACCAGTTGCTTGTAGCGATCGGACATCGACTTGGCGGATTGCAGGGTGGCCTTGGCGCTGTTGGCGTTGGCTTCATAGATAGCCGGATCGATCTGATAAAGCTGCTGCCCGGCCTTGACGTCACCCCCTTCGGTAAACAGACGCTTGAGGATGATGCCGTCTACCTGAGGGCGGACTTCGGCCACACGGAACGCGGTGGTCCGACCGGGAAGCTCGGTTGTCAGGGTATACGGCTGGGCTTTGAGGGTGACTACACCGACCTCAGGGTTTTGCGGAGGCGGTGCCTCCTGCTCCTTCTTGCCACAACCGCTAAGCAGGGTTGCCAGGGCGACGGCAGTGACCAGAACGGTAACAGCTGGCTTGAATTGCATGAAGATCCTCGGGGCAGGAGCCTGTTTATTCAACAGAGTGTTGAAGTGTTAAAAAATATTTCGGCTAGATAAGTAGCATGCTAATGAATATACTTACATTCACGGTTGTTTGTAAACACCTGTGATGCGCATTCGGCCACCACGCGGACGACCGATTGCAGAGTCGGGACAAGGCGAGACAAATGCCGCCCGGTACGACCCCACGCATTCAGCGACACAGCCATGCGGGGGTGAATTTTTCGAGGTTTTATTGCCATGGTTCGTCGCACCAAAGAGGAAGCTCAGATCACCCGCAGCCAGATTCTGGAGGCGGCCGAGCAGGCTTTTTACGAGCGAGGTGTCGCTCGCACGACGCTGGCGGATATAGCCACCCTTGCCGGTGTGACGAGAGGCGCCATCTATTGGCACTTCAATAACAAAGCTGATCTGGTGCAGGCGATGCTGGACAGCTTGCAGGAGCCGCTCGACGAAATGGCGCAGGCCAGTCAGGACGAGGACGAGGAAGATCCGCTGGGTTGCATGAGGAATCTGTTGGTCCATCTGTTTCATGAGCTCGCACTTGACCCGAAAACCCGTCGCATCAATGAAATCCTTTTTCACAAGTGCGAGTTTACTGACGAGATGTGTGATTTCCGTCGTCAGCGTCAAGACAACGCTATCCAGTGCCATGAGCGCATTCGCCTGGGCTTGAGCAACGCCGTTCGCCAGGGACAGTTGCCAGCCGGGCTGGACACGGCTCGTGCGGCGGTCGCCCTGTTTTCTTACATCAACGGCATCATCTACCAGTGGCTGTTGGTACCTGACAGTTATTCTCTGCCTTCGGAATCCGAACAGCTGGTGGATGTATGCCTGGATATGCTGCGTTTCAGTCCGACCCTGCTGATGCCTGAGCATCGGACTTAAGCGTGACCCAATATAACGCCCTCGGGTTCCGAATGGGCGTTTGTCATTTCAATTTAATCCCGATAACCGGAAAGTTTACCTTTTGCTGACGTTCGCCCCCGTAAAACAGGCGTCCGCAGCCAGCCGCTACTGTAAGGGATGACATAAGTTTGTAGGACATTGGTAGGACATTTCCTGAAACATGTAGCTGATTTCCCAAACTAAATTCCGTGTATTGCTCCGCCTCGAAACTCCCTTCACTCTTCGCCCCTTGATCGACAAGGAAAGAGGGAAGTTGCATGTTCAGGCGAAATTCTGCGCCTATATGCTTTGAAAACAAGCTCGATTGTGCAAAAGGCTGCAGGGCCGCCGAGTGCCTGGGCCGGTTTGTATCATGGACGGTGAAAAGTGCGCGCACGGTCTTTACCGGGGTTCTCACCTCCGGGTCTGGCTATCGACGGAGGTCGTGGTGATGTCGGAAATCGTGCCCGATTGCGTGGGTTCGTTGGCGCGACTTGAACGCCAGGCGCAACGCATCGCTGTGGATTCGGCGCTAGGCATGCCGGTCGTGCGTCTCGGGCTGATCACCACGCTGTATTTCAGAAACGGGCATACACCGGAAGTAAAACAACGCGTAGACGCCTGTTTCGCCCGCTTCTACGAAGCGTTCAAGCCGGTACTCAAATGGCAACTCTATAAACGCATGCGCCGTCTGACCCCGTCAGGATTCGCCGCCTGCCGACGGCAGGTCGTGCAGAGTGCTGCGGATGGCCAGTTCGTCTGGTCGATTGCCAGTGCCACTCAGGCCGAAGTCGCCCATCACAGCCTGTTTGTCATGAATACCTCCGCTGGACAGGCCGCGACGGATCTCTCGTGCCTGAAAATGGTCTTGCCCTGGTCGTACCTGACCGAGCCCGAGGGGTTGAAAAACTATGAGACGTGGATTCGCTATCTGAGCAACGAAGTGCAGGCCGAGCACGGTTTCGGCGGGCTGGCGTGCATTCTTCCGTGTGATGGGCATCAGTACCTGTCCTGGGAATATCGTCTGGCGCAGCAGCATGTCGGGCTGATGGTCGATCCCGGGCCGCATATAGAAAGCCTGCGTCTGCTGGACCGGATCAAAGGCGTGAGCTGGTACACGGTTCTGGGCGAGTCGTTCGTCAGACGGTTGGGCAGCAGTGACCGGCTGCGTGCGCAACTGAGCGGGTACAGCGATATCGTTTTTCACGCCTACAGCGCCGGGCTGATGATCCGGGCGGGAAGGGTGCCGGAACTGGGTGATCGAGGTAGGCCTGCGCCCGTGTCCTATGTGGCCGTGAACAAGGCCATCAAGCCTATTCGCTTGCAGGACACCGGCAATCTCCATCCGTACCTGGCGCCTGGCCTCGGCTTCACCGAAGAAACCACTGCGCATTGGTTCGCCCGTTTCGATGAAAAAGCCCCGCAACCGGTCGAGGCCGGTCGTGCGTGTCCGCGGGCCGGTTATTGGTTCAGCAACGCGCGGGCGCGTTCTCGCCGGTTTTTCAATGAAAGCGAAATCATGCCCACGTTCGAACACTTGAAGGGCAAGAAGACCCAGTGGTTCTGGGCGACCGAGGCGGAGTGACGACCAGGCTCTGTAGGAAAAGTGGCTGCGCTCGGTGATGCTGCGTTAAAAACAGGCCGGGAATGCTCATTTACAACCCGTAGGCTTCGCATCGTCGCCTGTTTTTGCCTGGCCTGACCTTCGCTCGCCGACTTTTCATAAAGAGCTAAAGAGCTTGGCTTCCCGTTGTCTGAGCGCTCTGTTCACGGCCGCGCAGCAGGGTGTTGGGCATTGCCCACGCAGCTGCGATGCCCAGCAGCGAAATGGCGGCGCTGGTGATCAGCAGATGCCTGAAGGTCAGCGCCAGTTCGGCGCGCAACGTTTCCAGCGCGGGGCCGGTGGCGGCGTTCAGGCTGTCGAGCAACACGTTGCCCGAAGCGCCTTCATGGCCAATGACGCCCGCTTCCAGCTGGCCGACACCCGTGTGTTGCAGCATGGCCAGCAGCAGGGCGGACATCAGCGCGACGCCGACCGCGCCGCCCAGTGAGCGGAACAGATTGGTGGTGCTGGTGGCCACGCCCATGTCTCTGACATCGACCGAGTTCTGCGTGCCGACCAGTGAGGTGGGGAACTGCATGCCCGAGGCGATACCGGTCAGGATCATGAACAGGCTCATCCACACGATCGATTGCGGCGGGGTGAACGCCATACCGAGAATCGCGAACGGCATGAGCACGGCGCCGGTGGCGATCAAAGGCTTGTAGCGGCCGGTCAATGCCGTGCGCCGTCCGGCAAAATACGCGCCCATTGGCATGCCCATGGCCAGAGGCAGCAAATGAAGCGCGGCACTGTCGGCGCCGCCACCGGTCACGGTCTGATAACGCAGCGGCATCAGTACGATCAGCGAGATGGCCTGGAAGCTGGTGAAAAATACCGTGCACCAGCAGAGCACTGCACTGCGGTTGGCGAACAGGTGCATCGGCAACAGCGGCTCGGCCGTGCGCCGCTCGTACCAGACGAACACGGCCAATGCCAGCAGCGCGATCCCCAGAAGCGCTTGAACCTCCAGCTCATGCAACCCATGACCCTGACCAATTTCCGTGATGCCCAGCAGCAAGGCGGTCAGGCCGATGATCATCAAGACGGTGCCCAGATAATCAATGATCGGCTTGCGTTGCGGAACGGGCAGACCGATCAGCGTACGCCAGGCCACCAGCCATGCCGCGATGCCCAGCGGCAGATTGATCAGAAACACCCAGCGCCACGACAGGTATTCAGTCATCAGGCCGCCCAGCACTGGGCCGGCGACACTGGCGACGGCGTACATGCTGCTGAAATAACCCTGATAGCGTCCTCGTTCACGCGGCGGGACGATGTCGGCGATGATCGCCTGACTGACCGACACCATGCCGCCTGCGCCGATGCCTTGCAGCACTCGCGCCAGCACCAGTTGCTCCATGCTCTGGGCAAATCCGCAGAATAACGACGCGAGGGTGAACAGACCCAGGCCGAACAGCATCAGCTTGCGGCGCCCATACAGATCGCCCAGCTTGCCGTAAATGGGCACGGCCACGGTCAACGACACCATGTAGGCGGAAATCACCCAGGCCAGCAGGTCGATGTCCTTGAACTGCGCGGAAATGGCTGGCATCGACACGGCGACGATGGTCTGGTCGAGGGCGCTGAGCAGCACGGCCATCATCAGTGCAAACAGAATGCTGCGGATAGCGGTAGGCGTGTAAGTAAGACTGGTCAAGGCAGAACCTGATGGCAGTGTTGACCCGCCCCGAGGGTGGCGGGAGAAGTCTGGCCAGTCTAATCCGATAGCTAGCTAATCGATAGCTGCCTTTGTTCGCTCGGCGATGGAATGCGTCAATCGATGTCAGTCATCGCAGCGCACTGAAGGTCGCGCCGGTCGGTACGCAATGGCCGATGGTGCAGCCGATCACCACAGGCGCCTGACGCGTCATCTCGTTGCGATAGACACCCGCCGCGTAAACGCCGATCACGGCAAGGACACCTGCAACAGCCATGCATTTTCTTGTTATCGCTTTCATGTCGCACTCCTCACTTCATCCGCAGAGCAGTTTGAAAGAGCTGATTGAAAGTGTAGGACAGGAACTGCGAGTGTGCAGGAAGGTGCGGTCGACACAGCGTCAGCCTGACGCGCTAAAATCCGCGTTTTATCCACGGGCAGGTGCAAGACTGATGGCGCGCAAGGAATACGAAGAATTCGAAGCGGTATCCGCGGTGATTCCTGGGGAAGATGGCTATCGCGCGGCGATTGCAGTGAAGGCTCGGGCGGGCGGTGCGCCACGGTTTCATGCGGTGCTGCCGGGGCAGACGTTCAAAACGGCCAGCGAGGCCGACCTGGCCGCGATTCCGGAACTGGAGCGGCTGGCCGGCGTCGATACCGAGGGTGAGCTGGTGTGGGGCGCGGCTTGATCAGGCGCTCGGCCTGAACATTCTGAACAATGCCTCAGGGCCCAGCTGGAAATAATCGGCAGGGCCACCGCCGCGCAGAATCGGCTCGGCGGCCGCTGTGTCATAGATACCATCCTTGAGCAGCGACTTGGCGATGTGTACCGCCACCACTTCACCCAGGATCAGCCAGCTCGGCACGACTTCCTTGTCGGCACGCTGCAACTGAATAATCTGCGTCACCTTGCATTCGAACGAAACCGGCGTTTCCAGCACGCGCGGCACGGCTACGATGTCCGAGGCCAACGGCGTCAGGTTGGCCAGTTCGAATTCGCTCACGTCCGCGCCAACGGGGGCGCAGGTCTGGTTCATGGCTTCAGCCAGAGAACGCGTGGCCAGGTTCCAGACGAACTCGCCGGTCTGTTCGATGTTATTGAGACTGTCTTTGCGCCCGACGCTGCAGAAGCCGATGATCGGCGGCACGTAGTTAAAGGCGTTGAAGAAGCTGTATGGCGCCAGATTCAGCTTGCCATTGGCATCCTGGGATGAAATCCAGCCAATGGGGCGCGGCCCGACAATCGCGTTGAACGGGTCGTGAGGCAGGCCGTGACCTTTGGACGGTTCGTAGGAGTGAATAGCGTCTGACATGCGTGATTCCTGATCGGCTCAATAACGGGGGTTGGCAGCATAGTGCTGCGCTTTGACAGCGGATACCAGCGTCTCGTGCATTCTTCCAGACATTGAAAAGCCCGGCGTGTGCCGTAATGCTGTTCACT
>NZ_MUIO01000014.1 GCF_002087235.1 Pseudomonas floridensis | reverse complement strand
GCGCGTCATATGACGCGCCTGGTGACGCTCACTCAGGCAGGCAGCCAGAGCCTGCGGCAGCGCATGGGGCTCAAGCCTGCGCAGATGGAGGTGATCAATCACGGCAACATAGACATCGCGCCGATGCCATTGCCGCCCATGAAACCCCTGCGCCTGCTGTACTTCGGTTTCATCTATCGTGGCAAGGGCATCGAAGACCTGCTGGATGCACTGGCCAGCGTCTTCACGGAAAAACCGGCATTACGCACCACCGTGCGCCTGACCCTGGCGGGCGGCAGCGAGCCGGAAATGGCATTCGGTCCTTCCGGCAGCTATCTGGAGCAACTGCGTGTACGGATCCGCCAATTGGGGCTCACCGACCTGATCGACTGGCAGCTGGATCTGCCGGCCGAGCAGATCCCGCAGGTCATTCAGGCGCACCATGTGATGGTGTTGCCCTACCGCGAATCGAGCAAACTCAAGGTGCTCGGCAAATTGCGCGGCACCAGCGGCGCGTTGTCATGGGCCGTGGCCTGCGGTCGCGGGGTGATCACCTCCGATGCGCGATCCTTTGCCGAAGAAGTCTCTCATGGCAATGGCATGATCTACCCGCAAGGCGATGTCCAGGGGCTCGCCGACGCGCTGGTCAGCGTGTGCAGCCATCCGGAACGCATCGCGCAGTGGGCCGAAAAGGCTTCGCTGATGGGGCGCGCCCGGGTCTGGAGCCACACCGCCGAGCGATTCCAGTCAGTGTTCCGGCAAGCCTGCGAGGTGCGTTGAAATGTTGTGTCGTTCCACAGTCTGGCGGTCCGTTGCCGCCACAGTGCTCAGTGTCACACTGATCGGCACCAGCCATGCGGCTACGGTTCTGAAAGCGCCACGCCCGGTGGTCTGGCAGGACTTTCTGGGCGTCAACGTGCAGTTTCAGTATTTCGCGCCCGATATCTACCAGCAGCAGATGGCGCGCCTGGATGAACTGGGGCTGAACTGGGTGCGACTGACCATCCACTGGCCGGTCATCGAGCCGCAGAAGGACAAGTTCGCGCTGATGGAACTGGACGCGGCGATGGCGGCGATCAAGGCGCATCACTACAACACGCTGGCGTACATGGTAGGCTCGGCACCATTCGCCAGCAGCGCGCCGGCCGATGCGCCGAGCCGCGATCAGTACCCGCCCAAGGATTTCAATGTGTTCGCCGCGCGCATGGTGTCTCTGGCACAGCGCTATCCGCAGGTGAACAACTGGCAAGTGTGGAACGAGCCAAACATCGTGTGGCTGCCCAAGGAGGATCCGGCCGCCTATGGCCGTTTGCTGACCACCACCGCCGACGCGCTGCGCCAGGCGCTGCCGGAAAAAACCATCGTCACCGCCGGCATGGCGTATTACAGCCAGATGCACAGCACACCCGGCTACATGCTGCAGACCCTGCTGGATAGTGGCCTGGGCAAACAGAACATCGTGGCCGCCTACCATCCTTATTCCGAGTACCCGGAAGGCGACTCGGTCGCCGATCGGGATTTTCTGGTTCGGGCCAATGCCATGAATCAGTTGTTGCACAACAACGGCGTCAGTCAGGTGTGGGCTACCGAATGGGGCTGGTCGAGTTATGACGGCCCGGTGGAAATGCAGCGGCTGATCGGTTCCTCCGGTCAGGCCGACTACACCCTGCGGCGTCTGGCCCTGATGAGCGCCATGGACTTCCAGCGCATCTTCCTGTTCAACCTCAGCGACCTGGACGAACGGGCCTCGGCCCGCGATCAGGGTTACGGCCTGCTCGACCTGCAGGCCAACCCGAAACCGGCCTACAGCGCGCTGAAAAATTTCCTGAATGTGACCGGCCCGCGTCTTTCCCCTGCCGAGCCACCCGCCGTCAGCAAGGTCCCGGATGACCTGTACGCGGTGGCGTGGCGTCGCGAGGACGGCAAGCAGTTGCTGATGTTCTGGAGCGCCACCGGGAGCACCTTGAATTTTCCGGCCATCAATGACGCGATCGTGCATGACCCGCTGACCGGCAGCCGGATTCCGCTGTCCGCCACTCAGGGCATCACGCTGGCGCTCAAGCCGACCCTGCAAATTCTGGAATGGAAGCCCTGACCATGCGGATACTGTGGACACTCCCGTACCTGCCCTGGCCCACCACCAGCGGCGGCAAGACCCGCGAATATCACCTGTTGCGCAATCTGGCTGCCCGCGGCCATCGCATCACGCTGCTCGTGCAATCCAAGACCCCGCTGGATGACAGCTGCCGCTCCGCCCTGGAGCCTTGGCTGGAACGCCTTATCGTGATCGACCGGCGTCCGTTGCACAGTGTCAAGACGCTGCTGGCGGTAGCCTTCGCGTCACCGCCGATGCTGGCGAGCGTCAACGGCTACGCACCGAAACTGGAGACCGAGTTCGAAGCGTTGCTGCAGGAAGACTGGGACGTGATACAGCTTCAGCACACCTATGCGTTTCAACCGTTCGAGCGAGCGCTCAGACGTTCCGGCAAGCAGTTCGTGCTCACCGAACACAACGTCGAATCGGACCTGGGCGCGGCGAGTTACGAACGGATACCGCGCTGGGCCAGCGCGTTCACGGTGTACGACCGCTGGCGTTACCGCCGTTGGGAGAACCGCGTGTTCCGCCAGGCCGGTGAACTGGTCGCCGTGACCGAAGACGATGCCAAAGCATTGTCCCGGCTCAGTGGCCGGGCCACCTCATTCGTGGTCAACAGCGTCGATTGCGGCTACTACGCCAGCGTCCATGCCGACCGCTCAAGCCACCGCTTGCTGTTCATCGGCAACTACGAATACGGCCCCAACATCGATGCGATCGAATGGGCGCTGGACGAGATCATGCCCCAGGTATGGGCCCGCTCGCCCAACGTGCGTTTCGCCATCGGCGGTTTTGCCATGCCCCAGGTCTGGCGCGAGCGCTGGCCGGATCCACGCATCGAGTGGCTGGGGTTCGTGCCTGACCTGCGCGCCCTGCAGGCGACCGCAGCGATCTTCTTCGCCCCGTTGCGCCAGGGTGGCGGCTCGAAGCTCAAGACCCTCGAAGCGATGGCCGCAGGGCTGCCGATCGTTACCACCCAGCAAGGTGTTTCCGGGCTGGAGGTCGCCAATGGCGACCATTACCTGGGCAGCGAAGACGCTGCCGGGCTGGCGGGGTTGATCGTCGACAACATCGACAATGTTGTGCGGCTGGACAAGATCGGCGAGGCCGGACGCGTGTACGTCCGCTCCCGGCACGACTGGTCTGTCGCCGCCACCCAACTGGAAGTCATCTACACCCGACTTACGCTCCCAAGCAAGGATCGCGCTCATGCGTATAGGACTTGATTACCGCGCAGCAGCCGGTTACCCCGTTAGCGGCATCGGCCGTCAGAACTTCGCCCTCGAAGAAGCCTTTCGCGCTCACCCGGACGTTCAGTTGCAACTGTTCGGCGTGGCGCCTTACAACCACCCGATCCGGCGGCTGATCCACGCCCCGAACTGGGCCACGCCCTTGAATTCGGTGCACCGCATCCCTGACCGGCTGCGCTTCGAAGGCGTGTTTCTGCCGCGTGCGCTGCGCGATGCCGAGATCCAGATCTACTTCGCCAACATCAACATGGGGCTGCCGCTGGGTCGAAAACCGGCGGGCCTGCGCTACGTGCTGCAGTTGCACGACGTGTTTCAGATCACTCAGCAGAACAACCACGGCTCACGGCTCAAGGCGCGCGTCTATCGCCTGACCGATTACCTGTCGATTGCCTATTCCATCCAGGTCGCCGATCAGATCTGGCTGCCCTCGCAATACACCGCCAGTGAAGTGTTACGTCTGTTTCCCAAGGCACGCGACAAGATTCGCATCGTGCCGCTGCTGGTCGAGGGCTTCAAGGGCGAAGCGGCCGACATCGGTCATTTGAAATTGCCGGAGCGCTACTGGCTGTGCGTCGGCACGCGCGAACCGCGCAAGAACATGCGGTGGTTCGTCGATGCCTGGCAGACAGCGCGCATGCAGTTCGTCGACACGCCGGACCTGGTGCTGGTCGGCGGTGACGAGCCGTTGACCGAAGCGCAGCGTCAACTGCCCGGCCTGCATGTGCTCACCGGTCTTAGCGATGCCGAATTGCACGCGGTGTACCGCGATGCGGATCGCCTCTGGCAGCCCTCGTGGTGCGAAGGTTTCGGCCTGCCGGTGATCGAAGCCCTGAGTGTCGGTACCCGGGTTGCGGTTGCCACCGGTTCATCACTGGACGAGATCGCGCCGCCGGACAGCCCGCACTTCTCGCCGACCGACAGCGCCAACCTGATTCACCTGATGGGTACGCTGTCCAACGCCCCGCAAGAGGATCCCGCCGCGGCCAAAGCCTGGGCGGCCCGCTACAACCTGGAAGCCTTCTGCAAGCAGGTGCATGCCACGCTGGAGGAACTTCGCTGATGCCGATGGCCATGCCCATAGGACTGTTTTTCAGCCTGCTCTTCGGCGTGATGATCTGGATGCTGCCCATGCCGGTGGTGCTGCTGGCCGCCGTCGGTGCCGCGTCGGTCATCACCATCATCAGACGCCCGGTGCGCGGGTTGCTGCTGTTCTGCGTGATCGGCACGTTCATCCCCTACTCCACCGTACAGATTGGCGTGCGCACCACCGTGTCCGAAGCGCTGATCATGCTCACGTGGGGCAGCTACCTGCTGCAGGCGGTGATCCAGCAACAGGCCAGAATCCCGAAAATGCTGCGTACAGAGCGATTGCTGGTGGCGCTGATGATGTTCAGTGCGTTTCCGTTCCTGGTCGGCGAACTGACGGTAGTGGCCGAGGGCAATGGTCCGGTCAATTGGGTGCGCTGGCTGTTCAACCTGTCGATCCTGTTTCTGGTGCCGCGCCTGCTGACCGAGTTGCAGACGCTGGAGAAACTTGTCGTTGCCCTGCTCGGCGGCACGTTGATGCTGTTGTTGCTGTCGATTCCGGTCTACGTGATAAGCGGGTCGGCCACCGCGATCACGCCGATCCTGCGCGTCATGGGTTACAGCGGCGCCGACGTGCTGAGCGAAGCGCTGTTGTCGCTGTCCAGCCGGATGGGCTCGCCGTGGATGCACCCCAACGTGGCGGGCGGTGCGCTGGCCATGCTGCTGCCGCTGGCCTTCTGTTTCGGCATGACCCGCACCGGCTCGGCCCGCACGCTGGGCCTGACCGTTGCGGCACTGGGCGCCATCGGCCTGCTGCTGACTGGCTCGCGGGGCGCGCTGGTCAGCCTGGTGGTGGTGATGCTGTGGATGACCCGCCGCCGTATTCCGCATCTGGGCCGACTTCTGATGGGCGGCGCGGCGGCAGGCGTGGTGCTGATGATGTTTTACCCACCACTGCAGGATCGTCTGATGGGACTGTTTTCCGATGACGACACCAGCACCGCGATTCGCTTTCTGGAATACAGCCACTTCCCGGATGCCATGGCGACCTTCCCGTTTGGCATCGGGTTCAAGACCGATCCGCCGGTGCTGGGTTACACCGATTTCGGGATTTCCAACCTCTGGCTCAACTTCATCTACAAGATGGGCCTGCCCGGCATGCTGCTGTTCATCGCGATCACGATCAGTTGGTGGAAAGAAGTCCGCCCACCCAGCGGCCGCATCGTGCTGACCAGGGAAAACGCCATCAATCTGGGCTGCATGACCGGTGTGCTGGCCGCCCTGTGCAGCGGCCTGTTTGACCACTATTTCAGTTTTACCAGCGTACTGGTCGCGCTGTTCTGGCTGTTCATCGGCATCAGCCTGCATGAAAGCAGACGCCTGCGCGCCGCAGCGGCCAGACCGCATCCTTCCCCCGTCGTCCTACCCGAGCAGGGAGCCGTCCCATGAAACACCGCATGATGCATTCGCATAACCTGCGAGAAGCATTGCCCGATTACGCCCGCAAGATGGGTGTGCCGCTCGACGAGTTGCAAGCCACTTACCAGTGGATGCTGGACAACGAAGTGTGCTTCGAGACCCGCATCAAGGACACCACCCTGTCGTTCATCTGCTACCTGAACATCGAGCCGAGAATCGAGCCGCCACTGGCGCGGCGCTTTTATCGCCTGCTGGCCAGCGAAACCCTCGGCGCGTTGATTCCGCTGTACGGCATCAACTGGCCAACCTTGCGCGACCGCATGCTGCGCACCTGGGAGCAGGTGTACAACATGATCATCTGCAAAATCCCCAGCCACACCCTGCGTCTGCTGTGGCTGCGTATCGGCGGAGCGAAGATCGGCAAGGGCTCGACCGTGTGGCGCAACACCGAAGTGCTGGGCGTGGACAGCCTGCGCATCGGCGACGACACCACGGTGGGCTGGCATTGCCAACTGGACGCTCGAGGCGGCCTGGTGATCGGCGACCACGTCACCATCGCCTCCCACGTGCTGATCATCGCGGGTGGGCATGACTTGAACGAGCCCGAATTCTGGGCGGTCGGCGGTCCGGTGTTCGTCGGTGACTACGCCTGGATCTGTAGCCGGGCGCTGCTCTCGTTCGGTGCCAATATCGGCGAAGGTGCGGTGGTCGGCGGCAACAGCGTCGTATCCAAGCCCGTGCCGCCGTACGCCATCGTCAGCGGCCCGAACGCAGAAATCAAAGGCGAACGTGCTCGCAATCTCAACTACAAGGTGGGCGGCAAAGGCCTGTTCACCCTGTTTCACTGACAGAAGCGTACGCAATGCTGGGTTCGACACTGTGGCTGACCCTGGCCACCCTCACCGGACTGACCGCAGGCTTTGCCCGGGAATGGCTGCTGGTCGCGGCGTGGGACGCAGGCGGCCAGAGCGATGCATTTCTGGTCTCGATGTTCCTGCCCGAAGCGCTGCGCATGTCGCTGGCGGCGGGCCTGCTCAGCGCCGCCGCCCTGCCGCTCTATCAGCAGCGCTCGGCTGACGGCCAACGCCGCTGGCTGGGCGCGATGACGCCGCGGCTGGTGTTGATCGGCGTGCTGTTCAGCCTGCTGCTGACGGCAGGTGCCGGGCCGTTGGTGCGGCTGATCGGACCGGGGCTGGATGACGACGGCTACACACAGGCGGCCAGCGGTCTGCAGTGGCTGGCCTGGTCCGCGCCGGGCTTTGTGCTGCACGCTCTGTTCTGCGTGCCATTGCAGGCGCGCTCGCGTTTCGTGCTGGCCGGGCTGGGGTCGCTGTTGTTCAACCTGCCGCCGGTCATCTATCTTGCCGCCCTGAGTCACGCCGCTACGCCCACCGGACTGGCCAGCGCCTGCGTACTGGGCAGCGTGCTGATGCCGGGCGTGCTGTTGCCGAGTCTGCATCGCTCGGGCTGGCGGCCCTGGCAATGGCAGGCCGAACCCGGCGCCATGCGCGAACTGCTGCAGCGCATCGGTCCACTGTTGAGCAGCAACCTGGCCAGCCAGGGTCTGGCGTTGCTGGAACGAATGGTCGCGTCGTTGCTCGGTGAAGGCGCCGTGACTTGGGTGAATCTGGCACGCAAGCTGATCAACCTGCCGTTGATTGCCTTGATGAGCCTGAATCAGGTATTGCTGGGCTTGATGAGCGGCAGCGCCGGTGACCAGCGACTGGCCCTGCTGCGTCGTGGTCTGGGCAGCGCCACGCTGCTGACCCTTCCCGCCGTGGCAGGCCTGATCGGTGCGGCCGGTGCATTGGTGGTCCTGCTGTTGCCCAATCAGGCCCATGACGGCCCGCTGCCCGGCCTGCTCGCCTGGTTCGCGGTGCCACTGATGTTCGGTGCCTGGAATGCCTTGCTGGCACGTTACGCCTATGCCGCGGGTGACACGCGATTGCCGCTCAACTGCGAGCTGATCGGCAGCCTGTGCAATGCCGTGTTGCTGGCCCTGCTGCCGTGGCTGTTGGGCCTGACCGGCATCGCCGTCGCGGCGCTGGGCGGTGCACTGGTGACCGGTCTGTTGCTGATGCGCCGTCAAGCGTTGCTGGCCGTTGTGCCATGGCGCAGCCACTGGCTGCTGGCCGCCGGACTGATGACGTTGGCCGCACTGATGCTGCACCCGTTGCACAACAAGTGGCTGCAACTGGGGCTGAGCTGTGCATATGGCGCTGTGCTGCTGATCGGCATGGCACTCTGGTTGAAGCCTTGGCGCATGACTGATCAGTGAGCGAGCCGCACACCGCCTTCAGATCCGTTTTCATGGCTGCAGCAGCGACTGCCTGCACTGCTCGCTGAAGCGTTGCAGGCTGTTGGAAATGAACTTGTCGCGATGGCGAATCAGGAAAAACCGACGGGTCAAAGGCGGCAGCGGGCTGTTCAGCGCCGATAACTCCCCGCTCTTCAACAGGTCCGCCACCACCCGACGCGACAGGCAACTGATGCCGATCCCATGGGCCAGCGTGCGCTTGATCGCCTCGGAGCTGCCCATCTGGCGCATGTCCGCCAGGTCATGCAAATGACGCAGCAGCAAGTGTTCAACCTCTCCACGCGTGCCCGAACCCGGTTCGCGCAGCAGCCATTCGGCGTGTTGCAGATCGCTCAACGACACCTGTGCCTGAATGGCCAGCGGATGAGTCCGACCGGCGACAATCACCATCTCGTCCACCAGCCACGGCTCGGAAATCAGCTCAGGTAAATAACATGGCGCTTCGATCAGCCCCATGTCGATTTCGAAATGCGCGACCTTGCGAGCGATGAGGGCACTGTTGCCAATGTCCATGTCCACCCGCAACGACGGGGCCGACACACGCAGTGCGGCGATGATCGACGGCAGCACATAGTTGCCGATGGTGCTGCTGCAACCGATCTGCAACCGGGTATTCAGTGTGGCATCGGACAGCAGAAAGCTGTCCTCGATCTGCTGCGCGCTCTCGAGCATTTTCTTGGCCTGGGGCAACAGTGCGTGGCCGTTGTCATTCAGGACCAGGCGCTTGCCGACCCGATCGAACAGCCGGGTGCCCAGCGCGCTTTCCAGCTCGTTGAGCGCCGCGCTGGTCGCCGATTGCGAGAGCGAAACGGCAAGCCCCGCGCCAATGGTGCTGCCCTGCCGCGTGATGGCGTAGAAAATCTGCAACTGACGCAGGCTCAGTTTCAAGCGAAGTCTCCCAAATGACGTTGTTACCTGAAAAACAGGTAATTCGAACCCAGATTACCCGTTTAGAGAGTGATCGGCTTGCCCGTAGACTGATCCCGTCGTTTGAAGCAGTGATCGGGAGAACACATGAGCCGGCTTGCCACCGTCATCGAGGGAATCGCTCCCCTCGCCTCGCTATCGAGCCCGCGCGAAGCCGTCAGGCAATTCACGCCCAATTGGTTCGCGGTCATCATGGGCACCGGCGTCCTGTCTCTGGCGCTCGCGCAAGTGCCGGGCGACATCGCCTTGTTGCGCGATATGGGCGAAGCGCTGTGGTTCTTGAACGTCGGCCTGTTCATGCTGTTCAGCGCGATGTACGCCAGCCGCTGGCTACTGTTCTTCGACGAAGCCCGCCAGGTGTTCGGGCATTCCACGGTGTCGATGTTCTTCGGCACAATCCCCATGGGGCTGGCGACAATCATCAGCGGCTTGCTGGTCTTCGGACCGGAGCGCTGGGGCGACGCGGTGGTCCCGATCGCCGAAGCGTTATGGTGGCTGGATGTGGCAATGGCCATGGCCTGTGGCGTGTTGATTCCGTTCATGATGTTCACCCGCCAGGAACACAGCATCGAAAAGATGACCGCCGTGTGGCTGTTGCCGGTGGTGGCGGCCGAAGTTGCCGCAGCGTGTGGCGGCTCGCTCACGGCTCATCTGAGCGAGGCCTCTGCGCAGTTCACCGTGCTGATCACCAGCTACGTGTTGTGGGCGTATTCGGTACCAGTGGCGTTGAGCATTCTGGTGATTCTGCTGCTGCGCCTGGCGCTGCATAAATTGCCCCACGAAAGCATGGCGGCCTCGAGCTGGCTGGCGCTGGGGCCGATTGGTACCGGGGCGCTGGGCATGCTGGTGATGGGCGGCGACGCGGCGACGGTGTTTGCTGCTCACGGTCTGGCTTCGGTCGGCAATGTGGTGGCCGGCGTCGGGGTGATCGTCGGCACGCTGTTCTGGGGCTTGGGCCTGTGGTGGATGGCCCTGGCGACGCTGATCACCGTGCGTTACTTCAAGGCGGGTCTCGAGTTCAATCTGGGCTGGTGGGCGTTTACCTTTCCGCTCGGCGTCTACGCACTGGCCACACTCAAGCTGGGATCGACCCTGCGCCTTGGTTTTTTCGACACGTTCGGCATGGCGCTGGTCGCCCTGCTGGCGCTGATGTGGGGTCTGGTCGCAAGCCGAACCGTGGCAGGCGCATGGCGCGGTCACCTGTTCGTTTCGCCATGTATCGCCACCTGCCCGAACGGCGCTCGTTAAAGATCGATCTGCCGCGACACCGAGCACACGTGCTTGAGCACCTGACGCAACCAGCGATGCGCCGGGTCTTTTTCGAAGCGCGGGTGCCACGCCTGATTGACCGATACCGTTTCCAGCGCCAGCGGGATGGCAAAGGCGCGCATCTTCAGCCCCAGCTTCTTCATGCCCCACAGCACAGGTTCGGGTAGCGTAAGAATGAGGTCCGAATCGGCAGCGCCGAAAATGGCCGAATGGAAATGCGGCGTGATCAGCGCGATGCGCCGCTCCAATCCAAGTTCGGCCAGCGCCGGATCGATCGGACCACGGGCATGGCCTCTGCGCGACACGCTGACGTGATCGAAGGCAGCGAACCGCTCTGGCGTGATCGGCCCGTCGAAGATTGGATGCCCCTCCCGCGCCAGACCGCAGAACCGCGTGGTGAACAGGTTCTGCACCTTGATCTCCGGACCGAAATTGAGCCGCGAGGCGATGTGCAGGTCAATCTTGCCCTCGCGCAACGCGTCATCGTCGCCCGGACCTTCCGGCACGAAGCGCAACATGCAGCCAGGCGCTTCGAGGCGGATCGCCTCCAGCACGCGCGCGCCGAACGAGCCGAAGAAAACGCCATTGGAGCGCACGTTGAAGCAGCGTTCCAGGGTACTCATGTCGACTTCGTCGCGTACTTGAAACACTTGAGCGGCCTGTTCGACCAGTTCGCGCACCTGCGCCTGCATCGCCAAGGCCCGGGGCGTCGGGACCAGACCGCGCCCGGCGCGCACCAGCACTTCATCGCCGGTAGCCTCGCGGATGCGCGTCAATGTGCGGCTCATCGCTGCCGGGCTCAGGTGCATGCGCCGGGCAGCGCCCACCACGCTGCCTTCATCGAGCAACGCATCGAGGGCGATCAACAGATTAAGGTCTGGCAACTGCATAAGACTGTCCGTGGGCGATGTCGCGCCGATGATAACGCGAGTGGCGATCGGCGCCAGCGCCGGATCACTGCCCGCCGGGCGAATTCCTTGAACTTAACCCACCGCGCCAACGCCTGATTCAGATACCTTCAGCGCAGAGAGCTTTCATGCACACGTCACCCTTGACCACTAACCACGCTGCCCGCGATCAACGCATCGTCATCAATACCTATACCACCGTGCTGCGCAGAACAGGTGTGCCGCACGAACTGTTCGCCACCTACTGGCGCGATGTGCACGGCCCGCTATGCGCACGCCTCGACGGACTGGGCTGGTACGTTCAGCACCACCTGTCCCGCGAAAAAGACGCCCACCTGTGGCCGATCATCGAAGGTATCGAGCCGCTGCAGGGCTATGTGCTGGATGGCGGCGTTGAGATCGGTTTTCTGTCTGCCGAACACCAACAGCGGTTTCAGCAGGCCAGCTCGATTCTGTTCTCCGACGAGCAGAACATGTTCGAGCAAACCCTGGCGTACGATGTGCCGGACGGCTCCACCACGCTGATGGACCGCTTGCCCGACCCGTCCCCTAACGAAACATCGACGCTGGACCGTCTGCACCTGCACTTTCATCTGAACGGCAGCAACCTGACCGCCGCCCGCGAAGCCATCACCACACTGGCCGGTGAACTGGCCGGCCTCGACGCGGTGCTGAAGCTGCGCCTGCACCTCGCCGAACCCTACGACAACGAACAGCCCGCTCCGCCTGCCCCGGATGTCGCTCACTACGCCAGCGAGCAGCGCCTGAACATCGTGGTCATGGAGCTGGCGTTCGAATCGGCCTGGACCCGGCGCACCTGCTACGCCAGCGAACGGTTCAAGGCGATCACCCAAGGCCTTGGCGCGCATGTGAAGCACATCACCCCGTTCGGCGTCAGCGGCATCTACACCTACGTGCGTGATGGCGTCATGACCACCGCCGGCATTCGAGGCAGCAGGCAGGCTGAACTGATCCGTCGCCTGGGCGCGATCAACCAGACCCGGCCCGAAGTGGAGACGCTGTTTGGCGCCGCTTCCCCCGATGCACAACGGCCAGAGTGACAGGCAGGGCACAGGCTTTTATGCTGAGCGCCCTTTTTTCAGCCGACACCCGCGCGCATGAGTCCGCCCACATCATTGAGCGCCCGTCAGGTCTACCAGCAATTGAAAGAGGCGGCGCTGGGCATTCGCAGCCTGCGCCGCCTCGGTCCTGAGCTTGTATCGGGGCAAGTGCGGATCGAGATCGATGGCTGGCACCTGTCCCTGGAAATGGCAGGCAAGCGGATAACGGGATGTCAGCGCTGTACGGCTGCGGATGGGCAGCAGGGTTCGACTGAAAACTGGCCACGCACCGATCCGGTAAGCCTGCTCAGTGCGTGGGAGCAGGCGCAGATCGAACGGTTGCTGGACCAACCCGAGGCGTAAACAAATAGTGCTCACGCGCCGTGACACTGGACCTTCGAGCTGCCGGGCCTGGCAGCCCGCCGCGAAGACATCGACACCAATATCGATTTCGAGCTTGAACGCCATGCACGCGAATCGGGCAGCATGGTCGGCTTCAACCTGCAGGCACGCCGCCGTTACGTGACGTTCGCCTGCTCGAGCGAAGCGGCATGGCTGGGCGATTTCCGGGAACTGTCGGCCTCGATTGCCCGTATGGCAACGCTGGCGGACAGACGAAGCGCAGGTGCAGGAAGAAATCGAACGACTGCGTGACGCCTGGGGCTTGAATCAGCAGCTAAGCCTGAGCAAACACCCCGCGCCCCAACGCCAGCGCGGCATCGAGCGCGGCTGCCGGATCTTTGGTTTCGGAGTCCAGCAGCAGCGCTGACTGCACCACGGTGGCACCGCAGTAGCCGAAGATGCCGTGATCGATCTGGGTCTTCATGGCCTGATCGTAGCCGTGCCGGGCATAGGTGTCCGCATCGGCCCCGCCCACACCGATCAGGTGGACCTTCATGTGCCCGAGCTTTTTCACCAGACCCGCGCCGGGGTTGAAATCGAAGGCCCAGCCACTGATGAACACCCGGTCGATCCAGCCCTTCAAAAGTGCGGGCATTGACCACCAGTACACCGGGAACACCAGCACCAGCGCGTCGGCACGGTCGATTCTGGTTTGCTCGGCGAGCACGTCTTCGGGCGGCCGGGCCTGTTCGCAATGCACACTGTGGTCGGCTGCAGTGAACACTGGATTGAACCCTTCGGCGACCAGATCGACGATCTCGGCGTCGTGCGCCTCGCCTGTTTGCGAAATGCCCTCGGCAATCTGCCTGGCGACGCTCTGGCTGAGCGATTGTGGATCGTAATGAGCAACGATGATGAGCGCGTGCACGGCAACCCCTCCTGATGATCGATAGTGGGCGGTGTGTTATATCCCCCAACAGAGCAAAATAGCGGCTCCTGGCGGATTGCGCGTTATCTGACACCGGCCTGAAGACACAGACGGCTAAATTCTGCTCCACAGCGGTGATGACTTTGGCTAGACTCCATTGACTGCTGAAACGTTTAATCCAGTCCAGCACCCCATAATTCCAATAATTCAGAAGGACCACCGATCATGAAAACCCTTCCCCTGCTGGTGGGCCTAAGCGCCCTCGCCGCCGCCTCCAGTACTTTTGCCTGGGACTACGTTCTGCTCGACGCCGACAAAGCCGCGCAGAACCAGCAGATCACCAGTCAGCAACTGGGCGTCAAGACCGACAAACCCTTCACCATCACGATGCGCACCCTGCATGGCGGTCGCCAGGAAGGCGTGAGCGTCATCGATATCGACAACGGCACCATGAAGCTCTCGGTGGTGCCGACGCGTGGCATGAACGTGCTGCAGGCGTCAGTTGGTGATGTGCGCATGGGTTGGGATTCGCCGGTCAAGGAAGTGGTCAACCCGGCATTCATCGAACTCAATGGCCGCGGCGGGCTGGGCTGGCTGGAAGGGTTCAATGAATTGGTCACCCGATGCGGCTACGAATGGGTCGGCCATCCAGGCATGGACAATGGCGAACTGCTGACCCTGCACGGTCGCGCAGCCAATATCCCGGCCAGCAAAGTGACGCTGCACATCGATGAAAAACCGCCCTACGCGATTCGCCTGAAAGGTGAACTCAAAGAGCAGGCGTTCAAGAAAGTCGATTTCTCGGTGCAGACCGAACTGGTCACCGAGCCGGGCAGCGCGAGCTTCTCGCTCAACGACACGCTGACCAACAATGGCGACTATCCGAAGGAATATCAGGCGCTGTACCACAGCAATTTCAGTACGCCTTTCCTGGAACAGGGCGCCCGCTTCGAAGCGCCGGTCAAACAGGTGTCGCCGTTCAACGAGAAAGCCAAGGGTGATCTGGGCGACTGGCAGACCTACCGCGGGCCAACCCCGGACTATGACGAGACCGTTTACAACATCGTGCCGTATGGCGATGCCAAAGGCGACACCGTCACCGTGCTGCACAACAAGGCCGGAAGCCTGGGCGTGGCGGTAGGCTTCAATACCCAACAACTGCCGGTGTTCTCGCTGTGGAAAAACACCGACACCAAGGGTCAGGGCTACGTGACCGGTCTGGAGCCCGGCACCAGCTTTTCCTACAACCGCCGCTTCCAGCGTCCGCTGAAGCTGGTGCCGACCATCGCACCGAAAGAACAGCGTCAGTTCCAGATCAGCTACAGCCTGCTGGCCGACAAAGGCGCCGTCGACAAGGCACTCGGCCAGATCAAAACCATTCAGGCCGGCCGCGATACGGAAGTACGTCAGGAACCGCTGGTGGACCTGACCAAGGAGTAAGCGCGGCCGCGTGACAGGCTGACGCTCGCTGTCGCCCCCCAGACAAAGGCCGGATTTCCACGCCATCGCGTCGAATCCGGCCTTTTGCATTCAATGTGCAAGATTGCGCACAACACTTGACGCTTTCGTTTGTCTACACCCTCTCAATCCCTCAACGAAGAGCGCGACTATGAAAATCCTGATGGTTCTGACCTCACATGACCAACTGGGCGATACCGGCAAGAAAACCGGTTTCTGGCTCGAGGAATTTGCAGCGCCCTACTACGTTTTCAAGGACGCCGGTGCCGAGGTCACACTGGTATCGCCCGCAGGTGGCCAGCCACCACTGGACCCGAAAAGCGATGAACCGGACGCACAGACCGCTGAAACCCGACGCTTTCGCGAAGACTCGGCGGCCCAGCAGGCGCTGGCAACCACCGGTCGACTGGCGGACGTGAAGGCTGAAGATTTCGACGCCGTGTTCTATCCGGGCGGCCACGGTCCGCTGTGGGACCTTGCCGAAGATCCTAAGTCGATCGCCTTGATCGAAGCCTTTGCCAAAGCCGACAAGCCGCACGGCCTGGTCTGCCATGCGCCGGGCGTGCTGCGCAAGGTGCGCTCAGCCAATGGCGAGCCGCTGGTCAAGGGCCGCCGCGTGACCGGTTTCACCAACACCGAGGAAGAAGCCGTTGGCCTGACCGACGTGGTGCCGTTTCTGGTGGAAGACGTACTCAAGGAACTGGGCGGCGACTATTCCAAGACCGATGACTGGGGCGTCCATGTGCTGACCGACGGTAAGCTGGTTACCGGCCAGAACCCGGCCAGTTCCGCCCAGGCGGCCAAGGACCTGATCACGCTGCTGAGCTGATACGGCACCTACCCGGCGTCGCGCAATGCGACGGCCGGGTCGCTCGGATATAAATCGAATCTTGTGCGCGCCGCGCTGACCAATACAGGGAGAGTCCATTATCCTGGAGATTGGTCATGGCCCATGAATCAGAACGCGAAGACCTCGACCACAAGCCGGAAAACGCCGGCAAGGTCGGCGAGAAAAACAAGCAGCTCAACGAAAAAGGCGAACAGCCCAGACCTGCGACCGAGCCCGACCCGCAGAAAAACCGTTGATCAAAGCAGCCCCTGCTCCGCGCACACCTTGACGACCTGCTCACGAAGCCAGCCGTTGGCTTCGTCCTGATCAGCCTGGGCACTCCATACCATGTCCAGGCTGAAGCCATGCAGATCCGGCGGTAGTTCGTATACCGATATCCACGGTTCGTTGCACAGCAGCGTCTGGATACGCCTTGGCAGCACCAGAATGAAATCCGTCCCTTCCAGCAATTGCAACGCCGCCCGGTAGCTGTTGGCCCGCGCCACGATATGCCGCTCGCGGCCCTGACGCTGCAGCCAGCCGTCTACCATGTTGGTGTCGGACGTCCAGGGTGTCGGGTAGACGTGCTGGCGTCGAGTAAAAGTGTCCAGATCCATCAAGGCGCTCAGCGGCGCCGACTGACTGTCCATTACACAGACCAGATCATCTTCGAGCAGCACTTGGGCAATCAGGCTGTCGGGCACGCGATGAAAGCCTGGCCCGAAACACAGCGCCAGATCGAAACGCTCGTCGTTGAGCTGTTCGACAGGCAGTTGCCGGTCAAGCTTGTGCACACTGACAGCCACTGAAAAACCGCCCGCCGCAAAGCTGCGCAACAGATGCGGCAGCACCAGTAATTCGAAATACTCAGGGGCGCAGACTGTGAACGTGGTTTGCCCGTTGCTCGGGTTGAACAGCTTCAGCCCGTCGTGGCAGAGATTGACCTTGTGCAGGATCTGCTGCACGTGACTGTGCATGGCCATTGCCTTGCGCGTGGGACGCATGCCGTTGCGGGTGCTGATGAAGAGGTCGTCCTCGAAATTGGCCCGCAGCTTCTTGAGGCAATAACTGACTGTGGACTGACTGACATGCAGTGCTTCGGCTACCAGCGTCAGGTTGCGCTGATCGAAGACCGCCACGAAGACCATCAGGTCCTGCATGTCCAGCTTTCTGAGGGCATTACTGTTGAGCATCGAGTGATCTCGTCGGCACCGCGACCGGACAAATCAGGTCAGCCCCTGCAAGATAGCATCAAAATGCAATCATGCCGTCTTCCCCTCTGCGGTGTCTTGATGGGCCTCGCAATCATACAGATTGCGCGCATAGTGTTGCGGATCAAAACGCATCACCATCAGCAACATGATCACCACCAGCGCGATCAGCGCCCACCACGCACCCGCGAAGTTGCCGGACACGTCCCGGATCAATCCCGCCAAAAAAGGCGACAGACCGGCAATCAGATAACCCACGCCCTGCACGAATGCGGTAAGACTGCCAGCCTGTTGCGGGTCCTCGCAGTGATCCATGGCAACGATCAGGCTCATGGGGAACAGCCCGCCAATTCCCAGCCCCAGCAGACTGGCCCACAGCAGGCTCAACGAATTCGGCATCAGGGCCAGACCTGCGAAGCCGCCGATCATCAGTACCAGCAAGATCGCCAGGGCGAGGCGCTTGTCGCGGCTGCGGTTGGCCAGCGCCGGGGTCAACAGCCCCGACAGGACTTCCATCACGGTCAGAAAACCGAGCAGCAGCCCGGCGTGTTGCTCGCTCCAGCCATTCTCCAGGTAGTAAGGCGCCAGCCAGGCCAGTACGCAAGTGTAAGCGGCCGTGCCCAGACCGAAAAAGATACCCAGGGTCCAGGCTCTGGGCATCGTCGAAAGCCGCGACTCACGCGGCGTGCCGGATGACGTGACGCGCTGGAATGCGTGACGTTGGGCGATCCAGAAACACAAAGCCAGTACCGCCAGTGCCGCCCAGACCGCCAGCGCGAAACGCCAACTGCCGGTGCGCGCCAACACCAGCGGGCTGAACGCTGCGGCGATGGCTGCCCCGCCCATGATCGCCGTGACGTACAGCCCCATGCACAGTGAGACATGGGCTTTGAAGCGCGACTTGATCAACGCAGGCATCAGCGCCTGAATCATGGCGATGCCCAAGCCTGCCAGTACCGCACTGAGAATCAGCTCGGCGACCGAATCTAAAAACAAGCGGACCAGCGTGGCCAGGCCGATGAGCAGCAGTGACAGGGTGATGGTCCGGTGCGAACCGAGGCGTCGAGCGAGGCCCATGCCGACGAACATCGCCAGCCCCATGGTCATGACCGGCAACAGGGTCAGCAGCGAGGCCGCCGCGAAACCCAACGGTATATCCAGACGAATCGCCGACAAGAGCGGGCCAACCGCCGCCATGGACGGGCGCAGGTTCAACGCCACCAGCACAACGCCGACCATCAACCAAACACCCTGAACCGCCGACTCGCGTGCACCTTGCATATCATCACCTGACTGCCTTGAAGCGATGATTAGGCAGGTGTTGTTTCTGAGCGGCAAATCAGAATATGGGCGGCGCTATCGAAAAATCAGATCAGTCTTTCCCAATCGCAGTCACGCGTTCTGACGAGGGCAACTGCATGTGGCGCTATGGCCGTGCTGCTCGGATTCAAGCGCGGACACTTCATCGACGCCCATCCACCAGGTCATTCCCCGGCACGGATAATCCATGTAGAACGGCTGACCCATCATCGGTGTGGTAATGCTCACGTTCTGCTCCCAGGCCAGCGCCAGAATCCGGTCGAACGGTTCATACCAGGCGTGCATCGACAGGTCGAACGTACCATTGTGAATCGGCAACAGCCAGCGACCGCGCAAGTCCAGGTGCGCCTGCAGCGTTTCCTCTGGCTGCATGTGAACCTGCGGCCACTCGACGTTATAGGCACCGGTCTCCATCAGGGTCAGGTCAAACGGGCCGTACTGCTCGCCGATGATCTTGAAGCCGTCGAAATAACCGCTGTCGCCGCTGAAGAAGATCCGCTGCGACCCGTTGAGCATGACCCACGACGCCCACAGCGTCTGGTTGCTGTCGCGCAGGGTCCGTCCCGAAAAATGCTGTGACGGTGTGGCGACGAACTCGACCCCCGCCACCTCGGTGGACTGCCACCAGTCCAGTTGCCGCACTTTGTGCGCAGGCACGCCCCACTCGATCAGCGTATCGCCGACGCCCAATGGTGCGATGAAATGCTCGGTCTTGGCCATCAACGCCTTGATCGCCATGCGGTCCAGGTGGTCGTAATGATTGTGCGAGAGGATCACTGCGGTGATCGGTGGCAACTCTTCGAGGCTGATCGGCGGCTGATGGAACCGCTGCGGCCCCGCCCACTGCACTGGCGATGCGCGCTCGGCGAACACCGGATCGGTGAGCCAGAAACGGCCACGCAACTTGAGCAGAACGGTCGAATGCCCAAGGCGATACACCGTGTTGTCCGGCGCTGCGAGCAATTGCTGGCGTGACAGCGGCTGCACCGGCACTTCGCCCGCAGGCCGTGTGTGCCTGGGCTTGTTGAACGCCTGATCCCAGAACACGCCCAACGTTCGGACCAGGCTGAACGGCTTCATCGGCGCATGATTACGGTAACGCCCCTCGTGACGAGACAGGACGGGCAATGAAGAGGTTTCCGTTTTCCGGGGGGTGTTGGCCATGGTTTGCTGACTCCTGGGAGCAGGTTGGGCTTCAGCCGTACATACCTGTACGTTGATTGCGTTGCAGGATGTTGAACGCCAATACGAAACGTCTACTTAGCATCGGACACGGTGCCTAAAATGTGTAACAATGCATTACACTACACAGTGTAGTTTTAAGCTTGCATGATCTGTGACGACAAGTAAACTGCTGAGTGTAATTTTTCTCTAAACGTACGTTTGAAGTGAACCTATGACCGCTCCGATGCGCCTCACCGATCAGAAACGCGAAGCCATTGTTCTGGCAGCCATTGCCGAATTCGGTGACCGTGGCTTCGAGGTCACCAGCATGGATCGCATTGCCGCCCGCGCCGAGGTTTCCAAACGTACGGTCTACAACCATTTTCCCAGCAAGGAAGAGCTGTTCGCCGAAATCCTCCAGCGCCTGTGGAACTGCTCTCCTCCGCAATCGGAAGTGGTCTATCACGCCGATCTCGGTCTGCGCGAACAATTGCGCGAGTTGCTATGGGGCAAAATGCGCACGCTCAACGACAGCAGTTTTCTCGAACTGGTCCGCGTGGTGGTCGGGGCAACCATCCATTCCCCGGAGCGCGCGCAGGTCTGGATGGCCCGCATCAACGAGCGTGAAGAAACCTTCAGCGCCTGGATCCGTGCCGCACAGAAAGATGGCCGCCTGAAAGCCGTCGATCCGGGCTTTGCCGCGACGCAGATGCATGCCCTGCTCAAGTCTTTTGCATTCTGGCCCCAGGTGACCTTCAACGCCGGGCTGCTCAGCGCGGAAAAACAGAATGAAGTCGTGGAGTCGGCATTGAACCTGTTCCTGGGCTGGTACGAAAAGCCGACCACGTCCTGATCGGCATCCCAGCGCCCAAGGAGTCCGTGATGCATTACGACCTGCTGATTCGCGATGCCGAGGTGATCGACGGCAGCGACGCGCCCGGTTACCGGGCTGACGTGGCGGTCCATCACGGTCGTATCGTGCGCATCGGCGCGCTGTCTGACGCCTCTGCATCTGAAGAAATACGGGCCGGTGGTCGGGTGCTGGCGCCGGGGTTCATCGACGTCCACACCCACGATGACACCGTAGTGATCCGCAAGCCTGACATGCTGCCCAAGCTCAGCCAGGGTGTGACCACCGTCATCGTCGGCAATTGCGGCATCAGCGCTTCACCGGTCAGTCTGGCAGGTGATCCGCCAGACCCGATGAACCTGCTGGGCCCTGCCCGTGAGTTCGTCTACCCGCGCTTCGCCGATTACCGCAACGCCGTGCAACGCGCGCGACCTGCGGTGAATGTCGCCGCGCTGGTCGGACACACGGCGCTGCGCAGCAACCACATGCATGACCTGTTGCGCACGGCCACTGCACGCGAGATTCAGGCGATGCGCGAACAGCTGCGTGACAGCCTGGCGGACGGTGCGCTGGGCCTGTCCACCGGACTGGCCTACGCCTCAGCGTTCAATGCCGAAACGGATGAGGTCAAGCAATTGGCCGAAGAACTGACAGCGGTCGGCGCGGTATACACCACCCATCTGCGCAGCGAGTTCGAGCCGGTGCTGGAAGCAATGGAGGAAGCGTTCGGCATCGGCCGGCATGCAAAAGTGCCGGTGATCATCTCGCACCTCAAATGTGCCGGTGCCGGTAACTGGGGTCGCAGCCCGCAGCTGTTGGCCGCCTTGGAACAGGCTGCCGCAAACCATCCGGTGGGCTGCGATTGTTACCCTTATGCAGCCAGTTCCTCGACGCTGGACCTCAAGCAGGTGACGGATGCGTTTCGTATCACCATCACCTGGTCGACACCGCATCCGGATCAAGGAGGACGCGAACTGGCCGATATCGCCACCGACTGGAAGCTCTCTTTGCAAGAAACCGCACGTCGCCTGCAACCTGCGGGAGCGGTGTATTACGGGATGGACGAGGCCGACGTCGAACGCATTCTCAGCCATCCGCTGACCATGATCGGCTCGGACGGACTGCCGGAAGATCCGTTCCCGCATCCACGCTTATGGGGGGCATTTCCACGGGTGCTGGGGTATTTCAGTCGCGACCGCAACCTGTTCGAACTGCATACCGCCGTGCACAAGATGACTGGCCTTTCGGCTGCGCGCTTCGGCTTGCACCAGCGTGGCCTGGTGCGCGAAGGCTACTGGGCGGATCTGGTGCTGTTCGACCCGCTGCGAATCAAGGACATCGCCGATTTCAAGAACCCGCAGCGCGCCGCTGAAGGCATCGACGGCGTGTGGGTCAACGGGCGGTTGAGTTATGCGGACGGTCAGGTACAACCCGAACGATGGGGGCAGTTTCTGCCTCGTTCGGGTTCGCTGGCCGAGGGTTTCAAGCGCGGCTGAGCCAGACCGGGCTCAACCGGTGACCGTGCCCCGGCACTCGCCGAAACCGATCGACACCTGCCCCTCACGATGACAGCGTGCCCGCAGAATCACCTCGTCGCCCTGCTCCAGAAAGCGTCGTTCCTCGCCGTTAGGCAGGGTCACAGAATGTTTGCCGCCTTCGGTCATCTCCAGCAGGCTGCCGAACTGCCCTGCCTGAGGGCCCGACAAAGTGCCAGTGCCGAACAGGTCGCCCGGTTGCAATTTGCAGCCGTTGACGCTGTGGTGTGCGACCATCTGCGCCACCGTCCAGTACATGTTCAAAGAGTTGCTCAGGGCCAGACGATGCGCTGGAGCGCGGTCGGCTCTCATCTTTTCGGTCAGCAGCAAAACCTCCAGTTCGATGTCCAGCGCTCCGCCCTGCTGGTCGGCCTGATCGAGCAGATAAGGGAGCGGCTGCGGGTCGCCCGCAGGCCTCGCTGGCTGAGCACGACGAAACGGCTCAAGCGCTTCGGCGGTCACCACCCAGGGCGAAATCGTGGTGGCAAAACTCTTGGACAGGAAAGGCCCCAGTGGCTGATATTCCCAGGCTTGAATGTCACGCGCCGACCAGTCGTTGAGCAGGCAGAAACCGGCGATATGCTCACTGGCCCGGCCGATACCGATGGCTTCGCCCTGAGCGTTGCCGGGGCCGATCCATACGCCCAGTTCCAGCTCGTAATCCAGCCGTTTGCACGGACCGAAGCCCGGAACGTCCTGACCCGGCGCCAGGGTCTGACCGTTCGGACGCTTGACGGGCGTACCGGATGTGCACAGCGTCGACGCCCGGCCGTGATAGCCGATGGGCACGTACTTATAGTTGGGTAACAGTGGGTTGTCTGGACGGAACAGCTTGCCGACATTCAGCGCGTGATGAATCCCGACATAAAAATCGGTGTAATCGCCGACCCTGGCCGGCAAGTGCATACGGCATTCGCTCGCGGGCAGCAGCAAACCTTGAATGGCCTGCATGCGCAGATTGTCTTCATCCAGCAGGTGCAACAGCGCGGCACGCAGGGACCGGCGGGCGTCGGTGCCCAGCGCGAAGAAATCGTTGAGCTGGTCGCGGCTGGCAACATCGGCAATCTCGGCCGTCGCCTCCTCAAACAACCCCGCCTGTACCAAAGCGCGTAGATCAAGGATGAAATCGCCGATGGCAACCCCGCCTCGCGGGCCCGACCCGCCATCGCTGAACACCCCCAAGGGCAGGTTCTGCAACGGAAAATCGACATGACCGTTGGCGGACGCCACCCAGCTGCGGCGGTTCGAAGCGGTATTCATCAGGACAGTTCCTCGTTGAAAGTCTTGGCCATGCCGTTCCAGCAGGCGTCGTAATCCGCCTGCAGGCAGGAACACTCCAGCGCGTGACGGCTGGGCCTGAGCACCTTGCCGGTCTCGAACATGAACGCCATGGTGTTCTCGACCTTGTGGGGCTTGAGTTCGGCCGCCGTGGCTTTTTCGGCGGTGATATTGTCAGGACCGTGCGCGCTCATGCAGTTGTGCAACGACGACCCGCCCGGCATGAAACCCTCGGCCTTGGCGTCGTAGGCACCGTCGATCAGGCCCATGAACTCGTTCATCAGGTTGCGATGAAACCACGGCGGACGGAAGGTGTTTTCCGCGACCATCCAGCGCGGCGGAAAGATCACGAAGTCGACATTGGCCTGCCCATGAATGGCGCCGGGCGAGGTCAGCACCGTGAGAATCGACGGGTCCGGGTGATCGTAGCTCACGGTGCCCAGGGTGTTGAACAGGCGCAGGTCGTATTTGTAGGGAACATTGTTGCCGTGCCAGCCCACCACGTCGAACGGCGAATGGTCCAGCTGCGTGGCCCACAGTTCGCCGAGAAATTTCTGCACCAGTTGCACCGGCTCGTCACGCTCCTCGAACCAGGCCACCGGTGCCATGAAATCTCGCGGGTTGGCCAGCCCGTTACTGCCGATAGGCCCCAGTTCAGGCAGGCGCAATGCGCAGCCATGGTTTTCGCACACATAACCGCGGGCACTGGCGTCGAGCAACTGCACGCTGAATTTCAGGCCACGCGGCAGCACAGCGATTTCCTGCGGTTCGATGTCCAGCAACCCCAGTTCGGTGACCAGCCGCAACCGGCCCTGCTGCGGCACGATCAGCCATTCGCCGTCGGCGTTGAAGAAGGCGCGCTGCATGGACTGGTTGGCCACGTAGACATACACGCTGACCCCTTCGGCCTGCTCCGCGGACGAGGTGCTCGCGAGCGCAATGAGGCCGTCCAGAAAATCGGCAGGTTCGGCGGGGATGGCGAAGGCATTCCAGCGCAAGCGGTTGGGCGTGATCGGCCCCTGCTCGCGACCGGCGATCTGCCGCGCCATGCGCTGATACGCGGGATGGGCCGCCGACGGTTTGATGCGGTACAACCAGCTGCGTCGCGCCTCACTACGCGCCACGGTAAAGGCGGTGCCGGAAAATTGCTCGGCGTAGAGGCCCAGCGGATGTTTCTGCGGCGAGTTCTGCCCAACGGGCAACGCGTTGGGCAGCGCCTGGCTGCTGAACTGGTTACCGAAGCCCGACTGATAGGTCAGCGGCTCCTGAAGAAGGTGTGCAGACATGTCGACCTCTTGTTGTTATGGGTCACGCGACTGGATATCTGTAACAAATTTCGTAAATCAATTACGCATAACGTAATTTGAGTTTACGGACCGGTCAAGCTATAAAGCTGCCTTTCCGGACCGGCGCACCTCCCATGACTGAATCAATCGAACATCCGGCCAATGGACGTCAGCAGAAGGTTCAAGCCGCCGAAGTGGGCCTGCGTGTACTCAAGGCGCTGGCCGAATTATCGCCTGCGACCTCATTGTCGAAACTTGCCGATCATTTGGGCATGCCAGCCGCCAAGGTGCACCGCTATCTGCAAGCGCTGGTCGCCAGTGGCTTCGCCGAACAGGACGACGTGACCAGCCATTACGGGCTCGGTCGCGAAGCCCTGCAGGTCGGCCTGGCCTCGCTGGGCAAGCTGGACGTGTTGAAAGTCTCGGCGCCCTGGCTTGCGAACCTGCGCGACGAGCTGAACCAGACCTGCTTTCTCGCGGTGTGGGGTAACAAGGGCCCTACCGTGGTGTACGTCGAGCCATCGATGGGCGCCGTCACCCTGGTGACACAGATCGGCTCGGTGTTGCCGTTGCTCAGTTCATCCACCGGGCTGGTCTTCGAAAGCTTTCTGACGGACGCTGAAACCGCGCCGCTGCGCGTACAGGAAGCACCCCGGTTGAATGCCGCTCAATTGACCGAGATAAACCTGCATCTGCAGCAGATTCGTACGACGGGCGTACACCAGATCCAAGGCTTGCTGATGCCAGGCATCAACGCGGCGTCCTGCCCGCTCTTCGCGATGGGCAACAAACTGGTGGGCGTGGTGACAGTAGTAGGACCGGGCTCGGTGCTGACCGATCAGGTGCAAGGCATCGCGGCGACACGCTTGCTGGACATGGCCACGGCAATCAGCGCACGCATGGGCGGCGTGATGCCTGTCTGAACACGATGCCCGACCCACACCTGGGCCGGGCAACGGTCGGTATCAATCGGCAGTCAGCACACCGCGTTTGATCTGATCCCGCTCGATGGATTCGAACAGGGCCTTGAAGTTGCCCTCACCGAACCCGTCATCCCCTTTGCGCTGGATGAATTCGAAGAATACCGGTCCCATCAGCGTTTCCGAGAAGATCTGCAGCAGCAGGCGTCGCTCGCCGCCGTCGGAAGACCCGTCGAGCAGAATGCCGCGTGCCTTGAGTTCGGCCTCAGGCTCGCCATGGTTGGGCAGACGCCCTTCGAGCATCTCGTAATAGGTGTCCGGCGGCGCGGTCATGAAGCGCATGCCGATCGCCTTCAAGGCATCCCAGGTCTTGATCAGGTCGTCGGTAAAAAACGCGACGTGCTGAATGCCCTCACCGTTGAACTGCATCAGAAATTCTTCGATTTGCCCGGCGCCCTTGGACGACTCCTCGTTCAGCGGGATGCGGATCATCCCGTCCGGTGCGGTCATGGCCTTGGAGGTCAGGCCGGTGTACTCGCCCTTGATGTCGAAGTAGCGGATTTCGCGGAAGTTGAACAGCTTCTCGTAAAAATTCGCCCAGTACGCCATGCGCCCGCGGTACACGTTGTGGGTCAGGTGGTCGATGAACTTGAGCCCGGCACCGACCGGATGCCGGTCTACACCTTCGATGAAGTTGAAGTCGATGTCATAGATCGATGTGCCCTCGCCAAACCGGTCGATCAGGTACAGCGGCGCGCCGCCGATGCCTTTGATGGCTGGCAAGCGCAATTCCATCGGTCCGGTGGCGATTTCCAGCGGCTGAGCACCGAGTTCCAGTGCGCGGCTGTAGGCTTTCTGCGCATCCTTGACCCGGAACGCCATGCCGCACACCGACGGGCCGTGCTCGGCGGCGAAATAGGAGGCCAGACTGTGCGGTTCGTTGTTGAGGATGATGTTGATCGCACCCTGACGGTACAGGGTCACATCCTTGGAACGGTGGGTCGCCACTTTGGTGAAGCCCATGATCTGGAACACAGGCTCGAGAGTGTTGGGGGTCGGCGCTGCGAATTCGATGAATTCAAAGCCCATCAGGCCCATTGGGTTTTCGTAGAGATCAGCCATGACTGGCTCCTTGCAGGAAAGTGAGAAAGCGAAACGCTGGCGGTCACAGTCCTGCGGGTGGCGCACAGGGAATTCCTCGCACGCTGCGGGCGAGAAAATCACCGAAAATCAGTTGCAGTCCGAGAATCTTCATGGGGTCAGCCTACTCCGGCTTGTCCGGTTGTGCATCCGGGTGCGCCTGCAAAAAGGCGGGGTGCTGCAAGGCGCGCTGTTCGACCTGGCGAATGCGCGGCAAGGCACTCAGGTCGACATTGAAACGATGCGCCGCGTAAAGCTGAGGCAACAGGTATACATCCGCAACGCCAGGAGCGCTGCCAAAACAGAAATCGTCGCCGTCGATGAGCGGCTCGATCGCAGTCAGGCCCTCGCCAATCCAGTGGCCGATCCAGGCGTTGATCTGCTGCTCGTCATGACCCAGCGCCCGCAGACGGTTAAGGACAGCAACGTTGTGCAGCGGATGGATATCGCAGCCGATAATCGCAGCCACAGCCCGCTGCCGGGCACGCATGATCAGGTCCGTCGCCAACAGAGGCGGCTCCGGATAACGTTCTTCAAGGTACTCGATGATGGCGGGCGATTGAGTGATGATCTCCCCGCCATCGAGCCGGAGCACCGGCACCCGGCCCTGCGGATTGATCGCAAGATATGCCGGTTTGAGCTGCTCGCCGCCGTCACGAATCAGATTGACCGCTACCGCCGTGTGCGTCAGCCCTTTGAGGGCCAGCGCAATGCGCACGCGGTAGCTGGACGTCGAGCGGTAATAAGTGAATAGGTCCACGAGGGTCGCCTGCCGGAACACACCGGCGTTGTCTGTTGTTATTGTTCGCCGCGCTTATTCGTAATCGTGTTACGTAATGCGTAAGCTGCGTGATCATCTGCTGCCTGTCAACACAAGCCTTGTTCATCTCAGGTCCAGCCTTCCAGACGCAAGGTGGCGCGGACCAGACGTTGCTCCTCGTTTTCGATCTCCCGCAGGTTGTCGCTGACACTCTGAATGTGCGCCAGGGCGGCCTTGCGCGCCTGCTCCGGCAGACGACCGGTGACCGCGTTGTACAGGCGAGCGTGCTGACGATCGATCTGGCGCTTTTGCGGCTCACGGTGATACAGGTTGTTGACCGAGGCGAAGACCGTGTTGAGCAACAGGTCCGTCAGCGAGCGCAAGGTCTGCACCAGCACCGGGTTGTGCGAGGCTTCGCAGATGGCCAGGTGAAAGGCGTGATCCAGACGCGCATGCTCGCTGGCCGACAGCTCGCTGCCCTGCGCGGCGACCAGTGCCTCGTAGCTGCGGGTAATCAGCACGAAATCCGCCTTCGTGCCCCGCAACGCCGCGAGCCGCGCCGACTCACCCTCCAGCAGGCTGCGCACCTCAAACAAGTCGTACAGCGTGCGGGGTTGTGAGCCGAACAGGTGCATCAGTGGCGAAGTGGGCTGATGCGCGTTCATCTGCGCCACGAACGAGCCCTTGCCCTGCCGCGTTTCGATAATCCCCCGTGCGCGCAGCAACTTGAGGCCTTCGCGCAACGCCGTACGCGATACGCCCAGCTTTTCCGTCAGGCGGCGTTCGGACGGCAACAATTGCCCGACCTTCAACACGCCATCGACGATCAGCCGCTCGATGCGCTCGCAAACCACGTCCGCCACCTGGGGCCGCTGTTTCGACTCGCTGGTCATGGTTTCTCCCGAGTAATCCGCCAGGCTTCAACCCAGGCTGTATCTCATGCGCAGTGGGCCGCCGTCCAGCCAGCCAACTGGTATGACCAGCCAGACCGGGCAGGCGGCACTTTTCGAGATCAAAAATCAACCTATTGATTTAAATGGATTTATAAAAAATAAAACCCCGAAGTGCGCTCACAAACTGGTTCGACCAGATGGTTGAACCCTAGACACCAGGATGCGCAACACCAATGATGCAAGCCAACCGCTAGCCCGATAAAAACAATGCTGGGTTACCTCATGAATATTCTGTACGACGAACGCCTCGACGGCGTACTGCCTGTGGTCGACAAGCAGCAGTTGCTGCACGACCTGCAACAGCGATTACCCGACCTGGACATCCTGCACCGCGCCGAGGAGCTGCGGCCCTACGAGTGCGACGGGCTGTCCGCTTACCGCACCACGCCGATGCTGGTGGTATTGCCGCGCCATATCGAAGAAGTGCAGACGCTGCTCAGGCTGTGTCATGAGCGGCGCGTACCGGTGGTCGCCCGCGGTGCCGGGACCGGGCTCTCCGGAGGCGCGTTGCCGCTCGAACAAGGCGTGCTGCTGGTGATGGCGCGCTTCAACCGGATTCTCGACATCAATCCCGCCGCACGCCTGGCGCGGGTCCAGCCCGGCGTACGCAACCTGGCCATTTCTCAGGCAGCGGCACCGCACGGGTTGTATTACGCGCCGGATCCGTCCTCACAGATCGCCTGCTCCATCGGCGGCAATGTGGCCGAAAACGCAGGCGGCGTGCACTGCCTGAAATACGGCCTGACCGTTCACAACCTGCTCAAGGTGGAGATCCTCACCGTCGAAGGCGAGCGCATGACATTGGGCAGCGAAGCACTGGACTCACCCGGCTTCGACCTGCTCGCGCTATTCACCGGTTCGGAAGGCATGCTTGGCATCATTACCGAAGTGACCGTCAAGTTGTTGCCTAAACCTCAGGTCGCCAAAGTGCTGCTGGCAGCCTTCGATTCGGTGGAAAAAGCCGGGCGCGCGGTGGGCGATATCATCGCGGCGGGCATCATTCCCGGCGGATTGGAAATGATGGATAACCTGGCGATTCGCGCCGCAGAAGATTTCATCCACGCGGGCTACCCCGTCGACGCCGAGGCCATTCTGCTGTGCGAACTGGATGGCGTCGAAGCTGACGTGCACGATGATTGCGAGCGAGTGCGTGAAGTCCTGACCCGGGCGGGCGCCACCGAATTGCGTCAGGCCCGCGACGAGGCGGAGCGCGTGCGCTTCTGGGCCGGGCGCAAGAACGCGTTCCCCGCAGTCGGTCGTCTGTCGCCGGATTATTACTGCATGGACGGCACCATCCCGCGCCGTGAACTGCCGGGGGTATTGCGCGGTATCGCTGAACTGTCCGAGCGCTACGGCCTGCGGGTCGCCAATGTGTTTCATGCCGGAGACGGCAACATGCACCCGCTGATCCTGTTCGATGCCAACCAGCCGGGCGAATTGCAACGGGCCGAGGAATTGGGGGGCAAGATCCTCGAACTGTGCGTGAACGTGGGGGGCAGCATCACCGGCGAACACGGTGTCGGACGGGAGAAAATCAATCAGATGTGTGCGCAGTTCAACAGCGACGAACTGACCCTGTTCCATGCCATCAAGGCTGCGTTCGATGCTACCGGGATGCTCAATCCCGGCAAGAACATTCCGACGCTGCATCGCTGCGCGGAATTCGGTGCCATGCATGTGCATGCCGGGCAACTGCCCTTCCCTGACCTGGAGCGCTTCTGATGAGTCGCGAAGATAAAGACGCCAGTCAGGCGCTGCTCGAGCAGGTCAACGACGCTCTGCATGATGGCGTGCCTTTACGTATCCAGGGCGGTAACAGCAAGGCGTTTCTGGGTCGTGAAGTGGCAGGTGAAGTGCTGGACACCCGCTGTCACAGCGGCATCGTCAGCTACGACCCGACCGAACTGGTGATCACCGCCCGGGCGGGCACGCCCTTGATCGAATTGATCGAAACATTGAGCGCCGCGGGTCAGATGCTGCCCTGCGAGCCGCCGATCTTTGGCGCAGCCACGCTGGGCGGGATGGTGGCGGCCGGGCTGTCGGGGCCGCGTCGTCCGTGGAGCGGATCGGTGCGCGACTTCGTGCTCGGCACACGAGTCATCACCGGCCACGGCAAGCATCTGCGGTTTGGTGGCGAAGTCATGAAAAACGTGGCCGGTTACGACGTCTCGCGTTTGATGGTCGGCAGCCTCGGTTGCCTGGGCGTGCTGACTGAAGTTTCGCTGAAAGTACTGCCCAAACCGCGTCTGTGCAGCAGCCTCGTACTGGAAATAGACGCCGCTCGCGCGCTGTCCTGCTTGAGCGAATGGGGCCAGCAGCCGATCCCGATCAGTGCGGCCAGTCATGACGAACAGCTACTGCGCCTGCGACTGGAAGGAGGCGAAGGCTCGGTCGCCGCTGCCCGAGACAGACTGGGCGGCGAACCACTGGATCCGGCTTACTGGCAACAGTTGAACGAACAGCAACTGCCCTTCTTTCAAGACCCACGTCCTTTGTGGCGTGTAAGCGTTCCAGCCGATACCGGCGTGCTGGACCTGCCGGGCCAGTCGCTTATCGACTGGGCCGGGGCGCAGCGCTGGCTGAAATCCGATGCCAGTGGCGAGGCCATTCGCGCCATTGCGACGTCAGTCGGCGGGCATGCGACCTGCCTTACGCCGGGGCACCACGACAGCCCGTTTCAACCCTTGGTCACGCCGCTGCTGCGCTACCATCATCAACTCAAGACCCGGCTCGACCCGCAGGGAATCTTCAACCCCGGTCGACTGTACGCGGAGCTCTGAATCATGCAGACCATCCTGAGCGAACAGGCCAGACAACTGCCCCGCGCTGAAGAAGCCGAGCGCATTCTGCGCAGTTGCGTGCACTGCGGTTTCTGCAACGCCACTTGCCCGACCTACCAGTTGCTGGGCGACGAACTGGACGGACCACGCGGACGGATCTACCTCATCAAGCAGGTTTTGGAGGGCAATGAAGTCACCGAGAAAACCCAACTGCACCTGGACCGCTGCCTGAGCTGTCGCAACTGCGAAACCACCTGCCCGTCCGGTGTGGACTACCACAACCTGCTGGACATCGGCCGTGCGGCAGTTGATGCCGCCGTGCCACGACCGTTGGGTCAACGATTGCTGCGCGAGGGGCTGCGCAACGTGGTTCCCAATGCCGGATTGTTCAAGGCGCTGACCCGAGTCGGCACGCTGTTGCGCCCTCTGCTGCCGGGCACCCTGAGCAACAAACTGCCGACCGCGATCCACGCCGCCGGTGAGCGCCCGACGAGTCGGCATTCACGCCAGGTGCTGATGCTGGAAGGCTGCGTGCAGCCGGCATTGTCGCCCAACACCAACGCGGCCACGGCACGGGTGCTGGATCGGTTGGGGATCGGCGTCACACCGGTCAGCGAAGCGGGCTGCTGCGGTGCGGTGGATTACCACCTCAACGCTCAGGACGCCGGACTGGACCGCGCCCGGCGCAATATCGACGCATGGTGGCCTGCGCTTGAGGAAGGTGTCGAAAGCATCGTTCAGACCGCGAGCGGCTGCGGAGCATTCGTCAAAGACTACGGCCACCTGCTGCGGCACGATTCAGCCTATGCCGACAAGGCCGCGCAGGTCAGCGCCAAAGCGCGTGATCTGGTCGAGGTGCTGCGCGACGAACCCCTGGAGACGCTGGGCGTCAGAACAGATACGCGGCTGGCCTTTCATTGTCCTTGCACACTGCAACACGCGCAGAAACTCGGTGGCGAGGTGGAACGGGTGCTGTCTCGTCTAGGCTTCAACCTGACCACAGTGCCGGACGGCCATCTGTGCTGCGGCTCGGCAGGCACCTATTCGATCACGCAGCCAGCGTTGGCCCGCCAGTTGCGCGACAACCGGATGAATGCACTGGAAAGCGGCAAGCCCCATGTGATCGCCACGGCCAACATCGGCTGTCAGACCCATCTGGCGGGTGCCGAGCGAACCCCGGTACGGCACTGGATTGAACTGGTCGACCAGGCCTTGAGCAACGTCAGTTAACGTACTCCCCCCTCTTTCTCAGGAGTTGTCATGAAAATAAAAGCCGTTTTGACCCAGAACGAAACCACCCAGATGCTGAGCGCTGCCCGCAGCGAAGCCCATGCCAACGGTTGGGCGGTGGCGATCGCGATCGTTGACGACGGCGGCCATCTGCTGGCTTTTGAACGTCTGGACGATGCCTCGCCGATCAGCAGCTACATCTCGATCGAAAAAGCCCGTACATCGGCGCTGGGCAAACGTGAGTCCAAAGGTTACGAAGACATGGTCAATGGCGGCCGTACCGCGTTCCTCAGCGCCCCGCTGCTGACCTCGCTGGAAGGTGGCGTCCCGGTGATCGTCGATGGGCAGGTGATTGGCGCGGTGGGCGTGTCCGGCGTGAAGGCCGATCAGGATGCGCAGGTCGCCAAGGCCGGCGTCGCCGCACTCAACGCCGACTGATCTCATTCATCGGTTCTGCGGCACGCAGACCGGTTTCACACCACCAGAGCGAGCGATCCTTCACCGCTCGCTCTGGCGCGACACTCATTTTCAGCACGCCCCAAGGAGCCCTTCCCCATGACCGACTTTGTCAAATGCCAACGCCTCAAGGTGGCCGTCAATCTGCAACGCTTTGTCGACGAGGAGGTTCTGCCCGGCACCGGGCTGGACCCGGAAGCGTTCTGGGAAGGGTTTGATGCACTGGTTCACGAACTGGCTCCACGCAACCGCAAACTGCTGGCCGAACGCGAGCGGTTGCAGGCGGAGCTGGACAAGTGGCACCAGGCCCATCCAGGACCGATCAGCGACATGCCCGCCTATCGTGATTTTCTGCAGTCGATCGGCTACCTGCGGCCAGTGCCTGAACACGTGACGGCAACTACCGCCAACGTCGACCTGGAAATCAGCGAACAGGCCGGTCCGCAACTGGTGGTTCCCGCCAGCAATGCCCGTTATGCACTCAATGCCGCCAATGCACGCTGGGGTTCACTGTACGATGCGCTCTACGGCACGGACGCGATTTCCACCGCCAACGGTGCCGAGATCAGCGCAGGCTATAACCCGTTGCGCGGCGCCAAGGTCATCGTTTTCGCCCGCGAGTTGCTCGACACCAGCGCCCCCCTCGCCAAAGGCAGCCATATCGACGCACGCAATTACCGCATCCAGGACGGTCAACTGCGCATTACGCTGGCCGATGGCACACAGACGGTCCTGCAACAGCCGGAAAAATACGTCGGTTTCCAGGGGCAGCCCGACAAGCCGGATGCCATCTTGCTTAAGAACAACGGGTTGCACATTGAGATCCAGATTGACCCGCGCCATCCGGTGGGCAGCAGCGACGTGGCCGGCATCAAGGACCTGCTCCTGGAGTCGGCGCTGTCGACCATCATCGATTGCGAAGACTCGGTTGCCGCCGTGGATGCCGACGACAAGGTGCTGGTGTATCGCAACTGGCTGGGGTTGATGAAAGGCGACCTCACCGAGACCCTCGACAAGGGCGGCAAAGCCATCACCCGGCGCCTGAACCCGGATCGCACCTATCAGGCAGCCCATGGCGGAGAATTGAAACTGCGTGGGCGCGCCCTGCTGTTCATTCGCAATGTCGGCCACCTGATGACCAATCCGGCGATTGTCGATCACGACGGGCATGAAATTCCCGAGGGCATTCTCGACGGCGTGATGACCAGCCTGATCGCCCTGCACGATCTCAAGCGGCGCGGCAACTCGCGTGCGGGCAGCATCTATATCGTCAAACCGAAGATGCACGGACCGGACGAAGTGGCGTTCGCCGATCACCTGTTCGAGCGCATCGAGGAGCTGCTCAAGCTGCCGCGCCACACCGTGAAGATGGGCATCATGGACGAGGAACGCCGCACCAGCGTCAACCTCAAGGCGTGCATTGCCGCCGCTTCGGCTCGGGTGGCGTTCATCAATACCGGTTTTCTGGACCGCACCGGCGATGAGATCCATAGCGCGATGCAGGCCGGCCCGGTGCTGCGCAAGGGCGAGATGAAAAACGCGCCCTGGATCAAGGCGTATGAACGCAGCAACGTGCTGGTGGGGCTGGCTTGCGGCTTGCGCGGCCGGGCGCAGATCGGCAAAGGCATGTGGGCCATGCCAGACCGGATGGCGGACATGCTGGAACAGAAAATCGGACATCCGCAATCCGGTGCCACCACCGCCTGGGTGCCTTCACCGACAGCGGCCACGCTGCATGCCCTGCACTACCATCGCGTAGACGTACGCGCCGTGCAACAGACACTCGAACAGGTCAGCCTGACTGAGGTCAGCGAGCAACTGCTCGACGATCTGCTGACGATTCCGGTCGTGGCCAAACCTGAGTGGACTCAGGAGCAGATTCGCGAGGAGCTCGAAAACAACGCGCAGGGTCTGCTCGGTTACGTCGTCCGCTGGGTCGAACAGGGCGTGGGCTGCTCCAAAGTGCCGGACATTCATAACGTGGGCCTGATGGAAGACCGGGCCACGCTGCGCATTTCCAGCCAGCACATGGCCAACTGGTTGCTGCACAAGGTGGTCGACAGCGAATACGTGCACAGCGTGCTGGAGCGCATGGCCAAGGTGGTCGACAAGCAAAACGCAGGCGATTCGCATTACCGCGCGATGGCTAAGGACTTCAAGCAGTCCGTCGCCTTCAAGGCAGCCTGCGACCTGGTGTTCAAAGGGTGCGAACAGCCCGCTGGGTACACTGAGCCGCTGCTGCATGAGTCCAGGCTGACGTTCAAGAACAGGAACTGACAAGCCACCGTCGAAAGCCGGATATTTCTCGTGGCCGTAAGCGGTGCCCCGAGAAACGTTCGGCTTTCATCTGTGAGTGGAAAAAGAGTCGAAACATTAGCAGTGTGAAGAAACGAGCTGACAACGTTAAAGCGTGTAGATGGATACCCAGTTCATGTCAGTGTGCGTGCTGTAGAGGCGAGTACCTGTTTTGTTCAGCACTGAACCGCCCAGGGATGGAAAGAAGGCCACGCAACTGACGGTACCCTTGATCGTGTCGATTCTGTAGACATCGAAGTTGCAGGTGTAGACCGCATAGACATAGCGGTTATCGGGTGTAATGCCGATGACCGTTACCGGGTAGCCCTGTGAACCGATTTTTTCTCGATAGAACAGTCGGCAGTGAACGGCATCGACCACATACACCTCGTCGATGCCGCCAACATAAAGGCGCGTGCCGTCCGAACTGATAGCAAGAGAGCGCGGGTCGCTGAAACCCGGAATGTCGTGTTGCAGATAATCGACTGTACCAATGGCCGACAAGGCCGTGGTGCCGATCCCGTCCGCCAGCGCCGAGGCGTACACCCTATCGTTCTCAGGACTGACGCCGAGCGCCAGCGAAGCGTTCGACAGGGTGCCAAGGTCGAAATCATTGATCAGTTTGTAGTGCTGCGTTTCGATCTGGCTTATCAGCCCACCTGGCGCGTACTGATAAGAGATATAGATGAACCGGCCATCGACGCTGCAGACGATCCGGTTCACGAAGCTCGACGCAATGACCTTGATCACCTCTCGCGTGAGGGTGTTGATAACGAAACACTTGTAGTAGCCGACGGTGTAGAGCCGTCTGCCATCGGGGCTCAGGGTGATACTTCCAGCCCCGGCCCCCTTGATACAGCTCACCACGCTCGCCGTCTCGATGTCCACCACGCTGATTTCACTGCCACTGTCATGGGACACGTAGAGCGTTTTTTCATCGGGACTCAGGGCGATTTCTCTGGGCACGAAGCCCAGCGGAATAATGCCGGTCAGCCATGCAATGTCCAGCGGTACTCCTGTACCCTCCGGATCTGCCATATGAGTCAAAGCGCGTACGTCCTGGGGTGCTTTTTTGTGCATGTCATTCACCTATTAACAGGTCCCGAAAGACCGCCACGACGGGGTACAGATAACAAGGTAGAGCCCCGTCGAACAAACGAAGCAGCGACGGCACTTATGCCGCCGGGATCCAAAATCCGAAGTCATTGAATACTGACCGAGACGGCTTGGGTACTGACAGAAATGACAGTCAGTGGCGGGCTACAACTAGTGGCAAAACGGGCTGGGCAGCGTTGAAAGACAACCCCGTCACGGGTCGACGCGCAGGTTGGAATGCGTGGAGAGGCCTGACGCCATTGGTCAGCCTCTGCCGCACGAACGATTCACGAACTTTCGCGCACCACCAGTTCGAAGCCCAGATCTACGCAGGCTTGCTGGGTCATGCCGTCGAGCAGGCCCAGCAGCAGCTGCGCGGCGCGTTGGCCGACCTCCTGGCGTGGCGTGCGGATGGAGGTCAGGCGCGGCACCATGTGCGCCGAACCCGGCAGGTCGTTGAAACCGACCAGCGACACTTGCTGCGGAATCGCGACGCCAAGGCGCAACGCTTCAAGCGCCGCACCCTGCGCAAGGTCGTCGTTACAGAAAAACACGCCATCGACATCGGGGTGCTCGCTCAGCAGCGTTGCGAACAGCTCGCCGCCCAGGCCGATCGAGGAAGGCAACGGCGTCGTAACCTGAAGCTGCGCGTCGAACAGACCGGCCTCCTCCAGCACCTGACGAAACCCCGCGCCCCGCTGCAACACCCGAGGGTCGAGCTGGGCTGCCATATAGGCCAGCCGCTTGCGCCCACGCCCCAGCAAATGCCGGGCGGCCTGCGCGCCAGCCTGTTGCTGCGAAAATCCGACACTGTAAGCGCCCTGATGCGGGTCCAGTTCCATCATGTGTACACAGGGAATGCCGCTGGCTTCCAGCATCTGCCGTGAAGCCGGGGTGCGGTCGAATCCGGTCAGCAGTATGCCGCGCGGACGGTTGACCAGATGGTTGCGCAGCAGCTTTTCTTCTTCATCGGGCGAGTAGTGATAGTTGCCGATCACCACGTCCAGTCCCCGCGGGCGCAGTACATCCTGAATCGCTTCCAGCGTTTCGATGAATAACTGGTTGGAAAGCGAAGGCACCAGTACCACTACGGTCTGGCTGCAGGAGGAAGCCAGCGCGCGTGCCGCAGGGTTGGCAACATAGCCCAGGCTCTGCGCCGCCGCCCTGACTTTCTCGGCCAGTTCGGGTGCCACCGTGGTGACGCCGCGCAAGGCTCTGGACGCGGTAATCGGAGAAACCGCAGCCAGCCGGGCCACTTCATTGAGGGTCGGACGACCGGTGGAGCGGGAACCAATGCGTATCATGCGTTGCCAACTAACATAGGGGTTGCCAAATGTGTCGAATGCCCCATAAGGTAGCGCTGTCTCATGGACCGTGACAACGCTTTATCGCTGGTTTCACATTTGCCACCCGCGCCGGGTCGCCACGGAGAACAGCCTCCGATGCTGATTGTTGAACCCAAAACAACGACAAGAACTGGAACAGCCCAGGCTGAGCCTGATGTCCACCGGACAAGACAGCGCTGTCTCCAGATGAGGTGCCTACTGTGACAACTGCGAATACTGCTATTTCAGCCCTGGTGGTTATGGGTGTATCGGGCTGCGGCAAAAGTGCCGTGGGTGCCGAAATCGCACTCAAGAGCGCAGGCCGCCTCATTGAAGGTGATGCCTTCCATCCACCGGCCAATATCGAAAAGATGAGTGCTGGAACCCCCCTTAATGACCAGGACCGTGCCGGCTGGCTGACCCGCCTGGGTGAAGAACTGGCCGCCGCCCTCGCCCGGGGCGAACACCCGGTCCTGACCTGCTCTGCCCTCAAGCTGATCTACCGCCAGCGCCTGCGCGATGCCGTGCCGGGGCTGGGTTTCGTCTTTCTGGAACTGACCAAGGAACTCGCCGTCGAACGCTGCTCGCACCGGCCGGGGCATTTTATGCCCGCCAGCCTGGTCGACAGTCAGTTCGCCACGCTTGAGCCGCCTTACGGCGAACCGCTGACGTTGGTGGTGGATGCGACCCAATCCATCGACGAGATTGGCACGCAAGCGGCGGCCTGGTGGAAAGACTCCCACGCCTGATAAAGGCGTAAGTGCAAAAGACAGCGCTGTCTTGCACACACGAAGAAGGCGCTGGTGTTGGTAGCGGCCCTTAAAATAATAACCGGAGAGACACCCCATGTTCGGTATGACCCATGAGACGTTCCTGCTCATCGATGCGTTGGTGACCATCGTTGGCCTTGTATTGCTGATCACCCAATTCAAGGTCCACCCTTTCGTCGCGCTGACACTGGCGGCTGGCTTCCTCGGCCTGACCTCCGGGATGCCGGTGGAAAAGGTTATGAAATCCTTCCAGGACGGCTTCGGCGGCGTACTGGGCTTCGTCGGCATCATCCTTGGTCTGGGCACGATGCTCGGCAAACTGATGGCCGACTCGGGCGGCGCGGATCAAATTGCGCAAACGTTGATCCGCACATTCGGTAAACAGAAAGTGCACTGGGCGATGATGTTCTCGGCCTTTCTGGTCGGCATTCCGCTGTTCTTCGAAATCGGTTTCGTGCTGTTGATCCCGCTGGTGTTCATCGTGGCGCGTCGCACCGGTGTGTCGATCGTTAAGATCGGCATCCCGCTGCTGGCCGGCCTGTCGGCGGTGCACGGCCTGGTTCCGCCGCACCCGGGTCCGCTGCTGGCTATCGGCATCTTTGGCGCTGACATCGGCAAGACCATTTTCTACGGTCTGATCGTCGCGCTGCCGACCGCAATCATTGCCGGTCCGATCTACGGCAAATGGATTTCCAAATACATTCCGGGCACGCCTTCGCAGGAACTGATGGACCAGATTGCCAAGGAGTCGAGCACCGAGAACCTGCCAGGTTTCGGCATCACGCTGGTGACGATTCTGCTGCCGGTGTTCCTGATGCTGCTCAAGACCTTCGCCGACGTGGCGCTGCCGGAAGGCAACCTGTTCCGCATCTGGATGGACCTGATCGGTCACCCGATCACCGCGTTGCTGGCCGCACTGCTACTGGCGTTCTACACCTTCGGCGCCGCGCGCGGCTTCGACCGTTCCAAAATCATGAAACTGCTCGATCAGAGCCTGGCACCCGTGGCTGCGATCGTGCTTATCGTTGGTGCCGGCGGCGGCTTCAAGCAGATGCTGGTTGCCAGCGGTGTCGGTGATGTCATCGGTCACATGGCGGTTCAGGCGCAGATCAACCCGATCATGCTGGCCTGGCTGGTGGCGGCGGTGATTCGTGTGGCAACCGGTTCGGCGACGGTCGCGACGATCACCGGTGCTGGCATCGTGGCGCCTGTGGTCGGCCTGATTCCAGGCGTCAACCGCGAGCTGCTGGTGCTGGCCACCGGCGCAGGCTCGCTGATTCTGTCGCACGTGAACGACGCCGGTTTCTGGCTGGTCAAGCAGTACTTCAACATGACTGTTGCCGAAACCTTCAAGACCTGGACCGTGATGGAAACCATTCTTTCGGTGGTCGGCCTGATCTTCATCATGCTGCTGTCGATGGCCCTTTAAGCGCCAGACGCTCCCTCCACCTTCGCGGGCGACCAGGCTCGCGAAGGCTCGTTTCTCTTCTGGTATCCCCTCGGGTTTCCCCTGCCCGCTTGCGCCCTACACGTTTCCCCTTTCCTGCCGACAACATGAACAGGCCCGGCTTCGTTTACCCGAAAACCTGTCCGAATGCTGTTTCCTACACACACCTACAGCTCTTTCGGTTGAATTTTCAGAAAGCTCAGGCAATGTTTCAAAGTCGTGCCTACGCTTAGGAACGAGCAGGGATAAGCCCGCTCAATTGTCTTCAGCAATGCCATGGCGAACCTGAATTGTGCATCGGATCACGTTACTTTTTATGTTGCACCAGTAAATACGGGCATTCTCAGGCCAAAACGGGCAGAATTGGCGCACTCGTCGTATCGCGGATGCAAATCTCGATGACAAGAAAATGAACCGAGGGAATTAAATTCACCACCGCGACGTCTTAGGACGGATGCATTTGGATGCACTCGGCAACAACCACCACGCAAAGGCAAACGCCAGCCTCTTGAGAGAGGCGTTTTCAAGAGGCCATCAAGGAAAAGATTATGTTGATACTCACTCGCAAAGTTGGCGAAAGCATAAATATCGGTGACGAGATCACCGTGACGATTCTTGGCGTTCAAGGGCTTCAGGTCCGGCTGGGCATCAATGCACCCAAAAATGTGTCCGTACACCGCGAAGAAATCTACAAACGCATTCAGGCAGAACTGGCTCCAAACCAGGACCCACAATAAGCCCCTCGTCACACCCCCTTATTCAAAGCTGATCTGCCCCTGCGGCGGATCATCAGCCGTACGGCGTCCTATACGACGCCGTTTTTTATGCGCGCTGCCTTTTCTGACCCTGTGGCGCGACCACTGGTCACCCTTTCGGAACATCGTCGAAAAATCACGAGTCGACACTCTGCAAGCATGCAAATCAATGCCAGCCCGTAGTCCGCAGTGAGCCGAGCATTCTCTTTATCTGGTGACAGAAAACGGTGAATGATGATGGCAACCACCAACGAAACCTCCATGAGCGGCAATGCCCATACTGGCAGTCAGGCAGGCCAGGATCACCTGCAGGGGTTGCAGGATGACAGCCATGGCAACGCAGAAAACATCGCCCGACAGGCAGGCGCGCAGTTCGAGCAATACCGCGACAATGCTGCACAGCAGATAGAGAACCTGGCCCAGAATGCTCAGTCGGCAGCTCAACAGATGGAAGGCAATGACAATCTGGGCCTGTCCCGCTACGTCACCGACATCGCTCAGAGCATGACCCGCCTGGCCGAAAGCCTGCGCACTAAAAGTGCCGAACAGTTGCTGCAGGATGCCGGCAGGCTGGCCAGAGAAAATCCGGTCCTGTTCATCAGTGGCAGTGTGGCGCTTGGCCTGGGCCTGTCGCGATTGTTAAAAGCCTCCACCTCATCGACCGATACCGATCCGGACATGACCACGGCGGATCTTTCGGTAGCCGGCTCGTCGAATACCGGCGATCTGACCGATGTCGATGCGTCAGGTCCCTACGACCCGATCAGTCCGTCAACGCTGGCCGCCGAAGAAATGGTCGCGACGCACCCTCATGACAACGATGTACTGCACAGCGCCCGCCCCGGAACCGGCATTCCCGACAGCCCAGCCATGACTGATTTCAACGATGATCTGGACGACGACCTGAACAGTGACCTGTCCAGAGACGGCGCACCCAAGTCAGGCCTGCCCAAAGGAGACGTGTGATGAGCACTCCACCCAATACGCAGCAGGACACACCGCCTGAAAATGACACCTCGGTGCTGAGTCTGGTTCGGCAATTGGCTCATGAAGTGCCAGCGCTGGTGACCAAGGAAATGGCGCTGGTCAAGGCGGAGTTCCGCGAGTCCATCCGCACCACCAAACAGGGCGCGACGGCAGTCGGCATCGGCGCGATCGTCATGCTGGGAGGCCTGAGCATGGTCCTGCTGGCGGCGGTCTACGCCCTCAGCTACGTGATGGCCCCCTGGCTGGCAGCCCTGATCGTGGGTATCGCCGCTCTGGTTATCGGCTTCTTCATGATTCAGGCCGGCAACAAGAAACTGGAACCCTCCAACCTGGTTCCCGAGCGCACCGCCAGCACCTTGCAGAAAAACAAGGACGCTATCCAGAGGAAAGTCTCATGAGCATCGACAGCAGCTTCGACACACCCGAACACTTTGAAGAGGAGTCACAGAAAAGCCCTGAAACGCTGGAACGGGAAATTGACCAGCAGCGCTCCAGCATCGGCAATATCGTCGATGCGCTGGAAAAGAAAATGTCGCCTGGCCAGTTGGTGGATCAGGCGCTGGCGTATGTGAAAGACAATGGCGGAGAGTTTTTCGGCAATCTGGGCAACAACGTCAAGGCCAATCCGGTTCCAGCGGTGCTGACGACGGTTGGCGTACTCTGGCTAATGATGGGCAGCAACCGCCCCGCTTCTATCGGTCCGTCGGCAGGCGCGTCAGTACTGGGCAGTGTCGGTGAGCGGGTCAGCAGCGTCGCCGACACCGTCAGTGACAGCCTGAGCAGTGCCAAGGCGCGGGTGGCCCAGACCGTTTCCCACATGAAAGACAAAGCCAGTCAGGTCAAGGACAAGACCACGCACCTGACCAGTAGCGTTAGCGAGAAGCTGTCCGGCAGCTCGGACTCGCTTCACGACGCAGGGCATTCGCTTGAGCAAAAACGTTTGCAAATGAAGTCCAGTGCCAGCCAGATGCTCAATGAGCAGCCGCTGACGCTGGCCGCCATGGGCGTTGCGGTTGGCGCAGTGATCGGCGCAGTCCTGCCTGCCACGACTCGCGAGAAACGGATTGTCAGCCAGGCCAGGGAAAGACTGCGCAACACCGACAACCCGGCACCCGACTCAGCATCAACCGGGGCCGGTTCTGGTTCCGGAACTGCATCCCGCGTCACGTCGGGGACCTACGACACACCGCACGGCATTGATCAGGAAGGCAGCGACATGAGCCTGCCGACCGGCGAGCGCCCGATGTCGCCGGGGCTGGGTTGACTGGCAAACGCAAAACGGCCCCTGTTCGGGGGCCGTTTTTTTACCGTGGCTCAGCCGTTTCTAACGCGCGGCCTACAGTTCGGAAAGGCGCTGAACGATACGGTCTTTCACCAGTAACCGTTTTTCCTTGAGTTTCTTGAGTTGGTCGTCGCCGATGCCGCCAGCCGGTCCTTTCTCGGCCTCCACAACCTGAACGTCTGCACTGTCGTAATCGCTGAGCAGTTGCTGCAATCTTGCATCCTTGCGGCTGCGCTCGGCGACTTCCTCCCGGGTCAACTTCAGGTCCGCGAATAAATCGTGTTTGACTGGCATGAGTAGCACCTCCAAATGACTACTTGAATGCAGGGGCAACCGAGGCCACTGGATAGCTCACGGCTGTTCCCGAACGCGACGCGCTTCGTAGGCTCTGACATGCAGGCAGGCGATCTCCAGCATCGACAGTTCGCCCGAAGCGATACCCAGAGCGGTACGCCTGACCAGCATATCGTCCAGAATCTGTTCGACCTCAGTGGGTGCACCCCGTTCGATATCTCTCATCATGGACGCGGTAAGCTTCGAACCCGGCGCAGTCAGCAGTTCGAGGTGACGCTGGCGCACTTTGGTGTCCAGCGGGTAGTTGGCGGCCTTCGCGATGGTCGCGCACTCGGACAGCAATTTTGCGATCAGCCCTTCTCCGCCTGCGCTCAGGACATCGCCGATCGTGGCGCGCATGCTGGAGGTAATGGCTGCAAGCGTGGCGATGAAGCACCATTTGTCCCACATCGCCTGCACGATGTGCTGACTCAGATTCGCTTCGAAACCGGCATCGGCCAGCGCCTCGGCAACCTTCAGGATACGCGGTGTCAACGCGCCGCTCAGCTCGCCAAACGAGAGTTGATGCATCTCGTTCAGGTGCAGGATCGCACCGGTTGAATCGCGGTCCACGGAAATCAGGCATTGGCCGCCCAACACGACCTGGACACCAAAGCGTTCTGTCAGGCGATCCAGATGAGCCATACCGTTGAGCAGAGAGAGAATCGACGTGCCCGGCCCGACAGCAGGCCCGATGGTCGCCATCGCCGCCTCCAGATCGAAGGCCTTGCAGCCGAGCAGGATCAGGTCGTAGGGATCTGCCAGGTGGTTGGCCAGTACATACGGTGGTGACGGGTATTGAAAATTGCCCAGCGGACTGCGCACGACAAGACCGTCCCGATCCAGTTCCTCGGCCCTGCCCGGCCGGACCAGAAAGGTCACCTGACGTCCGGCCTCCAGCAGGCGGCCACCGAAATAGCCGCCAATCGCGCCTGCTCCAACGATCAAGATGCGCATGATCCTGGATCTCCTGATGGTGCTGTAGTGCAGAACGCTAGCGCAGTCCAGGTGCCCTTGCCAGCGGGAGGCTGTCTTGCGTCACGTCTTCCGTCAGGCCTGAAACCGGGGCTCAAGCTGCATGAAACCGGCCAGACACGAAGTATCGACGGCAGATGCCTTGTGATGCAATCGTGCGGTGACGGCCTGAAGCACGGCCCGACTGGCATCATGGTGAAACTGCCAGACACCGTAGATCCGACCGTCGAAGGATGGCTCGCTGCCCAACTGAGGGTCCGCGCCCAAGCCTGCACCCAGACCGAACAGGTAAAGGCCTTTCAGGCGTCGCCCGTTATGATCTGCAGGACAACCGGCCTGATCCGAATCGAGACCACCTTTGGTCTCGCGCAACACGATCGGACTGCCATCACCATGGCGCAGAACCGGCAAACAGGGCTGGTAGCCGGTGCATTGCACCACCACACATGATTCGGCCAGAGCCGCTCTGGCCTGCTCGACAGCCCCGGCCGGACCGTCCACAGTCTGCAGCAATCGGACCCGCACACCGGTCTTGCCGATACGGCCATGCTTCAGCGCTTCGCGGCCGATATCCAGCGCCCGGTAGCGCAAGCCGCCTGAGCGGTTGACGCGCCCGGAAACCGGGCAAACGTCCAGTTGCGAATCAAACGCGTAGCCTGCCGCCGCCGCATCCTCGGCACTTTCATAGAACAGCCGGATGCGGGTGCGATGAATCAGGGTCAGTTCCTCGAGTCCAGCGAACTCCAGGGCATCTGCGAGGTTTTCCAGCATCGAGAATGCACTGTGCGAGCCGCCCACGACGGTGATCCGACCGCCACTGGCCAGCGCCAGCGCAAACACTTCACGCAACTGTACGGCATTCATCCGCAGCAGCCGGTCGGCACTCTGGATATTCATCGATTCGCAGAGTGTCAGGCCCTGCTGCGCAAGGCTGTCGATCAGATGCCGTGGGTCCTGACGACCGCCCAGATTGAGGACCAGCGTCTGGCAACGCACAAGCCTGACGCAGCCTTCGGTTTGCACCTTGATGCAGAACTCGTCATCTTCGCTGATCACTTCAGTAATGGTCGTGCTGTGCCAGATTTTCACGGCGTAGACCCGAGCGATGTGCTCGAGCACCAGACGCGAAGCCTCCACCATCAACTGGCCGACATCCGAGAGCTGCGGTGCACTCTGCGCCTGGCCACGAATGCGCCAGTACGCTGGCGAGTACTCCAGCGGTTCGAAAATATCGCGCAACGCCGGGTCACGCAGACAGTCGATGAAGACATCACCCACCGAGTTGGCGGTAATCCGGTAGTGTCCCAGGGCACCGGTCCCCGGCCGGTCACTGGCATCAATGACAATCAGGCCGCTTGCTGCGATGTCGGCCAGCATGCCGCTTTTCAATGCGTTGAACAGAAACCCCATTCCCGCCAGCCCTGCACCGCCCACCACACATCCGCAGACTGTTTCCAAAGGATCTTCAAACATGATGATGCTCCATCGTCATAGCTACACGTTGGTGCATTCCAGAAGTTCTGGATGATCGAATACCTGGCCAACACGACGAACCAGCGTCCATGCACAATTTAAAAAAGACAAGGCATTAAAATAAACAACGCACGCACAGCGTTATCAGGACTTGGTCAAGAAACCCTGTAGGTTTTATCAATAGAAATGAGTAGTTACACAAACCGAAACAAACTGCCAATTACAGTGTGCGTGGTCGCCAGAAAAACAACGCGCCACGCTACCGCCCGCCCCTTCAACAACAGGTTCGAACACGTCAGGTTTTATAGAAGGTGGGGCACAGTGCAGCGAGTGGAACTGACTGGATAGTTGCAAAGAAACGACGAAGTGTCAAATAACGCACGCCCGACTTTTTCCTCATCGATCTGCGTCGCAACTGGCTGATTTCAAAAGACCCTGCGAACAACCGCGATAAAAACACGGTGAACGAAAGTACGCACCCTGTAGCGATCGACTTTTTATTTTTTCATGGTAGGCCTGAAAAACAACAGGAATACAGCGCCGACAAATTGACATGACTATGACGGGCGTCAGCCGGATACTTATCGAGGGCAAAGCACAACGGGGCGATCTCTGATAAAGACGCCCTGAGGGATAGAAAAGAGTTGTCCCGACCGTCATCGACCGGGACCGTTCAGCCATCAGGCCGTGCGGTAATGCAGCTGTTTCACACCGCCCTGATTCAGCTCGTCACGCAGTTCCGAGACCAGATTGGATATGTCGCGGCTGGTCTTCAGGCCATGCAGCGAAATGCCGGTCACCACCAGTTCGACACGTCCGGAATACGGGTCATTGACCTGTACGGTCATCGAATAGTCCGGGGCCACCGTGCAGGTACAGCGTAACGGTAAAAATGCGCCTTCAACGATGCTGCGCAGTTCCAGAGTAGACAGTCCACTCGCGATCATTTTCTATCTCCTTATTTTATGTAAGCGCTGCCGGACACCGGCAGATCAATACCGCTCTTTATCGTTAAATAATTGAAACGAGGCACACCCTTGCCTGCCAATTAATTGTCGCCACTTACTTGATCCCTGACGTCCTTTATACGCCTGCAATGACCGGGTCGGCAATGTGCAGCGTAGGCCACTCGCACGCAGGTTAAATGTATTTATTTGTAACTGTTGCTAGAAAAAACGATTCACTTTATGTCTTCAAGCGGTGAAAGACATGATCTGCATCATTAAATAGCTGTACAGCCGTTTAATTAATTAACGCAGCGCGACGAACGGTCATCGAATCCGCCCCTTGCAGTCAGATTTCGGTCACTCGGATCGCATTTTCAGAGCGAACATTCAGGTGGCGTACACAGACAGCCCAGGGTGACCAGAGGCAGTCACTTGGCCTCTGGTCACCCGGCACGGTCTCAGTCTACGGATCGGGGCAGGCGGAAGTGAATCACGGCGACTCGCGCACCTTGTTTGTCACGTCGCTCCTCGATGGCATACGGGCGGAAATCCATGCGTGGGTAAAACAGCAGGCCGGGAACGTTATGGTTATAGCAGGAGGCGATAAGCTCGCTGGCCTCGTGCTTGTCGAAGGCAATGTCCATCATGCAGCTGATCATGTAACGGCCGACACCTCTGGACCTGGCCTTGGGCGCGATGATGACGTTGCCCAGCGCGCACCGACCGCGAAAATCACACCGGGAGAAGTTGGCATACCCCACCACTTCACCGTCCATCTCGATCACCGTGGAATCGTAACGGGTCTCGAGCGCGTCCATCAGTTGGCCTGGCGTCAGCGGGTATGTAGCGCGAGGAAACATGTAAAACAGCTCGTCGGCATTCTGCGGCAGCTCACAGATGATCGGGATGTCTTTTTCTTCCAGGGGGCGATGTAGAAACATTGAGCGGTAACCTCTTGAAGAAATTGAAGAACATGCAAGGCAGGCTGGCTGTGGAACGGTAAATCCGGCGCCTCCAGACGACAAAAATACAGCGGCCTGACGGTGACAGCATAATCCCCGGCTATCAAAAAGGGCTACTTCAATAACAAACCGGACTAAACGCAGGCACCACGAGCGCTAACCTTCAATTGCCTTGTGCAAGCCTTTGAAACAAGGCGACTTATCAGCCATGCAGAACGCCTGCCAAGCTCAGTGTAGTGGGTCCAGAATGCCTGCAAAGAGATTTGAAGCTGTCCAAGCTATTGATTTCGAATCGTTTTAGAGAATTGGAGCAGCGGCATCGCGCCTGCATCCACGCGCCTGAAGCGCCTGACCCTTTCCCCTCGGAGTCGATGACAATGGTTTCCCCAAATGATACTTACGCAGTTGCAGAATCCAGTGCGGGCAATGACTCCGGGGTTTCCTGGGGTGCGATCTTCGCCGGTGCCGTGGCCGCAGCGGTGGTCTCCATGCTCTTGCTGATGCTGGGACTGGGGCTTGGCTTTTCAGCCATCTCACCTTGGACGGACGAAGGTGCCAGCGCGCAGGCCCTGGGTATTTCCTCCGTGATCTGGCTGGTGATCGTCCAGATTGTCTCCTCCGCCATGGGTGGTTACCTGGCCGGTCGTCTGCGGGTGAAGTGGGTCAATGTGCATGACGACGAAGTCTATTTCCGCGACACCGCCCACGGCTTTCTGGCATGGACCCTTGCGACACTGGTCGCCGCCAGCCTGATCGCAGGCTCAGCCGCAAGCGTGGTCGGCAGCGGCGTTCAGGCAGGTGCCAGCGTTGCCTCCGGCGCAGCGGGCGCGATGACGCAGGCGGCAGGCAATGCCGTCGGCAATGTCAGCGGTCAGGACTATCACTACTACATCGACCGTCTGTTTCGCACGGAAGACGCGCCTGCCGACAACGACGATTCGATTCATGAAGAAGTGCTGCGCATCTTTAGCCGTACGCTCGACAACAATGGCCAGCTCAGCCCGGAAGACCGTGGCTACCTGGCTCAGATGATCGCGCAACGCACCAATATGAGTCAGCAGGACGCCGAGCGGCGCGTGGATGAAGTCTATGGCCAGGCGTTGCTGTCCATCGAGCAAGCCAGGACCGCTGCCAGAGAGGCCGCCGACACTGCCGCGAAAATCGCCGCAGGCACGGCACTGTGGACCTTCGTCACCCTGCTGTGCGGCGCGTTTTTCGCAAGCCTGGCGGCGATATTCGGAGGACGGCGGCGTGACGCCGCAGCCCCGGTCAATACGTCAGCCCAGACCGCAAGGGCTGCCCGCTAAAAGCCAGACAGGAGACTCATGATGCGTTCGATATTGTTGTGGATGCTGGGCGTGCCAATCCCGATCATCATTCTGATCGCGTTGTTCATGCACTGACCGCCTGATACACGAAGCGCAGCCAAGGTCGTGGGTTTTTGATTCAGCGACCTTGCAATGATGTTCTGTGTGCCGAGCGATTCACTCAGCCGATCAGTTGCGCAATATCCTGTAACCGATATCTCCCATCGACTATTGCAACACATGGACGGAACCGGCATTTATTTCATTTGTTTACCGGAACACCCTTCATGCCTTCTTTCTCTCTTGACCGTATCAAGACTCGTCCACTGAGGTGGTTATGCATGGCCGCGGTCATTGTCGGACTGCCGGTGGGCTGCGCGGTACTTGAGCATAAGGAACGCGAGTTGGTGTTCCGCATCGAACCAGGCACTGCCAGTTGGTATAGCGGCCTGCCCGCAGATGTGCAGGAGTTGGAACTCAGGGCACCCGGTTTCGGCACTTCGCAGAACATCCATGCCTGGTGGTGGCCCGCGCCACGCAAGGACGCTCCGGCGGTGTTATATCTGCACGGCTCACGCTGGAATCTGACCGGTCAGTTGTTCCGCATCGAGCAACTCAGGGCGCTGGGGTTCTCGATCCTGGCCATCGACTATCGCGGTTTCGGGCAGAGCATGGGCCAGTTGCCGTCCGAAAAGACCGTCTATGAAGACGCGCGCATCGCCTGGGAGCGTCTCAAGCAACTGCAACCCGATCCACAGCGCCGGGTGATCTATGGTCACTCCCTCGGCGGAGCGGTGGGCGTGGACCTGGCGGCAGAACTGGGTCGTGAAGCCGACAAGAACGATGCGCCGGTGGCCGCGCGCGGGCTGATCATCGAGTCGACGTTCACCAATCTGGCGGACGTCGCCACCGCCATCGCCAATACCTCGCTGCCGGTGCGCTGGCTGCTGTCGCAGAAATTCGATTCAGTCGACAAGATCGCCGACATTCACATGCCGGTACTGATTGTGCACGGCACCGATGACCGCTACGTGCCGGCCCGTTTCAGCGAAGAGCTGTTCGAGGCCGCTCGAGAACCGAAAAACCTGCTGTTGGTGCCGGGCGGCACACATAACAACAGCATGCGTGTGGGCCAACAGGCTTACAGCCAGGCGATACAAATTCTGTTGAAAACGCCTGCATCGTCGCCTCAGGTCACGAAAAAAGAGGAACAACAGCCTCATGCTGGCTAACGGACGCTAGAAACGCCGATTGACGGTGTCGATTCGTTGAACGGCCAATCGACCAACTCAGGTACCTATCCGAGTCAGGAGAGCCTGCCATGAGCAACCCATTCGACCGACACCCTGTCGTTTCCCGTGAGCAATGGCTGCAAGCGCGTCGCCAGCATTTGATCCATGAAAAAGCCCTCACCCATCACCGCGACCAGCTCAGTGCCGCGCGGCGGGAACTGCCATGGGTGAAGATTGACACCCGTTACCGGTTCAGCGGCCCCAACGCAGAACAGAGCCTGGCTGAGCTGTTCGGCCGGCACACTCAACTGATCATCTACCACTTCATGTTCGGCCCGGACTGGACGGAAGGCTGCAAAGGCTGCTCGTTTCTGTCCGACCATCTGGACGGCGCCAACCTCCATCTCGCTCACCACGACGTGTCCGTGGTGGCCGTATCTCATGCGTCATGGGAAGCATTCCAGCCCTTCAAGCAACGCATGGGCTGGCAGTTCGACTGGGTATCGTCGGCGGGCAGCACGTTCAATCACGACTTCGGCGTGTCGTTCACCCAAGCGCAGATTGCCAACGGCGATGTCATCTACAACTACGAGAAGAGCCCTGAACCATTCGATGAGATGCCCGGGCTGAGCGTTTTCTACAAGAACGAACGCGGCGAGATCTTTCATACCTATTCAACCTACGCCCGAGGCCTGGACCTGCTGGTCGGCACCTATAACTTTCTGGACCTGACGCCCAAGGGACGCAACGAAGACCCGATCATGAACTGGGTGCGCCACCACGATCGTTATGAGCATGCAGGGCCTGCCGATTCCGGTGAGCACTGCTGCGAGCAGGGCACTGCCCATCGGTAGACAGGTGCCACGCGGGGCGATAGCGTTGGCGCACTTCACTAAAGGGCTGCGCCATGCACCGCATCATCAACTACTGGGACCCGCACCACCGCCAGGCGGTCATCGAGCTGTGGAAAGTCGTCTTCAACGACGACGCTCCCCACAACCGCCCTGATCTGTCGATCGACATGAAGCTCGCCGTGGCCGACCGGCTGTTCTTCGTCATCACCGTGGACGACAAGGTCGCAGGGACGCTGCTTGCCGGTTACGACGGCCATCGTGGCTGGCTCTATTCGGTCGCCGTCGATCCGCGTCAACGGGGCAAGGGGCTGGGAACAGCGTTGGTCAGACATGCCGAGCAGGCACTGATTGCGCTCGGCTGCCTCAAGATCAACCTGCAGATTCGCGTCAGCAATGAAGGTGTTCAGGCGTTTTATGCAGGCCTGGGCTACGTTCAGGAACCCCTGATCAGCCTTGGCAAGCGTATTCCGTTCAATCCCGACACACAGTTGTAGGGATCGGATACATGACGCGCAGGACAATTCACTCATTTACATGAGAATTAATATCAAATTACAATTATTGCTATTAACGTCCCGACAGAGCATCTCCCTTGATCACCTCTTTACACACTCGCCGCTGTGGCCCTTTTCTGCTGTCAGCACTGTCCCTGACCCTGTTGTCCAGCACCGCCCACGCCGCTGAAGCCGCAACACTGCCCGCGACTCAGGTTTCTGCCGCCGCCACCCCGAACGATGAGGGCTACAGCGCCGCGAGCGCCAGTACCGCCAGCAAGAGTGATGTGCCGCTCAAGGAAGAAGCGCAGTCGGTCAACGTTGTGACACCGCAGACCATCGCCGATTACAACGTGCGCTCGCTGGACGATGCCATGAAATTCGTCAGCGGCGTCAGCCAGGGCAACACGCTGGGCAACACCAAGGACTCGCTGGTCAAGCGCGGTTTCGGCACCAACGATGACGGTTCGATCCTGCGCGACGGCGTGCGCTCGGTGGTTTCGAAGAACTTCAGCGCGACCACCGACCGGGTCGAAGTGCTCAAGGGACCGGCCTCGCTGCTGTATGGCGCGATGGAACCCGGCGGCGTGATCAACGTGATCAGCAAACAGCCGCAGTATGTACAAAGCACCACATTGAGCGGGTCGGCCTTCAGCGAGGGCGGCGGCAGCTTCGGTGTGGACACCACTGGCCCGCTGGGCGACAGCGGCCTGGCGTATCGTCTGGTAGCCGAGCGCCAGAGTGAAGACTATTGGCGCAACTATGGCGTCGATCAGCACACCCTGATTGCCCCGTCCCTGTCGTGGACCGGTGAGCGTGCAAGCCTCACGCTGGCGTATGAGTACAACGATTACGTCAGCCCGTTCGACCGTGGCACCGTGTTCACCGGGGGGCATCCGGCCGACGTCAGCTACAACAAGCGTCTGGACGAGAAATGGGCCAAAACCGTTGGCATCAGCGAAACCGCCACTGCACGTTTCGAATATCAACTCAACGACGACTGGAAAACCCGCCTGACCTACGGCTGGAATAACGATCGCTACAGCCTTGCCATTGCCCAGCCGCAAACCAGCCCACAACTCGGCAGCGGCGTTCTGCGTCGCCAGGCCAACGGCGGCCATTACGACTACGAAACGCGCTATGCCAGTTGGGATTTCATCGGCAAACAGTCGTTTCTGGGGCAGGAGCACGACCTGCTGATCGGCGCTGAACAGGAAGACTCCGACAAGTTTCGCGGCAAGACCTACCGCAACACCGCGCAGAACGGTTTCAACATCTTCAACCCGGTCTACGGCAGCCTGGCCGAACCCAGTGTCGTCAATCAGCCGACCAGCAACCTGAGCAATCAGCTGACCTCGTCCTCGCTTTATGTGAAGGACAACTGGCACCTGAATGACCGCTGGATCCTGGTGCTCGGTGGACGCTATCAGCACTACGATCAGTACATCGCGCAAGGCCTGGGTGCAAGCCGCGCGGTAAACCTGGACAAGAACGATGACGTCTTCCTGCCCATGGCCGGACTGGTGTTCAAAATCAACGAAGACCTGTCGCTGTACGGCAACTACAGCCGCTCGTTCGTGCCCAACGAGGACGTGAACGACGACGGCACCACCTTCGATCCGGAGGAAGGCCGCAGCTACGAAGTCGGTGCCAAATACGCACTGGCACCGGGGCTTGACTTCAACATGGCGGTGTTCGATATCGAGAAGAAGAACGTCGTCACCCCGACCGGCGTGACCGGCGTCAGCGAAGCGGCCGGCAAGGTCGGTTCACGGGGCGTGGAACTGGATGTAACCGGCCGTATCGCCGAGCGCTGGGACATGATTGGCACCTACGCCTACACGCACACCGAGGTGCTTGACGATCCGAGCAACCAAGGCAATCGCTTGAGCCAGGCCCCCAGGCATACCGCCAGCCTGTACCTGACCCATCACCTGCAGGTTCCGTCGGGCCTGGGTGAATGGCATGCCGGTGGCGGGGCGCGCTACGTGGGTGAGCGCGCCGGTGACGACGCCAACACGTTCTACATGAGCAGCTACACCGTGGCCGATGCCTTCCTGCGCTGGGATGTGCCGATGGCTGGTTACAAGACCCGCCTGCAACTGAACGTGGACAACCTGTTTGACAAACAGTATTACCCGTCCAGCACTGGCAGCCAGTTGCAGGTGAATGTGGGCGAACCGCGCACGGCACGACTGAGCGCCAGCGTCACTTTCTGATGATTCGCCGCCGGGGCAGGCTCAGTCAGGGCTTGCTTCGGCATCGCAGGCGAATGAGCCTGCGCTCCAGACACCGATCAGTATCTGATTCGATAGATGTTCATGATCTTTTCATTGAAGAACAGGTACTCGACCTTGCCAATGAATACACTCTTTTCCAGCCAGTCGTTGGGACCCAGAGTCACCTGAAACTGCGGGGTGCAGGTGCATTGATAATGCCCCTCGGAAATCGGCCAGATACCGTTTTGCAGTTCGCTCTGCCCTTCCTCGTCCATCAGCAGTACGCCTTTGCTTTCGACATTGATCAGTTCACCCAGCCGGGTTCGCAATGTAAAGCGCGCATTGAAAAAGGCCAGCTCGCTCGACAGTTCGACGAAAAAATCACTGCCGCCAGGCAAGACGGAACCGCGAATGTTCTGCCCCTGAAACTCACCGCCCAGAATTGAACTGTTGCTGCGCAAACCGTCGCTGCAGATGCCCATCAGGGTGGGCGCATCGGTCTTCAAGGTAATGGACAGCACTTTCTCCAGCGCAGGCGCCCTGGCTGAATGGACCTGTCGAATGGATGGACTGCCAGGCTTCTTGAAGTCAATGATATTCATAGTTCTGCTCACTCCATGGATCGATAGGCATGGCACTTGGCGTCAGAAACGATATGACTCAAGCATCTGCCTGAGACAGCAATCATGCAACGGCGTTTATTTGAGGCCCCGTTTCCAGTAAGCTCCACGGAGACGAATTAAATCGTACCGAACGGTTCAGTTTCAGTCTATCTATTATTTTGCGACTACCTGCCAGTGCAGATTCCCTGAAGGATTGAGGATTCGAATGAAGGTGCGTACCGAAGCTCGCCGTGAAGCCATCATTGATGCGGCGGCAAGCGTTTTCCTCGAGATGGGCTACGAGCGCACCTCGATGAATGAAGTCACCAAACGAATGGGCGGCTCCAAAGCGACGATCTACAGCTATTTCCCTTCCAAAGAAGAACTGTTCATCGCCGTGGTCAACCGGCATGCAACCGAACACCTGGCTGAAGCCGTCTCGGAACTGGCGGCCTACGACCATGAACGGGTGGACCTCAGGACCGTGCTCAGCCGCTTCGGCGAGCGAATGCTGATGGTGCTTGTCAACGACAACAGTGCGCTGGCGGTGTATCGCATGGTGGTCGCAGAATCGGGCCGTTCGGACATTGGCATGATGTTCTACGAGTCCGGTCCTCGCCAATGCCTGCAGACCGTTTCCACTTTGATGGCGCAAGCCATGCAGAACGGTCAGTTGCGCACGGCCGATCCTCATATCGCGGCGCTGCAATTTACGTCGCTGCTGACCGCGGAAACCGAGATTCGTCTGTATCAGGAATGCCCGATGCCTCTAAGCATCGAGCAGATTCATTCGATGGTCGAGCGCGCCGTGGAAACCTTCCTGCTGGGTATGGGCCAGGTCTAGCAGCACGCCACAAAGCCCGCCGCTCATATTTTTCAGCGCCTGTTCGGCCCTGTCTGTGCGGCCTGAACTAACCGTGCGTCTTTAAATCGTTTCAGCTTTCAGATGCGCGGCGTGCTTTATATTGCGCTTATCATCAAGAAAACCTCCGTGCAGGCGATAGGCTTCCTAATCACCCCACGGAGAAGGCTCATGATTTTGCGCAAGCTCAACCTCGCACCCCGCTCGGCTTTATGCTTCGGTTTGTTCTGCCTCATGATTGTTGCTTTGGGATTGCTGTCATTGCGACAAGCCTCGATTCTGAACGAGGCTGAAAAATTCATTGAAGAGAACGTGCTGCCCAGCGTCAAACTGCTGGGCTCTATGGATCGGGAGTTCATCGGCATCCGTGGCAATAATGCACGCCTGCGTAACCCGATCGAACCTCAGGAACGCAAAACCAAGGCCTTGAGCGATATCCAACAGGCAAGGGTGCTGATCGCTGACTACGCCAGTGCCTTGGGCAAGTTGATCGTAACGTCTCAAGGCCGTAAGGCGTTCGATGAGCTGACCAGTGCCAACGCCGATTATCAAAACAATCAGGATCGTTACCTGGCGTCTGTCGCCGCCGGGAACCTGGAAGCCGCAGTGGCGATTTCCAACAATGAGATGAAAAACGCGGCTGACCGGGTGGAAACAGCGCTCAAAAGCCTTATCAGTGTCAACGATGGCAAGGCACAGAAAGCGGGTGAAAATGCGGACTACGCTTACAACCAGACACTCTGGATGGTTGGTCTCTTTATTGCCGTGAGTGTAATCACAACACTGGTGCTCGCCTTGCTCTACACCCGAAGCCTGACCGGCCCGATAGGCGAATCCCTGAACATCGCCGAGCGCATCGCAGCCAATAACCTGAGCAAGGACATCACGGTTGAAGGCAGTGACGAAGCCGCCAAGCTGATCGCCGCACTGGCGACCATGCAAACCAATCTGCGCAACGCCCTGACCCTGATTGGCGACTCCTCGACGCAACTGGCTGCCACTTCCGAGGAAATGCATGCCGTGACCGAAGACGCGTCACGGACCATTCTGCGCCAGAGCAACGAGATCGAGATGGCCGCGACGGCGGTCAATGAAATGAGCGCTGCGGTCGAGGAAGTCGCGAGCAATGCCGCGTCTGCCTCGCAAGTGACCTCGCAATCCAGCACTGCGGCCATGGCCGGCCGTGCACAGGTCGACGAAACGGTATTGGCGATCAACCTGATGGTGTCCAAGGTGCAGGTCACCTCCACCGAAGTGCAGGGACTGGCGGTCATGGCGACCGACATCAGCAAAGTGCTGGACGTGATACGCGCCATCGCCGAACAGACCAACCTGCTGGCCCTCAACGCAGCCATCGAAGCGGCACGCGCCGGTGAAGCCGGCCGAGGTTTTGCGGTGGTGGCGGACGAGGTACGGGCGCTGGCGCATCGCACGCAACAATCGACACGGGAAATCGAGCAGATGGTCAGTTCGATCCAGTCCGGTACCGGCAATGCCGTTGCCGCCATGGAGCAGACCAGCTTCCAGGCACAGAAGACGCTGGACATGGCCAATGGCGCAGGCAAGGCGCTGCTCGATATCACCGATTCCATCAGCCAGATCAACGAGCGTAACCTGATGATTGCCACGGCCGCTGAGCAACAGGCGCAAGTGGCGCGGGAAGTGGATCGCAGCCTGGTCAGCATTCGCGACCTGTCCAGCCAGACCTCCGAAGGGTCCAGCCAGACCGCCATTGCTACCGCTGAACTGACCAAGCTGGCAGCCGACCTCAACCGTCTCACCAAGCAATTCCGCGTCGTCTGAGACCCTGATTGACCGGGACCTTTCGTGGTCCCGGCCTCCTCGCCACGTAACCACCTTCCTTCCCACTCGTATTCGGCGCTTGTCAGCGCCATCACCCTCGACTAAGTTGTACGACGACAGATGAACGCGGTGCCGTGGTGTAATGCTCGGTTCGTTTTGCCAACCGACCAACAATGACAATAAAAAGGAATGCGTATGAGAAAGCTCAAACTGCTCGTAGGATTTGTGTGCCTGTTCACCGGCTATGTCATCGCCGCGCCGTCCGATGAGGCAGATGTCGCCCAGGCCGTGGACAAGCTGACTCAGGCCATGTGGCATAAGGACATAGCGCAGCTCAAGGCGCTCACCGCAGACAACCTGACCTACGGCCACTCCAGCGGCAATATTCAGGACAAACAAGCCTTCATCGCCGATATCGAGACCGGTAAGAGCGCATTCAACGACCTGAAGATGCTCAACCAAAAAATCACTCTGTCGGGCGATGTCGCGATGGTGCGTAACCACTTCTCCGCTCAGGCGGTAAACAGCGGAAAAGTGGTCCCGACCGAAATCGAAAATTTTCAGATCTGGCAGAAGCAGAACGGTCAGTGGCTGCTGATCGGTCGTCAGGCGTTCCGCTTCTAAGCGCTAGCGACTACGCGTTGGCAACGCGCACGCAGGTGTGAAGCCCCTTACTCCTGCGTGCCGAACATGGCCGTCCAATAGATGCCTGCATCGCTCTTGGGATCGGTGGCGTAAGCCGCACCCAACTCGCGGAACCCGGGATTCATCAGGTTGGCGCAATGCCCCGGGCTTGCCAGCCAGCCGTCCACCACCTTGCGCGCAGTGTCCTGCCCGGCGGCGATGTTCTCGCCGACCTGCTGCCCGATGTAACCAGCCAGTTCGGCGCGATCGCCCGGCGTGCGGCCTTCACGATCCTTGTGATCGAAGAAGTTGTTATTGGCCATGGCCTGGGAGTGCGCTTGAGCGGCGCTGCCCAACGTGGCATTCCAGGTCAACGGCGTAGTGGCCGCAAGCGCTTGGGTACCGCATTGACGTGGTGTGGCGCGGGCCACGTTGATCATTTCCAGAATTTTCTGAGCCTCGGCCTGCCAGTCACCCAGCCGCGCCGCGACCAGTGAGCGTGCCAGCACGATGCGCCAGTCGCGCCCTTCCCGGCTGACACCGATGTCGATGAATTGCGGATCCAGCACCACATGACAAAAGCTTTCCTGTACGGCCTTGAGTGCCGACTGCGCATCGCGCGGCCCGGACAGACTGATAGCCTGTACAGTCACCATCGGATAGGAGGCCCGCGACAGCGCCTGCTGCAAATCCACGCCACCACTGGCGGACAGCACCAGACGCGAATCGGTGACCAGTGGCGGCAGTTCCATCGACACCTGATCGCCGCAACGCTGCGCCTGACCACGCCAGGCGTTGAGTGAGTCAATCAATTGCGCCTCGTCGGAGGCCAGCGCCGCGCTGGCGCAGACCATTCCCAATGACAGTGTGGCGATACGCAAGACGGACGAGATGAAACGCATGGAAATCTCCGGCAGATTGAGTGCGCCTATGATGCGCGACCTCACCCCGTCCCACGCAACTGCTTTTTTACGCCGTCAGCCGAGACAACTCAGAGCCTGAACTGCGCTACCAGTGCGTTGAAGGAAGTCGCCAGACGCGACAGTTCCTGGCTCGACGCGCTGGTCTGGTTAGCACCGGCCGCGCTCTGGGTCGAAAGATCCTGAATGTTCAGCAGATTGCGGTCCACCTCGCGGGCGACCTGAGCCTGCTCTTCAGAGGCCGAAGCGATCACCAGGTTACGCTCGTTGATCGTCGCGACACCCTGGGTGATTTTCTCCAGCGCAGTACCTGCTCGCAGAGCCAGCTCCTGGGTATTGGTGGCCAGCGACAGGCTCTTGCCCATGGCCGCAACGGCGCCGTCGGCACCTGATTGCACGGTGCTGATCATGCCCTCGATCTCGACAGTCGAAGCCTGAGTACGGTGAGCCAGCGCGCGCACTTCATCGGCCACCACCGCAAAACCACGGCCCTGCTCGCCAGCTCGCGCCGCTTCGATGGCTGCGTTGAGGGCCAGCAGATTGGTCTGTTCGGCGATGCTGCGAATCACGTCGAGCACTTTGCTGATTTCACGCACATGACCGGCCAGCTCCGACACTGCACCAGTGGACGCGGTGATCTCATTGACCATGGTGGTAATGCCCTTGACCGTATGATCGACCTG
>NZ_MUIO01000139.1 GCF_002087235.1 Pseudomonas floridensis | reverse complement strand
ACTTCCGGCACCTGCTGGAAAAGCATCAATTGGCCCCTGCGATCCTCGCGGTCATCAACGGTTATCTGCAAGAGAAAGGCCTGTCCCTGCGCCAGGGCACAATCGTCGACGCAACCATTATTCATGCCCCAAGCTCGACCAGGAACAAAGACGGCGAGCGCGATCCCGAGATGCATCAGACCAAGAAGGGTAACCAGTATTTCTTCGGTATGAAGGCCCACATCGGTGCTGACGTTGAGTCTGGACTGGTTCATCACGTCCACGGGACCGCTGCCAATGTGGCCGATGTCACCCAAGTCGCCGAACTGCTCCACGGGGAAGAAAACGCGGTGTATGCAGACGCTGGATACACCGGTGTCGAGAAGCGTGAAGAGCATGAAAATCGTGAGGTCATCTGGCAAATCGCTGCGCGGCGCAGCACGTATTCAAAGCTGAACAAACGCAGCCTTTTGTACAAAGCCAAGCGCAAGATCGAGTACTGCAAAGCGCAGACACGTGCCAAGGTTGAGCACCCGTTTCGGGTCATCAAGCGCCAGTTTGGTTACGTGAAAGTACGCTTTCGTGGGCTGATGAAAAATACGGCCCAGCTAACCACGCTATTTGCCCTGTCGAACCTGTGGATGGCTCGAAAACGACTGATGGGTTTGGGTGAGTTGCGCACTTAACACGGAGAACCGAGCGGAAAACGCTCCGCTGCACACTGTATTAGGCCGTTTTCAGTGAATAGCGCTGCGTGTCTGGTGAATTACGGCCTGCCATCGCTGCGCGGCAAGTTGATCGGAGCATCCTTAGTAAAAGGTAATATTATCGCCTTTGTATCGCTTCAATATTACCTTTGCCCGAAAACGCTGAAAGCCACGGTCTGCAAGGGCTGCAGCCATTTTTTCCGAGCCGTATTACTAATATTACCTTTTTTCTGACCCCCCTCAGCTTTTGAGCGGGGCACCCTATACCGAGCGCTTGGCCAGGGTCTCGCGCTACTGCTCATGAGCGTCTGTAGCTGCGGTTGGAGCTCGACGTGGGAGCACGTAAGACAGGCCCGATCGGTGGCCTTGTTACGTGGCTTATTACGTCTGGGGGAAAAAACAAGGGCCTGCATCGCTGCAAGCCCTTGATTTATATGGTGCCGGCACCAGGAGTCGAACCCGGGACCTACTGATTACAAGTCAGTTGCTCTACCAACTGAGCTATACCGGCGTAATGGGCTGCGAGTATATAGAGTCTGATGCGCTTGTAAACCCTAGCTGACTGATTCAGTTGAAAAAAATTGACCATCGGTGCTGTCCGGTGACGGCGTGCAGGACGGGGTCGGTTGAGGATGCAGGATGTTTCCTTGGCTTTTGGCGGATTAGGCTGCCTGATGGTGGGAAGAAAGGTGTTTTGGGGCGTTGGTTTGGCCGTCTGAGGGCGACAGTGTTTCGGCTGTGGTCGGCATGGATTTTTACCCGTCCATGCGAATCAACGGCTTAGGCGGTGGTGGCGATCTGGAGCGGTTGATCGCTTGAGGTGAGTCAGGTGCTTTTGAGCCGTTTGCAGGCTTGGAGGACTTTGCATAGGCTTGTTCTCAACGGCCCAAGCCACTGAGTCAAGCGGCGAGGGGCGTTCACTTTTCAGGTCGGGATAAAGGATTATCCGTTGAATGACACGAAGGATCGTTGCAGGTCTACGCAGAGGCAGTTCTCGGTAGGTCGGCCATTCACTGAGAAGCGGTTAGGCGATATTGGTAATGACGTTTTGTCCGGCCGGACAAACGTCAGGTGACAGAGGGCTATGCATCGTCGTTTGAATCGCATGAATGTGCGTCTGGACGTTGATGAAGTCGTCACCAGGTCGGGTACGGTCAGGGTCGCTTCGGCGGGTCTTGATGGTCTCGATGTTTGAAGAGGGTGCCCGGGTCTCAGGATCCGGGCATTTTTTTGGGTTTGTATCCGGTCTGTAGCATTGCGATTGGAGTTCAGGGGTTTTTGGCCGATACAGCTGTATCAAAATGGCAGTCGGCCATGGACAGCTAGTGCAATGCAGAGAACGCCCACGCATTACGAGCTGCTGAATGTCGCTCGCGATGCCTCTCCTGATCAGATCAAGAAGGCTTATCGCAAGATCGCTCAGAAGCTGCACCCGGACAGGAATTCCGACCCTTACGCCTCGGACATGATGAGCGTCGTCAATGCGTCTCACGATGTGTTGGCCGATGCTGGCAGGCGCGCGGCTTATGACGCGCAGCTGGTGGCCGATGAGCAGGAGGCTCGCGAAGACGCTGCACGCCGCAAACAGATGCAGGCGGCGCGTGGGCGTGCCGTTCATGTTTATGCCAGCACTGCGGGCGCGGCTTCTGCCACGCCGCAACGTCCCGTTTACACCGGCCCCGAGCGCCGGGCCAATGCACCCGCCAAACCTTCCAATGCGCAACGCCACAGCAGTGCCTGGCGCTGGGCGACGGTGTTCGTGATTTTTTGCGCGGGTGGTGCCTGGATGGGGTATGACCCGAACGCGGGCAAGTCATTTGTGCCAACCGAATCAGTGCCGCCGGTCGCGCAGCCGTGGGTCAAGCCTGCCGCTGCGCCGGTCGAAGAGCCGCTCAATGTGGTGCAAAAAGTGGTGGAGGCTGAAGTGCCCGAGTGCGAAGCGCCGACGGTTGATCCGCTGGGCGCGCCCTGGCCGCAGAAGGCGGGTTACCTCAAAGAGATGCCAGCGCTCAAGGACAATGGCTGGTCTCAGATCACGGTCGACAATACGGCAGGCGGTGCGGCGGTGTACGCCAAGGTTACGGATGCGGTGGGGCGCAAGGCGTTTCGGCATGCGTACATTCCGGTGGGTGCGTCGTTCACGTTCGCGAAGATGGATGCAGGTCTGTACTTGCTCAAGTACAAGATGCTCGATACGGGATGTGCGTTTGCGTCGGGTCGGATTTTGCTGGAAGAGACGCCGATGGGCAGTCAGATCAAGTCCAGTGCCTACAAGCTGACGTTGCGCAAGTTGCAGGGGCGCAGTGTGCCGTTTACCCGTTTGAAGGATGATCAGTTCTAGAGTCGACGTGACGGTATCGCCGTTCTCCACGGGCCGTGAATCATGATTTGCAACGCTTTCAGGCCCGGTTTTGAAGGCTTCGTCTCTTTCCTTTGCGGGACATTTCCGAGAGAATCCCAACCCGCTTGTGCCGCTCGTTCTGTGCTCTTAATCTCTGCCCCGTCGCTGCCCATCAGCGATAGGGTTTAGTCGCCCGGCTTCGAGTTAAGGCGCATTGCGCCGCTGTATTGGTTCAGGTCTTCGGATCTGTGCTCTATGGCGGCTGTGCCTAGGGCACCTTCGGGTGCGCCGGTTCTTAGCTCCCGGTCGACTAACCTTCGTACAGCCGCCACCTTCAATCGTTTAGTCGCGACTCGGTGACGGTTTCACTGAGGAGAGCTAAGCATGGTCAAAGTCACCCCCGATCCACCCTCGAAAACATCCACGCCGGTCTTCGATCAGGCCGTGGTCAAACGCGCCATGGCGTGCTACCTGCCCACCAGCCGATCATCTAACGAATCCCCGAAAAACAGCTGCGACTATATGAGCCTGGAAGCAACGTTACTGCACGCACTGGACTTTCTGCGTTGCGCCTCCGCGACCGCCTATGAACTGGGCGACGAATTGAACGGGTCACAGCGCGACCTGGCGTTCGCCGCCATGCACATGGCCGAAATGGCCAAAGTCATGGTCGAGCGATCATTGGAGTGCGTAGAACAAGTCTGACAGTGTGTATCGAAGCGGATCGTGCGCAGGGTTGTTTCCAGTGCGCGATCCACATCCGGACAGGCCTGTTCCAGAGCCGTTACCAAATCTTTATGCACAATCGCTACATAAAGATTTGCGCACATAGCTGTAAATGTGCAGCTGAATGGATTGTGCCGCAAACCACTGTTTTTAAGGGTTCTTGACACAGTGGACAGGAAAAATACAGGGCTTGAGTAACTGGCGCGCCAAGCTTTAACACGCCAGTCAGAATTTTAATCAACAGACTTATCCACAGGATGTTCCGTTGTTTTACATCACGATTTGTGGGCGAGTATCAGCAGGTTGCGCGGCGTGAGTTGCCGGTCACAAAAAGTCCCCACGCTGACCCGGTAACCCTGCTCCTGCACATACAGCGCCTTGTCCAGCACCAGCCACATCTCCAGCGCACGCCGAAACAGATTCTGCACCAGCTCAAGGTTGCGCACCTGCGCCAGCCGTTGCCAGCCTGCGGCCTCCAGCTCGGCCCAGTTCTGCTCACCCGGCGAGGGCAGGTTTTTCAGCTGGACCAGATGTTCGCAATAGTCCGCATACGGCACATCGAGCCATGCGACGGGCAGCGACGGCGTGGGCAGGTACTCATCGATGTCGCGCAATTGGCGTTGCAACAGGTCGAAGCCGAGCCGCCTTGCCATCGACGCATCACGCTGGCGTCGCACACGTGCGCCTGCGGTCACGGTCTCGCTCAGCGGCAGGCCCAGTTCATCGCGTGACAGCCTGAGCCCCGACGCCTTGCCTTCGCTGGACAACGGTTGATAGTGATCGAAGCGGGTACGGTTGTAACAGCATGGCGCAACGGCCATCTGTTCGCAGCCGGTGTGGCTGGCCAGTTGCAGCAGTTGCACGTGCAGGTCGCCGCAGGCATGCAGCGCCACTGGCGTGTGGTGCTGTTGCAGGCTGCGCCAGGCGTCGTCGGCCATGACGTCCTGCGGCACATGTTCGGCGTTAAGGCCGAGGCGGGCGCTCAGCGTCAGGCCCGCCTCCACCAGCGCAGGATCGCGTTCCAGGCAGGTCAGTTGCTGGCCGCGACCGGTCAGGCGCCGCCCCAGATGTCCCTTGCCCGCGCACCAGTCCAGCCAGTGGGTACCGGCTTGCGAAGTGTCCAGATGACGGGCGAAGGCTTCGATCTGCTGCCATTTGCGGCCCGGCACATCGACACTCATGCGCGGCTCGACCGGCGCAAGGGGATAGACCGGCAGCTCGGCGACGTGGCTCAGCGCAACGGCTTCAGCCGCCAGGGCGGCGAACGGGAAGGGCGCATCGAGCTGATCGGGGTCCAGGTGCGCGGCTTCGGCCTGTTCGAGCGTACGTCCGCGCAGCCAGAGTGCGAGCTGCGGATAGTGGTCTTCCCACGGCAGGTGTCGATGGGTGAAAGGTCTCGGTCGCCACAACCCTTGATGCGCGAACAGGAAACTGTCCAGCGCACCGAAGTGGCTGCGAAGCTGATCGTTCTGCAGGCTGGGTTCAGACATCATGGTGGGCGGCTTCGCGTAAAGGGGGCTGGTGGGTCACAAGCCAGCCCCCTTCATATCAGCGACCTTGGCTGGCGTCTACGCGCAACAGCTTTTCCAGCAGGCGGAAGCCTTGTACCAGCACGAATGCCATGACGAGGTAGAACAGACCGGCGGCGAAGAAAATCTCCACCGGCATGTAGGTGCGCGCAATAATCGTGCGCGCCATGCCGGTCAACTCCAGCAGCGTGACGGTGCTGGCCAGGGCGCTGGCCTTGAGCATCAGGATCACTTCGTTGCTGTAGGCGGGCAGGCCGATGCGGGCGGCGCGTGGCAGGACGATGTAGAACAGCGCCTTCCACTTCGACATGCCCAAGGCCCGCGCAGCCTCGACCTCACCTGGCGGCACGGCCTGGATTGCGCCGCGCAGGATTTCCGCGATATAGGCGGCGGTATGCAGCGTCATCGTGATGACCGCACACCAGAACGGGTCGCGCAGGTACGGCCACAGCGCGCTTTGGCGCACGGCATCGAACTGCGCCAGCCCGTAATAGACCAGAAACAGCTGCACCAACAGCGGCGTGCCGCGAAAGAAGAAGATGTACGCATACGGCAGCGCACGCACCGGCCAGTGACGCGAGGCGCGCGCGATGCCCAGCGGGATGGCGAGGATCAGGCCGGCAATCACGGCAATCGCCACCAGTTCCAGCGTCAGGGTCGCGCCTTGGGCCAGTCGCGGCAGCCACTTGATGATGACTTCCCAGTTCATGACGCACTCCTCGCAAAGCCGCGACCGGCGCGTTTCTCGAGGAAATACATGCCGGTCATGGCGAGCACGGTCAGGCCCAGGTACATCACGGCAGCGACCATGTAGAACGTGAACGCTTCTTTGGTGAAGCCCACGGCAATCTGCGCGTGGCGCATGATTTCCTCCAGGCCGATCACGGAAACCAGTGCGGTGTCTTTCATCAGGATCATGAACAGGTTACCCAGGCCGGGCAGGGCGATGCGCCACATCTGCGGCAGTATCAGCTTGTACAGAATGCGCGAGCGCGACATGCCCAGCGCAAGGCCCGCTTCACGGTGCCCTTTCGGAATGGCCAGGATGGCGCCGCGAAACACTTCGGTGGCGTATGCGCCGAAGCACAGGCCCAGCGCGATGACGCCCGCAGCGAAGGCGCTCAGCGCCAGGTCCGGTTTGCCGAACAGTTCCCCCAGCGCACGCATGCCGTTGACGGTGCCGAAGTAGATCAGCAACACCCAGAGCAGTTCGGGCACGCCGCGTACCAGGGTCGAGTATGTGCCGCCGAGCCATTGCAGAGGCTTGAACGGCGAGGTCTTGGCCAGGGCGCCGAGCAGTCCGAGTACCAGCCCCAGGCACAGGGCCGAAAGTGCCAGTTGGACCGTCATCAGCGCGCCAGCCGCAAGGGCCGGGCCGAATCCGTGGAGATCAATGTTCATGGGCAGGCTTTGTCAGGACGGGGCGCCGCGCTTCGCGTAGAAGCGGCGGCGACACGGTCGGGTGAATCAGAGAATGCTGAAAGGGAAATACTTGTCGTTGATCTTCTTATAAGTGCCGTCAGCGATGATTTCTTTCAGGGCAGCGTTCAGACGCTCACGCAGCGGATCGCCCTTGCGCACAGCGATACCGATCTTGTCGTTCTGCTCGACCGGTTCGCCCTTGAACTCGAAGTTCTTGCCGGCGTCGCTTTTCAGCCACTCGTAGCTCACGTACTTGTCGGCGAGCATGGCATCGACGCGGCCGGAGACCAGATCCAGGAAAGCGTTTTCCTGAGTGTCGTACAGCTTGGCGTCGAGTATGCCGAGCTTGTCTTCCAGCCAGGTGGCGGCCAGGGTCGAACGCTGTGCGCCGATGGCCTTGCCCTCAAGGCTCTCTTTGGCTTTCTCGATCGAGGAGACATCGATGGACGAGGTCTTCGGTGCGATGAACTGCAGCTTGTTCGAGTAGTAGGGGTCGGTGAAGTCGACCACCTGCTTGCGCTCGTCGGTGATGGACAGCGATGAGATCAGGAAATCGAATTTCTGCGCGTTGAGGGCCGGAATGATGCCATCCCAGTCAGAGGTCACCACCTGGCACTCGGCCTTGAGCTTGGCGCACAGGGCCTGGCCGATTTCATAGTCGAAGCCGACGACCTGACCGCTTGCGTCCTTATTGTTGAACGGCGGGTAGGCCGCTTCGATACCCATCTTCAGGGTTTCAGCAAATGCACTGGTCGTGAAAGCCAGGGTGGCCGCTGCGACCAGCAAGAACTTCTTGTACGTCTGCATGGATATTGCTCCGTTAGCGGTGACTCGACATGAATTGTTTGCACCTTACCGACAGCGGGTTCTCGAACACTTGCTGCGGTGTGCCCTGTTCTTCGACCAATCCTTGATGCAAAAACACGACTTCACTTGAAACCTGACGTGCGAAATTCATTTCGTGAGTCACCAGCAGCATGGTACGGCCTTCTTCGGCCAGGGCGCGGATGACGTTGAGCACTTCCTGGACCATCTCCGGGTCGAGTGCCGAGGTCGGTTCGTCGAACAGAATGACCTTGGGCTGCATGGCCAGCGTGCGGGCGATGGCTGCGCGCTGTTGCTGGCCGCCGGAGAGTTGCGCGGGGTAGGCGTGGCGTTTGTCAGCGATGCCGACCTTGGCCAGCAGGGCTTCGGCGACTTCGATGGCTTCGGCCTTGCTCTGACCCAGAACGCGGCGCGGGGCTTCGATGATGTTATCGAGCACACTCATATGTGGCCACAGGTTGAAATTCTGGAACACGAAGCCGATCTCGCTGCGCAGGCGATTGATCTGTTTATTGTCGGCGGCAACCAGTTCGCCGTTGCGAGCGGCCTTGAGTTTGAGCTCTTCGCCGGCCACCAGGATCTGGCCCTGATGCGGATTTTCCAGCAGGTTGATGCAGCGCAGCAAGGTGGATTTGCCGGAGCCGGATGAACCCAGAATCGAGATGACATCACCGTCACGCGCGGTCAGCGAGATGCCTTTGAGCACCTCCAGCTGATCGTAGCGCTTGTGCAGGTTGCGGATTTCCAGGGCGGGCGTGGCCTCGGCCATGTGGGGTCCTCATCAATAGGGTGCGCTGATGCTGCTGGCGAGCGCCAAGCTAGCACAGCGTTCAAAAGACGACCAACAGCGTTGAACGGTCAATGCGACAGCGTTTTGCGGGTTGTCACGTCGCAGCAGCAGACTGTTGCCAACGGACAAGCGGACGCGTGTGTCGAATGGACGTTCGAGGTGGGCGTGCGCAAAAAAGGCGCGATGTTGCCAGCTTTGGCCAAGGGTTGGAAGCAGCATTTGCCGAGCGGCAGCCCGTTCTACGCACCGAATGTGATCTTTTTCTGAGTGCGTGATCTTTTTTGGTGCGCTCCTGTAACGGTTTTTGGGGCGATCGGTAACAATGACCGTCTTATAGACCACTACTCAATGTTGTCCACTTTTGCACGGTCGCGCTACAGCCCTTGTGTTTCAGGAGCGACGTCGTTTTCGAAATATTTTGGCGCAATTCTTGCGTCAATAATAAAGAACGGCACCGTTGCTTTCTTTTTACGAGTCGCTTCGGTGTGCCTCGCTCGTCTTGCACAGGTGGTTTTATGAGCAGTACCGCTAACTCTTCCGAGCTCGAACAAGGGCTGAAACCTCGACACATCACCATGCTGTCGATCGCTGGCGTCATCGGCGCCGGTCTGTTCGTAGGCTCCGGCCACGCCATCGCCGAAGCCGGGCCTGCCGTGCTGCTGGCTTACGCTGCAGCGGGTACGCTGGTGGTACTGGTCATGCGCATGCTGGCCGAAATGGCCGTCGCCTCGCCTGATACCGGCTCATTCTCCACGTACGCCGACCGCGCGATCGGGCACTGGGCCGGCTTCACCATCGGTTACCTGTACTGGTGGTTCTGGGTGCTGGTGATTCCGCTGGAGGCCAATGCGGCCGCGACCATTCTGCATGCCTGGTTCCCGGACATCGCGATCTGGGTGTTCACGCTGGTCATCACGCTGCTGCTGACCGCGACCAACCTGTTCAGTGTGAAGAACTACGGCGAGTTCGAGTTCTGGTTTGCGCTGATCAAGGTCGTGGCGATCATCGCGTTCGTGGTGCTGGGGGTTGCAGCGATTTTCGGTCTGCTGCCGACCAGCAATGTCAGCGGCGTCAGTCATCTGTTCGACACGGGCGGCTTCTTGCCTAACGGCATGGGCGCGGTACTGGCAGCCATGTTGACCACCATGTTTTCGTTCATGGGCACGGAAATCGTGACCATCGCGGCAGCAGAATCGAAGAATCCGGGCAAACAGATCACCAAGGCTACCAATTCGGTGATCTGGCGGATCTTCCTGTTCTATCTGGTTTCGATCTTTATCGTTGTGTCGCTGGTGCCGTGGAACGATCCGCGACTGGCTCAAGTGGGCTCTTACCAGACCGTACTGGATGCGATGGGCATTCCCAACGCCAAGTTGATCGTCGATCTGGTGGTGCTGGTCGCGGTGACCAGTTGCCTAAACTCGGCGCTGTACACCGCCTCGCGCATGCTGTTTTCGCTGGGCAAGCGCGGTGACGCGCCAGCGCTGTCCAGGCGCACCAGCAAGGGCGGCACGCCATACTGGGCAGTACTGCTGTCGACGGCTGCGGCGTTTTTGACCGTTTTCGCCAACTACGTGGCGCCGGCTGCGGTGTTCGATTTCCTGCTCGCCAGTTCGGGCGCGATTGCGTTGCTGGTGTACCTGGTAATCGCCGTCTCGCAACTGCGCATGCGCCAGAAGCGTATCGCTGCAGGTGAACCCATCGACTTCAAGATGTGGCTGTTCCCGTGGCTGACCTGGCTGGTGATCGCGTTTATCGTAGCGGTGTTGACGATCATGCTGATCCAGGAAGAGCACCGCGTCGAAATCATCGCCACCGGTGTGCTCAGCCTGCTGGTCGTAGCCGCCGGCCTGATCGTCGCCCGCCGTCGCAAGACCGGACGTGTAGGCGCCGCCGCACTGAGTTGATCGCCTCGCGGCTCCTGCCTCATCGGGCAGGAGCCGCACCTTCTTTTGCTTGGTGGGAGCCAACTGTCCGCGATAAACAGCCGCTTCCTGTGGCCCCCTCAGACCCAGACCGCATCCCAGAGTGGGTAGTCGCCGATTTTTTCGACCAGCCCGGCGCGCAACGGGTTGGCAACGATGTAGCGGGCCAGCGGGATCAAGTCTTGCTCCCTGCGCACCGCTTTGTCGTGATAACCCGACTGCCACAATGTCTCGGGATGACTACTCAATTTGCCCACTGCTATCGAACTGCGTGCCTTGACCTGCTGCATGAGTCTGGGCAGGTCATTTGTTTCAAGTTGCAGCAGCCAATGAAAATGGTCAGGCATCACAACCCAGGCAAGGGATCTGGCCAGCCTCTGCTCTTCACAGCGCCTCAACTCCCTGACGAGCAAGCGACCTAGGGGTATCTCTGCGAACACAGGTTCCCGTTTGCGGGTTGTGGACGTCACCATATAGATCTGGCCAATTGCAGAGTGACGCCCAGTGCGCAACCGTCGTGATGCGGCGAAGTCAGGCATTCCCTTGCCCTCCAGATGCTGTTCAAAGTCCTCACTTTAGTGGGCGTTTGGCAGGGGCGCAGGGAAATGCTTTTGCAGCGTATGAGCAGATGTTTTTCGCGGACAAGTCAGCTCCCACGGTATCAGCTCCCACGGTAAACGACGGCGCGAACCGCTGATGTGATGCACGACCTGTGGGAGCGGACTTGTCCGCGAAGGGGGTCAGCGCATGGCCTTGGCGTCGCGCTTCATCAGCAGGTCCGACGCCTGCTGGAAATCGGTCTGAAAGGCTTTGCTCTCGACCCACTCCACTGCTGTGTCTTCATCTTCGTTGTGATGGATGGCGCGGTAGGTGATGAGCAGGCCCATCATGAAGTCAGTGGCAGCGTCTTCTTCTTCCTCGGAAATCACCAGCGCCAGTACCGGGTATTGCAGGAACACCAGGCACATCGCCAACTGGCTGATGGCTTCGGCGGCTTTCATGGTATCGAACAGATCTTCGTAGTCAGCGGGTTCGAAACCATTCTCCTCGATGTCCTTGAAGTCGAACGTGCTCAGGTCCACCAGCACATCGTCGAACGGCTGATTGACCAGCGCAGAAGCAAAGACCGGGTGCACGACTGCGGTCGGTGACTTGCCGGAGCGGTTCTGCTTGGCCTTGATCTTTGCGCGCTTGGCACGTTTCTGTTGCTTGTCCGGCGAGGCCATTAGGCGGTCCTTTTTCAGGCGGTGAAGGCAATGGCGGCTATTGAAACGCAGACCGGCGTAATAGCCAAGGCTTTGGCGACACACGCCGATTGCCTGCGCACTGAAAATAAAAACCCGCACTCAGCGGGTTTTTGGGGCAGGAGCATTATCGTGGCGTCATTTTTTACCGGTTTTTGAAAACGCTTCCGCTTCGTCCATGCGATTGGCAAACATGCTGACCGCCTCCACGGCATCGCTCGCCCCGTCACGAATCTGCACGATCACCTGGCCAGCCTGATCGGCCAGCGTCACGCCACGGTTGGCGCCTTCCTGGGTTGCGCTCATGCTCGTGACGGCCTCGCGAGTTTCGGCCAGGATCTTGCCGATCATCTCGGCGATTTCCGTGGTCGAGCCGCTGGTGCGTCCCGCCAGTTGCCGGACTTCATCGGCCACCACCGCAAAGCCGCGACCCTGATCGCCCGCGCGTGCAGCTTCGATTGCGGCGTTGAGCGCCAGAAGGTTGGTCTGGTCGGCAATGCCGCGAATAGTGTTGACGATGGCGGTGATCTGCTCCGAACGGTCGCCCAGCTGGCTGACCAATCTGGCGGACGAGCCGATATTCTGAGCTATCTGACGCATCTCCCGCGCCGTTTCCTGAATCACCAGCGTGCCCTGTTCGGCGACTTTCTCGGTTTCGGCCGAGATGTGGTACGCCTTGGAGGCACCGTGCGCGTCGGCTTCCTGCTGTTCGACGCGTTCGGTGATGTCGCTGGCGAACTTGACGATTTTGTACAGCTTGCCCTCGACGTCAAAGACCGGATTGTAGGTCGCCTCCAGCCACACCACTCGGCCATGCTTGCCCAGGCGCTTGAACTGACCACCGACAAACTGGCCCTGGTTCAGCTTGCGCCAGAACTCGGCGTACTCCGAGCTGTTGACGAAGGCGGGCTCACAAAAGGTTCTGTGATGCTTGCCTTTGATTTCGGGTAGCGCGTAGCCCATGACGTGCAGGAAGTTGTCGTTGGCCACCAGGACCTGCCCGGAAGGGTCGAACTCGCAGACCGCCATGGCCCGATCCACTGCCTTGAGCTTGCTGTGGGTTTCGTTTTCGAGCATGACCTTCCCGGTGACGTCCAGCGCGTACTTGACCACCTTGATCACTTTGCCCTGCGCATCCGCTACCGGGTTGTAGCTGGCCTCCAGCCAGACACTTTTGCCGCTCTTGGCAACCCGTTTGAACGTGCCGGATATGAACTTCCCCGCCCGCAGCGATGCCCACAAGTCAGCATATTCGCGACTGCGCGCCAGTTCGGGTTCACAGAAATCACGGTGGGTCTTGCCGGCAAGCTCGTCTGCCCGGTAACCCATTGCTGTAAGGAAGTTATCGTTGGCTCGAAGAATCTTTCCTTCGAGGTCCAGCTCAACCACCGCCATCGATTTTTCAAGCGCGGCCATCAGTCCCTTTGCGCTGCTCACTTCTGCCTTCATGGCTGCCAGTTCAGTTTTGATTTTATTCCCGAACATAACGTGCCCCTGATGTTGTTTTACGGAACTCTTGTTATGAGGCTATCGACAAGAAGTGTGAGGGCATTAGCCCGGCATACCGCGATATGACAGACGGATGCCGTCGAAAGTTGACGTCAAGAATATGAAAGTTTTTCGAAGGCAAAAGTGAAGAGGATGTACGCCGGTTGGCGGCAAGGCTGGTGTCTTGGAGGGCAGGGGGCGCGCCAGGCGCAGGTATCACCAAACGCCAGACAAAGAAAAGCCCGCGATGGGGGAGCGGGCTTAAGGATTCACACTTGGGAGCAGCTCTACAATGGCTGATCGGCTGTGAAAACTTTGTGAAGAAAACAGGCTGTTTTTACTTTTTTTCAGGGGTCTGAATGGTGTTGGTCACTTCGGAGCTCGGCACGAAGGTTTTTGACTCTTCAGCCGCCGCTTCCTTGGACGCGGCCTTGTCTTTGGCGGCTTCGGCGTTTTCTTTCGCCGCGTCATTCACCTTGGCCTGGGCAGATTCCATCTTCTGCTGAGCGTTTTCCTGATGCGCCTGAGCGTCCTGCGCTTTCTGTTCGGATTTGCTGTCGCAGGCAGCGAGGCCAAGGGTGGCGGCGATGACGAGGGCGGAGGCAGTAAACTTGAGCACAGGATTTTTCCCTTTGGAAACAAATGTATGGCTTCGAGGGGGAGGGCGGGGCATTAGTTCAATAGGGTTGCAGGGCGGTCGAGTTTGGGTTGGTGCGCTGCAAGGATGCTCGAAAACAAAAGCCGAGCGCTGCTGTGGGCTTGGTCTGCCATGTATGCTTTCAGATTTATGGACCGCCAGACAGCAAAAAGCCCGCACTAGGCGGGCTTCTTGTGTGTTTTCCGGTGTGGCTGGCATCACCTGAAAACGAAAGGTGGTGCCCAGAGACGGAATCGAACCGCCGACACGGGGATTTTCAATCCCCTGCTCTACCGACTGAGCTATCTGGGCAACGGGGCGCATTAAACGTGTTTTTCAGGAGGTCGTCAAGCGTGTCGTCAAAAAATATTGAATTATTACCGACGCTTACGACCTCCATTGCGTGAAACGCTTTATTTCTCGGGTGGAACGTAGCCTTCGGCCTGGGCGTATTCCTCGCCGGACAGGAACTTGTCCATCTCGGTCTGGAGGAATTTGCGGTCCTCGGCGTTCATCATGTTCAGGCGGCGCTCGTTGATCAGCAGGGTCTGGTGTTTCTGCCAGTCGGCCCAGGCTTTCTGCGAGACGTGGTTGAAGATGTCTTCGCCCTTGGCGCCCGGATACGGGGCGCGTTCCAGGCCGGGCAGTTCTTCTTTATATTTGCGGCACATTACGGTGCGGGTCATGACGACTCTCCTGCATTCAATACGTCGGCTGCGCGTTTGAGCAGCTTTTTCACCGGGGCAGCAAGGCCCAGGCGCGGCGGGGTGGCGAGGTTATACCAGAGCCAGTCGGGCTCGGCCACGTGATGCGCGGACTCCTGAACCTGTACCAGCCAGGGTTCGATGCTCAACTGGAAGTGGCTGAAGGTGTGAATCAGGCCGGGCAATTCGTGATGTTCGCCCAGCTCCAGCGAATGCTGCGTCGCCAGATGCTGCAGGTCATCGAAGTCATCGAGTTCCGGCAGGCTCCACAGACCGCCCCACAGTCCGCTGGAAGGGCGACGGTAAAGCAGAATCGCGCCGTCGCGGTTGGCGAGCATCGGCATGAGCGTGCGCTTCTGCGGTACGGTCTTGCGCGGCTTGGGGATCGGGTAGCGGGTTTCCAGGCCCAGCATGTGTGCCTGGCAGCCGCGTTCGAGCGGGCAGAGCAGGCAACTGGGTTTGCTGCGAGTGCAAAGGGTTGCGCCCAGGTCCATCATCGCCTGGGTGTAATTGTTCACTCGGGTGTGCGGCGTGAAGCGTTCTGCGGTGGCCCACAACTGTTTCGCGACCTTGGGTTCGCCCGGATAGCCTTCCTGCGCGGTGAAGCGGGCCAGAACGCGTTTCACGTTGCCGTCGAGGATCGGTGCGCGAATGCCCATGCTCAGGCTGGCGATGGCGCCCGCGGTGGACAGGCCGATGCCGGGCAGCAGAATGAGCTTTTCGACATCACGAGGAAACTCCCCGTCGTGATCGGCCATCACGATGCGGGCGGTCTTTTGCAGGTTGCGGGCGCGGGTGTAGTAACCAAGGCCGGTCCACAGGTGCAGCACTTCGTCTTCCGGCGCTTCGGCCAGCGCCTGCACGGTGGGCAATGCCTCCATGAAGCGGTCGAAGTAGCCAAGCACGGTGCTGACCTGGGTTTGCTGCAACATGATTTCCGACACCCAGACCCGATACGGCGTGATGCCTTGCTGCCAAGGCAGGTCGTGTCGGCCGTGGCGGTCGTACCAATCCAGAACTGCGCTGGAGAATTGCTCGGGTTGCATCGCCTGACGGGCTCCTGTGAAACGACTCATGACCGGGTGAAACGCTATTGTTCATGTGGGAGCGGGCCTGCTCACAAGGGCTGTTCTGAACGGCCTTTCGCGAGCACGCGTGCCCCCCACGGTTTCTATGTGGGCGTGAAGCCTATCGTTTGAACAATCCCTTGAGCGCGTCCTTGAGTTCCGGGCTGACCTTGTCGCCCAGTTTCTCGTTGAGCTTGTCTTCGAGTTTCTCGCTGATCCGGTCGCCGGCCAGTTTCGCGGCGATCTGGCCGACGCCCTCGCGGTCCAGGCGGCAGGCTTTGGCGCCCAGTTCCAGCGGGCCTCGGCACTGCACCGGCCATTCGATGCCGACGTAACGCGGATTGATCTCGCAGGCCGGGTCCGGCATGTCGCTCTTGTCGCCTTCGATGATGATGCCGACGCGATAGTTCATGCCCAGCACGCGCAGGTCGACATCACCGTTGCCGTTGACGGTCAGACCCGGAATGCGCACTTTCAGATCAGGGTTGCTGGCGACGCCGTTGCGCAGCACCAGATTGCCGTTGAGCTGCTGGAACGGCGTGTCCTTGGCACGGGGTTCGCCGGTCAGCGGCTTGCGGTTCAGCGTTGAAATGCCCTTGCACAGCTGCTGTTCGAGGTTGGCGTTGACCAGCACACCGTTGTTGAGGGCGAAGCTGGCGGTGCCGTTCAGGCTGTCGATCAGGGCCTTTTCACTGTTGCCCTTGCCGGTCAGGTCGCTGTTGAGGGTCAGCAGGCCGCGCACCGGCGGGGTCTGGCCCTGACTCTCCAGGACGCGCTCGATCGGCATTTTGGCCACACGGGTCTGCACGCTGATCGCCGGAATATCGGCACGCGCATCCAGATTGCCTTTTACGTCGAAGTTGCCGTTGTAGAGATCGCCGCTCAATGTATCGAGCTTGATCACACCGCCCAGGGCCTGTGTCTTGAGCGCTGCGTTCTGGATCGGCAGTTTGTCGATCGTCAGTTTGCCGAAACTCATGTCCGCCTCGACATCCAGCGTGCGCAGGCGCTCCAGAGGCAACAGTTTGGCCGTGCTCCAGGCTGCTTTGGTCGGCTGTTCGGGCAGCGGCGAATCGCCAGCGACCGCTGCGGCTTCTCCGCTCTGCACTTCGGATTTGCGGGCGGCCTTGGCGCCTTTGCTTTCTTCGCTTTCGGCCGGGCGATAACGGTCGGCGTCGAAGGTGTCGCCCTTGAGCTGAACGCGCAGAGCCTGTTTGGCGAAATCGTCTATCGCGATACGACCGGTGAAGGTGCTGTCGTCGACTTTCAGGGTCAGTCCGTCCAGCACTACGCTGG
>NZ_MUIO01000138.1 GCF_002087235.1 Pseudomonas floridensis | reverse complement strand
GTTCAGGTGGTGGCGCAGGCTCAGGCGTCGGAGGCGTCGGGCTGGTCAGCTCGATGGTCATTTCCGGCACTTGCGGGGCAACTTCCGGCACCTCTGCTTCGGCCGTCTGCATGTACCACCAGACCGCACCATGAATAAGTACCGACGCCGCAATCAATACGAAAACATGCGACTTTTTGAGGCCGCCAGGTCGCGAAGTATTAGCCTTGAAAGGGATGCTCTGCCACGCCGTCGGACTCTCTTCCGGCGGAGGGGCAGGGACCGCTTTCATTATTACCGCATCATTCATTAACGCTCCCTCGGGTAGTTGAAGGGCAATAAAAGTCCGTTCAAACATTGGCGAATGTTCGAATGATGGATACCTGCACAATCGTGTAAGTGCACGACACCGCAGAGCCTGCAGCGAAGCAGACTCGGTGGGGTAAACGCGATTTCAATCAGGGCGATGACATAGCAAATCCTTGCTTATTAGTTATGGCAAACAGGTGGAAACTTGTTGCTTGATAACAACGTTGCTTTGCAACCGCTGTGCCAGAAATGACCTGTGGCGCAGTCGGTATGCCACGTGACAGAGCGGTTGTCGCATTCCTGTACATATTTTTCGATTGAGGACCATTTCGTCCGGTTTTGCATTCAGATGGATAGCATCCATCGCTTTTTAGAGGGCGAAATACACCCCTCTGAGCAGTCAGACGAGTTGAAAAATACATGACCGTTCGGTCATAAAACTGCATGCACCAATACTGTAATGGTTGGTTCAAGTTGGTGCGTTAGTTGGTCAGTTGTTCACGGTGCGGTGCTCCGGTAGACAAAGGATTGCAGGTCAACTCAAATATAAAGGTCTGAGCACGCCAGATAATGGCTAAGTGCGATTATTTAAAATAAATTGTCGGACGGTTATGTGTTTAGTTGAAAGTTTTTCTCACTTGGCGATTAACAGGCGCACAGCGTTTTACCCGTCTTGCCCATAAGGCAGAACAAGGTCGATCGGCATTTCAATCAAGGCGTGCGCCGTGGTTCTGGATCAGTCGGAAAGGTACGTCGGTATCGTCAAACAAGACGCCATGGCAGATGACAAGCCCATTGCGGACGCAGTCAATTGAAGCCGTGACAGGCAGTGTTGGGGTCTGGCATGAGTTGCGTGTGGCACGGGTAGACTCCTTTCCTGGCAAGGCACGTGACTTGTGGTCCGGCGTTGCACTGTTAATGGACGACTCAGCATCCGAAATCTGCACTTTGGTGCGTGTAGGCACCCCCTTTGTGCAGTGCATGCCAATGGTTCATGGCACGGCCGTTCCACTTGGAAGATCTGTGCCAATTGTGTCTTTTTGTATCATGAAGATTACAGAACCCCGGAAACGCCTGTCCGCGCGGCGCTCGTCACCTGGATCGAACCCTTTGCGCTCAGGCACGTCCACTTTCTTTGGCAAGACAAAAGAGGTGGCCGACATGACAACCGATTTCATCCTGACCGACGAAGTACCCAAGGAAGATCCAGCCAGTCCACAGCTCGGCCAGTACGACCGCGAAGCCGATCCCGTACTGAACATGAACTCGAACAAACCGGGTGCCGGTCCCGAGAAGGGAGACGAGGTGCTGGAGCGCACCGAGGAGGATGAGGCCTACGAGGATGATGAGCCCGAGGTGTATTCGGATGATCCGGACATCGTGGCGGATGAGGGCGGTGGTGTGTCGCCAGGCTGACAAAGGTGTACCGCTCAAGCGTCCCCCGTACCGAGACGTTGAGCGGGTTGCATCGAATACCGGTGTTACCAGAACGCAGCCGGCGCGCTGAGCGCCTTGCTGAACACGTCGATGGCGCGCTCGACATCGGCTTGCGTGGTGTAGCGACCCAGGCTGACACGCACACTGGCCAACGCCTTGCTGGTATCCAGCCCAAGCGCGAGCAGCACATGCGACGGCGCGTTGCTCGCCGAGTTGCAGGCTGAGGTCGAGGAAAGTGCCAGCGCATGCGACAGCTGAGCGCTGGTAAAGCGATCGCGTGTGATGCACAGGTTCAACGTGTGTGGGATGCGTTGCTGGGGGCAGCCATTGAGCTGCACGTCCGGCAGAGCCAGAAGCCCTTCACGCAGATGACTGCTCAGCTGCGCAATACGCTGATTCTCGGCATCGCCTTTGCTGATCGCCAGCGCAAAAGCCTCGCCCATGCCGACGATCTGATGCGTCGCCAGTGTGCCTGAGCGGAAACCGTTTTCATGACCGCCGCCATGCATCTGCGCCTGTAGCAACGCGTTTGCCCGCGGGCCGACATACAGCGCACCGATGCCCTTTGGGCCATACGCCTTGTGCGCCGAAAACGACATCAGATCGACTGCCAGATTCGCCAGATCGACCTTCACCTTGCCGACCGCTTGTGCCGCGTCCACGTGGAACAGCGCTCCATGTTCGCGCACTAGCGTGCCGATACTGGCGATATCCGTCAGCGTACCCAGCTCGTTGTTGACCAGCATCAACGACACCAGCAGCGTGTCTTCACGCAGCGCCGCCTGAACGGCTTGCGGCTGGATCAGGCCGTTGGCGTCCGGTTGCAGCCAGGTCACGGGAAAGCCCTGAAGCTCCAGTGTTTTCACCGTGTCGATCACAGCCTTGTGTTCCAGCGCACTGGTGATGATGTGCCGACGCTGCGCAGTGACGTCGTGAGCGATGCCTTTGATTGCCAGGTTGTTGGACTCGGTCGCGCCCGAAGTCCAGATCACTGTATCGGCAGGCGCACCCACGGCGTCCGCGACCTGACGACGCGCCTGCTCGACCGCCTCACGCGCCACTTTTCCGTAACCATGCCCGCTGGACGCCGGATTGCCGAAATGCCCTTCGCGCCCCAGACAGGCAACCATGGCTTCAATGACCTGCTCATCGACAGGCGTGGTGGCGGCGTAATCCAGGTAAAGGGCGGTCGTGGTCATGGGCAATTCGCTTGGTTATCGGGTCGAGGTTGATGGTGAAAAGATTACCGACGCCGACGCGAAAAAATTTTGATATTTGAGCAGATTGACTGGCTATCAATGAAAAATATTTCTGTTTTAGGGGTGTTCTGGTGAATAAAGTTTTACACCTCCATTGTCAGGGGGTAGTTTTATGCCAATAGTTGCGCAAGTACCGGTTGCACGGCGCCGTTCAGGATGCGTCGCGTCCGATACAGAGCCCGAACCACAAACACGGAACACGCCCATGGACAAGTTCGACCGAGCCATCCTCGACATTCTGCAGACCGACTGCACGCGCTCGGTCGCGGACATCGCCGAACGCATCGGCCTGGGCAGCACCGCCTGCTGGCGACGCATTCAGAAGCTGGAAGAGACCGGCATCATCGACCGCCGCGTAGCCCTGCTGAACCCGCAGCGCCTGAATGTCTCCGTCAGTGTCTTCGCCGCCATCCGCACCAACCAGCACAACGCCGCCTGGCTCGAACAGTTCCACAACGCCGTCGGCGACTTGCCCGAAGTCGTCGAGTGCTACCGCATGGCCGGCGACACCGACTACCTGCTGCGCATCGTCGTTACCGACATCGCGGGTTACGACGCGGTGTACAAACAACTGATCAGCATTCCCGGTATCACCGACGTCAGTTCCAGCTTTGCCATGGAGCAGATCAAATTCACCACAGGGCTGCCGTTGCGGTATGCGTCGTTTGGTGCATAAAACCGTGAATGTGTGCAGCCCGGTCTTCACCGTCGCTTCACACGGGCCTTGACCTCCACCTAGGTAGAGGTTTCTCACTGCCGACTCCTTCAACATGGAGTTGACCCTATGCCAGTATCCCCCGACGCCGAAAACGCCGCGTTCACGCTCTGCAATCCACAAGGCCTGTGCAACCCTCGAGTAAACGCGTATTCCCAGGTCGCATCAGTCAATGCCGGTGCCCGAATGCTGTTTGTTGCCGGGCAGGGCGGCGAAGATCAGCAAGGGCGGTTGTCTGCCGACTTCACCGAGCAGGCCATCCAGGCCCTGGCCAATGTTGAAACCGCACTGCAATCCCAAGGCGCAAGCCTGGCTCAGGTGTTCAAGCTGACCCTGTTGATTGTCGACCACAACGAACAACGCCTGCACAGTTGGGTCGAGCAGGCTAACCGGGTGTAGGGTACAGGGCGCCATCCGGCCTGCACCCTCATTCCGGTGCCCCGCCTGGCGATGGACAACATGCTGATCGAGATCGAAGCGATTGCAACGGCCTGACCGAACGCAGCCGTTGGCGCAGATGAACGGCCGATGCCGGGAACGACCCGCCACGCCTGCACGTCTGACCTGTATCGACTCACTTGAAGGTACAGCGCAATGGACAAGACAATCACCGTGGACCAACTGGCAACCACCGATCTTGGATCAATCAACGAGATCTGGCTCGGCGGCACTCACACCCAGTTATGCCTGTGGCGCGGCGAGCAGATCGTCACCCACGACATGCTCAGCGAAGGCACCCACGACCAGAACGCCCGACGCCTGTGCCTGCAACTGGTCAACCCTGACGATCAGGCCGCAGTGGCCAGCGTCGAGGCGATCGTGCGTGAGCGGTTGGAGGGGAGAGAAGGCGAGTTTTACCCGGCCGAGGATGTGGACACTTATCAGTGACTGGCGCCTCCCAATGTTCTTGCTGCTGCGGGCCAGCACAGCAGCAAGGAAGCAGCTCGCGTCACTTTACAGATCTCAATCCACGCTCTGTATTACGCACCGCTTCCAACGCCTCCAATTCGTCACGCAAGAGTAGATGCGCCACCCTGTCGTGACCGAGCGATAGGTGGCGGACTGTGTGCAGGTTGGTCAACCGGTAGCACGAACCGGCACACCCGAAGGGCGGCCTGCACATGGCCGCCATGACGTCTGTAGGAATTCAAAGTCTTCAGGATTCCAGGCAGCACATTACACATCAAACAGTTATCCATCTTATTGTAATTATAATGTGTCAATTTGATATGGCTCGCGCTGCTTGTCGATAAGCCCGTCTAAATAAATCTTCATCCCTCCTCATGAAAAACTGATGTCTGATTAATACGTTATTGGCCAGCCATGGATGATGGCCATTTCCAATAAGAGTGTTTTGCTATGCCTGATGGCTAATTAAGCAGTCTGCCTTTAAGTGGAGAAGTAAACGATGACGTATACCGTAAAACAATACGGCTGGATTCGTGACGTACCGGACCATCGAGATCATTTGTACGCTGCGTCCGTCGAGCAGTTGGCCGCGCTTCCACGTCATGTGGATCTGCGTCCCCATTGCCCCAATGTCTACGATCAAGGCCAGTTGGGCAGTTGTACAGCAAATGGTATTGCAGCTGCCATTCAGTTTGATCGCATGAAGCAGAAGCTTGTCCCTGCGTTCACGCCATCCCGGTTATTCATTTATTACAACGAGCGTGTCATTGAGCACACGGTGGAGTCGGACAGCGGTGCAATGATCCGTCACGGTATCAAAAGCGTTGCCGAACAAGGCGACTGCGATGAAGCCGAATGGCCGTACGACATTACCAAATTTACCGTCAAGCCAACCAAATCCTGCTACGCCCACGCCAAGCGGTACAAGGCGGTTTCCTACCAGAAAGTCGCCCAGAACCTAAACCAGATGAAAGGGTGTCTGGCCGCCGGATATCCTTTCGTCATAGGTTTTGGCGTCTATGAAAGCCTCGAAAGCGATGAAGTCGCCAAGACGGGCATTGTCCCAATGCCAGCGCCCGACGAAAAATTGCTGGGCGGTCATTGCGTGCTCGCAGTGGGCTATGACGATGCAAAACAGGTCTTCATCATGCGCAACTCCTGGGGCACCAAATGGGGCATGCATGGCTATTTCACCATGCCGTACAGCTACCTGATGGACCCCAATCTGGCTTCGGATTTCTGGACGATCAGGATTGTCGCGGGCTAGTGCCGAGGCAAGGTGTGGTCAGCGACCACACCTTCAGGGAACGCTTGTTATTTGGGGCTGGGGCCGAATCGATTGGCCTCGCGATGCCCCTCCAGGCAACTGAATATGATCGGGACTATCGGTACCAGCATCCACCAGCCACTGCGATCAGTGTCATGAAGCCTGCGAACGCCCACCGCAAGCCCTGGAAGGAAGACAGCGATGGAATAAAAGGTGGAGATCAACTGGTCAGTGCCCAAAAGATCATCGAGAAAACCGAGGGCCACGGAGATCAGGAGGTTAGTCAAAAAAAACATCCAGAATTCTTTTCTGCAAGCTCTGCCGCTGAAAACGGCATATTTTCTCAAGACTTCAAAATACCAGAATGTCGATTCTGGAGCGTCGGATGAAACTGCGCCGGGTGTCCATATGATATCTCTCGATGCATTGCAATGTGGGCAAGTATCCCCCTTCTCAGTCAGTTCCTTTGCGCAGTTGTGACAATAGGCCATGTCATTCCTTATGAGGTTAAGTCCAGGTTCGGTGGTGTAATGGTTTAGTCTGCGATGAATGCGGTTTTTTAATACATGTTGCAGGCGTTGCAATGGCGCAACGGATAGAAGGCCATAGTCATTGTTTTTTGAAGGCTGTTTTTATGGATGATTCCGTATCTCGATGGGATGCCGGAAATCCTGAGGCAAAAAAACAAAACTGCCAAGCTGGAATTGCCTCCGTTAACAACTATGTCGGCTCGGAAACAATTTGAATGGCGAACACGCTGTAAGGGTATCGGTGTTCAATTGGATGCTTTAGCAGTTGGGCAGAAATTTAAGCTAATACTATTTGGCACTTTTGAAACATGCTCTTATAAAGTCGATAACTTCATACCTTGGGCTGCACCTGGATACGGCGTGCACGTCGATCGCGCCAGGGTTTGTTGATAGACAAGTCGATGCCGAGTCGACGGCCGCACGTGAATGGCTGTCTAGCCGACGGTCGGCTTGCACGCCGGGGCCGACGCACCAAGGTAGCGCGGGTTCTTCGAACCCTTTTTGAACTGCCCGGAACGCGTCGCTGCGCGTCCTGGGTCTGGATTCTCTGAGTTTACAGGCGTTCTTCAGTAGGAAGAATCAGTCGGCAAAGCCGGAATCAGCGCTTCATGGCCTCACACTGGGAGCGCAAGTCATGATTACCAATGCTGCTGCAACTGCCGCCCTTCCGGGCATTGCAGAAGGCACGCTGGTCAAGGTCATTGATGCTGCTGCAGGCATTACCTTCCTTTTCTCCGCTGCAACGTGCTCGCATGTCACGATCATTGATGCTGTTGCAAGCCCCCTGGCCCTTTCTGGCATTGCAATAGGCTCGCTGGTCATGATCGTTGATGCTGTTGCAGCCACTCCCGTCCTTTTCTGCGCTGCACCGCGCGCGCAAGTCATGGTCATTGATACTGGTGCAACTGCTTCCTTCCTGTGTGGCGGCGCAATAGGCCCGCTGGTCGAGGTTGTTAATGCTATTGCAACTGGCGGCCGCGTAACCGCTGAACATCAACAACATTGCAAAAATAAATTTCATTTCACGCTTCCTTGGGTTACCAGAAAAACAGCTTGGCGGTGGCCTGTCCGATTTCACCGGTCTTTTTGATGCATGTCAAATGGGCATCATTTTTAGGCTGAAGTTCTGAAGGTGGATTGAAATTTTAGAGGGATAGCTGTCAGCATCTGGAAGGCTGCTTTTGGCCAGAAACGGTCATCTAGATGGGGCGTCATCCGGATTGATTTTGTCTTCCACGCCAAATCTACTCAGCAATGCGGCTCCATCCGAAACACCAAGAATCTGATCAATTAAGGCTATTTTCTGGGTCGCACAGTCGAGTTGAAACTCAGCGTTGCTGTATGCAGCCTCCGCCTCATTGTGGAGCGCATAGGCCATGTGGGCCGCGACACGGACGCTCATCGGAGCATCTCCGTCACTGCCCAGATAATCAGCAAGCAACGTCCTGATCTCTATCAGTGCAAGCGCGAGTAGCCTGGTTTAAGCAGTCTGCATAAAGATATCCTGGGTATTACAACGAATGTCCGAACGGATTTCGCGAGGTTACATAAACTCTCAGACTGTCAAAAGCGAAAGACCGCTTTGGGTCGATAGCAGCCCCTAGCGGCAGGCCGTGATGGCCAGAAGTTAACGTGCCAGCTACGCTTGCGTGCACAACGTGTCCATGAACATCGGGCCCGATATATCTCGTACTGCACCATTGTCAGCAATGAAACAGCTAACAGCACCAGCGAACGACTCCTGCTCATCAACAGGAATTTCCAAACTGCAATGGACTATGTAGCGGGACAGCCAGCCACCGGCGACGCGACCGCCAGCGGCCAGGCAGCGTGCCCTGAGCAAGACGACATGCCGCGCGGTAGGTAGATTCATTCGTTTTCCATGTGCATTCAGAGTGGCTGATATGGGGGTAATTAAACGATGATCATACGTGGGCACCAACAGGACGCGACATTAACGACGGCGACCAGTAATTAACCTCACAGCATTTAAAATGCATCAAGCCCTGCTTCGATCCCTATCTTTCAAGACACATCAGGAGAACGCCTCGACGTTGAACCGCTTCGTTGAAGTCCCCGGAAAGCTACCGCCCACCTGAACGTCACGCCTCATTCCGAAGTCATAAACCTACTTCAGCCATGCTCCCCAAGGTGCCTCATGAGTTTGATACCCGAACTGAACAGCGACGCCAACGTGCTGATATGCGGAGCCAGCCGAGGCATTGGCCTGGCACTGTGCGCAGCCTTGCTTGCTCGTGATGACGTCGCTCAGGTGTGGGCAGTGGCGCGAGAAGCCAGCACCTCTGCCGGGCTGGCAGAGCTTGCAGAGCAGTATGGCCAGCGCCTCAGGCGAGTCGACTGCGACGCGCGCAATGAACAAGCTCTCGAAGCGCTTGTGAGCCAGACGCTTAAAGGATGCGAACATCTGCACCTCGTCATCAGTGCGCTTGGCATTCTTCATCAGGACGGCGCGAAACCCGAAAAGGGCCTGGCACAACTGACGCTTGCGAGCATGCAAGCGAGCTTCGCAACCAACACTTTTGCGCCAATCCTGCTGCTTAAACACCTGCTCCCGTTATTGCGCAAACAACCTTCTACCTTCGCCGCACTTTCCGCGAGAGTCGGTTCCATTGGCGATAACCGACTGGGCGGCTGGTACAGCTACAGAGCCAGCAAAGCGGCACTCAACCAGTTGCTGCACACCGCCAGTATCGAACTGAAACGCCTGAACCACGCCTCGACCGTGCTGGCCATACACCCAGGCACGACTGACACGGAGCTGTCTCAGCCATTTCAGGCGAACGTACCTGAAGGGCAACTCTTCGAACCGGCTTTCTCGGCGGATCGCATTATTGAGGTGGTAGGAGCGCATGGAGCGGCTGACAGTGGGAGCTTTTGGGCTTGGGATGACAAGCCTATTGTGTGGTGACCTGGCCGACTGTTTTCGACCCAGAGGGTGTGGTCGATCCCTTTACCAGGTTCAGTCCGGAATAGAAGCTAGATCATATATTTTCGAACGTGATGCCTGTCACCGGACGTTCATGGTCCAGCAGGTATGCATGATAGTAATGGTACAGCTGTGAAAGCAGAGCAGTATTGGGGCCAATCACACCCATACCTCTATCGTCATATGAAAAAACCATGATGCGCTTATTCAATTTCAACAGCTAGAAATCACATCTGGGATTAGGCGTGTATCACGCCGAAGTCTTTTGCCAATGCGTACCAAAGAAATGTCTGGAGCAGGTTCATAGGCGCTTCGAATGCCACGTTGATCGAATTGGCCACCGAACTTGCGACGGTCGAACTGAAAACCCGCTCAACAAAAAGGGCCCGTCTGGGCCCTCTTTCGGGTGAGGCAGCTTTACTTCTTCAGCCATCCCTCAACGACATCCGCACCGTGCTCCGCCTTCCATTCCTTCAAGGCCTTGTGATTTCCACCTTTGGTTTCGATCACTTCACCTGTCTTCGGATTTTTGTAGACCTTGAGCTCGCGTGGTTTGCGTGTGCCTTTAGGTTTGTCTGCCTTTTGACCACGAGTCGGTGTCTGTGCACCCAGCAGATTAATGATGTGCTTGAGGCTGAAACCGTAGTGCTCAAGGAGCTTGCGCAGCTTCGTTTCGAACTCGATTTCTTTCTTCAGCCCCTCATTGCCCTTCATTGTTTCCAGTGCCTGAAGCTGCTCGGCGAGGTGCTTTTCCAACTGTCGGTACTCTGCAAGCTTGGACATTATCTTTCCCTATAGATGATCGTGTGTGGTTATTACGATCGATTGAGTCGTTTACAAGTTCAGCCTATTTGCGGGCGTCAGGTGTTTCCTGGCGCGAACCGATTTCGTGCTAATTGTCCAAAACCCGGCTACCAAATGAGGTGCGGCTTACAAGCGATAGCAATGCGCAGGGCATAGACTGTTGCTGCAAGCTGTTGCACGCCCTACGACGGAGAAGCCTCATTTATGGACAATAAACTGACATCCAGAATCGCGATCATTACAGGGGCGGCTCAAGGGATCGGCGCCGCGACTGCACGACGGTTCGTACAGGAAGGCTGCGTTGTTTACGTCACTGATATCAACGACGTGCTCGGAAGAGCGACTGCAGGGGCACTGGGAGATCGTGCCTGTTATCTGCATCTTGATGTGCGGTGCGAAGAAGATTGGCAGCGAGTGACGACGCATGTCCTGAAGGCGCACGGCCGCGTCGATGTGGTGGTCAACAACGCTGGCATCACTGGATTTGAGCAGGGTCCCGTCCAGCACGACCCAGAGCATGCGAGTCTGGAGGACTGGCAGGCCGTGCATCGCACCAATCTGGATGGTGTGTTTCTTGGATGCAAGTACGCTATACGCGCCATGCGCCACACCGAGGTTGGTTCCATTATCAATATTTCTTCTCGCTCCGGACTGGTTGGTATTCCTGGCGCAGCGGCATACGCATCGTCCAAGGCCGCCGTTCGCAATCACACCAAGACAGTGGCGCTTTAATGCGCCGAGCAAGGACTTAAAGTTCGATGCAATTCGATCCACCCGGCCGCCATCCTCACCCCTATGTGGGAGCCAATGTTAGGTGCTGATGCTGGTCGTGAAGCGCGTATGGCTGCACTCGTTCGAGACACGCCACTCAGAAGATTTGGAACGCCCGAAGAAGTGGCTGCGGTGGCCCTGTTATTAGCCAGCGATGATGCTACGTACATTACCGGCAGTGAGTTCAACATCGATGGAGGTCTGTTGGCGGGGTCTGCAGCGAGGCCAATGCTATTGGATGACAGCGAAACCTGAGAGCTGCCCGCGCGAATAGCTGCAATTGGTACACGGTGGTGCTTTAAGCTGCGAAGGGTTCGATCAGGCACAGAAGCCCAAACAAAGAAGCGCGCATAGTGGCGGGCTTTTCAAAACTCTTTCTGGACCGTTCAAAAAACATCCAAATACCAATATGGCCCAGGCGTCGTTTGAACTGGGCTGTCAGAGACCCGTTTTATAAGGGCTCTGCTGGCGGCCTCTCAGTTAGGCATACACGTGGGCATACAGGGCGCTTATCGCTGGCTACTCCTTCCCCGTACCTCCGTATGGTAAAACGCTTGAAGAAAACGGTGTGTGAGCGCTGATCAAGAGCCACGCTTCTCTGGCTACCCCTTGGTCGTTCTTCACCGCCAACGAAGCCAAGACATGGGTGAATCACGATGGATTCCAACCAAGCAATAAGCCAAGCTTTGAAAATCAGGTTCGCCGCATTCAAGGGTCGCAAGGATGATGATTACGAAAGCGAGGGTATCGCTCATGGGGCTGCTCATCTTGCGCTGGACGTCGGAATCATAACAAACGACGCCTTGCTGATCGCTCAGGCACAAGAAGTCATCACTGCGATTACTGACTCTTGGCAGCTTGAAGAGGAACAGGACCTGAAGGCTATGGCCAACAGTTACGCCGACTGGGATGCTTCCCAGGAGAAGCACAGGCAGGCGTATAGAATGATTAAAGATCTGGTGGGGAAAGAGTTTCATGATTCGCGTTGGGAGGAGTTCATTGAAATCTATCAAAAAACCTTTCCGACCTTCCTTGTTAGGGATTCGGTATACGCGCGGATTGGTCCAAAACAGGCAGCTACCAGGCTTCGTAAGGATTTAGCTGACCTAGTGAAGGCTAAGCGGTTGGATAGAGCTCCCACTCCTGACGAGCTTCAGGCTTTGCTGCCCCCCGCGAAAGCTCTTTTGGAAGACCGTACCATCCGTTATTTAGAGGGGGCTTTGCCCGGGTTTGATTTTCGAAACCATTCGATCTTGAATGCCATATAGGCGCTCGGGACCCCGAGAGTTTTGTCCTGACAAGAGGCATGAACCAGTGTGGCTTTGGTAGCTGCTGATCGGTAGCCGTTGGTTGACAGTTGGCGAGTTGACAGTAACGGATCAGTAGCTGAAGGAATGAACTGCTAGGTTCACCGTCCTATTAAGTGAGTTCACCGGGTTCACCAGTTCACTAAGCTGTGAAAACATCGGCTACTCAAGATGCGCGGGTTCCCTGCCCCGTATGCAGTAGAAGTCCACAGGGGCCCCGGCTTATTTCGGGCTCCTCTCGCTGGTGGGGTTCATTTTTTAGGGGACGCGGGGCCGAGACCTGTGAATGTGGTGTAACTGGTGTTGCAGGTGTAGCAAATTGGCCTAACCATCTGATAATAAAGAATAAATTATCAGTTACACCGGTCGCAGGGCTTCGGTGTATGTGATGTAACAACGTTGAGCAGTGTAACGTTGTCTGATGCCGCCGGGGCAAACGTGTGCGATGGGCGCTATAGGCCAGCAGCGGACACCGGCATCACGAACTCACAGGTAGGCTGGTGTAGTTAAATATTAAGCGATGCCGCTGCTTATCTGATAATGGATTTTTTCAAAGCCTCTTGATATGCCGCTTCGCATTTGCGCCAGAACTCATAGTGAAATCGACGCAGAGCAACCGCGACCGATGGTTCAAAGCAGACCCAAAATGTATACCGGACCGCTTCGAGGCTTATCGAGCTTTGAAAGCTTGTTGGGATTTGTGTCTTTGAGTCGAAGTGGACAATGAGCCCACCGTGTCCTGCAAACTTATGTTCTCCGAGTTTATCGCGATAAGCCGCATAGGTAGGATCAGCATCAATATCTAGAAAGACAATGTTGCGGTTTGCCTTTCCTATCGAAAAATCGCAAGCTTCCAGTAGGCGAGGCCCACACGACTCAGCAACATGACAGCACAGTAATTTAGAAAAGTATCGAAATACATTGAGGTATGCCTCGGAGCCAACAGCATATCGGGGCGATCTGAATACTGATGACGGATCTTTACCCTCCAACAAAACCGAGGAGGTCAAAGCATGAAATAGATCGAATTCGCGATCAGGTTTCTGTGTGCGGGCCCCATTACACAATGAACACACCCGAGCAGAAAAATGAAAGGCGCTTGATTTCGGGCCTTGAGCCGAAAGGGGGCTGGTTTCGCCATCAAAATTGCCGATGACCATAGCATCCCTACCAAAAACCTTCCGCAAAGCCGAAGCTTTAATTTTATGTTCTCCGGTAAGCCCTTCACCAGACCCACACAGGCAGCATCTATCTGCCTGGTATGACTCGAAGAATATAGCCATCAAAGTGCCTTAGAAAAGCTAAAAATTTCATTAGGTTACAGCTAGAGTCCTATGTCACACCGAATAGGTTCGGGACTTGATTTTGACTTGGAACAGTCTTTAGCCGTCAGCGTAGCGCAGCCTGATAAGCATGACTCTATCAGAGATCCTATGATTCCGTATGAGACCTTTTGCTGCCCGTTGTCACAAGCAGAAAGCCCCAAAAAGTAGCCGCTGCAGATGAGCTTTTTTGACCAAGCTATATAGCTCGTACAAAACGATGCAACTAAGTAAGCTTTTATTTGACGCCTACCAATCCATATTAGTTGCCTGATCAATCTGGTAGGTTAACAGATCTACCAATTCCTTCATGGATTTCAACGAAACCATTGCGGCCCTATACGTTCCATCGGCAGCAAATGTCAATATAGTTGGTAGACGACTTTCTTGCACGTAAAGTCTAGCTGGAGCACGATCTCCAGCCCACAGTATATTCGTAAACTCTTCCACTAGATCAAATGCAGCTTCGGTGTCAAAATCAAGTTGCTCACTGAGGGAGAATTTTTTACTACCTCGTTTATGTGGAAGAAGAACAGGTACTGCGCCTGCAGTAGAGTGAAAAGAAAATGCCTCTCCTTGCTTTCCAAATGCACCGTGAGCAATGAAGTTTCTAAGATTCTGTCGTAGTGACAAAGTGCGATCGAATAAAACTTTCTCTGTTTTATTTTTGAGGTTAAAAGCGGCCTGAAATTTTTTTGGCCAATCATCCGCCGCAAGGTCTGAAACTTCTCTTGCAGAGTTAACTGCCCCTCCAAGTATGGCTACGTGAATCAAGACATGCTCTGTCCAACTGAAAAAAGCCTCAATAGCTGAGATGGCCATCCAGTTTGCTTCTTCTCTTTTATTATGAGAAGGATAGAATAGATACATCCCAAATGGCAGTTTCCGTTGTTTTGAATCGAAAGTGTGCGCCTCATCCAATAGCTTTATTTCGTCTAGGATAGCGCAGTATTGGCCCCTTAAAAATTCGTAACGTTCGCGGAGGTTAATACTATTGTTGACAACATTGATTTTAGAGTTTTCGACGGCCTGCAAAGCAAGAAAGTCAAAGTACCGCCGCGCTGATTTCACAGCTTTATTAATATGCACTACGATATTTTTTGCTGCCTCCTCTTCTTTCTCCGGATCATGAGCAAATAAATTTAATCCGAATTTACCGTGTTCAACTATATATGCTTTGCCATTGAAGTCTATCGGCACTGACCAATCAACTTTTTCAAACCTTCCCAGATTTTTGAAGCCTAAAAGATCTACTAAAAGAAAATAGACAAGATAATATGGAGGCAACTGTCTTCCAGCCTCTGTTTTCTTACCATTTAGTAGAAAGTGTTTGTCAGCTTTCGTGTTTGAATCGGCAGGACGAATCGGTGCGATAGCGCGCAACGCCGTCTGCCGCAACAATTCAAATTCTTCAGGATTCATAAGGCTCCAAAAATCACTATGCAAAAATTTATTAAAAAGCAGCCAATACATTTTGCTCAGACAAACTAGCAATAGAGGGGTAGCCTAATTAATTAGACAACAAACGATTAGTTGCCTTTAGCTGAAAAAACCTAGTAACTCAGAGGAAGCTCTGCGTCTGTGACTAAAAATTGCAACGATTAGTATCTGTCCCCTTGAACGACGGTAATAGAGGGCTGTGTGCCGGTCATGACAGACGGGAATCGGCTAAGAGTATATTTAAAGCGATAAACGAACTAGGGGTGATTAAAAGCTGGTAAGGCGCAGCATAAGCTCACACCAACATAGACGCTTGTGCAGGACTTACCGAGTTTACGTACCCCCATATCCCGCGTTTTTGCTTATCACTTGACGCGTCCTTATAGTTTGACAATAGCTCTATAAATCGCCAGTCAGTGATTCTCATGAAATTCTGTTGTAGATCTATATTGAATGCGGTAATTGTGTAGGATGGACCTTGTGTTTTTTCTTCATTTAATGAAAAACCAGAACGCTCTGCGCTTTTTTGGATCATCGAAAGCGCTGCTTCTGCCTTTTCGAGGCTTTGAGTAGATACTATGATATCGTCAACATAAACACTTACTCTTATGCCAGCAGTCTTATTTAGTTTGTCAATCGTGTTGCCAAGAGAGCTTTTTCTCAAGCATAGCGACGCTATAATCGTTGATTGAACAAAGCCAAACGGTAACGCGAAAACCTGCCCTGACTCTAACGGTATCGAAACAGTTGACTCCATGGCTATAGATCTAGATTTTTCGTATCCAAAATAAGGTTTTAATTCGCGAGTTATACGGCTTCTATTTATGCTGTTAAAAAACTTTTTTACATCAGCATGTACGAAGAATTTTCCATTCAAGTGGTATTTTATGGCATCCACATGCCCACCACTTTTTAAATGATAGTAGTTGGTTGGGGGCAGCCATTTGAATTCAATGGATTTCTTGAATAGCTGTCCTTCCTTTACAGTTTCCAAAGTCGGAATATATACCCACGTATTAGACTTTAATCGAAACCTGCTGAGCCATTTATGAGTGTTCTGCATCTGACATAGACTCGGAATAGTTAAAAGCCACGCTCAAGAGCGGAAGAGCTGCATCCAAGAACTTCAAAATGACCGTAGCCAAAGTGAAGACCTTGGTAGCAAACTCGATACGCTTCTGAGCTTGGCTGTAATCAAATTTCTTCATGATTACGTACCTCATCTAAATTCCTGGCTTACCGAGCGCTAAGCGCATGGCTTTACAACCAACGAGGAGCCGATGAGACGAAAAGGAGTCATATCGGGTAGCCCAGAGATCACATAGTGACGCGATGAGGGACACACTGCGAGGCAGCCTGTCGCCAGGAAGATTGGATCCTAACACCTCACGTGGAAAAACCGCAACGTCGTAACGTTCAGGCTCATAGCCCAGTGAAATGCCAGCAATTTCCTATGCCCACAAATGAATGCGGCTGATCGACCTATGTCCTTACCGAATGGCGAATAATGGCCGACAGTTGCCTTCAGCAAGATTGTCCAGCCTGCTAGGATGTTGTTTTCCTGCGCCGATCTGGAGTACTCATGCGTCAGCTTCCAGGACTGGATGACGCTTCTCGCGCCAAAGTTACAAAGCTTTTGGGTGCGGGTGAGCTGGTTCCTGTGATGAATAACACCAAATGGGGTGAGTTGATCAACTCGATGCTCAGTTCCCCGGAGATGGAGCCCAAGTTTAGGCTACGAAGCGTGTTGGGTCCTCCAGGCCATGTTCTTGAATGGGATGCCGATTGGCATTTCCACATCCATCCGGTCGCTGAAATCGAGTGGCTGGAACTCAAGGCGTTGTCGTCAGTGTGGTTGGAGACGACGTTTCGCAAGTGCGGTATCAGATATTCAATTGAGGATGGTACGCTCCGTGTGTGGGGTTACATGAAGCGTGATTCACAGCATGATTGGCGTTGACAGGTCCATCCCTCGGTATTCTGAAAATGACAGCTTTCGACCTAAAGCGGCCCGTTGTTATTGGTGGCTTACGATCCTCTTTTGTTTTTCCTGAAGGATTGCTGTGAGGCGAATTTCACCAGTCATGATGGATGGGACCCCAGTGCACTCAATCATGAGCCAATGAAACGATAGGGATCCCGCTCGCCGTTGTCGCCCGTAGCGCTAAATTGTGACTGAACCGTATGTCTTGTCTGGCGCGCATCACATCTGCATAGCCATCACCACGCCATCCTGCCATGATACTGCCCATACGATTATTGGGTATGCGATCCATAAACCC
>NZ_MUIO01000137.1 GCF_002087235.1 Pseudomonas floridensis | reverse complement strand
GCGCGTCAACCGTTATTTTGAACTTTCTTCAGAAATCAGGGTTACGCGCCCAAAAGCCTTCTTGCCGGCCTGGCAAACATGCGTAGAACCGAGCTTGAAGATAAAGCCACGGTCTACGACCTCACCATCTATACGCACACCGCCGGAAGCCAACAGATCGCGAGCAATGGCGGAGTTCTTGACCAGGCCTGCCTTATTAAGGACGGCCGAGATCGGCATATCTTCAGTGGCACTTACCGAAATCTCAGGCAGATCGGCTGGCAACTCGCCTTCCTTCATACGGTTACCCGCAGAACGATGGGCATTGGCAGCCGCCTCTTCGCCATGGAAGCGAGCCACAAGCTCTTCGGCCAACTTGATTTTGATGTCCCGCGGATTGGTGCCCGCCTCGCAATCAGCCTTTAACCCTTCAATCTCTTCCATACTGCGGAAGCTCAGCAGTTCGAAGTAGCGCCACATCAGCGAATCGGGCATCGATACCAGCTTGTTGTACATGATGCCCGGCGCTTCCTGGATACCGACATAGTTACCCAGCGACTTGGACATCTTCTTGACGCCATCAAGGCCTTCCAGCAGCGGCATGGTCAGAATGCACTGCGGCTCCTGCCCGTAAGCACGTTGAAGCTCGCGCCCCATCAGCAGGTTGAATTTCTGGTCTGTGCCGCCAAGCTCGACATCGGCCCGCAAGGCGACCGAGTCATAGCCCTGAACCAGCGGATAAAGGAACTCGTGGATGGCGATCGGCTGGCTGCCTTTATAGCGCTTGTCGAAATCGTCACGCTCGAGCATGCGAGCCACGGTGTACTGCGAAGACAAACGAATGAAGTCGGCAGGGCTGAGCTTGTCCATCCAGGTGGAGTTGAACGCCACTTCTGTCTTGGCTGGATCGAGAATCTTGAACACCTGAGCCTTGTAGGTTTCGGCGTACTCGAGAACCTGCTCGCGAGTCAATGGCGGGCGAGTGGCGCTTTTGCCACTCGGGTCACCGATCATTCCGGTGAAGTCGCCTATAAGGAAGATGACCTGATGGCCCAACTCCTGAAACTGGCGCAGCTTGTTAATAAGGACTGTGTGACCCAGATGCAGGTCAGGCGCCGTAGGGTCGAACCCGGCCTTGATACGCAACGGTTGACCGCGCTTGATTTTCGCGACCAGCTCGGCCTCGACCAGGAGTTCATCCGCACCGCGCTTGATCAGCGCCAGCTGCTCTTCAACCGACTTCATATCAGCCCCCAATTTAAAGGGAACCAACCATACAAGATCAGAGCCCAATTACAAGTTTTTGCCCAGCACTCGCCCACGAATCAGGAAGGGATTCGTGGGAAGGGTTGCTTCGGGCAGGTTTTGGTTATATTTTATACAGTTATTTCATCTTCATCATGTCATTCATCTTTTCCATTTCACCTTTTTCAAAGTCAAAATTACCTATGATAGACACACCGCCTAAAGCGCCTCCGCTTTATCCGAAGAGTCACCTGCTCGCTGCAAGCGGCATTGCCGCCCTGCTGAGCCTGGCTCTCCTGGTTTTCCCATCCAGCGAAGTTGAAGCCAAACGAACCAATCTGGCCCTCGATCTGGAAATGCCCGCAGAACCGAACGCACAAGACCAAGACGCTCAAGAACCTGTTCAAGCCACACCTGAAAACGCAGAATCGCCGTTCGCTCAGATCGACAGTGCTGAAGAGCCAGCCGCCGAGACTGCCGCTACACCCGCAGAAACAAAGAAGCCGGCCACTGACGTCGCGAAAAATCCGAATCATCGGGAAGTGGTCGTAGCCAAGGGCGATACGCTGTCCACGCTGTTCGAAAAGGTAGGCCTTCCCGCGACAACCGTTCATGAAGTGCTTGCCAGCGACAAGCAGTCCAAGCAGTTCACGCGCCTGCAAAATGGCCAGGTCCTGCAGTTCGAAATGACGCCTGACGGGCAGCTCAAGCAGCTGCACACCAAACTCAGCGAGCTCGAAACCATCAGTCTGTCCAAAACGGACAGCGGCTTTGCCTTCAACCGTGAAGTCAGCAAGCCCAACGTGCGCAACGCCTACGTGCACGGCGTGATCAACAGTTCGCTGTCGCAATCCGCACAGCGCGCCGGCCTGACCCATAGCATGACGATGGACATGGCCAATATCTTCGGCTACGACATCGACTTCGCTCAGGACATCCGCAAAGGCGACGAATTCGACGTGGTCTACGAACAGAAAGTCGTCAACGGCAAGCCGGTCGGTACGGGCAACATCCTGTCCGCACGCTTCACCAACCGTGGCAAGACCTACACGGCCGTTCGTTACACCAACAAACAAGGCAACACCAATTACTACACCGCCGACGGCAACAGTATGCGCAAGGCGTTCATCCGTACTCCGGTGGACTTCGCCCGCATCAGCTCGATGTTTTCCATGGGCCGTAAGCACCCGATCCTGAACAAGATCCGTGCGCACAAAGGCGTCGATTACGCCGCACCGCGCGGTACGCCCATCAAAGCGACTGGCGACGGCAAAGTGCTGTTGGCCGGTCGTCGCGGGGGCTACGGCAACACCGTGATCATTCAGCACGGCGACACCTACCGCACGCTGTATGGCCATATGCAAGGCTTCGCCAAAGGCATACAAACCGGTGGATCGGTCAAGCAGGGTCAGGTGATCGGCTATATTGGAACAACCGGCTTGTCGACGGGCCCGCACCTGCACTATGAATTCCAGGTCAACGGCGTGCACGTCGATCCACTGGGTCAGAAACTTCCGATGGCGGATCCGATCGCCAAGTCCGAAAAACAGCGGTTCATGCAGCAAAGCCAACCGTTGATGGCTCGTATGGACCAGGAAAAGGCCACCACGCTGGCCTCGAATAAAAGGTAATCCATGGCCTTCTTCTATATAGGTGTGATGTCCGGCAGCAGCCTCGATGGGATTGATATCGCCCTATTGGAGCAAGACGACCGACCAAGACTTCTGGCAACGCATTACATTCCGATGCCGGAGGATCTGCATGCAGAGTTGCTGGGACTGTGTTCCAGCGGCATAGACGAATTGACCCGAGCAGCCATTGCCGAGCAAAAGTGGTGTCGGCTTGTTGCTCAGGGCATCTTGAAGCTGCTGGAAGAGCAGAACATGGTGGCCGGTCAGATTCGTGCCATCGGCAGCCATGGTCAGACGATTCGCCACGAGCCCGCACGAGGCTTCAGCATTCAGATCGGCAACCCTGCCCTGCTTGCAGAGCTGACCGAGATCACCGTCGTCAGCGATTTCCGCCGTCGCGACATCGCTGCAGGTGGCCAGGGTGCTCCGCTGGTTCCGGCCTTCCACGAAGCGCTGTTCGATGACAACAAGGAACATCGTGCGGTGCTCAACATCGGAGGGTTCAGCAACCTGAGCCTTATCGAGTCCGACCGCCCTGTCACCGGCTTCGACTGTGGGCCCGGCAACGTGTTGCTCGACGCCTGGATACAGTCGCAACGCAACCAGAGTTATGACAAGGACGGCGCCTGGGCCGCAAGCGGTCAGGTGGATCCGGCGCTGCTGAAGACGTTGCTGAGCGACCAGTTCTTCCTGACCAAGGGGCCGAAGAGCACCGGGCGCGAAGTGTTCAACCTTGGCTGGCTGCATCATCATCTTTTCCAGCTGCCTACTTTGGCACCGGAAAACGTCCAGGCAACCCTGCTTGAACTCACCGCTCAGACCATTACCGAGTCTCTGCAATCTGCCCAGTCGAGCACCATGGAATTGCTGGTCTGCGGAGGCGGCGCTCATAACGTGGCGCTGATGAACAGGCTGGCCGAGCTTCTGCCCGACACCCGCGTCAGTAGCACAGCCAGGTTTGGCGTAGACCCTGACTGGGTCGAGGCCATGGCGTTCGCCTGGCTGGCGCACTGCTGCCTCGAAAGTGTTCCGGCCAACCGTCCTACGGTGACCGGCGCGAAAGGACTCCGTGTTCTGGGCGCGATTTACCCCGCCTGAATCCAGACGCCGAAAACGAAAACGCCGCTCAATGAGCGGCGTTTTCGTTACAGCAGTATTCGATCAGATCGAGAATGAGGAGCCGCAACCACAGGTAGTGGAAGCATTAGGGTTCTTGATCACGAAACGCGAACCTTCCAGCCCTTCCTGATAATCCACTTCGGCACCCGCCAGGTACTGGAAGCTCATCGGGTCAACCACCAGGCTGACGCCCTCGCGCTCGACAATGGTGTCATCGTCGGCAACATCTTCATCGAATGTGAAACCGTACTGGAAGCCGGAGCAGCCGCCGCCAGTCACAAAGACACGTAGTTTAAGGCGATCATTGCCCTCTTCGTCGACCAGAGATTTCACCTTGTGCGCTGCACCTGGGGTGAATTCCAAAGCCGTAGGCGTGAAGGATTCGACGCTCATGTCAGATATCTCCCGGCGTTAAGCCGTCGTAATGCGTAATGACGGGCATTATCCGCTTGTCCTAGAAAATCGGTCAACTATTTGCAGAGCAGCGGCAGCCAGGGCTTTTCCCGATCTGCCGCTTGATCCCGGACTTACGGCATCATCCCGGCGTGGGCCAGACCCAGACGCTCGTCCAGGCCAAACATGATGTTCATGTTTTGAACCGCTTGGCCCGAGGCGCCTTTGACCAGGTTGTCGATCACGGAAAGCACGACAACCAGATCGCCGCCCTGCGGACGGTGCACCGCAATCCGGCAAACGTTGGCGCCGCGCACGCTGCGGGTTTCCGGATGGCTGCCGGCAGGCATCACATCGACGAACGGCTCGTCCGCATAACGCTTTTCAAACAGCGCCTGCAGGTCCACCGACTTGTCGGTAACGGTTGCGTAGAGCGTGGAGTGGATACCACGGATCATCGGCGTCAGGTGCGGGACGAACGTCAGACCCACGTCACCACCGGCGGCACGACGCAGCCCCTGGGTGATTTCAGGCAGGTGACGGTGACCTTTGACGCCATAGGCCTTGAAGCTTTCATTGGCTTCAGAGTACAGGGAGCCAATGCTCAGACCCCGTCCGGCACCGCTCACGCCCGATTTGCAGTCGGCGATCAGGCGCGAGTTTTCGGCAATGCCCGCTTCCAGCAGCGGCAGGAAACCCAACTGAGTGGCGGTCGGGTAGCAGCCGGGCACGGCAATCAGTCGCGCAGTGCGGATCTGCTCGCGATTGACCTCGGGCAGACCGTACACCGCATCCTTCAGCAACTCCGGCGCGCCATGCGGCTGGTTGTACCACTTGGACCACTCGACCGGATCCTGCAGACGGAAGTCCGCCGACAGGTCGATGACCCGGGTGCCGGCCGCGAGCAATTCACCGGCCAGTGCGTGCGCCACGCCGTGAGGTGTGGCGAAGAAAACAACGTCGCATGCGCCCAGGGTCTGAACATCCGGCACGCTGAACGCCAGACCGTCGTAATGGCCTCGCAGGTTCGGGTACATGTCGGCGACAGGCAGACCGGCCTCCGAGCGAGAAGTAATCACCACCACTTCAGCCTGCGGATGCTGTGCCAACAGACGCAGCAGCTCGACACCGGTGTAACCCGTGCCGCCGACGATACCGACCTTGACCATAACCTGCCCTCAACGAAACAACTGGAAAGCGGTCGATAATATGGGCCTACGGCCTCTGCGACAACCGACAACGTGACGTATGGACGCCCAAGCCTCTACTATTCGGCCACCGTGAACCTGGGAATAATTAAAAATGCTCTATTTATGGATCAAAGCGCTGCACATTATCTCGATGGTCTGCTGGTTCGCCGGCCTCTTTTACCTGCCAAGGCTGTTCGTGTATCACTCGATGAGCGAGGACGCCGTCAGCCGCGATCGCTTCAGCGTCATGGAGCGCAAGCTCTATCGGGGCATCATGGGCCCGTCGATGATCGCCACACTGATCTTTGGCGGCTGGCTGATCAGCTTCAACCCTTCCGGCTACTTCAGCCAGGGCTGGCTGCATGTAAAGCTGACGCTGGTCGTGCTGCTGATCGGCTACCACCACGTCTGTGGCGCGCAGATCAAACGGTTCGCCCGTGGCGAGAACGGTCGCAGTCATGTGTTCTATCGCTGGTTCAATGAGATTCCGGTACTGATCCTGCTGGCGATTGTGATTCTGGTGGTCGTCAAACCCTTCTGATCCACGGCACAATGGGGATCGCTTCGGTTCCATTTCGCGTGACAGACGCTCTGCCCCGTGCAGCAGCGTCTGGACCGCTCTCATTTCAAGACAAGGAAGCCTGTATGGCCGATACCCACTTCAAGATCGTATTTGAAGGGCAGGTGCGCTCTGGCGTCGATCCCGAGGTTGCGAAAGCCAACCTTGCCAGATTGTTCAAGAGCGAAGCCGCTGCCGTGCAGAACCTGTTCAACGGTCAGCCGGTCGCCCTCAAGCGAGGCTTGCCGCATGCCGAAGCCGAACATTACATAAAAGCGCTCAACGAAGCAGGTGTCGAGGCGCGTATCGAACCGGACCCAGCCATCAGCCTGAGCCTGGACGAGGTCAATGCGCAGCCAAGTGCGGCCGATCCCGCTCCTGCGCAGGCCGCGTCGCCTTACGCCCCCCCCAAGTCGCATGTGGGCAGCGATGCTGTCGGCCATTCCACGCTCAAAGTCTTCAGCATTCAGGGCCGCATCGGCCGTCTGCGTTATCTGGCGTGGACGCTGGTTTTGAGCGCGAGCGCATTGGCCGCGCTGTTCGTGGCCATTATGATCATGAGCCAGTCACTGGTCGGCGGCGGGTTGTTGATCGCAATCATTCTGGTGGCCTTTGCCTTTGTCGGCGCGCAGATGGGTGTGCAACGACTGCATGACATCGGTTGGTCAGGCTGGCTTCTGCTGCTCAACCTTGTGCCCTTCGTGAGCAGCGTCTTTCCGTTCGTGATGACATTCATGCCCGGCAACAAAGGCCCGAACCAGTACGGGGCGCCGCAGCCGCCAAACTCACGCGGGGTCAAGGTGCTGGCGGCGCTGTGGCTGTTACTGCTTCCTCTGATCGTGATCGGCACCCTTACCGGCGCCATGGATACACTCAAGGACGAGCTGGAAGTCCAGACCAACGAGTACGAGCAGTCCTTGCCGTATGACGATGACTCGCAGAGCAGCGGCGAGGAAAGCAACTCGGCGGAGTCCGAAAAAGCGCTTTAAGACGGTAACGACCTGCAATAAAACGCCGATGGCCGGGTAGACTGCCGACCGCAATACGTTCAATGGAGAATTGCATGACCCGTTACGCCCTGATCACCGGTGCATCCAGCGGCATAGGCCTGGCCATGGCCGAAGCACTGGCGCGCCGTGGTCGCAGCCTTATTCTGGTGGCGCGTCAGCGAGATCAACTGGAGACCATCGCACTGGAGCTGACTCAGCGTTTTGGCGTTGAAGTGCTGTTTCGTGCATGTGATTTGGGCGAGCCGTTGAGGTTGTCCGGGTTTCTGCTTGAGCTGGAAGACGGCGCGCATCAGATCGACCTGTTGGTCAACGCGGCGGGGATCGGAACCTGCGGACCGTTTCTGGCCCAGGACTGGGGTGTCGAGCAGGACCTGATCGACCTGAATATTCTGGCGCTTACCCGCCTGTGTCACACCGTCGGCAATCTGATGGCCATTCAGGGTGGCGGCCAGATACTCAATGTCGCCTCGGTGGCCGCGTTCCAGCCGGGCCCATGGATGAGTACCTACTACGCGAGCAAGGCCTATGTGCTGCACTTTTCCGAGGGCCTGCGTGAAGAAGTGAAGAAAACCGGAGTCAAGGTCTCGGTATTGTGTCCCGGCCCGACCCGGACATCGTTTTTCAGCACCGCGCAGCTCAACGTGAATACCGAAAAGATGATGACGCCCGAAGAGGTCGCGCTGTACACCGTGCGCGCACTGGCGAAGAACCGCGCGGTCATCATTCCGGGCTGGTGCAACCGCCTGTGGACATTCAGTCCGCGACTGGTATCACGTTGGCTGGCGAGGCAGATCAGCGGTCATATCAACAAATCATGCTGTCCGCGCTGACTGACAAAGAGCTGTGCGGAGCCTGTCCCGCTCAGTACACTCGATTGCACTGACACAGTGCGCCCATCAACCGACAAGGAGCATACGGCTGTGGATACTTTGTTCACCAAGATCATCAATCGGGAAATCCCGGCAAAGATCATCTATGAAGACGATCAGGTGCTGGCGTTCCACGACATCGCGCCCCAGGCACCCGTGCACTTTCTGGTTATTCCCAAGAAGCCCATTCGTACCCTGAACGACCTGACCGAAGAAGACAAAGGCCTGGCAGGTCATATCCTGTTCACGGCACAGCGTCTGGCCAGGGAACTGGGCTGCGAAGACGGGTTTCGCGTGGTCATGAACTGCAACGAGCTGGGTGGACAGACCGTCTATCACATTCACATGCATGTATTGGGTCAGCGTCAGATGAACTGGCCACCGGGCTGAGCCACGGTTCTTGGGGTCTGTGCGCCTTTCAGTCGCTGCGCAGCGACTGGCAAGGCGACACAACCCAGGGCTCTAGCCCGCCGATTCGGGTAAACTGCCTCCCATGGACCTAACCGGAGGTGCCCATGGCTACCGAACGTCACTATTCCCCCATTGACCGTCTTCTACTGCAAGCCGACAGCGCGATGCGCACGCTGCTGCCTTCGAGCGGCCATTCTCAGCGCCCCTCACCCGCCATCGTGCAGCCTGAGCACAAGATGAATGACGTCGAATCTCGTCACGTCGCGGGACTGATGCGCATCAACCACACGGGTGAAGTCTGTGCCCAGGCGCTGTATCAGGGCCAAGCGTTAACCGCCAGGCTGCCCAAGGTACGCAAAGCGATGGAGCACGCCGCCGAAGAAGAGATCGACCATCTGGTCTGGTGCGAACAGCGCATCCATCAACTCGGCAGTCACACCAGCGTACTCAACCCGTTGTTCTACAGCCTGTCCTTCGGCATGGGCGCTGCAGCGGGCCTGATCAGCGACAAGGTGAGCCTGGGATTCGTCGCAGCGACGGAAGATCAGGTCTGCAAACACCTGAGCGAACACCTGGAGCAACTGCCCGCGGAAGATGAAAAGTCCCGGGCGATTCTGCAACAGATGCTCAGCGATGAAGAACACCACGCCGAATCGGCGCTGGAAGCGGGAGGCTTTCGTTTTCCGGCACCGGTCAAGTTCGGCATGAGCCTGCTGGCCAAGGTCATGACCAAAAGCACTTACCGCATCTGAACAGACGACACGCATAAAAAAGGCGCCCTTCGCAGGCGCCTTTTTCGTTACGACAGTTTATGCCGTTGTGTTCAGAGCGCTACGTTACGACCGTAGAAGATCTCAAGCATTTCGTGCTTGACCTTGGCCGTCACCTGCTCACGCTGTTCAGTGGACAGATTGCTGGTCGCGTCGCCGAACAGGTAGTTGTCCAGTTCGAACTCCTTGAGCAGCATCTTGGTGTGGAAAAGGTTTTCCTGATACACGTTCACGTCGGTCATCTGGTAACCATTGCGCGTGTCTTCGGACAGGTAGTTCTGGATCGAGTTGATCTCGTGGTCGATGAAGTGCTTCTTGCCTTCCACGTCACGGGTGAAACCGCGCACGCGATAATCGACGGTCACGATATCCGACTCGAACTTGTGAATCAGGTAGTTCAGCGCCTTGAGCGGTGAAATGACGCCACAGGTCGAGACATCGATATCCACGCGGAACGTGGCAATGCCGTCTACCGGGTGAATTTCCGGGTAGGTGTGAACTGTGATGTGGCTCTTGTCCAGGTGAGCCAGAATGGTTTCCGGCAATGGGCCTGGCGATTCTTCTATCTGGCTTTCGGTAGGCGTCACCGGCTGCTCGGAGATCAGAATGGTCACACTGGCACCCTGAGGATCGTAATCCTGACGCGCAATGTTCAGGATGTTGGCACCAATGATATCGACAACATCGGTCAGAATCCGCGTCAGGCGCTCTGCGTCATACACACTGTTGATGTATTCGACGTAGGCCTGCTGGTCTTGCGGAGTTTCCGCATAGCAGATGTCATAAATGTTGAAGCTCAAGGTCTTGGTCAGGTTGTTGAACCCGTGGAGCTTGAGTTTGCTTTTCACCGTTAAAAACTCTCTATATGTGTGCGGCGCCAGCCGCGTGATCAAGCATGCCCGTCAGATGAGCCCGGCTCAGCTGCGTAGGACGGTTAACACCTCTTCGCGTTGGCGATTTTGGTTGTCTGTTCGGGCGCGGCAGCAGAAAACCAATGCACGCTGCGCCCTGAAAAAGTGGCGCATTATGCAGACGTCCGAAGCCGTCTGCCAGAGTGTGCGCCGTTTTTATGATCGTTGGATGTCTGGACCTCAGCCCAGTTCGACGATTTCATAATCGTGAGTGATCTTCACCCCGGCATTGCCAAGCATGATCGAGGCCGAGCAATACTTCTCTGCGGACAACTCGATGGCGCGCTTGACCTGAGCTTCTTTCAGGCCACGACCCTTGACGACAAAGTGCAGGTGAATTTTGGTGAACACCTTGGGGTCTTCGTCCGCACGCTCGGCATCCAGAAACGCTTCGCAGCTTTCGACAGGCTGACGCGATTTCCTGAGGATACTGACCACGTCGTAATTGCTGCAGCCGCCCAGGCCGATCAGCACCATTTCCATTGGCCGAACGCCCAGGTTACGACCGCCACTTTCGGGCGGGCCGTCCATGACCACCACGTGACCGCTGCCGGACTCGCCGAGAAACATGGCTTCACCAGCCCATTGGATGCGTGCCTTCATCGTCAGGATTCCACTGTTAAAAAGGGGCGCCAGCTTAGCATAGGGCCACTCTATCGCCCGGATACATTATGAAATATGCCGTCGGGAAGTAATGTGTAGGAAGATTCGTAAATTGGGCCTGCCATCCGTCGAAAAGCTGGCGAGATTACAGGTGCAGCCGATACCTACAGGTATGCCAGTTGGCGAAGGTCCTTTTTGGAAAATCACGCATGGTCGCGATCACAGTTGTATCAAAAACAAAGATTCTGGATAAGCTGCTCCCTCATGCACAACGTCGTCGCTGTGCAGCCAAAAGCAACATCATCAATGCCGGCGATCGCTCCGATTCCCTGTTTCTCATCGTCAAAGGTTCGGTCACCATCCTGATCGAGGATGACGAAGGGCGAGAGATGATCATTGCCTACCTCAACGGCGGTGATTTTTTCGGCGAGCTGGGTCTGTTCGAACAGCCGGGTCACGAGTCGGTGCGCAGCGCCTGGGTGCGGGCGAAGACCGAGTGCGAAGTGGCCGAGGTTTCCTATGAAAAATTCCGTGAACTCACTCATCAGGAGCCGGACCTCCTTTACGCTCTGGGCAGTCAGATGGCGGATCGCTTGCGCAATACCACGCGCAAAGTCGGTGATCTAGCGTTTCTGGACGTCACCGGGCGCGTGGCTCGCACGCTGCTGGACCTGTGCAAGCAGCCCGATGCGATGACGCATCCGGACGGCATGCAGATCAAGATCACCCGTCAGGAAATCGGCCGTATCGTGGGCTGTTCCAGAGAAATGGTGGGGCGTGTGCTCAAGGCCCTTGAGGAGCAGAGCCTGATCGACGTCAAAGGCAAGACCATGGTGGTGTACGGCACGCGCTGACCGACAGGTGGATCAGAGGCCGGCGAGTAACTTCCGATAGGACCTGGCCAGAGACTCGAGCACCTCGGCGTGCGGAAAAGCTTCATGTAGCGCGATGTGGCTGTCGGCCCGAACCCTGGCATCGAGTTCGCACAACGCGTTGAAGCGATTGACCGCAGCGACCATCGGCACCCGCTCATCTTCGAGCAACAGCGCAGCGTGAGCCAGTACCACCGGACGAGAACCACCCTGACTCTGACGCCAACGCTGGGCGGTGCCGACCATCTTGCGACCTTCGAGATTGACGTTGAAACGACCGTCACAGAAAGCGCCATCGATTTCACCCAGCGACGCCTGGCCACCCAGTTCGATCAGCACGTCCAGTATCGGCTGACACAGACGTCGGTACGCCGTTTCGATCCGGTCACGATCAACGTCAGTCGCAGGCTGGGCGTAGACCAGTGCGATGTTCACCGTAGCCTGTGATTGGGGGACCGGTTCACCACCGGTTTCGCGCAGCAGGATGGGCCATCCGTTGTCGGCCAGCGTTTCACTGGCCTCGACGAAACCCGGCAAGCGACTCATGCGGCGCGGCATGACCAGCGCCCGATCATTGGGCCGCCAGAACAACAGCCCATGATCGGCCTCGCCGGCACTCACCGCGGCCAGAAGATCCTGCTCGGCCTGCAGGCCTTTTTCAACGCAGGTATCGATGATCGAATCCGGCATGCAAAACCTCTGGCGCGGGTTGAGTCAGGACAGCGATCAGTCGAGTGTCGAGCCACTCACCGGAACACCACGCTCAGGGAAGAACAGGCGCTGCAGTTCCGTTCCGGGATGTTCGGCACGCATGAACGCTTCGCCGACCAGGAACGCGTACACATCGCTGATTTCCATCAACTCAACGTCGGCCCGGTTGAGGATACCGCTTTCGGTGATCACCAGACGGTCACGAGGAATGCGCGGCAGCAAGTCAAGCGTGGTTTCCAGGCTGACATTGAAGGTGTGCAGATTGCGGTTGTTGACGCCGACCAGCGGGGTGTCCAGCGTTTTGAGCGCACGGTCCAGCTCATCGCCGTCATGCACTTCGACCAGCACATCCAGGCCTACGCTCTTGGCGACAGACGCCAGTTCGGCCATCTGCACGTCATCCAGCGCCGAAACGATGAGCAAGACGCAGTCGGCCCCCAACGCACGGGCTTCAACGATCTGGTAAGGGTCGATCATGAAGTCTTTGCGGATCACAGGCAGGTTGCACGCCGCCCGAGCCTCTCGCAGATACGCATCCGATCCCTGAAAAAAGTCGACATCGGTCAGAACCGACAGGCAGGTCGCGCCACCCGCCTGGTAACTTTTGGCGATCTCGGCGGGGAGAAAGTTTTCGCGAATAACGCCCTTGCTCGGCGAGGCCTTCTTGATCTCGGCAATGACCGCTGGCTGTTTTTTTCTGGCCTGCGCGATCAGCGCATTGGCGAAGCCACGCGTTGCATCGGCGGCCGCAGCCTGCTGCTCCAGCTCGGCGAGACTGACGACGGCGCGACGGGTCGCGATCTCTTCAGCCTTACGGACAAGAATCTTTTCCAGCACGGTTGGCACGCTCATTCTTCATTCTCCTGCTTGAACACTGCCGTAAAGGCGCCCAATTCTTCGAGTTTTTCCCGCGCAAGCCCGGTATGAAGCGCGTCATGCGCCAATGCAACACCTTCCTTGAGACTGGTGGCATAGTCCGCAGCATAAAGCGCAGCGCCAGCATTGAGGACGATCATTTCAGCGGCTTTCTGACCGTTTTCGGTCTTGCGACGCCCCAGGGCATCACGAATCAGTTCAAGCGAAGCGGCCGGGCTTTCCACTGCCAGCCCATACAGGCTCTGGCTCTTGATACCCAGATCTTCGGGCTGCACCCAGTATTCGGTCACCTCGCCGTCCTTCAACTCCGCAACGAAGGTTGGCGCTGCCAGGCTGAACTCGTCCAGTCCGTCCTGCGAGTGCACCACCAGCACGTGCTTGCTGCCCAGCCGCAGCAGCACTTCGGCCAGCGGACGGCACAAGGCCTGATTGAACACGCCCACGACCTGATGGTGTACGCCAGCCGGATTCGTAAGCGGGCCAAGCATATTGAACAGGGTGCGCAGCCCCAGGTCGCGACGCGGACCGGCAGCGTGTTTCATCGCACTGTGGTGAGACTGAGCGAACATGAAGCCGATGCCGACGCTGTCGATACAGCGTGCCACCTGGACTGGCGTCAGATTCAGATAAACCCCGGCAGCTTCCAGCAGATCGGCGCTGCCGCTCTTGCCCGAAACGGCCCGGTTGCCATGTTTGGCCACGGTGCAACCCGCCGCCGCGATCACGAAAGCGGAAGCCGTCGACACGTTGAAAATATTGGCGCCGTCGCCGCCGGTGCCGACGATATCGACCACGCCGTCAAGCGACTGCAACTGAACCTGATCGGCCAGCTCACGCATGACCGACACCGCACCGACGATCTCGTCGATGGTTTCGCTCTTCATGCGCATGCCCATCAGAAACGCACCGATCTGCGCCTCGGTGCATTGCCCGGTCATGATTTCACGCATGACATCGCGCATTTCGTCAGTGGTCAGGTCCAGCTGATTGACCACGCGATTCAGCGCAGTCTTGATATTCATGGGGGTGCTCATAAAAAGGTCCTTAACCCTGACGACTGCCGCCGCGCTGCTTGAGGAAATTGGCGAACAGCTCGTGGCCCTGCTCGGTCAGGATAGATTCGGGATGGAACTGCACCCCTTCGATGTTCAACGTTTTGTGACGCAGGCCCATGATCTCGTCGACCGAGCCGTCCTCGTGTGCCGTCCAGGCGCTCACTTCCAGGCATTCTGGAAGCGTATCCAGCTTGACCACCAGCGAGTGATAACGCGTCACGACCAGCGGATGGTTCAGACCTTCGAACACACCCTGATCTTCATGAATGACGGGGCTGGTCTTGCCGTGCATGACCTGACGTGCGCGCACCACATCTCCGCCGAACGCCTGACCAATGGACTGATGCCCCAGGCAAACGCCCAGAATCGGCAGCTTGCCCGCGAAGTGATTGATCACTTCCAGCGAGACACCGGCTTCATTGGGTGTGCAGGGACCGGGCGAGACGACGATGCGCTCAGGGTTCAGGGCTTCGATCTGCGCGATGGTCAGCTCGTCATTGCGGATGACCTTGACGTCGGCCCCCAGCTCACCGAGGTACTGCACGACGTTATAGGTAAAGGAATCATAGTTATCAATCATCAGCAGCATGTTGCTATTAACCTTTTGAATTGACTGACTTCGTTCATGCCTTCCGGGTTGCGCTTGCTCAAGCGTCCGCTTTGTCAGTCACGTCGAATGACAGAACAGTGGCGGGAGAACATTACGAATTGAAGGCATACAGGTGCGGATCCGGCAGGGCCGGCAAGAAATAGTCAGGCGCGCCAACGCC
>NZ_MUIO01000136.1 GCF_002087235.1 Pseudomonas floridensis | reverse complement strand
TTGATGACCGCGAGGATCGCAGGGGCCAATTGATGCTTTTCCAGCAGGTGCCGGAAGTTCATGATCGTGGTGTCTTCAGGTATCGGGGCGCTCAAGGTCAGGCGTGCAAACTGTCGCATGGGCGTGATTTCGTAGAGCGCTTCTTCCATGGCCGGGTCGCTCAGGGAGAACCAGTTTTGCAGCAGATGAATGCGCAGCATGGTTTCCAGAGGATAAGGTTTTCTGCCACCGCCGGCCTTGGGGTAGAACGGTTCGATCAGGCCCAGCAGACCTGCCCAGGGCACGACCTGATCCATCTCGGCGAGGAAGCGTTCGCGGCGGGTTTGCTTGCGCTTGCCGGCGTACTCGAAGTCGGAAAAGCTCATCTGGCTCATGGGAGGCTCGGATCAGGTGTTCAGGCGATTTTCGCATACCCGGGACTTGTTCGGAGACTCCCTAAAGCGGCGTGGTATCACCGACACTGTCGACAACCGAGCAGACAAACAGGAGGCCAGCGGCCACCGGGACGGGGCGATGATGGACGTCTACGACCTAAGCGTCCCGCTGGTCAATGCCTCCCAGACATAGCGCCAGGCGTCAGACTTCGACCTGAAACGCGCGTATCCCGGTCGATGCAGCAAAATGTCCGACCTCCGTCAAACTGGCTCAAGTACGTTGCGCTGCGCGGCAAGAGCGTACCGGTAACCAGAGACTGCACCCATCGAGCCAGACAAAGATGTGACACACGAAACCTGAAGCAGGAGTGCAAATAGAAATTTGTTACGTTAACCTTCATAACAAAGGGTAATCGGCCTCAACTGTAAATTTATCTCCAAGGAGCAGGAATGGCATTTGACGCATTTATCTGGATTGACGGTATCGCCGGAGAATCTAGGGACTCGGCCCACCAGGACTGGATTGAGGCCACTGCATTCAATCTAGCGGCAACACAAGATGTATCTAGAACGGCCAGTTCTTCGGGCGGCGCAACCGTCGGCCGGGTCTATCTTAGTGACTTTAGTATCGTGAAGTTGGTTGATTCATCGACCCCAAAAATCTTTCAAGCCTGCTGCGCTGGCCAACATCTGAAGAAGGTAATTTTGAGCCTTTACCGTGCAGGTGGTGAAAAACAAAAGTACATGGAAGTCACCTTTGAAGAAGTAATCATCAGCGGCGTTGAGTCAGGAAACCTTTTCGAAAGAAAACCCTCATCATTTCCTGAAGAAGTCATTCGTTTTGACTACGCCAAAGTAAAAATTATCTATTCGCAGCAAAGCAGAGAGTCCGGACTGTTGATCGGACAAATTTCCGCAGGATGGGATCAGATAAGCAATAACACTTACGCATAAGGATATTGTGAGTGGCCAGAATATATTGTTATGACGGAGACTGCGGACTCACTGCAAATCAGTTGCTATGGATAATTGCAGCTGAAACTGCAATGGAAGAACTGGGACTCGATGACGTTACAGCTGCCTTTGGCATAGTGACAGGGGCTAACATAATCCCCACACGTACAAAGCCCGGGGGGGCAACCAAAAATACGTCCATTCTTTCTTTGTTATTAAGACGCGCACTTAAGAACCGGCGCTTCCCCGGAGGCTACAGGGCTCCATCAATAGTAGGCTGGCGCCCACCGCACATTCGCAGAACGCCGAGCATTGCTGCTTTCATAGCTCGCGCGATCCCTGTCGCAGGCTGGGCGTATACGGCGGCAGAGCTAGGACTGATAGGCTACAAGACCGTCGTAACTTATAACTCCATTGTGAGCACCGAAGACCAGGTTTTCTAGCAATGAACGAACTCCTTGATTACAAAATATTGGATAACATGGTCGTCTGCATCCAAGATACCGTAGGCTTTGGAAGAAAGGCATTTGAAAGCTTTAGCTTGGCAACCGATGTTGCAAGGGACCTGGGCATAGATGGCGACGATGCCAATGATCTGATGGTCGAGTTCTTCGAAAGGTTTTCTATTGATCTTAACGACTACGATCCTTATCGGTACTTTTTGGAAGAAGGTTACAACCTTTTTTCTTTCAGGCGTGCCAAAGACAGACGCGGAAATATACCGCTAAGAGTTGGAATGCTGTATTTAGCTTTAAAAGAGCGACGCTGGGATACGCAAGCATTTGAGCATGCCAAATTCAGCGATCTTCCACTCTATGAGCGTACAGAAGATATTCCTATTGATGGCTACAAGATTAAGAGCCGTTGATCTTGCCCATGCGATCAGCGGCGAAGGTTGCCCGTGTGCATGGCCTACAGGAAAAGCAATTGTGGTATTGAGCACTCGCCCCCCTCTCTGCCATCCAGAGCATATAAAAAAGCCCACCGGAGTGGGCTTTGCCGTAGCGGCCTATTGAACATAAAGCGCGTTATAGAAATACTAAAAACAGAGCGCCAAGAACGTTGTCGTCTTCGCCCCCTACTGATCTTCAATCAAAATTCAAATCGTTTCGTAGTGCAAGGCTGTTTCTTTTAGCATTTCACTAAAGCTGTAGATATCATCGAGAGTCGCTATCGGATGCCTGGTTTCACCTTTGTCCTTCTCAAATATACCAATGTACTTTTGGGCACGATTGAAATGTAATCGCGTAATAGGTTTCCTGTTGTTGTCGTCCAAGAGAATACCAAAGTAACTTTGGGTGTCTCGATGGTTAATCCGCTTAGCGTCCACCACAGTACGTATGATGGATTTGACGATGTGAAAACCTTCCATCTCTTCCACCGTAGTAACGATTCGATCCTCTACTGGAGCATCTTTCTCGAGACTTGTATTGGCTTCTATCAGTGCCTCAGCGACGGTAGGCACGGCAACCCCACTCATAGCTGATTTCAATCGATCATTGATTTGGTCATTCAGAAACTGCGAGGTGGCTTTTTTTGTCAACACGGTGAACTGTTCACGTACTTTCTGAGTGATAGCACCCTCATAGATACGGGACGCGAAATACCTGACGAAGTCGTCATCAGGCTGACTGAACTGGGCAGCAATCATGCGCTTTATTTGACCGACGTATTTCAGTTCACCAGCTGCGTTTAGAATTGATTCAACATCGAAAGATGATTTTGTCAGTTTTTGAAGCTCAGGAATCGCATGATCATCGATTGCAAGAAGATCCAATTCTAAGAATGGTTTTTCGTCCATCTTGTTAGGCGCATCGAGATCTGTGAAAAACTTATAGACCCTACCATTTGTCAATATTGAAATTCTTGCAGTCGTCACATGAAAATACCGAAAAAGCTGACTGGCATGATTGATGTTAAGAGGTTCGCCAACCTTCTTAGTCTCAATAAGAATTTGAATATTTCCGTCTTTTACGATGGCATAGTCAATCTTCTCACCTTTCTTCGTTCCTACGTCACAGGTGTATTCGGGGACGACTTCAGAAGGGTCGAATACATCGTAACCAAGCACCGTATGAATGAACGGCATGACTAGAGCTGTTTTGGTTGCCTCTTCTGTCTGAATCGAGGCGGCTTGCTGCCGAACTTTCGCGGACAGAGAGTTGAGTGACTCAAGAAAATCCATTTTTGGAGCTCCGTGCTGGGCTCGCAAGCCCTTGATCCAATCGGTAAGGGCGTAACGCTACTACGGCGGCTTGGGGAAAGCTACAGATCACACTTGGCGCTGAGTATGAAGGCAAGACTCGACGAACAGCATCAGTGCCATTTGGAGCATTTCGAGGCGGTTTTCGCCACGTAACAAGGAACGATTACCCCCCCGGCTGAGCGGGGCCGCGGGAAATTTTCGACGAATAAAAAAATCTGTAAGCCATTGATTTATAAGTTTAAAGCATCTTCCTTGTAATCAGTAGGTCCCGGGTTCGACTCCTGGTGCCGGCACCATATAGATCAACGACTTAGGCTCACCGAAAGGTGGGCCTTTTTCGTTTATTGGCTTTTTGTCACCGGTTTAGTCACCATCTCACCCGACCCCGTTCACTAGGACAAAATAAGGGTACTCGAAGGGATAGTGCCCATTTGAGGCCGCGGCTAGGCATCTGGTTGGTCAGCTTAATCGTCCAACCTGATGAACAGATTGGGGGCAGACAAGCGCAGCGCGTCAGCTCAAAACTTCCGACCACAGATTTGACCCGCACGGGTCATGACTGACAGAGAACAAGAACTGCCGCATCGAGGCACATCAGATGCCCAAAGCCTGTGGAGCACGGTTGCGAAACGCCGGACGCTGGTAGTACTAATACCTGAACAGAATCGTTGTATGATCCTGAACATTCAGTGAGGACATGCGGGGTTGTTTTTCCTAGCAGGAACTTCAAAGATTCGGCTACTGACAATCTCTGCCGACGATGCTATCAAGAAACTATAAAGGACAGCTAAGCGCTTGGAATGTGGGGTTCATGGAGCGCTTACGTTCGTTGAGCGGATACAATCAACGGTCGTTCCGAACCGTCGTGATCGACGCTACATCATCGTGGCCAGCCACGGTGGTGCTTTACGTAAATCCAGTCTGGATACGGCCTGGCAACGATTCATCACCTCGGCCATTGAGGACGGCACCATCACAGCCGAACAACGCTTTGGCCTGCATGACCTCAAGCGGCGGGGTATCACCGACACGGTGGGCAATAGGGCGGACAAACAGGAAGCTAGCGGTCACCGGGACGGGGCGATGATGGATGTCTACGATCTAAGCGTTCCTCTGGTGAACTCCTCTCGGACATGAGAGCCCTCGTGGGACAACCTATGTGCTAGGTATAACAAAGCCGCTAGTTAGCGGCTTATTAAATAACAAACTCAGAAAAACCAATCAATTGTCCGCCACAGCACTTATGAACGTCAGCTAAGTTTTCGTCCGAGAGATGTCTGCTTTTAGTTTTGAAAGCAACCAACACGCCAGGACAACAAAAATGAAAGATGCAGTTATTACCACATCAATTACAATTCCTTCTCCACTCTCGCCTCCAGCTACGCCAAAAAGATTTTTCATCAAGATGTATATAGAATTACCCACGGGGGTATCAAAAGCCCGGCTTGAGCCAGCCCGCACTGCTGTCAAGCTGAATCAAGCGCGCAGCATCGACCTCATCAAGCTCTTATCTGTAGGAACCTAGATATAATCACTTAAAGCCTAACCAGCCAAAGTATTTAATAAAAAAAAATCTCCTCTTCTCTTCTATATGAAAATTTATTGATTTTAACACATCACTAAAAAAAACATGCTCATCAACTCCAAACCTTTCAGAAATGAAACAAAGGTCATACCACGACAGTATCTCGTCAACTGAAAAATCGCCAGATTTTTGAAGGCTTATATATGTCTCTATATCTTTTCTCAGCGAGAGGCTAGAGCAGTAAGACTTACTTGACATCCATTTCTCGATTACCTCTTCAACGGTAAGCTGCCCTACCCTTTGCTCTTCAGGTAGATGATCGAGTATTCCATCACTCAATTCTTTCATAAAGCTTATCAATTCCATGTATTCGCGCATTACAAAAACCTCAAGGAATCGGGAAGGCAGTAAGGATGTACCTGGGCATGTGATTAAATTCTACAATCTCTATAATCACCTTCACCTTTGTCATGGCTACTGGGATATCTGGCGCTGAACGGTATATGCCCCAACCCACCTCCTGCTTAGCATCAAAGTCCAAGACCAGTCGATTGCTCTTACGAATAAATTGAGTTTTGGAATACATTAGAATTCTGAGACGATTTGCTTTTAAAGTTTGGCTTACTGCCCATTCTGCAATATCCATCTTTTCAAATGTAGACATTACAGTCGCCGACCTTACCTTCTTAAGGACGCTCTGAAGTACGCATCGATTTTTGATGCCCTCGTGGCCTGAGGTTCAAAAAAGCTCGCTCGATCAGATAATCAGGGTTTTCCCGCTTTTAACTCATGGAGTTTCCTCCAAACAGCACCTTTCCAAGGCGTTTTTCCGCATTACAGGCGCACCTCTCCTGTAGCCAGCAGCCGTTTTCGCACCATCCAAAGGTTCGACAAGGCAAATAGAATGGTCTGTTGCGCGATGTTTTTAGCCAGCCCGCGAAACCGAACTTTCGTATAACCAAACTGGCGCTTGATCACGCGAAATGGATGTTCAACCTTCGCTCGTACCTGGGCTTTCGCGAACCCGATCTTGCGGTATACCCGTGTGATCAAACTGGTCTTGCCATGTTTTTTGTAACGGCTTGGGCGTGCGGCGATCGACCAGATCATCTGACGATCCTGATGCTCCGCACGCTTGTCAACGCCCGTGTAGCCCGCATCTCCAATGACATAGGTTTCCTTGCCGTGGAGCAACTGATCGACTTGAGTCACGTCCGCTACATTCGCCGCAGTGCCCACCAGGCTATGGACTAAGCCCGACCCGGCATCAACGCCGATATGCGCTTTCATGCCGAAGAAGTATTGATTTCCTTTCTTCGTCTGATGCATCTCAGGATCACGTTTGCCGTCCTTGTTCCTGGTTGAACTCGGCGCGTGAATGATCGTCGCATCGACCACAGTGCCTTGGCGCAGCATCAAACCACGATCACCCAGATAGCCGTTGATGACCTGCAAAATCCCGTCTGCCAACTCGTGTTTTTCCAACACGCGCCGGAAGTTGAGAATGGTGGTTTCATCGGGAATCCGATCCAGACTCAATCCCGCAAACTGGCGCAGGATTGTTGTTTCGTACAACGCTTCCTCCATCGCAGGATCGCTGTAGCCGAACCAGTTTTGCATCAGATGTATG
>NZ_MUIO01000135.1 GCF_002087235.1 Pseudomonas floridensis | reverse complement strand
TTCGTGGAGCGGATACGATTGTTTGGCAGGTGGGGTTTATGGATCGCATACGGTCATCTCCAGTGGCGTGCCGGTGTGGAAGTAGTAAAGCGTGTTTTCGGGTTCGTCTTCGCGCTTCGCTGATCTGGCCGTGCGCGCCTTAGTTTACTTATAGGTTTCTTCGGCAAATTCTTTAACTTGGGAAAGAGCCAAGTCTTTGGAGAGTAGCTTTTCATCAACCCTATCGTATATCAAAACATACTGGTCTTTTGAGGCAGAAAGCACTTCCAGAATATCATCATGCCAGTTAGTGATTTCAATAAATCCATCGGCTACATCTTCAAGTCTAACCACCTCATCTAGAAGAACAGGTAATTTAAATAGAGCGCCCTCATCTACAGTTCCACCTCCAGTTTTAGGATTATCAAAATAAACGCGAAGTTTAGGATGCGCATCTCTATTCCAGTCTAGAGTCGGCACAAAATTTAGCCGTATCTCTCTAAACTCGTTGACCGACTCGCGCCCCGAAAACTCACATCTAAAGATTGGGACACATAGAAATAGATTCTCTCGATTGATACCGTCGCGCCCGTTGAAGCAACCATGAAAATTGCTTGGCACAGCAATTACATGACTAAAATTTCTGTACGAGCTAGGTAACTCGTAAATCGTAGGCTCGTCTTTGGCAAGCTTCTCTGGAGCACTACCTATTACAGTAAGCGCAAAGGAGTCATCTATTAAATTTTCGGAAACAACCAAAAGATCGTAATCTACAGAGGATGATAACCAATAATTGTAGATGTAAGCCTTCATTACATCCTGAAGAAAAAGGTGCTGTCCGATATTTTCTTTACACCTTCAAACTCCTCATTCAAATCTCTTTCTTTTATCATACAACACCATAATCAATCATAGTTAGCACCTACGTCTTGCCTGTGACGAACACCATTGGCTGACATCGATCAACTGCCCATCATGGTAAGTGGCTGTAGCAATCTCACAGCCACATCTCACACTAAATTATTAAAGAACAGCCCAACGACTACCTCGAAGAACTACGCATTATATGAGTACTAATCCCTTCGTTAGGCTGAAGGCCCATTCGTTAAAAGAATACGAAGAACTGCGCCCTCTAAACATAATCTGGGGGCAGGTTATTCCGCCGCGTGCATTGTCACGCTCGCAAAATGATCAAATCGATCATAAACTCGAGAAGCTCATCAAAGCATTGAAATTCTTCAAAGACATTGTCTATCACCTGCCTATCCCTGACCTGAAAGTTCTTTGATGCCACTTCCAAAACATAAACATCCATATCACTTTCACCAAAAACTAAAAAATCACTCATAAAATCCAAATCACGAGCAATGAGGTTTTGGTCAACGAGTGCATGACTATAACCTACACTATCACGAAATTTATGCGGCCGACTCGAGTAGATAAACACACCTCCCGAAATCAAACCATCATAAGCTCTAAGAAAATCCAAATACTGCTTTGGCAATGTCGCCTGCAACTCACTCAGACACTTCGCCTCTAAATTCCGTATATCTTCGTCCGTTGCAGCTGCGCCTAGAAACATATCAGCCTCGTCAAGACTGCTACGCAGGGCTGCTATTTTTGATTGAATTTTTTTATTCACATTTAGACTCCTGGAGGCGGATAGATTCTGGTTTCAATCATTGGCCACTCTACCACTTTACTTTCACCAGCACTCATACCCTTTGTCAGAGATCGCTGTACGTTAGTGATAACCTTATGATATGGCTCATTTTTAATCAGGGTCAAATTGCTATGTGCATTTGTGCCACCATCATCCAAAGGCTTAACATGATGTACCTCCCACTCTTTATTAGGTAGCTTACCACTCTGTATCTTATTAATCTCGACATCATTAAAACCAGATTTCTGCAGAGCTTTAACTTTGCCTGGAGAATCAGAAAGACTTTTCAAAAAATTTGACCTGCCTGAACTATTAAACTCGTTTCTTAACAACTTTAATTCGGCAGTAGGTCGCTTTGTATAAACAAAACTTTCCGTCTTAACGCCAGGCAACTCAAACTCCTCACCGCGTAGCTTTCCAACAAAACCCTTTTGAGGTTCACGCGGAACAATCTTCACATTCCCTAAATTCGACCCAAGCCCCTGCACCTTGATCTCATAACGCGCATCAAACCACTTCCCGCCTTTAGCCCCCAGGCCCCCACCCAGCAACGCACCGCCAAAAGCCATGAGCTTTTGCCTGTCGGATCCTTCGCCGAATAACTGACCACCAGCCCAGTTTCCAGCCATGCCCCCAGCAATTCCGCCTGCGAAACCCGCGACCACGATTACCGGGCTTGCTAGGACAAACGCACTTGCCAAACCCAGAAGCAGAATGCCCCGTTCAAGCAATACGGGCACCTCAGGATTTATTGGGTCAGTGGTCTCGGTCGGACCACCGATGAACACATTGCTGGATCCCGCACTTATTTTTGCATCGCAGACTGTCCGGTCGCCTACCCGAGAAGCGGGCTGACCATTGATATAGACGGTGCCACTACCTTGGGCGACAACTTGCGGAGCCGATCCGTGTTCATCACATTTAGCCTTATCGACATGAGCTCTAGCTGCAGGTTTCCCATTGGTAAATACGTTAGCCGATCCAGTTACGATTTGGCCGGTCTCGTGGTTACAGATCGAGAGGCTTCCAATTAACTGCCCAACACCTGCGCCTGTAGCAGCTGCTGCTCCGACTATAGCTACGGCAGCTAAACCACCCGTGCCGACTATCAGCGCCGCTCCAATGGCACCAATAGCAAACCCAGCCAAAAGGCCCGTTAGCGACCCAGTATGTTCAATCGGGTCGTCCAGACGCGCGGCGCCACTCATGCCTGCTGTACCGGCTCATCATCCAATGAGGAATGACGAAGCTCGAGCGTTTCGACAATCGAATAGAAAGCCTCTCTCTCTTCTGTGGTCATACCTTTTGAGTTATTACTGGTCGCAGTTACCTGCAGCAAGAGAGGATGCTGCTGCTCATCTCGATGGAAAAACATTAGTTGAAGCTGATGCACCGGTAGCCCTTGTTGGCGCCATTTGAACTCTACGCGTCTAGCCTCTACACCTGCGACGTGAGCAGGGGACAAAGGCTCGACCCATTCAAGATGCGATAATGCTTTTTTTAAGTCTGCTAGCAAAGACTGAGATATCGTCTCAAGGTCCGAATCAGCCTCAATTGGAGTACGCCCTATCACTATGGACAAAGGGCTAGGCCCAATATCCGTCAACGTAAACACATGAAAAGTCTTATCCTTGAAACCCGACGGTCGAATAAAACTCAGCTCGTTGGTCTGAAATCGTTCGGGCGGCGGAATCGCGTCCAAGGCCTCTTGCGCAAGACGCTCCTCCTCCAATCGCTTTTCTTCACGAATACGGGCTTCGGAAATGCGGTCATAAAAACTGGTTCTCTGCATGTGGTCGATCCCTTCTCCGTCAGTTCAATATCCAAAAGTCATTGATCTTTGTTGAGGTTGATGATGGTCGTACCTTCCACATTCACCGTAACTCCGGAGATAATAATGGTTCCGTCCTTGCTCATGACCAGCTTGCTGGAACCCACTTCAAGCGTGATGGATGTCGCGGCTTTGATCTTTACTTCCCCCTGATCAACAGTAACGAAGTAAGAACCATCCTCCACTACTACGCTTGACTCCAGCTTGATGGTTTCCGAGTGTTTGCCTTTAACCTTGATATCTCGGTTACCGCCAACCTGATGACTTTCATCAGCTTCAATCTCGGTATCCAGATTGCGCTCTGCATGAAGGCTAACCTGCTCGGCACCAGACTTGTCATCAAACCGAAAGAAGTTAGCGTTGGAGCCCTTACCTTTTATCGAGCGCGTCAGGAAACCACTCTGGGTCTTGTTGGCAGGCAACGACCACGGCGGTGTGTTCTGACTATTGTAAAGGCTGCCCATAACCAGTGGGCGGTCAGGATTGCCATCGAGAAAAACAACGACAACTTCGTCATCCACTCGAGGGATCTGCATGCTGCCGAAACCGCCACTGGCTCCGGTCTGCGCAACGCGAACCCAGCAGGAGCTTTTATCGTCGAACTGGCCGTAGCGATCCCAGTGAAACTGCACTTTTACGCGGCCCATTTCATCGGTGTAGATCTCTTCGCCGGGCGGGCCGACGATGATGGCGGTTTGGGGACCGGTAATCTCGGGCTTCAGCGTGTCCAGCTGAGGTCGAAACTTTATCTTCTTGCGCACACAGTAGAACTTGTTCGCATAGCCCGCTTGACTACCTGTTGTGTAGTTATTACTTCCACGGTGTTCAACAGTCATTATAAGAAATTGTCGGTCTTCAGCAGTACCTGCATCATGTTCATAATGCTGTGTCAGCTCAAACGTATATCCCGGCCGCAGTGCACGACAGTTACTTGAGCCCAAGAATGTCTTACCTTTAAGCTCTAACGCTTCGATGCGATTGCGCACCAGTATCTCACCATCAGCCGGGCTGCCATGTGTGTACTGCCCCATATAATCATAGAGTTCATACGATGGCGCATCGCCTTGTTGATTGAGACTGTTCATCGTAACCGGAATCCGGTTATTTGGTTGCCTATAATCAAAGGTTTGAACCGAAATTTTAGCGGGCTGAAACTCTCGAGCAGATGTCCAGTGTGTAACTGAATCCGAGTTTTCCGTAACCGATGCTGTGTGAAAGCGTATCTGAGGCTGCTCGGGCAGCGGCGTCAGGACGGTCGAGTCGTCCATGACAATAAGCGTATGGGAATCAGCCGTATGCTCAAAGTAAAAAAACAATCCCTCGTGCTCAAGCAGCCGTTTAACAAAATGGCTATCACTTTCGCGATATTGGGTAATATAGCTATGTGGTTTCAGTGTACGATTAACCCGAAACTCATACTTGGCGATTCCGTCATAGCGGCTAAAAACTTTACTGACGACCTGTTCGACGGTCAAATCTTGATAGATTTGCGAGTCATATCGTTGCTCAAGCAAACTAAGCCAAGATCCAATATAAGCAGAATACCGCGACATCCCTCCATCACTGCCATTGTTCCCGAAGCTGAGGACGTGGCCATTGATGTAGCGGCTTCCCCCGGTGGCAAGTTCGATCTCGATGGTTGCAGGCTGACCAATAGCGGATTTCAGCTTTACGCTTGGATCTTCCGATATCAGCTCAAGCTGAAAGCCAAAATCCGTTGATAGGCCTTCTTGCCCTACAAAAGATTCCAGCAATAACTCCTGGCCTCCCGAAAGGGCCATCGTGAGCTTGAATAGGCGTCTATTCTGCGGGGTTAACAGAGATGAAAGATCCATCGCCTCAACTACTCCTTGAACCGGTGAACGAGTCGTGAGTCATGCGGCCAACCGCACAACTGCCAAAGGTCTGCTGAATGAAGGCGTTTGCTGCAAAGCTGGTCATTTAAATAATCTACCCAATAACCAACGGCTTCGGGCTTCACGAATTTCGTCAATGCCACTGAACGTAAAGGGCTCGCTCATCTTACTCTCTTTGACGCGCAAAGTGCGTAAGCCTCTGATTGAATCACGGTCATATGTCAGCAATGCAATGCAAGCAAAAAAAAGCCCCACTGCAGCGACAATCCCGCTGGTCAGGGGTGTTGTGGCATTAATAAATGCTGCTGACACCAAGGTCCCGACGCCTGAGATAAGACCAGCGCTTATATTTGTGGACCTGACTTTAATAGGGGAAACTTTGTTGCCGGAAATTAAAAATGGAAATGCTTTGGATTTTGTAAAATAAACCAATGCATAATATCCTGCAACTGCCAGGAACATAAAAGCCCCAAGCATTGCGGCCTCACCTCTTGACCTATTTAAATCGTCAAAAGCGACTATATAAGCAAGTCCAGCAGCTGCAAATGCAAGTGAAGATAAACCGACAATCGACATACTCAAGGTGTATACCGTAAAGCGCTCACACCTGTAAACCAGATACACCATAAGCATTAGCAAAACCATTGAAAAAACACCGTAAATCCACCACACACCCGAAAAATTTATAGGACCTAAAAGACCTGAAAAAAGGGCAAAGGCGACAACTGCCAGCGGTCCTTTTTTTATAGAGACAGGATCGGGATTATACATATTAGCCATTTAATCTTTAAACTCGTCAATTTTCTTATTTAGCCACCCTTCAGCTTCTTTGTCATACTTTTTGCTCGCCATAACTTTCTGTACACCCAGTCCAGCCAACCACCCCACCCCTAAGACCACTATGAAGGGAGTAGATGCGCCAGCAATAGCAACCACTAAAACGCCCGCAAGTAAACCTCCGGCAAACGATGCGACGTTCGTAGGCTGGCTCGCAGCAGATTTCCTTAAAAAATCTTCCGTTGTGGTAGCACTATTCCAGTCCAAATAAGCCTGAGGTCCTACCGCCAAAACCGCACCAACGACATTGCCCGTTGCAAAGCGTAATGGTCCACGGGCTCCCTCACTGTGTAGATGCGCACGCTGATTCAGAACGCTCTTAGTATTACCAAGAGGTATGTGTGCCACCGGGCTACCGACCTGACCCAACACTCTATAGTACTGTGCAGATGCCGTAACCGGGACTTCAAAATAACGCTGACCCGCGACACTTATAATCTTTATGGCGCCTCTAAACGTTTTGCTCGCCGACTTTGCACCCGGTGTCCCCCTGCTGTTTGCCCACTTATGAAATTTCGCCTTCTGCGCTGGGGTCATATCAAGAAGGTCAGAAACCTTCTTGGCCTTCGATACTGCTAGAACACTACCGGTCATGCTCGCCACTGTCCCAGGCAAGTTCCCCATGGAGAACATGAGTGGCCCTATCTCTGGAATCTTTTCAGCAGATTCTTGCAATGACTTTAACGCGTCCGCTGTAACATTAACGCCGACCTTCAGATTTTGCAGCAGCTCACGCAACATAAGAGCTGCGGTCTTGGACTCTTCAGGAGTAAGGCCCGAGTCTGGGGAGGAGAGTTGGTTAACGAGAAAAACGGCAGCAGTGTAATCATCAGTTGCATATTGACCTGCAAAATGCATCGGATTCATATAACGCTGGGTAGCGGTTTCACTGGGAAACGCTGATTTCCCAGGAGCCATCATGCCCAACTGCGGCCCACCTCGACGGGGGCTGGCACACGTTAAAGGTATACGTCTCTCGTCCATGTGTACTTCTCCACTCTAGCCGTGATGCGCTCGAAAGCGTTATCCGTTCCGTCAAGCTCTGGCCAGACCTCAGCAGAGAGCGATGAATTTATCGTCTTCAATATCGCTCGCCGCCCATCAGGCAGTCACAGAAAACCTTTGTCCTCAGGTTCAAAACAAATTGCATCATGATCACATACCTAGCGACGATCGCTTCGCAAGAGCTCGTAATCAATGTGGCCATTTCCGAAAAGCTTGTAGGATCAAGGCCACATACGGCTTTGTAAGCATTCGGCTAAATCCAACCACTGGAGCAAGACCTGTGACATCAGCCCGGGTCAGAAGCGCCACTACCTCTATAAACGATCTATGCGCAGCATCGGTTTCGCAGGATGGCGGTAGGAGACACCGTGGAGTAGCGCCCTGTCAACCTGGTGAAACAACCTCTGCGCGTAGTGACAAAGAGCCACCATCTCTCGATGCGGGTGAGCAGCGTTTCGCCTTAACTTCGCAGGTTTTTTTCTTGGTAGCCTGCAGCCTCAAATTAGATCTCTCGACAATCGTCTACGTTTATCCTTAGATCAAGCGCTTCGTCTGCGCACAAAATATCGCTTTTGAACTCTGAAAAGCATACTCAGCGAACAATGTCCATCGTTCTCTATAAAGAAGGGATAGGGAAACGACAGTGGCCGGAACCAAGAACTTTTTAATGGCAGAAGGAAAATAACGCTTCTCGATCCCTAGGGATTCTCCGATCAAGTTGCCGCAAGTCAGCGGAAAGTCGAAAATTCACCCGGCAAACAGCGTTATCCGCTGAAAATCGAACGATGCCTCATACAGGGAGGGCGTTTTCGCCCGCTCTCCCGAGTTAAGAGCGCAACTCACCCATACCCATAGCTGTTTTCGAGCCATCCACAGATTCGACAGGGCGAACAGCGTGGTCAGCTGAGCTGTGTTTTTCATCAGCCCACGAAAGCGCACTTTCACGTAGCCAAACTGACGCTTGATTACCCGAAACGGATGCTCGACCTTGGCACGTGTCTGCGCTTTGCAGTACTCGATCTTGCGCTTGGCTTTGTACAAAAGGCTGCGTTTGTTCAGCTTTGAGTACGTGCTGCGCCGAGCCGCGATTTGCCAGATCACGTCACGATTTTCGTGCTCTTCGCGCTTCTCGACACCGGTGTAACCTGCGTCCGCATACACCGCGTTTTCTTCGCCGTGGAGCAGTTCGGCGACTTGGGTGACATCGGCCACATTGGCAGCGGTCCCGTGGACGTGATGAACCAGTCCAGACTCAACGTCAGCGCCGATGTGGGCCTTCATACCGAAGAAATACTGGTTACCCTTCTTGGTCTGATGCATCTCGGGATCGCGCTCGCCGTCTTTGTTCCTGGTCGAGCTTGGGGCATGAATAATGGTTGCGTCGACGATTGTTCCCTAGCGCAACGACAGGCCTTTTTCCTGCAAATAACCGTTGATGACCGCGAGGATGGCAGGTGCCAATTGATGCTTCTCCAGCAAGTGCCGGAAGTTCATGATCGTGGTGTCTTCAGGGATCGGCGCGCTCAGTGTCAGATGCGCGAACTGACGCATGGGCGTGATTTCGTAGAGCGCTTCTTCCATGGCCGGATCGCTGAGGGAGAACCAGTTCTGCAGCAGGTGAATGCGCAGCATGGTTTCCAGTGGGTAAGGTTTTCGACCGCCACCGGCCTTGGGGTAGAACGGCTCGATCAGG
>NZ_MUIO01000134.1 GCF_002087235.1 Pseudomonas floridensis | reverse complement strand
GCGCAACTCACCCATACCCATCAGCTGTTTTCGAGCCATCCACAGATTCGACAGGGCGAACAGCGTGGTCAGCTGAGCTGTGTTTTTCATCAGCCCACGAAAGCGCACTTTCACGTAGCCAAACTGACGCTTGATTACCCGAAACGGATGCTCGACCTTGGCCCGTGTCTGAGCTTTGCAGTACTCGATCTTGCGCTTGGCTTTGTAAAGCACACTGCGTTTATTAAGCCTGGAATACGTGCTACGGCGCGCTGCTATTTGCCAGATGACGTCACGATTTTCATGCTCCTCACGCTTCTCGACACCGGTATATCCAGCGTCTGCATAAACCGCGTTTTCTTCGCCATGCAGCAGCTCGGCGACCTGCGTGACATCGGCCACATTGGCCGCAGTGCCATGAACATGATGAACCAGTCCCGACTCCGCATCGGCGCCGATATGCGCCTTCATCCCGAAGAAGTATTGGTTACCTTTCTTGGTTTGATGCATCTCGGGATCACGCTTTCCTTCCTCGTTCTTGGTCGAGCAAGGGGCATGAATGATGGTGGCATCGACGATGGTGCCCTGGCGCAGGGACAGGCCTTTCTCTTGCAGATAACCATTGATGACCGCGAGGATCGCAGGGGCCAGTTGATGCTTTTCCAGCAGGTGCCGGAAGTTCATGATCGTGGTGTCTTCAGGTATCGGGGCGCTCAAGGTCAGGCGTGCAAACTGTCGCATGGGCGTGATTTCGTAGAGCGCTTCTTCCATGGCCGGGTCGCTCAGGGAGAACCAGTTTTGCAGCAGATGAATGCGCAGCATGGTTTCCAGAGGATAAGGTTTTCTGCCACCGCCGGCCTTGGG
>NZ_MUIO01000133.1 GCF_002087235.1 Pseudomonas floridensis | reverse complement strand
CCTGCAGGGGCTCTGGCCGCTGCGTATAACTTGAATAGCAGCCGCCACTACGGCAGGCTTGCACGATTAACGACCCTACCGGGAGAGACACAGACAATGGCACTTATCAGCATGCGCCAGATGTTGGACCACGCAGCCGAGTTCGGCTACGGCGTTCCAGCTTTCAACGTAAACAACCTGGAACAGATGCGCGCCATTATGGAAGCGGCCGACAAGACCGACTCCCCGGTCATCGTTCAGGCTTCGGCAGGTGCCCGCAAATACGCCGGTGCCCCCTTCCTGCGTCACCTGATTCTGGCTGCGATCGAAGAGTTCCCGCACATCCCGGTGGTCATGCATCAGGACCACGGCACCAGCCCTGACATCTGCCAGCGCTCGATCCAGCTGGGCTTCAGCTCGGTCATGATGGACGGCTCGCTGAAAGAGGACGGCAAGTCTCCGGCCGATTACGAGTACAACGTTGACGTGACCCGTCGCGTGGTGGCCTTTGCTCACGCCTGTGGCGTTTCCGTGGAAGGCGAGCTGGGCGTTCTGGGTTCGCTGGAAACCGGCATGGCCGGTGAAGAAGACGGCGTTGGCGCTGAAGGCATTCTGGACCACAGTCAGATGCTGACCGACCCTGAAGAAGCCGCTGACTTCGTCAAGAAGACTCAGGTCGATGCCCTGGCCATCGCCATTGGCACCAGCCACGGCGCCTACAAGTTCACCAAGCCGCCTACCGGCGACATTCTGGCGATCGAGCGCATCAAAGAGATCCATAAGCGCATTCCAAACACTCACCTGGTGATGCACGGTTCTTCGTCCGTTCCTCAGGAGTGGCTGAAAATCATCAACGAATACGGCGGCGACATCAAAGAAACCTACGGTGTGCCGGTCGAGGAAATCGTTGAAGGTATCAAGCACGGCGTGCGCAAGGTCAACATCGATACCGACCTGCGTCTGGCGTCCACCGGTGCCATCCGTGAATTCATGGCCAAGAATCGCAGCGAGTTCGACCCGCGCAAATACCTGGCCAAGACTGTCGTGGCCATGCGCGACGTCTGCATTGCCCGCTACGAAGCCTTCGGCACCGCTGGCAACGCCTCGAAGATCAAGCCGATCTCGCTGGACGCCATGTTCGAGCGCTACGCGCGCGGCGAACTGGATGCCAAGATCAACTGAGTTGATCGAGCACTGAAAAAACCCGCAGCGATGCGGGTTTTTTGCTTGTTGCCGACATGAACGGGGGTGTCTGGAAGGCAGATTTCGCGAACAAGTTCGCTCCCACTGAAAATGCCTGAGCTTCACCTGTGGGAGCGGACTTGTCCGCGAATGGATCTACAGGTTCAATGAAACTGTGTGAGCTGAAAGACAGTCTTCGCGGACGAGTCGGCTCCCACGCAAGGAATCAATGCCACGTGGGAACAGATTTCGCAAACAAGTTCGCTCCCACCGGAAATGCCCGAGCTTCACCTGTGGCAGCGGACTTGTCCGCGAAGAGATGCGCACACCCCCTACATAGGCAGCGCCTGACGTATCGCTTTCGTGGACAAGTCCACTCCTACAGGTCGTACTACCGTGGGGGCTTCAGAGCAGTAAGGGTTGTCCTGGCAAGTTTGCACTCCCACGATTTGATTGGACAGCGTCACTCCAGATCGCGGCGCATACCGATGTGCGGAATGTCGTCTTCCAGGTAGACCTCGCCCACCGGATTGAAGCCGTAGCGACTGTAATAGCCTTGCAGATGCGCCTGCGCTGACAGGTAGATGGGCTGGTCGGGCCATTTGCGTTCGGCATGTTCCAGCGCCTGGACCATCAGTTCGTGGCCAATGCCTCGGCTGCGGATAGACGGCGCCGTGACCACGCGGCCGATGGTGACATCACCGCCTTGCTGAATAGGGTCAAGCAAACGCAGATAGGCGACCAGTGTGTCGTCCTGCCACGCCATCAAATGGCAGGTGTCGCCCGTCAGGTCCTGTCCATCCACGTCCAGGTACACGCATTGCTGTTCCACCACGAACACCTCGGCACGCAGTTTCAGCACGGCGTAGAGCTGTTCGATGTTCAGCTCGGTGTGGTGTTTGCAGATCCATTTGATAGACATGTCGCCGACTCGCAGAGAAACCAGAAGCGAAGTCTAAACGCATCTGGCGTCATTCCCAATAAACGCTGATGCCGATAGGGAGGCACGCCATGATTACAAGTCGTTTGGGGGGCGAGCATAGTCGGGTAACTCCACTTTCCGGCGTTGCCGCTCAGGAAAGGACGTCGTTGTTTTGCAAAGGCCTACTTTTCGAGGAAACGGACGGGGATCAGGCTTGAAATGGTGATCGGGAAAACAATCCTGTAGTGCTGACGAACATCGCGACAGCGCTCAACTGCATTCTATTGACTTGTCTATACGCCGGTTTCGGTCTTCAATGAGGCTTAAAGCCATCGTTATGAAGGGTGACCTCGGCGTCGTCAGGCTTCGCCCCTGCAAGCTGTCTTCTCAGGAACCAGAGCATGTCGTACCTGCTTCGAGTCGTTGGGTTGCTGGTGTTTCTGTCGATGGCGCAGGTCAGCGCGGCAGAAAAGCTGCGTCTTGTTGCTGATCCCTGGCCACCTTTCACCGATGCGCTGCTACTTAATGGCGGCCTTGCCACCGATATCGTCAGCACCGCGCTCAAGCGCGCCGGTTATGTCGTCGAATATCAGCAGGTGCCTTGGGCAAGAGCGCTGCTGGGGCTGAGTGAAGGTCGGCACGATGTGCTGATAAACGCCTGGTTCAGCGAGGATCGCACCCTGATCGGGCAGTTTTCCGAGCCTTATCTGGTCAATCGCGTGCGCTTTCTCAAGCGTAAGGATTCGCCCATCGCGCCTCATACGCTGAAACAACTGAGTGCCTATGTGATCGCCATCGTGCGGGGTTACGCCTATTCGCCAGCATTCGACAGCGACCCGTCATTGCAGAAAGTGCCGGTAAAGAGTTTCTCCGTGGCGACCCGCATGCTGGTTGCCGAGCGTGTCGATCTCACGCTGGAAGATGAATACGTCGCTCGCTACAACCTGGCGCTGGAGGCCGAAGAGGTGCGCGACCGCGTGGAGTTTCTGCCCGGCTCGCTGAGTGAAAACGGCCTGCATATTCTGGTCAGTCTGAAGCACCCCAGGCACGCCGAAATCGTCGCCGGTTTCGACCGCGAAATTGCCGCCATGAAGGCTGACGGCAGTTACGACGAGCTATTCAGACGGCATGGTCTGGGGCGGCCTGCGGAGCTTTGATCAAGTGCGCCGCGAGTGTGCGTAACGGTGCGAGCTGGCGGCAGATCAAGGCGAGCTGGGTTTGCACCAGGCGCTGGCTTTCGTCCATCTCTTCCGGAATCTGCTCCAGCTGAGTGGCCAGCCCTTCCTCTTCATCGCTCTGCACCGCAACGCTCTGCTTCTCGGCCAGCCCTTGGGCAATTTCATCGATACTCGCCGCCAGTCGGGCACCCGCGCCGTCGATCAGGTGCTCATGCACATCGCTGGGCAGTTGCGTGTCGCGGTGCGCACCCAGGCCGGACAGATAGCTGAGCAACGTGTGTGACAGCACCAGAAAACGAAAACCGACATCGGCTTCCTTGCGGAAATGCCCCGGCTCCATAAGCATGTTCGCAAGCGTGGTCGACAGCGCGGCGTCGGCATTGTGCGCATTGCGCCGGGCGAGTCGGTACGCCAGGTCGTCGCTCTTGCCCTTGGCGTATTGCTGCATGATCTGACGCAGGTAGATACTGTTGCAGGTCAGGGTATTGGCCAGCACCCTGTTCAGGCGTCGGCCCTGCCAGTCCGGCAGGAACAGAAACACCGCAAGGCCCGCGATCAGGCTGCCAAGCAGCGTATCGAACAGCCGGGGCAGGAACAGCCCATAGCCGTCGCCCACCTGATTGAAACAGAACAGCACCATGACCGTGATCGCGGCGGTCGACAGGGTGTAGCGCGTGGTGCGGTTGACGAAGAACACCACACCGGCCAGCACTGCACACATCGATTGCAGGATCGGGCTGGTGACCAGGTCGAACAGCACCCAGCCGACCGTCAGGCCAATCGCCGTGCCAATGATCCGCTGGCCGAGCTTGCGCCGGGTCGCGCCGTAGCTCGGCTGGCAGACGAAGACCGTGGTCAGGATGATCCAGTAACCCTGCGACGGGTGAATCAGGTGCACCATCGCATAGCCGATGGTCAGCGCCAGCGGCAGACGTAGCGCGTGGCGAAACAGCAGCGAGGTCGGCGTCATCTGCAAACGCAGGCGCGTCCAGACATCCTTGAGGTTGCGCGGCGAGCGGTCCAGCAGGCTGCTGTCGGTAGCGTCTGCCACGGCATCCGGGTTGCTGGCGTCACTGATCAGCCGATCCAGCGTCGTGAGGTTCGCGGCCAGCGCACGCAACGAACGCAGCAGCCCGCGCCAGGCCGGATTGCTCTGGATGCGCAGGTGTTCGAGGGAGGCGTGCAGGTCTTCCATGGCCTCAGCGAAGCTTGGGTCATAGACGAACGGCTGGCGCAACTGGATGGATTCCGACAGTGCCTGGCACGCCACGCCCTGCTGACGC
>NZ_MUIO01000132.1 GCF_002087235.1 Pseudomonas floridensis | reverse complement strand
AGTGAACAGCATTACGGCGATGCCGGGTTTTTTGTTAACGCGTTATGCGGCTCAATCAGACGTTTTGAAGACCCCAATCAAGCACAACGCGTCAACTCTCACAAAAACGAATCCGATTGCCAAACGGGTCAAAAACCTCCAGCACTTTGCCCCACCCCTGCTCCACGATATCCGGTCTACCGTAGCCATAACGCTTGGCCTGCAACTCATCGCGCAGCCATTCAATGTTTTGCATCGGCACAAATACTGTCGAGCCTGGGCTGCTGTCGCCGTGGTGTTCGGAAAGATGCAGCCTCAACCCATCTCTGATGATCCCCAGGTACAAAGGCAAGTCAGCCTCGAAGCGATGCTCGAACTCAACGCTGAAGCCTAGAAAGTCCAGGTAGAACTCACGAGCCTTGGCTTCGTCGAACATGCGCAGGATCGGGATCGGGCTTTTGAAGGCAATGGCCGACGGAGTTGTCTCATGAGGCAATAGTGCGGATGCAGTGTTCCAGTCTTTGTGGCCCAGTTGCGCGGCGACCAGTTCAAGTGCTTCGGAGTGCGACATGGACTTCCCACGTGCTTCAAGCAAGGCTCGCAGCCTCTTGGCCATTTGCTTAGCGTTTTCGATTGACGACATCATTCCTCCCGCGTCGAGTCATGTTGGTGCTCGCGTTGCCAAACCTCGACCGGTCATGAAGGATGCGATTGAGTTGGGAGAAGCAATGCTTTCACCTTTCCATACGGAGCGAGCGGCAGGCAGCATCGGCCTGATGTTTGATAGTACACAGGCGTTATTCGAGGCGAAAGCCGGTGAAGGTGTACAGCAACGCATGGCGTCTGCTTTTGATGAAAATCGTCATTTCACAGGCAATAAAAAACCGACCTCAAACAGGTCGGTTTTTAGTATCAGCAAAACTTATGCACGTTTCGGGTCTGTTAATGGCTGAAAGAAATAAATAGCCTGATCAATAAGTTACGCGTGATTTTTTGTGTTTTCTAAAAAATGGTACACAGGTTATCCACAAAATCATGCCGGGACTTTTTCTCCGCTCGATACCGGTGCAGCCGGGGAGCCCAGTGCACGCTGAGTTTCTTCATTCCAGGTCTGCACGCGCTCATTCAGTGCAGCGATTGCGCGTGGTCCAGTACCCTCGGCGTACATCGGCGCGCCGATCACCACCTGAATGGTCCCGGGCTTTTTCGCCCAGCCTTCTTTCGGCCAGTACTTGCCGGCGTTGTGGGCTACCGGCAACACCGGCAGGTCAGCGTTCACTGCCAATGCCGTGCCGCCACGAGAGAACTTGCCTACCTGGCCATAAGGGACGCGAGTGCCTTCAGGGAAGATCAGAACCCAGACCCCATCCTTCAGCAGTTCGTCGCCCTTCTTGGCGATTTCCCTCAGCGCTGCCTTGGGGTTGTCGCGATCGATGGCGATCGGGCGAAGCATGGCCATCGCCCAGCCGAAGAACGGTACATACAGCAGCTCGCGCTTGAGCACTTGGCTCATGGGCTCGAAGTAGGCCGACAGGAAGAACGTCTCCCAGGTGCTCTGGTGATTGGAGATGATCACGCAAGGGGTTTGTGGCACGTTCTCGGCACCGGTCACCTCAACTTTGATATCGAGGAAAACCCGGGTCAGCCATATTGCACAGCGACACCAGTAGACGTTGATGAATCGATAGCGAGCCTTGAACGGCATGAACGGCGCAATGAAAAAGCTCAACGTGCACCACAGCAACGAGCTGGTGCCCAGCAACAGGTAAAAGAAGAAAGTCCTGATTGCCTGCATGATCGACATAGTTACGTTTACCGTACGGGCAGGTGCCCGCTCCTTGAGCGTCCCGAACCGAGCGTACTAGCTGTTCAGCGAAACGCTATTGTGGATAAGTTCTGCGGCAACCGCCGCCAGATCGTCAAAAACAAGCGTGCCGATCGGCACGTCACCGGCCAGAGTCTTCTGACCTTTGCCGGTCTTCACCAGAACAGGCTGAGAATCGACGGCCAAAGCGGCTTGCAGGTCACCTTTGCTGTCGCCCACAAACCATAGACCCTTCAGGTCCATTGCGTAATGTCGGGCGATGGTCTGCAACATACCGGGCCGCGGCTTGCGGCAGTCACAGCCTTCGTCTGGCCCGTGCGGGCAATAGACGATCAAACCGACCTCGCCACCCTGCTCCGCCACCAGCGTGCGCAAGTGCGCATGCATGGCGTCCAGAGTGGCCAGGTCGTAATAACCTCTGGCAATGCCGGACTGGTTGGTGGCAACCGCCACCGTCCAGCCGGCCTTGCTGAGCGCTGCGATAGCTTCGATCGAACCGGGAATCGGAATCCACTCCTCCACCGACTTTATATAAGCGTCGGAGTCATGATTGATCACCCCGTCCCGATCCAGTATCAGCAGTTTCAACATCGATTCCTTTTCAGCCCAGCAGCGAGATATCGGCGACGCCGAGGAACAGACCGCGCAGACGGGCCAGCAACGCATAGCGGTTGGCACGTACATTGGCGTCTTCGGCGTTGACCATCACGGCCTCGAAGAACGCATCGACCGGCTCACGCAGACTGGCCAGACGCGCCAGCGATTCGCTGTACTGACGCTCGGCAGCCATCGGCTGCACGGCGTGGTCTGCTTGCTGGATCGCTGAATACAGCGAGAACTCGTTGGCGTTGTCGAAGTACTTGGGCTCGACAGTCTGGGCGATCTTGCCCTCGGCCTTGCTCAACAGGTTCGAGACGCGTTTGTTGACCGCGGCCAGTGCAGCGGCCTGTGGCAGCTTGCGGAACGCCTGAACGGCCTGCACACGCTGATCGAAGTCCAGCGCGGAACCAGGCTGCAATGCACGAACCGACAGATACACCGCCACGTCCACGCCTTCGTCTTCGTAACGTGCGCGCAGACGATCAAAGATGAACTCCAGTACCTGGTCCGCCAGACCGGCCGATTTGACCTTGGCACCGAACTGAGTGACCGCGAATTTCACGGTTTCGATCAGGTCCAGGTCCAGCTTCTTCTCGATCAGGATGCGCAAAATACCCAACGCCGCACGACGCAGCGCATAGGGATCCTTGCTGCCGGTCGGCAGCATGCCGATACCGAAGATACCCACCAGCGTGTCGAGTTTGTCAGCGATCGCGACCGCCGCACCGGTCAGGGTAGAAGGCAGTTCGGCACCCGCGCCGCGTGGCATGTACTGCTCGGTGAGCGCCAGTGCAACGTCTTCGGCTTCGCCGTCAGCCTTGGCGTAGTAATAACCGGCCACGCCTTGCATCTCCGGGAACTCGCCGACCATCTCGGTCGACAGGTCGCACTTGGACAGCAGACCGGCACGCGCCGCACGCTGGGCGTCGCCGCCGATGCGTGGCGCGATGTAGGCAGCCAGTTTTGACACACGCTCGGCTTTGTCGTAAACGCTGCCCAACTGGGCCTGGAACACGACGTTCTTCAAACGCTCGTTGAAGGTTTCCAGCTTCTGCTTCTTGTCCTGCTTGAAGAAGAATTCAGCGTCGGTCAGGCGTGGGCGAACCACCTTCTCGTTACCGGCGATGATCTGCGCAGGATCCTTGCTCTCGATGTTCGCCACCGTGATGAAGCGCGGCAGCAGCTTGCCGTCAGCGTCCAGCAGGCAGAAATACTTCTGGTTGTCCTGCATGGTGGTGATCAGTGCTTCCTGAGGCACCTCAAGGAAACGCTCCTCGAACGAGCACACCAGCGGCACTGGCCACTCGACCAGGCCGGTCACTTCGTCCAGCAGGCCTGGCGGAACGATCGCACTGCCTTCCTGCTGGGTGGCCAGCTCTTCGACACGCTTGCTGATGATCTGGCGACGTTCGTTGAAATCGGCCAGTACATTGGCGGCACGCAGATCGCTCAGGTAACCGGCAGGCGAAGAAATACGCACGTCTTGCGGGTGATGGAAGCGGTGGCCGCGGGAATGACGGCCTGCGGTCTGGGCCAGGATCGTGCAATCGACGACCTGATCACCGAACAGCATCACCAGCCACTGGGTTGGACGCACGAACTCTTCCTTGCGAGCCCCCCAGCGCATGCGCTTGGCGATCGGCAGGTCGTTCAGCGAGTCTTCGACGATGGTCGGTAGCAGCGACAGGGTCGGCTTGCCGATGATGTTCTGGCTGTAACGCAGCTTCGGACCGCTCTGGTCGATTTCGCTCAGGTCGACGCCGCACTTCTTGGCGAAGCCCAGCGCGGCCTGAGTCGGGTTGCCGTCAGCGTCGAACGCCGCCTGACGAGGCGGGCCGTCCAGGTTGACGCTGCGATCCGGCTGCTGGGTAGACAGCTCGGTGATCAGCACCGCCAGACGACGTGGTGCGGCGTAGACCTGCTTGGCGCTGTAGGTCAGGCCGGCAGACTGCAGGCCTTTTTCAATACCGGCCATGAAGGCGTCGGCCAGCGAACTCAGGGTCTTGGGTGGCAGTTCTTCGGTGCCCAGTTCGACCAGAAAATCTTGAGCACTCATTGTGCAGCCTCCAGCTTAGCCAACACTTCGTCGCGTAGATCGGGCGGCGCCATCGGGAAGCCGAGCCTGGCCCGGGCCTGCAGATAGGCTTGGGCGACCGAGCGAGCCAGGGTGCGCACGCGCAGGATGTATTGCTGACGCGCTGTCACGGAAATCGCGCGGCGGGCATCTAGCAGGTTGAAGGTGTGCGAGGCCTTGAGGACCATCTCGTAACCCGGCAATGGCAGCTCGAGTTCGATCAGGCGCGCGGCTTCGCTTTCGTAGAAATCGAACAGCTCGAACAGTTTGTCGACGTTGGCATGTTCGAAGTTGTAGGTCGACTGCTCCACCTCGTTCTGGTGGAACACGTCGCCGTAAGTCACTTTGCCGAACGGACCGTCGGCCCAGACCAGATCGTAGACCGAGTCCACGCCCTGCTGGTACATGGCCAGACGCTCGAGGCCGTAAGTGATCTCGCCGGTGACCGGGTAGCACTCCAGACCGCCGACCTGCTGGAAGTAAGTGAACTGCGACACTTCCATGCCGTTGAGCCAGATCTCCCAACCCAGGCCCCAGGCGCCCAGCGTTGGCGATTCCCAGTTGTCCTCGACGAAACGCACATCGTGTACCAATGGATCGAGACCGATGTGCTTGAGCGAGCCCAGGTACAGTTCCTGGAAGTTGTCCGGGTTTGGCTTCAGGATCACCTGAAACTGATAGTAGTGTTGCAGGCGGTTGGGGTTTTCACCATAACGGCCGTCGGTAGGACGGCGGCTTGGCTGAACGTAGGCGGCATTCCAGGTCTCCGGGCCTACGGCGCGCAGAAACGTGGCGGTGTGGAAGGTGCCGGCGCCTACTTCCATATCGTAGGGCTGAAGTACCACGCAACCTTGTTCTGCCCAGTATTGCTGGAGGGCGAGGATCAAGTCTTGGAAGGTACGCACGGCTGGCGTAGGCTGGCTCACAAATTTCACCTGTGCTGGGCTGCGATTCAAAGAGCGGGAGTATACCCGATTCGGCTGCACGTCCACTCTTGGGAGCCCTATGACACGCTGCTTTTGGTGCAACGAAGACCCCCTTTACATCGCTTATCACGATCAGGAGTGGGGCGTGCCGCTGCGCGATGCGCAGAAGCTCTTCGAGTTGCTTTTGCTCGAAGGGTTCCAGGCCGGCCTTTCCTGGATCACGATTCTCAAACGACGCGCCCGTTATCGCGAGGTGCTGTTCGGTTTCGACCCCGAACGTCTGGCGCAACTGACCGACGCTGAGATTGATGCGTTGATGCTCGATCCGACGATCATCCGCAATCGTCTCAAGCTCAAGGCCGTGCGCACTAACGCCAGGGCCTGGCTGGCGCTGCAGGATCCGGTCGGCCTGCTCTGGTCGTTTGTCGGCAACCAGCCGAAGATCAACCACTTCAAGGACCGCAGCGAAGTGCCTGCGATCACCGCCGAGGCCGAAGCGATGAGCAAGGCCCTGAAGAAAGCCGGCTTCACCTTTGTCGGTCCGACCATTTGTTACGCCTACATGCAAGCCAGCGGGATGGTCATGGATCACACCGTTGATTGTGATCGATACGCGATCCTGAGCCGCTGACGGTACAATGCCTGCCTCGAGAATCTGGGAGTGATCTGTGGAAAAGTTTAAAGGCGCCATGATGGTCGGGGCGTTACGCCTGTTTGCCCTGCTGCCCTGGCGCGCCGTGCAATGGGTCGGCACCGCCATCGGTTGGCTGATGTGGAAACTGCCCAACCGTTCGCGCGAAGTGGCGCGGATCAACCTGTCCAAGTGTTTTCCCGAACTGAGCGAGCCTGAGCTCGAAAAGCTCGTAGGCAGAAGCCTCATGGACATTGGCAAGACGCTGACCGAAAGCGCCTGCGCCTGGATCTGGCCTGCACAGAAATCGATCGATCTGGTGCGTGAGGTCGAAGGCCTCGACGTGCTCAAGGACGCGCTGGCCTCCGGCAAGGGTGTGGTCGGCATCACCAGTCACCTGGGCAACTGGGAAGTGCTCAACCACTTCTATTGCAGCCAGTGCAAACCGATCATTTTCTATCGCCCGCCGAAGCTAAAGGCGGTCGATGACCTGCTGCGCAAACAGCGAGTGCAACTGGGCAACCGTGTGGCCGCGTCCACCAAGGAAGGCATCCTCAGCGTCATCAAGGAAGTGCGCAAAGGCGGCTCGGTGGGAATTCCGGCGGATCCGGAGCCCGCAGAGTCCGCTGGCATTTTCGTGCCCTTCTGCGGCACCGTGGCGCTGACCAGCAAGTTCGTGCCGAACATGCTCGCGGGTGGCAAGGCAGTCGGCGTGTTCCTGCACGCTATGCGCTTGCCGGACGGCTCAGGTTATAAGGTCGTGCTCGAAGCGGCGCCGGAAGCCATGTACAGCACCGACACTGAAACCTCGGCGGCAGCGATGAGCAAAGTGGTCGAGAAGTATGTACGCGCTTATCCAAGCCAGTACATGTGGACCATGAAGCGCTTCAAGAAACGCCCCGAGGGCGAAAAGCGCTGGTATTGATCCGGCTGCTCCTAGCAGAGCTTGCTTGTGCGCAGAGCATCGGAAGATCAGCGTTCGCACTGACGCTGATCTTCCCCCGTGCTCCAGTGCAGGAATGGAATGCAGCGACAGACGCTTGGCAGCACATGCGTCGACCGGGCTGCACAATCAGAAGAAGCTCAAGCCCACCTGAAACAGCCGCTCCACGTCGCGAATGTACTTTTTATCCACAAGAAACATGATCACTTGATCGCCTGACTCGATCACAGTGATGTCGTGGGCAATGAACACTTCTTCGTTGCGGATGATCGCGCCGATCATAGTGCCGGTCGGCAGGTTGATGTCCCTGATGGCGCGCCCGATGACCTTGCTGGATTTCGAGTCGCCATGCGCGATGATTTCAATGGCTTCAGCCGCACCCCGGCGCAGGGAGTGGACGCTGACGATATCGCCGCGCCGCACGTGAGCGAGCAGTGTGCCGATGGTTGCCAGTTGCGGGCTGACGGCGACGTCGATTTCCCCGCCCTGCACCAGATCCACATATGCCGAGTTGTTGATCAGGGTCATCACCTTGCGTGCGCCCAGCCGTTTGGCCAGCAGTGACGACATGATGTTGGCTTCGTCGTCGTTGGTCAGCGCCAGGAACAGGTCGGTATTGCCAATGTTCTCTTCGATCAGCAGGTCGCGATCCGATGAGCTGCCTTGCAGCACGACCGTATTGTCCAGATTCTCCGAGAGGTAGCGGCAGCGCGCCGGGTTCATTTCGATGATCTTGACCTGGTAACGGCTTTCGATGGCTTCCGCCAGGCGCTCACCGATATTGCCACCGCCAGCGATCACGATGCGTTTATAGCTTTCGTCCAGACGACGCATCTCGCCCATCACCGCCCGGATGTCGGCCTTGGCCGCGACGAAGAACACCTCGTCATCGGCTTCGATGACGGTATCGCCCTGCGGCAGGATCGGCCGGTCTCGGCGGAAAATCGCTGCAACGCGAGTTTCCACGTTGGGCATGTGCGCCTTGAGCTGGCGCAGTTGCTGACCCACCAGCGGCCCGCCGTAGTACGCTTTGACTGCCACCAGTTGGGCCTTGCCGTCGGCGAAGTCGATCACCTGCAAAGCGCCGGGGTATTCGATCAGGCGCTTGATGTAATTGGTGACCACCTGCTCCGGGCTGATCAGCACGTCCACCGGAATGGCGCTGTTGTCGAACAGCTCCGAGCGCGTCAGATAGGCGGCTTCTCGCACCCGCGCGATCTTGGTCGGGGTGTGGAACAGCGTGTACGCCACCTGACAGGCAATCATATTGGCTTCATCGCTGCTGGTCACGGCCACCAGCATGTCGGCGTCGTCTGCCCCGGCCTGACGCAACACGGCCGGGTACGAGCCCTTGCCTTGCACGGTGCGGATGTCCAGCCGGTCACCCAGATTGCGAAGACGGTCGCCGTCGGTATCGACCACGGTGATGTCGTTGGCTTCGCCCGCCAAATGTTCCGCCAGCGTACCGCCGACCTGACCTGCACCGAGGATGATGATTTTCAACCGTTCACTCCATGGAAATCGAGAGGCAATCGCACCGACAGCATGCTCAATTCCGTACTGCCGCGATCTTGATCAGTTTGGCGTAGTAAAAGCCGTCGTGACCGCCCTGCCGAGCCAGCAACTGGCGACCGTGCGGCTGTTTGATACCTGCTTCGCTGGCGATATCCAGTTCCCGAGCCCCTGGAGTGCGGGCCAGAAAAGCGTCGACCACCTCGGTGTTTTCCGTTGGCAGTGTCGAACACGTCGCATAAACCAGCATGCCGCCCACTTCAAGCGTAGGCCATAGTGCGTCCAGCAGTTGACCCTGCAGCACGGCGAGGGCTGCAATGTCGTCCGGCTGGCGGGTCAGCTTGATGTCTGGATGACGGCGGATGACGCCGGTTGCCGAGCACGGTGCGTCGAGCAGGATGCGCTGGAACGGTTTGCCATCCCACCATTGCGCGGTATCCCGAGCATCGGCGGCGATCAGTTCGGCATCCAGGCCCAGGCGGTCGAGGTTTTCCCGCACGCGTACCAGGCGCTTGGCTTCCAGATCCACGGCGACCACACCGCTCAATTGCGGCTGCGCTTCCAGCACATGGCAGGTCTTGCCGCCCGGCGCACAGCAGGCGTCGAGCACGCGTTGGCCCGGCGCCAGTTCGAGCAGATCGGCGGCCAGTTGCGCGGCTTCATCCTGAACACTGATCCCGCCTTCGGCAAAGCCCGGCAGCGAGCGTACATCACAGGGCTCGGCGAGCACGATACCGTCCCTACTGAACGTGCAGGCGCTGGCTTCGAGCCCGGCCGTCTTGAGCAACTCAAGGTAGTGGTCACGGCTATGATGGCGACGGTTGACCCGCAGAATCATCGGCGGATGCGCGTTGTTGGCGGCGCAAATCGCTTCCCAGTGTTCCGGCCACGCGGCTTTAAGGGCTTTTTGCAGCCAGCGCGGATGCGCCGTGCGCACGACCGGGTCGTGTTCCAGCTCGATCAACAGCGCTTCGCCTTCACGCTGAGCATTGCGCAGCACGGCGTTGAGCAGACCTTTGGCCCACGGTTTCTTCAGTTTGTCGGCGCAACCCACCGTTTCGCCAATCGCGGCATGCGCGGGAATACGGCTGTAGAACAGCTGATACAGACCGACCAGCAACAAGGCTTCGACATCTGCATCGGCGGCCTTGAAAGGCTTTTGCAACAGTTTGGCGGCCAGTGCCGACAGGCGCGGCTGCCAGCGTGCGGTGCCGAAGGCCAGGTCCTGAGTCAGGCCGCGATCACGCAGCTCGACCTTGTCCAGTTGCGCAGGCAGCGAACTGTTCAGCGACGCCTTGCCGCTGAGTACGGCAGCCAGAGCCTTGGCGGCGGCCAGACGCGGGTTCATTGACCGAGCACCGTACCGACGGCGAATTTCTCGCGGCGGCTGTTGAACAGATCCGTGAAGCTCAATGGCTTGCCGCCCGGCAGTTGCAGGCGAGTCAGGCACAGCGCGTTCTCGCCGCACGCGACGGTCAGGCCGTCCTTGCTGGCGCTCAGAATGGTGCCTGGTGCGCCCTGCCCTTCGGCCAGATCCGCAGCCAGCACTTTCAGCGCCTCGGCATTCAAGGTGCTGTGGCAGATCGGCCAGGGATTGAAGGCACGCACCAGGCGCTCCAGCTCATCGGCCGGCCGCGTCCAGTCGATGCGGGCTTCGTCTTTGTTCAATTTGTGCGCGTAGTTGGCGAGGCTGTCGTCCTGCACTTCACCCACCAGCGAACCGTCCGCCAGACCCTCGATGGCTTTCAGGACCGCAGGCGGTCCGAGCTCGGCCAGGCGATCGTGCAGCGTGCCGCCGGTGTCTTGCGCGGTAATCGGGGTGATGGCCTTGAGCAGCATGGGGCCGGTGTCCAGACCCGCCTCCATGCGCATCACGGTCACGCCGCTTTCGGCATCGCCCGCTTGCACCGCACGCTGAATGGGTGCCGCACCGCGCCAGCGCGGCAGCAGCGAAGCATGGCTGTTGATGCAACCCAGACGTGGAATATCCAGCACGACCTGCGGCAGGATCAGGCCGTAGGCGACTACCACCATCAGGTCCGGCTCGAGCGCTGCCAGTTCCGCCTGAGCGTCGGGCGCTCGCAAGGTGGGCGGCTGCAGAACAGGCACGTCGTGTTGCAGCGCCAGTTGCTTGACCGGACTGGGCATCAGCTTTTGTCCACGACCGGCCGGGCGATCAGGCTGGGTGTAGACCGCAACGATCCGGTGGGGGCTGTCGAGCAGGGCCTTGAGGTGTTCGGCGGCGAATTCCGGAGTGCCGGCGAAGACGATGCGCAGTGGCTCAGTCATGGACTTCTCGTTCTGAAAAAAGAAAAAGGCCTTCGACAGGCCTTTTGGGGTGATCACGGATCAGGCGTTGAGCTTGTGCTGCTTTTCCAGCTTCTTCTTGATCCGGTCACGCTTGAGGTTGGAGAGGTAGTCGACGAACAGCTTGCCGTTGAGGTGATCGCATTCATGCTGAATGCAGATCGCCAGCAGCCCTTCAGCCACCAGCTCGTACGGTTCGCCATCACGACCGAGGGCCTTGATGCGAACCTTCTGCGGGCGGTCGACGTTCTCGTAGAAACCGGGCACCGACAGGCAGCCTTCCTGATACTGATCCATTTCATCGGTCAGCATTTCGATTTCAGGGTTGATGAACACACGCGGCTCGCTGCGATCTTCGCTCAGGTCCATGACGACCACGCGCTTGTGGACGTTGACCTGAGTCGCGGCCAGCCCGATGCCTGGTGCTTCGTACATGGTTTCAAACATGTCGTCGACCAACTGGCGAATGCCGTCGTCTACTATCGCCACAGGCTTGGCGATGGTGCGCAGGCGCGAATCGGGAAATTCGAGGATGTTTAAAATAGCCATATACGTAAGAGCTGCACTGTTAAGGTAAAGTCAATGTCGGCTGCGGGCTCGGACGTCAAAGCGGGCAGCCCATGATGGGACTCTATTGTTCACGCGAGGCAACATGATAAAGGGATTCACCGCATGAGGAAATCACTACTCGCCCTGCTGCTGTTGACCGCCAGCGGTCTTGTCCAGGCGCAAGTGCAACTCAGGGAAGGCCACCCGCAGAGTTATACCGTCGCCAAAGGCGACACACTCTGGGATATTTCCGGCAAGTTTTTGCGTGAGCCGTGGAAGTGGCGGGAAATCTGGCGTGCCAACCCGCAGGTGCGTGATCCCGATCTGATCTACCCCGGCGACACCCTGACGCTCTCGTATGTGGACGGTCAGCCACGCGTGACCCTCAACCGGGGCGAATCGCGCGGCACCATCAAGCTGTCGCCGCGAGTGCGCAGCACGCCGATGGTCGAAGCGATTCCGAGCATCCCGCTGGGCGCGATCAACGCCTTTCTGATCAGCAACCGGATCGTCGATAGCGCCGAACAGTTCCAGCGCGCGCCTTACATCGTCGCAGGCAATGCCGAGCGTGTGCTCAGCGGCAGCGGCGACCGCGTGTACGCCCGTGGCACGCTGGATCCGGCCCATACCGTGTACGGCATTTTCCGTCAGGGCAAGGTCTACACCGATCCGGACACCCAGGAAGTGCTGGGCATCAATGCCGATGATATCGGCGGCGGCGAAGTGGTTGCGACCGAAGGCGACGTATCGACCTTGATGCTGCAGCGCTCCACTCAGGAAGTGCGACTGGGCGACCGCCTGTTCGCCAGTGAAGAACGGGCGATCACTTCGACCTTCATGCCCAGCGCACCACAGGCGCCGGTCGAAGGATTGATTCTGGATGTGCCACGCGGCGTAACTCAGGTCGGCGTCATGGATGTCGTGACGTTGAACCGCGGGCGGCGCGACGGGCTGACCGAAGGCAACGTGCTGGCGATCTACAAGACCGGTGAACAAGTGCGCGACCGGGTCACGGGCGAGCAGGTAAAAATCCCGGATGAACGGTCGGGGCTGCTGATGGTATTCCGTACCTACGACAAGCTTAGTTACGCCTTGGTCCTGCATGCCAACCGATCTTTGGCCATTATGGACAAGGTCCGTAACCCCTAGCGCCATGTTGCAGTTTTGATACAGATTTTTTCGAGGGGACGGTCACTTATCAAATTGTTGTCAACAGAGTTATCCACAGGTTTGTGCACCGTCTGACGTGCACGATTGATCAAGGACGATCTCATGCCGCTGTTCGAAAAAGCCGTTCCGTCCCCATCGGAACTGGAAGCGCGTCTTCGCTTGCATCGCTTGCCTGAAGTCGGGCTGAAACGTTTTTCGCGACTCATCGAAGCCTTCGGTAGCGCTTCTGCGGCGCTGGCGGCACCTGCCAGCGCCTGGCGTTCGCTTGGCATTCCCACCGCCAGTGCAGAGGCTCGACGCGACCCTTTGGTGCGCGATGGTGCCAGCGCCGCTCTGGCCTGGCTGGAGCGTCCGGGCCAGCATTTACTGATGTGGGACGACCCTGGCTACCCTGCTTTGCTGGCGCAGATTGCTGATCCGCCGCCTTTGCTGTTCATTGCAGGCGACCCCTCGATCCTGGAGCGTCCGCAGTTGGGAATGGTCGGCAGCCGCCGCGCATCGAGGCCCGGCCTGGACACCGCGACGGCCTTTGCCAGAAGCCTGGCCGGTGCCGGTTTTGTGATCACCAGCGGTCTGGCTCGCGGAATTGACGGTGCTGCGCATCAGGGCGCGCTGGATGTCGGAGGCCTGACAATTGGTGTCTTGGGCACGGGACTCGAAAAACTTTATCCACAGCAGCACCGGACACTCGCCGCGCAGATGGCGGCGCAGGGCGGCGCGGTGATCTCCGAGTTCCCGCTCGATGCCGGACCGCAGGCCAGCAACTTCCCGCGGCGTAACCGGATCATCAGTGGCTTGTCGCTGGGCGTGCTGGTTGTCGAGGCCAGCGTGGCCAGCGGCTCGCTGATCACGGCGCGTCTGGCGGCCGAGCATGGGCGCGAGGTGTATGCGATACCGGGCTCGATTCATCATCCCGGTGCCAAGGGGTGTCATCAGCTGATTCGCGACGGCGCAACCCTGGTTGAAACGGTCGATCACATCCTGGAAGGTTTGCAGCACTGGCACATGACCGTACCGGATACGGCCAAGCCTGCCTCGGCCCCGGCCTGCGATCATCCGTTGCTCGACTTGCTGCACGCGGCACCTCATACCAGCGAGGGTCTGTCGGCCTCCAGCGGCTGGCCGTTGCCCAAGGTGCTGGCAGCGCTGACCGAACTTGAACTCGACGGGCGGATAAGCAGTGAAGCGGGACGATGGTTCGCCAGAGCGCCCTGAGGTTAAACTGCCGCCAGGATTCTGTGGAGAGACAGCAATGGTCAGCAGTTGGCGTGTGCAACAAGCCGCTCGTGATATTCGGGCTGGAGCGGTGATTGCCTACCCAACCGAAGCAGTGTGGGGGTTGGGGTGCGATCCTTGGGATGAAGAGGCGGTCTATCGCTTGCTGGCAATCAAGTCGCGGCCGGTGGAAAAAGGCCTGATTCTTATCGCTGACAATATTCGTCAGTTCGACTTCCTGTTCGAGGATTTCCCCGAGCTGTGGCTGGACCGCATGGCCAGTACCTGGCCCGGTCCGAACACCTGGCTGGTGCCGCATCAGAACCTGTTGCCAGAATGGATTACCGGGATCCACGAGACCGTTGCCCTGCGCGTCACCGATCACCCGACGGTGCGTGAACTGTGCGCGCTGGTGGGACCGCTGATTTCGACGTCCGCCAATCCTGCGGGGCGTCCGGCTGCCAAATCGAGGCTGCGCGTGGAGCAATACTTCCGTGGTCAGATCGACCTGGTGCTCGGCGGCAGCCTGGGCGGCCGTCGAAACCCCAGTGTGATTCGCGATATCGCCACCGCCCAGGTCGTTCGCGCAGGCTGACCCCGGCGCGAACGACTGCCGGTATCACGGGATCAGAATCGTCGACCCCGTGGTGCGGCGACCGGACAGTTCGATATGCGCCTGGGCGGCGTCGGCGAGGGCGTATTGCCTGATCTCGCCGACTTTCAGTTTGCCGCTGGCGAGCATGTCGAACAGCTCATCGGCCATGGTTTGCAGGTTCTGCGCATTGTTGGCGTAGCTGGCCAGCGTCGGGCGGGTGACGTAAAGCGAGCCTTTCTGCGACAGGATGCCCAGATTCACCCCGCTTACCGGTCCCGACGCGTTGCCGAAGCTGACCATCAGGCCGCGTGGCGCCACGCAATCGAGCGACGTCAGCCAGGTATCCTTGCCCACACCGTCATAGACCACCGGGCATTTCTGGCCATCGGTCAGTTCCAGTACGCGTTTGGCCACGTCTTCATGGCTGTAATCGATGGTTTCCCAGGCACCCAGGGCTTTGGCGTGCGCCGCTTTCTCCGGCGTGCTGACCGTACCGATCAGCTTTGCGCCGAGCGCCTTGGCCCATTGACACGCAAGCGAACCCACACCGCCAGCGGCCGCGTGGAACAGAATGGTTTCGCCTGGCTTGACCTGATAGGTCTGGCGCAGCAGGTACTGAACCGTCAGGCCCTTGAGCATCACGGCGGCCGCCTGCTCGAAACTGATCGAGTCGGCGAGCTTCACCAGATTGGCCTCCGGCAGCGTGTGCAGATCGCTGTAACTGCCCAGCGGCCCGGTGCCATAAGCCACCCGGTCACCCACGGCAAAGCGCGTGACTTCCTCACCCACCGCCT
>NZ_MUIO01000131.1 GCF_002087235.1 Pseudomonas floridensis | reverse complement strand
TCCCCTAGGGGACGCCATTTGCGGGAATAGCTCAGTTGGTAGAGCACGACCTTGCCAAGGTCGGGGTCGCGAGTTCGAGTCTCGTTTCCCGCTCCAAATTCACGAAAACGCCGCTCAACAGAGCGGCGTTTTTGTATGCGCGTTTCAGGCACCTCCGCCTTTGGTTATTAACTGCACCCGTTAACCAGCCGCGTCCGTTCAGCCCTGACGTGACGCAAGCAATGCGTCGAGTTCCGGCATCAGGGTCACGCTTTCCTGCTCGTTAGGGTCGGTGCGAGCGATGAGGGCGGTGGCTTCGTGCTCGTGGCTGAGGTTATACGGCACGTGCGGCATGCCCGCCGGTATGTAGAAAAAGTCGCCTTCCTCGACAACCGCATGTTTCTCCAGCGCCTCGCCGTACCAGCAACCCGTACCGCCTTTCAGCGCGTAGATGGCTGTCTCGTGCTCCTGATGTTTGTGCGCCTTGCCTTTGCCGCCTGGCGGGATGGTCAACAACTGCATGTGGATATGTCGCGCACCGGCACTTTCAGCGGAAATGCCGACCTGGTAATCCAGACCCTGCTTGCCCTGATAAGTCGCCGCGGGTTTTAGAAGTACACAATCAGGCTGATGATCTTGCGGCATGGCCGTTCTCTCTGGCTGATGGTTGAGAAGCAAGGCTGTGCAATGCTGCCTGCGTCTTTGCAAAGCGTGGAACAGGCACTCGCCAGGATCAAGTTAAACAACGTTATAACTCGATCGCTTCGACTGTCTTTAAACACAAACGCCGCCCAGGTGGGCGGCGTTTGTGCGATGACATGCATGTGCCTCGTGTTCAAGGCATTTGCGGCAGTTCGTTGGGCCGCAAATCGAACACCAGCACTTCGGCATCCACGCCCTCGCTCAAGGTGATGACCTGTTCGTCACGTACACGCACCCCATCGCCTTCGCCCAGCGCCTGACCATTGAGCACCACGCTGCCACGAGCAACGTGTACGTAGGCATAGCGGTTGTCAGCCAGTTTCAGTGTGGCAGTCTCGTCACCGTCGAACAGACCGGCATACACCCGGGCATCCTGACGAACGTTCAATGCGCCGTCTTCACCGTCTGGCGAAATGATCAGTTGCAGGCGGCCACGTTTCTGCTCGGTGCTGAAGTGTTCCTGTTGATAGATCGGGGTCGCGCCCCTGACATTCGGCACAATCCAGATCTGCAGAAAATGCACGCCCTCGGTCTGCGAGTGGTTGAACTCACTGTGTGCCACGCCGCTCCCGGCGCTCATCAACTGCACGTCGCCCGGACGGATGACCGAGCCGGTGCCCAGCGTGTCCTTGTGTTCCAGCGCGCCTTCGAGCACATAGGAAAAAATCTCCATGTCGCGATGCGGGTGCTGACCGAAGCCTTTGCCTGCGGTTACGCGGTCATCATTGATCACCAGCAGGTCGGAAAAGCCTCTTTCGTTCGGATTGTGATAGCTGGCGAACGAAAAGGTGTGAAAGGAGTTCAGCCAGCCATGATTGGCTGCGCCACGATCGGAAGCTTTGCGAAGAGTCAGCATGATAATTTCTCCATCCTGTTGTCGACCCTGCTGATTCAGGTATCGACTGATTGAGATGAAGGTTACTGGTTATCGACTGTCGCAATAAGTAGCTGAAAGATGAATGACTGTCTCGCTGTGGTTGACAGTGATTGGGCCGACACGCGCTCTTCGTGTCTTTGTCCGTACCAATCCCCATCCCGTGCCATCTCAGCCATAATGCGGCTTCGACCTTTTTCTCTTCAGGTAACGCATCGCACATGAAAACCGTGGCAATGGTCCTGTTTCCGGATTTTCTCCTGCTCGACATGGCGGGTCCAATGGAGGTGTTTTCCATCGCCAACCGTTATCTGCCGCCCGAAGAGCACTACCAGATAAGCACAGTGGGCACTCGGCACGACGCCATTCTGGCGTCCAATGGCGTGCGGGTCACGGCCGATGCGCATATCGAACAGGCGACGGTCAGTTACGATTTGTTATTGGTGCCTGGTGGTCCGGGTGCTTACAACGAAAGGCATCAGCCGCTGGTGCGCTGGTTGCTGGAGGCCAAGGGGCAGTCGCGGTGCATAGGCTCGATCTGTACCGGTGCGTTCATTCTTGGCGAGGCGGGCTTGCTCGACGGCCATCGCGTCACCACGCACTGGCATTACACGGACCGCCTGATCAAACGCTTTCCAAAGGCCATCGTCGAGACCGACCAGATCTACATTCACGACCGTAACCTGCTGACCTCGGGCGGTGTGACGGCCGGCATCGATCTGGCGCTGGCCATCGTCGCGCAGGATCACGGCAAGAAAGTCGCTCAGGACGTCGCCAAAGTGCTGCTGGTGCTGATGAAGCGTCAGGGCGGTCAGGCGCAGTTCAGCCCGTTGATGACCGCCGTCGCGCCACAGGAGACCGCCGTTACACGGGTGCAGAATTACGTACTCGAGCACCTCGACGAGTCGTTCAGCATTGAGCGCATGGCTGGAATGGCCAACATGAGCGCCCGGCATTTTGCGCGGCTGTTCAGCCGAGAAGTGCAGATGACACCGATGGAGTTTCTACAGCGTGCGCGGATCGACCGCGCCCGCAGCCTGCTGGAAGTCAGCGACCTGCCGCTCAAGACCGTGGCCTACCGGAGCGGCTTTGGCAGCGTGCGGCACATGCGGTTTCTGTTCGGCGAGAAACTCGGCCTGACGCCCAGCCAGTACCGCGAGCAGTTCAGTTAGTTTCCGGTCTATCGTCGGGGTGTCCGTATCCGGCACCGCGTTGACCGTGTGACTCCCCCTGAAAAACTTGTTCCACCGCCGTTGCCTGCCAAGATGAACGGGAATTGTTCAGAAGGTGATGCAATGGACTGCCAGCCCCGGCGTTTCAGCCAGCCAGAGACTTCAAACGAGCCCGACGCAGCTTTCTTGGAAGGTGTTCTGCTGTTCGGTCCGTTCGCCCTTCATGTGCGCCAGCGTCTGATCCTGCGCGATGGCAAGGCACTGCGCCTTGGCGGGAGAGCGCTGGACATCCTGCTGATTCTGCTCGAGCACGCTGGCGAGATTGTCGACAAGCAGGCCTTGATCGCCCGGGTCTGGCCGGACTCCATCGTCGAAGAGATCAACCTGCGGGTGCAGATTGCCGCGCTGCGCCGGGCGCTGGATGGCGGGCGGCTTTATATTGAGACGCTGCCGCAACGCGGTTATCGCTTTATCGCCGAGGTCCGCCGGTGTCCGGATCCGCCTGAAGCGCCACCGTTGATCGCGCCAAACAACCTGCCCACGCGCCTGACGCCGGTCATTGGCCGCGAAGAAACGTTGGGCAAGCTGATACGGCAGTTGCCTGGACGACGCTTCATTACCTTGATCGGACCGGGCGGCATCGGTAAATCCACTGTGGCCTGCAGCGTGGCCGAGCGTCTGGTGTCGCGCTATCCGGATGGCGTGTGCCTGATCGACGTTTCGGCAGTGGACAGTGAGCAGGCGCTGGCTGTGTTTCTGGGGGCGTTGTTGAAACGAAAGGGCGCGCCTTCGTTGGCCAGTCTGTTCGATGAACTGGCCAAGGGACGCCGTTTGCTGATTTTCGACAATTGTGAGGCGCAGCGCGCACTCTGCAGCCAATGGATCGAAGCGTTGCTGACCCAAGGGCCTGAATTGGCGATTCTGGCCACCAGTCGTCAGCCGCTGGAGACCCACGACGAAGCGCTGCACCGGCTCGATCCGCTGACGATGCCGACCTCGTCAGCGCAGCTCAGTGTCGATCAGGGCCTGGCGTACTCGGCCGTGCAACTGTTCATCAGTCGTGCTCAGGCCTGCCAGCAGGGGCTGGTGGTGCAAGAGCGTGACATGGGATTCATCGTCACCCTATGCCGCAAGCTCGATGGGCTGCCACTGGCGCTGGAGATGGCGGCCGCGCAAGTCGAAGCGTTCGCGCTGGTCGGGCTGCACGGGCAACTGAATCACTGCCTGCAATGGCTGATTCAGGGACGGCGCACCGCGCAGGCGCGTCATCAGTCGCTGCGTGCATCGCTGGACTGGAGCCATCGGCACCTGAGTGTGCGCGAGCAGATGGTGTTGCGTCGTCTGGCGGTCTTCGACAAGGCATTTACGGGCGAATCGGCGGTGGATGTCATCGGCTGTGATGGCCTGGGCGCTGAATCGGTGCGCGACGCCCTGGTGCAACTGGAGCGTCACTCGTTGCTGACCAGTGTCTCGGGTGTGCAGGCAGTGCGCTATCGGCTGTCACACACCACCCGTGCGTATGCGCTGGAAAAACTCGACCACAGTGGCGAGCTTCAGGCCTTCACCGCGCGCCATGCCCGCCACCTCAGCCTGCAACGCTGGCTGGCCGCCAGCGCCCGCTCAATGCAAATGGTCGAGTAAGGCCCGGGCCGCCAGCAGGTCGGGAGTCGCGAATCCTTCGCTGAACCGCGCATAAACCGGCGCCAGCAACACGCGGGCCTGCTGCGCTTTTGCCTGGCGCTGCCACAACCCCGCCAATGATGTCGCCGAGCGCAGTTCCCACGCGAGCGCGTGCTGAGCGCGCGCCACCTCCAGCGCTTGCAGCAACAGCGCCTCGGCTTCCGCCTCATCGTGCACCTGCACCGCTTCGGCCCTGCACCGCAGCAGTTCTGCCGTGCACCAGCCGGTCAGGCCCGCTTGAGCCTGGCCGGCCAGCGCAGAATCCACCGGACCGGCGCCCAGCGTGACCATGATGTCTCGAATCAAGCCGGTGCCCTGCGGCTGGTCGATAGCGGGCGGCGCGTCGTCGAGCAGTGTCTGGTAAAGGTTCGCCCAGCGATGGAAAAGCAACACCGAATGCTTTTGCCCCTGTTCTCGCAGCAGTTTCACCCGATGGCTGGCGGCCTGCCTGTCGCCGGTATGAAACGCGATGGGGCAACCGGCCACGGCCAGGCTGTAGCAGATGGATGCGCCGTGGTTGATCTGCAACGCCACGTCCAATGCCTGAGACGCGGTGAGCGAAGCTTGTTCGGGCAAGCCCTGCAACCAGAGAATGCGCGCCAGCAGGGTCAGCGAGGCAACGCTCAGGTCGTACTGAATGCCGAAGCCTTTGGTGAATCGGTTCAAATGCCCGCTCTGCGCCATGCGTTGAATGACCTGCTCGGCGTCGCGCCGGGCCTGTCGCTGATCCCCGTTGTAATGCAGTGCCAATGCCCGCAGGCGTTGCGCGCTCAGGCGCAGCGCCTCGTTGGCGTCGAGCCCGAGACGGTAGAACTGGCGACTCTGTTCAAGTGTTGGCAGGTAATCTCCGTTGCACAGATTGACGGCCACCAGACCGGAAATGGCCTGCAACTGGCCCGAGAGGTCGCCGGACTGTTCAGCCAGGCGTTGCGCGGTGCTGAAAGCGCTTACCGTCTCCGGCTTACCGCCGACGGTGTGATACGAAAAATTGCCCTGCGCCAGCGTCAGAAACTTTTTCAGATCCAGGCAGGGCAGCGGGTTGGCGTTCAGCAGGTCCAGCGCCTTGCGCACGTAAGTGCCGTGCTCCTTGAGCAATGACAGCTCCTGCCACAGTGGCGCCGACTGGGCCACCAGGCGAATGGCGAGGACGTGCGGGTTGTCTGCGTCCAGGCCCCAGGCCAGTGCCGAGCGGATGTCCTCCAGGCTTCGACTGTAACGCCCGATCCATTGCGTCGTGGGCAGGTTTTCCCAGTCCAGTCGAGCCTGTTCCATGATCGCCACGCAGCGTCGGGCGTGACGTTCCTGAGTGGAAGGTAGCTGTTGATGATGCCGCAGTTTTTCCAGCGCATAACGGCGTGTGGTATCGAGCAGGTGATAGGCGACCTCGTCATCACCGACCTCCACGTTCAGCAGTGACTTGGCCACCAGTTGCGTGATGGCGGTGAACACGTCGCGGGTTGCGATCGGTTGATCCGTGATCACGGCGGCAGCCGATTCCAGCGAGAAGCGCCCCTGGAAAATGCCCAGCCGTTGCAGGCAACTCTGCTCCCGGACGCTGAGCATCTGGTAGCTCCAGTCCAGCGTGGTGCGCAATGTCTGGTGGCGGGTCAGTGCCTCGGAGGGATCGTCGCTGTGCTCTCGACAACTGTGCTGCAAATGTTCCAGAACGCCACTCAGGTGCAGGTGGCCGACCTGCGCGGCGGCAAGCTCGATGGCCAGCGGAATGCCGTCCAGTCGTTGGCACAGTTCGATGGCCAGCGGCAGATTTTCATCGGTCAGCTCAAACTGTTCGTGGCTGGCCATGGCCCGCTCGACGAACAGTTGCAGGGCGGGGAAATCCATGGCGGCTGCGCGATCGAGGCTCTCCAGCGGCGGGCAGTCCAGCGCTTCCACGCGCTGCACGCACTCGCCCTCGGCCCTCAGCCGCTCGCGGCTGGTGGTGAGAATATGCACCTGCGGTGCGCGGCGCAGAATGCTTTCGCAGAGCGCCGCACTTGCGTCGATCATGTGTTCGCAGTTGTCGATCACCAGCAGCATCTGACGCTCACGCAGCCGTGCAGCGATGTGGTCCACGGGTTCGTCGTCCGGCAACGACAGCTCCAGCAAGGAGGCAAGGTGTACAGCGATCACTGCCGGATCGGTGAGCGGTGCCAGATCCAGCAACAGAATGCCGTCCCGGTAGCGCCCGATCAGTTGCTCGGCCACGCGCAGGGCGATGGTGGTCTTGCCAATACCGCCGGGACCGACCAGAGAAATGAAGCGCTGCTGCTGCAACTGGCAGACCACCTTGTCGGCCAGCGCGTCACGGCCCAGCATTCGGGCGCGAGGCATGGGCAGGTTGTGCGGGTTATTCATGCGGGCATACGGCGCGTTCTCACTGCGTTCCAGGGTAAACGGGGCGACAAAGCTGTAACCGCGTTGCGCAACGGTGACGATGTAGCGTTGCCCCGCCTGACCGTCGCCAAGCGCTTTGCGCAAGGCCGCCATATGCACCCGCAGATTACCGTCTTCTACTACGGTTCTGGGCCAGACTCGGTTCATCAACAGCTTTTTGCTGACCACATTTCCCGCGTGTTCCAGCAGCACCAGCAAAATGTCCACGGCGCGTCGACCCAACCGCAACGGTCGGTCGGCTTCCAGCACCAGACGCTGTTGCGGGTAGATGCGGTAAGGGCCGAAACGTATGGCCTGCTCGCTGATAACGATCAACGCTGTGTTCCTGTGGCAATGGGTGAGAACGTCCGCGTGCAGAATAGCCCAGGCGCTTTACGAAAAATGGCTGCGCTCGGGGATGCTGCGTTAAAACAGGCCCGGAATACTCAGTTACGACGCGTAGACGCCGCTTCCTTGGTGCCTGACCTTCGCTCGCCGACTTTCGTACAGAGCCTGAAGGCTTCTGCTTACGGCGCCGTCAATCCCGCGCCCTGGCCCGCATTTCGTGCATGCCCGCGCCAGGTGAAGGGGTTGATGCCTTCGGCGCGGGAGAAGATATGCGAAAAGTGCGACTGATCACAGAAACCGCACTCCTGACTGATCTGCGTCAGGCTCATGGCGGTGTGCTGGATCAGGCACTTGGCGCGGGCCAGACGCTGCTCGCGAATCCATTCCTGAGGCGACAGGCCGGTGCTGCATTTGAATGCGCGGGAAAAATAGCTGCGCGACAGCGCACAGGCGCGTGCCAGTTCGGCCACTTCGATATTTTCGCTGAGGTTGTCGCGAATCAGCTGTTTGGCCAGCCGTTCACGCCAGGGAGACAGTCCACCACTGTGGCGACCAAGTGTGTCGAGGCTGTTTGCCTCAGGGCAGAGTTTGCAGGCATAGCGTTGAAAATGGGTCATGGCAAATGTCCTTGGTGGAGGGGGTCTTTCCATGGGCAAAGATTTGCGCAGAGGCCGCTATTCTTGATTTCGCACGCCGCACTGACGAGTTAATCGTTGTTAATTCGAACTATCAGGCGGGTAGTGGCTAGCTGATTGCTCGGACCGCTCTGTTCCGCGCGTTTCGACGACGCGACGGATGTTCACGAACGGCTTTGCAGCCAGCCAAGAAAGCCGCCTTTTCGCACCTGCTGCGCACGCGCCAGCAGGATCGAATGGGCGTTTTTCTGGCGTACGGCCTGCAGTTTGTGCAGCGCGGTATTCACCTGGCCGGATTGCGCCATGCAGGCGCGGGCGATGTTTTTGTCGATGCGATAGACGATGCTGGAGGTCAGTGCGGTGAAGCAGGCTTCGGAGGGTGTGTCGCCCAGCAGTCCCTGCTCGCCCAGCACTTCGCTCGGTCCCATGCGACCGGCTTCGATACGGTGTTCGCCATCGGCTACCGCCGCGCTGATCACGCCGGTGGCGATCACGAACAGGCCGTCGGGCACTTCATTGAGGTCCAGCACTACTTGTCCGGCCGAGTACTGCTGAGCGGTCATGTGCTGCGCCAGATGCTCGCGTTCCTGCTCGCTGAGCGAGCGGAACACTTTGACTTCTTCCAGTAGCGCACGGGCACGGGAGACCGGTTCGCTGGCGGTGTCTTGCTGGCGCACGATGCCGGCGGCTTCCAGATGCCGGTGTGCAAGGTCGAACAGTTGATTGCGCACTTCGCCTTTCTTGCTCAGGTCGGCGATGAAACCACTCGCCACGTACTCGGACATGCTCTCCCCGGAGGCTTGCAACACCGCTTTGGGCGCAGGGCTCAGCAACAGGCTGCTGCTGCCTTGCAATGTGCGTTCGAGCGCATCGAGCACCCGGCGCGGGCGGATGTGCGTGGGCACCTGAATGCTGATCGAGACCCCGTGCATGTGGGTCGGGCGACTGAGATTGACGATTTTGGCCTTGGCCGCCACCGAGTTCGGCACCACGGCGGTGCTGCCCGCGTGAGTCAGCAGGTGCGTGGCCCGCCAGTCGATATCGGTCACCTTGCCCTCGACACCGTCGATCGACACCCAGTCGTCCACTTGATACGGCTTGGTGGTGTTGAGGACGATTCCGGAAAACACATCGCTCAATGTGCTCTGCAACGCCAGACCGACAATGATCGCCATCGCACCGGAGGTCGCCAGAAGGCCTTTGACCGGCAGTTCCAGCACATAGCCGGCTGCGGCCACCACCGCAATCAGGAACACCAGCGCACCGATCACATCCTGCAAAAGTCTGCCGCTATGACCGATGCGGTGCATCAGCGCCAGGCCGATCAATACCGTCAGCACCCTGGCGGCGTACACCCACCAGAGAATGGCCAGCGCCGTGGCACCGAGCTGGACCACACTGTCATCCGGCCAGGACGGCGCCTGCAACGGGCTGATTCCGGCATTGATGATGATCGTGCTGAAGGCCAGAAACAACGCCAGTCGAACGCTGACCCGTGCCACCCGTTGTTGCATCGGCGCAACGTGCCAGATCAGCACATCGGCCAACAACAGCAAGGCGCTCCAGAGCAGCGGATGGGTCAGTGTCGGGTACATGGCGTAACTCCACAGGGCGGGATGAATGGGCTGTTCGCACCGTGATTGCAGATTAATGGGGTGCCTGAACGGGAAAAAGCCGCTATAAAGCGTTTAACTGTCAACCAGGTCGTGACAATGAACCCCTTCGAAGACATGCGTATCTTTTGCCAGGTAATGGAGTCAGGCAGCTTCACAGCGGCGTCGGACAAGCTGGGCTTGTCCAAACAGTTCGTCAGCAGGCGGCTCATGCAACTTGAGGCGCGTCTGGGCGTGCGCCTGCTCAATCGCTCGACGCGGCGGCTGGATGTCACGCCGTTGGGACAGAGCTATTACGAGTCGGCTTTGCGCCTGCTTTCCGAGGTCGAGCAGGTCGAGCAGGGCATCACCGGACAGAACAGCGAACCGCGCGGCACCTTGCGCATCAGTGCGCCGTTGTCCTTTGCCGTGGCGCACCTCGGCTGCCTGCTGCCCCTGTTTCTGCAGCGCTACCGGGATGTGGCGGTGGAAGTGGACCTGAGTGACCGGCCGGTGGACCTGCTCAGCGAAGGCTATGACCTGGTGCTGCGTATTGGCGTGCTGGAGGATTCCAGCCTGATCGCCCGCCGAATCGCTTCGATCGATCGTGTCTACTGCGCAAGCCCGGCCTATCTGGCTGAGCGCGGCACGCCTGAAAAGCCCGAAGATCTGCATGCCCATGACTGCCTGCCGTATGGTCACAGTCGTCAGGTGCAATGGCGTTTCCAGAACACGGGCAAGCCGCTGAGCCTGAGTGTCAGCGGGCGGATGCGGGTCAACAATGGCGAGTTGCTGCGCGACGCAGCCATGGCCGGGCTGGGCATTACCTATCTACCGACTTTCATCGTTGGAGCCGCCTTGCGCGAGGGCAGTCTGGTCAGGGTGCTGGATAACCTGCGCCCGGAACCGCTGACGTTATCGGCGGTGTACCCACAGCACCGCCAGGCCTCGCGGCCGGTGCAGGCGTTCATCGAGTTTCTGCGCGAGCGCCTCGACACGGGGATAGATCTGGATGATCGCCACGCTTGATACTTGGCAGTTTAGCTGAGTGTTTTGCATATTAGACTAGATCAAAAATGAATTTAGCTAATCTTTTGCCAGGTGTTAGGGTCGGTGTCATCGGTGCGTCCGCACCTCTGGTACGGCCTTGAGGAGAAACCCGTGGCGAAAACAATCACCCGTTGGAAAACAGGTCTGGCCCTGACCTTGATGCTGTCGACAGGCGTTGAGGCGGCCAGTCTGATCGTCGGCGACCAAAGCTACAGCGCCCGCACCGTGATGGAAGCCGCCGGTGTGCTCAAGGATGTGCCTTATGACCTTGAGTGGAAACAGTTCACCGCCGGCTCGCCGGTCGCAGAGGCGCTGAACGTGGGCAGTCTGGATGTCGGCCTGTTGGGCGACTCGCCTGCACTGTTCATGGGCGCGCTGGGTGCGCCGATCAAGGTGATCGGTGTTTCGCGGCAGAACCTGGACGGCGTGGCGATCGTGGTGCGCAAGGACTCGCCGATCAGAACGCTGGCCGACCTGACGGGCAAGAAGGTCGCGATCTGGAAGGGCTCGTTCAGTCAGCAATTGATGCTGACGGCGCTGGACAAGGCCGGTGTTGCCCGGGATGCGGTGGATTATCGCTACTTGAGCGCCCTCGATTCATCCCACGCGCTGGAGGGTGGTTCGGTGGACGCGATCGCCACCTGGGAACCCTATGTGACGCAGCAGGAACGGCAGGGTGCACGCATCATCGCCACGGCCAAGGGCCTGATTCCCGCCCAGAGTTTTATCGTCGCCAACGACCGCGCGATCAAGGACAAGCGTGCACAGATCAGTGATTTCATACAGCGCCTGCAGGCCGCTCGTGCCTGGTCGGTGAGCGACCCGCAGCATAATGAACACTACGCCAACGCCTGGTCGGCCCTGACCAGAGCCGATGCGCAAGTCGCCCGCCGCTGGTTCTCCCGGGCGCAGATCACCGTCGCGCCCATCACCCCCGATGTCGTCTCGGGCGCGCAGCAGACCATCGATTTTTTCAGCGATGCCGGACTGACCAAACGTTATCCCGCGGCCAGCGTATTCGACGAGTCATTCAACAGCGCGCTTGAAAAGCAGACGCAGGCGTCGCGTTGACCTGGGCTTGAGTTTCTGAACTTTCCGCTGGCTCTCGGCCGGCTCGCGAGGAGCGCCCTCTTTCACAAAGGTTGCCTGGGCGTGTGGATCGCGATAAAGATCATCGACACCTGAGGAGGCTGCCCTTTCATGAGTTTCACCTCACTCCACTGGGGCGTTTACCGCCCACACGTTGTGAACGGCAAACTGCACGCCCTGCAGCCTGCCGAATGGGACAAGGACCCGTCACCCATCGGTGACTCGGTCGCGGCGGCCATCACGTCGCCGACCCGCATTCTGCGTCCGGCGGTGCGTCGCAGCTTTCTTGAGCGGGCAGGCGGACATCCGGAATTGCGCGGTCAGGAGCCCTTCGTCGAAGTGTCCTGGGACGTGGCACTGAATCTGGTCGCTACCGAGCTGCAACGGGTCAGGCAGCAACATGGCAATCAGGCGATTTTTGGCGGCAGTTACGGCTGGGGCAGCGCCGGACGTTTCCACCATGCGCAAAGCCAGTTGCACCGGTTTCTCAACGGCATTGGCGGTTATGTGTCCAGTACCGACAGCTACAGCCTCGGCGCCGGGCGGGTTCTGATGCCGCATATCGTCGGCAACATGGACTGGCTGCTGGCGGCCCACACCTCCTGGAAAAACCTGGCCGGGCACTGCGAGCTGTTCGTGGCGTTCGGTGGCTTGCCCGCCAAGAACGCCCAGACCAGCCCCGGCGGCGCGAGTGACCATCTGCTGGCCGATGCGCTACAGAAGATGTCCGACGCGGGCGTACAGTTCGTCAACGTCAGCCCGTTGCGTGACGATCTGGCAGGTCCGGCGCAGATCCAGTGGCTGGCCGTACGTCCCGGCAGCGACACGGCGCTGATGATGGCGCTGTCTTACGTGCTGATCAGCGAAGGCTTGCACGACGAGGCGTTCATTCAGCGTTACACGGTCGGTTACGAGCGCTTTCGCGATTACCTGCTGGGCCACACTGACGGTCAGCCGAAGAGTCCGGACTGGGCGCAGGCGCTGACCGACATTCCCGCGCCGCAGATCGTCGAGCTGGCGCGCCGGATGGCTGGCAAGCGCACCATGATCAACATCGCCTATTCGTTGCAGCGTTCGGTCCATGGCGAGCAACCGTTCTGGATGACCGTGACCCTGGCCGCGCTGCTGGGACAGATCGGCCTGCCCGGCGCAGGTTTCGGTCTCGGCTATGGCTGTATGAACAACACCGGTAGCGGACGCAAGGCGTTCTCCGGGCCGCGATTTGCCCAAGGCAGCAATCCGGTCAAGGACTTCATTCCGGTGGCGCGGGTCACCGACATGCTACTCAACCCAGGCACCCGGTTCGATTACAACGGTCAGCAGCATACGTACCCGGATATCCGCCTGGTGTACTGGGCCGGCGGTAACATTTTTCATCACCATCAGGACCTCAACCGCTTGCTGGACGCCTGGAAACGTCCGCAGACCATCGTGGTTCACGAGCAGTTCTGGACCGCTCAGGCCAAATACGCCGACATCGTGCTGCCCGCGACCACTGCCCTTGAACGCAATGACATCGGCAGTTCGGCGTCCGACCGGTTCATGATCGCCATGCAACAGGCCATCGAGCCGGTGGGCGAAGCCCGTGACGATTACGCGATTTTCTCGGCACTGGCCGAGCGCATGGGGGTGGCTGAAGCCTTCACCGAAGGACGTGATGCGCAGCAATGGTTGCGGTTCATGTACGACGACTCTCGCCAGCGCGCCGAATCGTTTGGTATTGCGTTGCCTGCGTTTGACCAGTTCTGGCGCGATGGTCTGCTGGAAGTCGACGTTCCGGAAACCGACACTGTTCTGCTCGAGGCCTTTCGCACCGATCCGGACGTCCATCGGTTGCCGACACCGTCCGGGCGGATCGAAATCTTCTCCGAGCGAATCGCCGGTTTCGGTTATGCGGATTGTCCCGGCCATCCGGTCTGGCTGGACAAGCCCGTGCCTGCCTTCGCCCTGCATCTGCTGTCCAATCAGCCGAAAACCCGTCTGCACAGTCAGTACGATCATGGTAGCTACAGCCGGTCGTCGAAGATCCGGCAGCGTGAACCGCTAACCCTCAATCCGCTCGACGCGCAGGCCCGCGGCATTGTCGAGGGCGATGTCGTCAAGGTCTTCAATGAACGCGGTTCGTTTCTGGCCGGGGTGATTGTGTCCGACGGGATCCGACCGGGTGTGGTGCAGATCGCCACGGGCGCGTGGTTCGATCCGCTGGTGCATGGCCAGCGCGGCAGCCTTGAAAAGCATGGCAATCCCAACGTGATCACACGCGATGTCGGCGCGTCGAGCCTGTCGCAGGGCTGTTCGGCCCAGACCGCCTCGGTGGAAATCGTCAAATGGGAGCAGCCATTGCCACCGGTTACGGCATTCGAGCCGCCGCCGATGGCCTGAACGCGTCAACCGTCTTGCTTGCGTTGGGCGAACGCCGCCTTGCCGACGCCGATCAACACCGCGTCGTTCTGCGGTGTGTGAACCCGCCCGCACAGCACGTTACGGTAATGGCGTTGCAGCGGGTTGCTGCGCGACAGGCCCGGATTGCCGGATGCTTCAATGGCCAGTTCCACGGCGCGAATCGCGTTGCCGGTCACCAGGTATTTGATCTGCCCGGCATGCTGCGCAGGCGTCAGACCCTGTACCGCCGCGTCCAGCAGGCTGCGGTTGGCGAACAGCAGCGTATCGATCTGCCCGACCACTTCCTGAAAGCGCGGCAAGGTCGACAGCGCAGCGCCGAGGTTGGAAGGCTGGCGTTGCTCCAGCCAGTCCACCAGCCACTCGCGGGCAGACTGGGCGATGCCGTCGTAGACCGATGAGAGCAACACCGCCATCCAGAGCATTCCGGAAGGATCCAGGTCCGACCGTGGCGCACTCCATGGGCTGACGCTGACAGCGTGTTCCAGCGGCACCCGTACGTCGTCGAAACGAATCTCGTGACTGTTGGTGGCGCGCATGCCCAGGTGGTCCCAGTCCTCGATGATCCGGATGCCGGGCGTGTCCTTGTGCACCAGCCAGGTGCCGACCAGCGGGTCGTCGTCATCGCTGCGTGCCCACACGGCAAACCAGGTCAGGCCATGGCTACCGGTGGAGTAGATCTTGGTGCCGCTGATGCGCCAGCCTTCGCGTGTGCGGCGGGCAATCGTGCCGGGCAAACCGCCGCGTGCCGGTGTACCCAGGTCTGGCTCGACACGCAGGGCGTTGATCAGCGCGCCTTCATGCACCGCCTCTTCGGCGACCCGCAGCCGAAGGTCTTCGGGCCAGTGGGGATTGTCTTGCAGGCGAGCGTGCTGCAAGTACTGCATCACCAGAATCAGCGCTGTCGAAGGCTCGCCTCTGGCCACTGCACGGATGACCTGTCGGGCCTGCGCCAGATCGGCGCCGCCACCGCCCAGTCCGGACGGCACCACCAGTCCGATGAGGCCATGCTCCTGCAACAGAGCGAAATTGGCGTGCGGAAACTGCCCGCTGGCGTCGTAATGCTCAGCCGTTTCGGCCAGGGTCGCGGTCAGGCCATTCAGCCGGGCGGTGAACGCGGCGGCCGACTCCGGCAATGGCTGACGAAGGGGAGAAGGGCTCATGCGGGGTCCTTTCGCAGATGGGGCAGCAGGAATGTCGACGTGGCTGGCCCGGGTCATTGGCTGGAAGCCTGAACGTGCTCAGCACGCGCTACATTGAAACTTTTATCGAAGCCCGTCGAGACGTCGATCGGCTTGCCGAGAATGCCCTCGGCCAGGTAGGTGTCGGCGGTGGCTTGCAGGCCCTGAATGATCGTGTCGTCGATCAGTGTGCGTTGCATCTTCGTCGCCTTGGCCACCGACAGATGAACCGCCAGCGGCAGGCCGGTGACTCTGGCCTGCGCCGCGGCATATTCCTCGGGATGCGCGTTGGTCCAGATGAAGGCGCGCTCGACCCTGGCGACAAAATCGTCCAGTTGCGCACGTTTGCCTTCGATGGCCTTGCGGGTGGCCGCCAGGTACAGATGATTGCTCAGCAGCTCGCTGCCGCTGACCAGAACACGCGCATCGCTTTGGCTGATGGAAATCGTGGTGTACGGATCCCAGGTCGCCCAGGCGTCTGCTTCGCCGTTGTCCAAGAGGATTCTCGACTCACTGGGCAGCAGGTTGATGAAGGTCACGTCACTGGTTTTCAGACCGGCTTCATGCAGGGCGCGGATCGCCAGATAGTGGCCGATGGAGCCGCGTCCGGTCACGATGCGTTTGCCCTTGAGGTCGGCTACGGTCTTGATCGGCGAGTCTTTCGGCACCAGCACGGCAGTGGTGAAACGGCCCTGCGCGTGGGTGATGCTGACCACTTTCAACGGCGCGCCGGCACCCAGTGCAAACACGTAAGGTGCGTCGCCCAGGGCGCCGATGTCCACCGCGCCGGCATTGAGCGCTTCGCCCAAGGGGGCGGCCGACGGGAATTCTGAGAATTGGATCTCGTAAGGCACATCCTTGAGTTCGCCGGACACTTGCAGCAATACCTTGAGCAGCGATTTCTGATTGGCAACCTGCAAGGGCGCAAGGTCTGCGGCCATGACGTGCTGACTGGCGAACAGGCCCAGAAGGGCGGCGAGCAGCAGGTTTTTCAGGTGGGTAGCGGGTGTCAGGCGGGGCAGCATGGCAGAGGACTCCGTGATCGGTAAGGTGGATCGTTCTTGTTGTGGGCTTGGGCAGCGCCTGTGCCTGATGAAACGCCCTGGAAGAATCGTGCGCCAGGAACAAGGCACCGCGTCTGCCATCAGATCACCTGAAACCCGTGCGTCCCGTCGCGGCGCAGTTGCTCGACCAGACCGAACTCCCAGTCCAGGTAGGCCTGCATCGCGGCTTTCGGTGCGTCAGTGCCTTCATAAGGACGGCGATAACGATCGATGCGTGGCGAGGCCAGACGGGTTTCACCCTGTTCGGTCGGCAGTCCGGCTTCGATCCAGTTGGCCGTGCCGCCTTCCAGCACGAACACCGGCCGATCGGTCAGCGCCTGAACATCGACGGCCGCGAAGCGCGCCAGACGGCTGCTGCCACAGGTCAGCACGTAGCGATCGGCGGTCGGCACCTTCGCCAGCACGTGTTTCAGATCGGCACGCAGACTCCACCAGGCTCCGGGAATATGGTGCTTCACGTAATTGGCGCTGCTGGTGAAGTCCAGCACGGCCACGTCGCCCTGGGTGTGCCAGTCAGCCAGGGTCGCAGGGCTGATGTATTCCACCTGCGCGGGTGCCGGGAAGGGCGCGTCCCAGCTGCCTTGCTCGGTAAAGTCCGACGCCTGAAGGCCATCGATTACCCACACGTCCCAGCCCAGTTGTGCCAGCCAGGACGCCGACATGTTGGCGCGCACGCCATCGTCGTCCACCAGCGCGATCCGGGCACCGCGCACGCTGGCGAAATGGTCGGTTTCCTGCACCAGTTGCCCGCCGGGTGTCGAACGCGCACCCGGCAGGTGACCCTGGGTAAATTCCTCTGGCGTGCGCACATCGAACAGGTAGGTGGTGCGTGATGCCTCGGCCTGCCAGGTGTGCAGGTCGTTGCGGTTTGCGCGCTTGACGCCGGCGCGGTCGGCCACCTTGCGTGCGTCCGCGCTGGCGGTTTCGCGGGTCTTGTCACCAACGTCGGCGAAGCGCCGATTCTGACCATGATCCAGCGTCTGCCCGGCCAGCAGCCAGCCGATGGTGCCGTTGCGCAGCGCGTGGATCGGGTTGGGCAAGCCCGCGTTGATCAGCGATTGAGTACCAATGATGCTGCGGGTGCGGCCCGCGCAATTGACGACGATCCGGGTGTTCGGGTCAGGTGCCAGTTCGCGTGCACGCAGCACCAGTTCGGCCCCCGGCACACTGATGCCGCCGGGAATACTCATGGTCTGGTATTCGTCATAGCGGCGTGCGTCGAGCACCACCAGATCGGCCTGGCTGTCGAGCAGCGCCTTGAGTTCTTCGGCCGCCAGCGACGGCGTGGCGCGGTGGTGTTCCACCAGCTCGCCAAAAGCCTTGCTCGGCACGTTGACGTCGATGAACAGTTCGCCACCGGCTTCATGCCAGCCCCGCAGGCCGCCCGCGAGCAGGGCCACATCGCTGTAGCCCAGCGCCTGCAAGCGTTGCAGGGCAATCGTGGCCAATCCTTCGCCATCGTCATACAGCGTGATGGGGGTGTCGCGGCGCGGAATGCGCGAGAACACTTCCAGCTCCAGTTTTGACAGCGGAATGTTTGCGGCAAACAGGGGATGAGCCTCGGCGAAAGGGGCTTCTTCGCGTACATCCACCAGCGCCAGTTCCTCACGGTTCAGTAACGCCTGGCGAAGCTCGGCAAAGGATCGGGTCGTGTGTGCGGTCATGGGGTCAGACTCCCTGTCGGCTGTGCATGAGTAAGGGTAAGAGCGGCGTTGGAGTAGCCGGAAATGAATGGTTTTTCGCTGCCGTCCAGCTCGTAGACGGCGCGCTTCACCTGGCCGATGTCGGCGCCGTACACGTGAATGCTGACCGAAACCTGATCGCTGAACGCATTGCTGACCTGATGCACATCGTTGCGCTCAGGCGACAAGGCCTCGACCTGGCCAGGTTGCAGGCGCACGGCAGGGCCTTGGCGTTGCAGACGCCCTTGCTCGTCGCGCACATAGCCTTGGGCGTCTTCGGCGCCGCGCAGCATGCCGATCAACCCCCAGACGCGATGGTCATGAATAGGCGTACGCTGCCCCGGTCCCCAGACAAAGCTGACCACCGAGAAGCGCTGTTGCGGGTCGGCATGCAACAGAAATTGCTGATAGCGGGTCGGATCCGGTACGGCGAATTCGTCCGGCAGCCAGTCGTCATGGCTGACCAGTTGCGCCAGCAGCCTGCCACCGCGATGCAGCAGATCGCTTTCGTGGGTATTGCTGCCGATCAGTTCGGCCAGCGCGTCAATGAAAGCCCCGAGTCGTTCAGGGTGTCGTGTCTGAGTCATGTTCATTCCTGATCAGTGTCGGGATATGAGTCGATATAAGCATAATGCGAGAGTTTAATATGCTATTTTTTAATGATTAGGTTATAACGAAAACGTCTTTCCGGACCGCTCATGTCGGCTTATGTTGAAGGGGCGGGCTATTCAGGCTCACACATTGGCACTATGCTTTTTGCCTATGTCCCTTTTATCTTGTTATGTGCGGTCCGAATGAAAATTGATGATATCGATGCGTTCGTGGCGGTGATCCGCTGTCAGTCCATCAGCCACGCAGCTGAATCGCTGGACCTGACACAACCGGCCATCACGCGTCGGGTACAGAATTTCGAGCAGGCGCTGGGCGTCGAGTTGTTCGACCGCAATACCAAGCCGCTCAAACCCACACCCATGGGTATGCAGGTCTATCAAAAATGCCTGGCGATCCTGCGCGAGATGGACGCGCTGCGCGAGTTGGTGGCCAGCGACACGCCGCCCAGCGGTCTGTTGCGCCTGGGAGTGCCGCAGACCATCGGCGATGTCGTGCTGCTCGACGCCCTCAAGCAACTGCGTGGCGAGTTCCCGGAGTTGCGCGCCCAGGTCAGCACTGGTTGGGGCAGTTACCTGATTGGCAAGATCGAGAACGGCGAACTGGATGCGGCGGCAGCGCTGTTTCCGGCCGGCAAGATCTTCCCGGAGAACATCGTCGCGCATTCCATTGGCCGCATGGAACTGGTGGTGGTCGCCGCGAAAGAGGCGTTGCCGAAAAAGCCCGGCAAGCTGGCCGACTGTTACGAGCAGGGCTGGGTGCTCAATCCGGACGGTTGCGGGTTTCGTGCGGGTCTGCAGCGCACGTTGTCGGATCAGGGGCTGAGCCTGAAGGTTAATCTGGAAACGTTCGGCACCGAGTTGCAACTGGGGTTGGTGGCCGATGGCATGGGATTGGGTCTGGTCCCGCGCCCGCTGCTTGAGCGCAGTATCCATCGTGATCAACTGGCCGTCGTGCCGTTGAAAGACTTCAAGCCGGTGATGGACCTGTGGCTGTTCTACCCGCGCTTTCTGGGCAACCTGCAAGGCCCGGTCGATGCCTTCGGCGCGCTGGTGGCGCAGTCGCTGGAACAGGTGTCGGCGGCGGCGTAATCCGGATCGAAGGCAGGCAACGTCGCCTGCCTTCTGTCGAGCGGATCAAGCCACCTGTTCGCGAGCCTCACGCTCACGCCGGGCAACCAGCTCGCGGGTCAGCGGGATGAGTTTTCGGCCGTAATCGATGGCGTCATCCAGCGGGTCGAAGCCACGAATCAGAAACGTCGTGATACCCAGATCGTAGTAATCCAGTAGCGCTTCGGCGACTTGCTCCGGCGTGCCCACCAGCGAGGTCGAGTTGCCCTGGGCACCGAGTAGCCCGGCAATGCCGGTCCACAGTCGTTTGTCCAGACGCGAGCCTTGCGCAGCAGCAGCCAATAGACGACGTGAGCCTTCGTTCGGCGGTTCGCGTCGCACGAAACCGTTACGCTCGGCCAGCGCCCTGGCTTTCTCGAGAATACTGTCGGCGCGTGCCCAGGCCTGCTCTTCGGTGTCGGCCAGAATCGGGCGCAGTGACAGACTGAAACGAATGGTCCGGCCGTGCCTGGCCGCCTCGGCACGCACTTGCCTGACTACGTCGCGCACCTGCTCGTACGTCTCGCCCCACAGCGCATACACGTCCGCATGCTTGCCGGCCACGGCAATCGCCGCCGCGGACGATCCGCCGAAATACAGCGGGATGTGCGGCTGTTGCGGCGATTTCACCTGCGAGTGTGCGCCTTCGAATCGGTAGTACGTGCCCTGATGGTCGAACGGCTTGTCGCTGGTCCATTCCTGACGCACCACGCTCAGGTATTCGTCGCTGCGTGCATAGCGCTCGTCCTTGCCAATGTAGCTGCCGTCGGCGCGCAATTCCTGATCATCGCCACCAGTGATGATGTGCACGGCCGTGCGGCCACCATTGAACACATCCAGTGTGGCGAATTGCCGTGCGGCGACGGTCGGCGAGATGAAGCCTGGACGGTGAGCGATGAGAAATTTCAGGCGGCTGGTCACGCTGGCGGCATGCGCGGCCACCAGGGTGCTGTCCGGACTGTTGGAGTGGTAGGCGATCAGGGCCCGGTCAAAACCGGCGTCTTCATGAGCCTTGGCCACCTTCTGCACATAGTCGGGCTGAATGGTCGCGCCGCTGCGTGGATGGATTTCCGATCCGGGTTGGGTGGCAATGTAGCCGATGAATTCGATGCTCATGAAAATCTCCTGCCAATGGTTGAGGTCCGTTCGACCTTGTCGAACAGCACCTTAAAGGCCAGCGGCGGACGTTGTGAAATTCGATTTCGGTCTAAGTTAATTATTAAAAATTTGCATTATCATTACTGTCTATAATCAAATAATTTAACTATTAGCTTATGCCTAAATAGAATTTCACGCATTGTTCTTATGCACCTAGCATGGACTTATCCAGTGAGTCGGGTGCGTTTGCCCGATCGGTTCAGCAAGGATGCCTTCATGTCCGAAACAACCCTCAGTTCCATCGATGCCGGTTTTCTGGTCGTCAACAAGCCCGAACGACAAGCCGCTGCGCAGTCCGGCAGCCATTGGCACGTGCCGGGGTTCGTGCTGCGGCTGCTCAGCCCGCTGGCGCTGTTGCTGCTTTGGGAGCTGGCCTCACAGACCGGCTTGCTCCCGGTACGGATCATCGCTGCGCCGTCGCAGATTGGCGGTACGCTCTGGTCGATGATTCTGTCGGGCGAGTTGGGCCGACATCTGTGGGTGTCACTGCAGCGTGCATTGCTGGGCCTGAGTATCGGCGTCAGCATTGGCGTGGCGGCAGCGTTGATCACCGGTTTGTCCAAGCGTGGCGAAATTGCCCTTGATTCGCCCATGCAGATGCTGCGCACCATTCCTTCGCTGGCCTTGGTGCCGCTGTTCATCCTCTGGTTCGGCATCGGTGAGTTCACCAAAGTGGCGCTGATTGTCATGGGCACCACGTTTCCGGTTTACCTGAACCTGTTTTCCGGGATTCGCAACATCGACCCCAAACTGATCGAGGCCGCCAACACGCTGGGCCTGAGCCGCCGCGAACTGATCTGGCACGTGATCCTGCCGGGCTCGCTGCCATCGTTCTTCGTCGGCCTGCGCTATTCGCTGGGTATTTCCTGGCTGGCGCTGGTGTTCGTCGAGCAGATCAACACCACGGCGGGCATCGGCTACCTGGCCAGTGACGCCCGTGACTTCATGCGTACCGATGTGATTGTCATCTGCCTGCTGATCTACAGCGTTCTGGGGCTGGTGATAGACGGCATCATTCGCACGCTGGAGCGCTACGCCCTGGCCTGGCGCCCGACCTTTGTGAGGAACTGAACATGACCACTCTCGACGTGCGCAACACCCAGACAAGCTTCCAGCGTGCCCCGGAAAAAACCGCCCACGCGCCGGTGCAACTGCGCAACGTGGTTCGCCAGTTCGGCCAGCAGCGGGTGATCGACGGCCTGGACCTGGACATCGCACCGGGTGAATTCGTCGCCTTGCTCGGTGCCAGCGGTTCGGGCAAAACCACATTGCTGCGCACTCTGGCCGGGCTGGACAGCATCGACAGTGGCGAGCTCCGCGTGCCGGTGGCGCGGGCTGCGGTGTTTCAGGAGCCGCGTCTGATGCCATGGAAGAGCGCGTGGAAAAACGTGATCCTCGGTCTGAAGATCGACAATGCCAAGGCACGCGCGGAAGAAGCCCTGAGCGAAGTCGGTCTGGCGCACCGTGTGAATGCTTTTCCGGCAACCCTCTCAGGGGGCGAAGCGCAGCGCGTGGCATTGGCGCGGGGGCTGGTGCGCGAGCCGAAATTGTTGCTGCTGGACGAGCCGTTTGCCGCGCTCGACGCTCTGACACGGATCCGCATGCATCAACTGATCATCGACCTGTGGCGCAAGCACACCCCGGCGGTGCTGCTGGTGACCCATGATGTAGACGAGGCGATTTTGCTCGCTGACCGGGTGATCGTGCTGGGCAATGGCAGGATCGCCGACGAGATCCGCGTCGAGTTGCCGCGTCAGCGCGACAGCGGGCAGGCTGGATTTCAGGCCATTCGCAGCCGGTTGCTGGGTCTGTTGGGCGTCAAGGGTCATGAGCCGGATGCCGAACCGGCCGATGTTGCGCACAACCTGACGCTCAGCGACATTCGACGTGTCGCCAACGCTCGTTGACTGGCGGTGTGATGCGTATCATGGGCGCTTGTCTTCGCGGAGCCAATGCTCATGTCAGCTGAAAAACCTGAAGTCGTCATCATCTACTGCACCCAATGCCACTGGTTATTGCGCGCCGCCTGGCTGGCGCAGGAATTGTTGAGCACCTTCAGCGACGACTTGGGCAAAGTCTCGCTGGAACCGGCCACCGGTGGTGCATTCCGCATCACCTGTGACGGCGTACAAATCTGGGAGCGCAAGGCTGACGGCGGCTTCCCCGAGGCCAAGGTGCTCAAGCAGCGGGTGCGCGATCAGATCGATCCGGCGCGTGACCTGGGCCACAACGACCGGCACGGCGCCGCCGATCCTCAGTGAGCGCTCGTATCGGCATTGCGACAGCCCATCAGGCCTGAAATCAGGATGGCGACAATGATCAGCGTTCCGCCCAGCAGCATCCGCAGCGTGGGCGTTTCGGCGAAGATCAGCCAGGCGAACACGATGCCGTAGAGCGGCTCCATGGCAAAGACCACGGCGGCCATTCGTGCCTTGATCACCGCGAGGCTGGCGACGAACAGGCTGTGTGCCAGTCCGGTGCAGAGCACGCCGAGCAGAGCAATCCACAGCCAGTCGCTGGCTGACACAGCAGGCAGTTCCGACGCTGCCCAAGGCAACAGGCAGCAAGCGACGATCAGGTTCTGGCACAGCGCGGCCTGAACCGCTGGCACATGAAGGGCGCTGGCCCGGTTGACCAGCGACAGCAGGGCGAACGTCAGGCCCGAAAAGACCGCCCACAACAAGCCGCTGGTTGCCTCGCTGGCCGGATCGAATCCCGGCGTGACCAGCATCAGACCCAGACTCACCAGAGCCACCAGAAACATTTCGATGCGACGAATCCGTTCGCGAAACGCCAGGCCTTCCAGAATCACGGTAAACGCCGGAAAGCTGGCAAAGCCCAAGGTGGCCACCGCGACGCCCGCCACTTTCACGGCAATGAAGAACGACACCCAGTGCAGGCTTAACAACGCGCCTCCCAGCAACAGGCGTGCGCCGCTCGCCCGGTTCAACGGTTTCCAGCCAGCGCCACCGACACATCGCATGAACGCGGCAAGGGCCGCGACCGCAAAGGCTGCGCGGCCGAAAACGATGACGGCCGGCGAGGCCTGGGCCAGTTTGCCCAGCACACCGGAAAGCCCGAACAACAGAGCGCCCATGTGCAAAGCGATAAGAGCGGAGCGCGAAGTCATGACAATCCTTGTGGAGGCGGCGTCAAGCGAGTCTACCTTGGCCCAGCCATTGTCATGACATCGCCATGCAGGTGTCACATCCGGTTAACCGGTATGCGGCACTCTCTTGTAAACCCTGCCAGGAGGTCGCCCCATGAGCAGTGCTCAGCTCGCCAAACCTAGCCGTAAGCAACGCGTGCGTACTCTGTGGATTTCCGACGTTCACTTGGGCACGCGCGATTGCCAGGCCGAACACCTTTCGGCGTTCCTCAAGCGTTATCAGGCTGACCGGGTGTATCTGGTGGGCGACATCATCGATGGCTGGAAGCTGCGCAGCGGCATGTACTGGCCGCAGACGCACACCAATGTCGTGCGGCGTCTGCTGACCATGAGCAAGCGCGGCACTGAAGTGATCTACGTCACCGGCAACCACGACGAGTTTCTGCGTCGCTACTCGAAACTGATTCTGGGCAATATCCAACTGGTGGACGAGGCCGAACACGTCACGGCCGACGGGCGCCGCCTGCTGGTGATACATGGTGATCAGTTTGACGTGATCACGCGTTACCACCGCTGGCTGGCGTTTCTCGGCGACTCGGCTTACGAATTCACCCTGACGCTCAATCGCTGGCTCAACCATTGGCGCGCCAGGTATGGATACGGCTACTGGTCGCTGTCGGCGTACCTGAAGCACAAGGTCAAAAGCGCGGTGAATTTCATCAGCGATTTCGAAGAGGCCATCGCTCACGAATGCGTGAAGCGCGGACTGGACGGCGTGGTATGCGGGCACATTCACCACGCGGAAATCCGTCAGGTGGGCGGCGTGGAATACCTCAACTGCGGCGACTGGGTAGAATCCTGCACGGCGTTGATTGAGCACCTGGACGGCCACATCGAACTGTTCCGACTGGCCGACGCGCACTTGAAGGCCAGCCCGGAAGAGGAACATCAGGAAGTGCCGGTCAGCGAGCCGGTTGCCTGAGACGTGAGGCCCGCACGTTAGAAAGGCACTTTGCCCAACAGCATGTCGCGGTACATGACGAAATCGCCGAGCAGGCTGTAGAACGGATGCTTGAAGGTCGCGGGCCGGTTTTTCTCGAAGAAGAAATGGCCGGCCCAGGCAAAGCCGTAACCGGCGATGGGCAGCAACGCCAACAGCCACCAGCGTCCGCTGCCAATGCCGAAGGCCAGCAGAAAGATCACCAGCGTGGTGCCGACGAAATGCAGACGTCGGCTGGTACTGCTGCGATGTTCTTCGAGGTAAAAGGGATAGAAATCGGCGAAGCGTGTGAACGGCTTGGCGGTGTCCATGTGCAGGCCCTCGGGTTGGCTTCGCATCAGTCTAGCCTGCCGTGACATCGGCGCACAGCGCTATCAATGACGCCAGAACGCCGGGACGCACAGCACCAGCACGGTAATGATTTCCAGGCGACCCAGCAGCATGCCGCCCGACAGAATCCACTTTGCGGCGTCGGGCAGGGTGGAGAAGTTACCCGCCGGGCCGATGATTTCACCCAGCCCCGGACCAACCCCCGAAACCGTGCTGGCCGCGCCGGTCAGTGCAGTCATCCAGTCCAGGCCCAGCAGCGACAGCATCAGGGCGATCAGGCAGATGGTGATGGTGAAGAAGAACGAAAAGGTCAGGATCGAGCGTACGATCTCATCGTCCAGCCGATGGCCGTTGTACTTCTGTTTCATCACGGCGCGTGGATGGATCAGTTGATTGAGGTTGGTCTTGAGCAGAATGTAGGCAACCTGGAAACGGAAAATCTTCACGCCGCCCGCTGTCGAGCCCGAACAGCCGCCAATGAAGCCCAGATAAAAGAACAGCATCAGTGAGAAATTACCCCACAGGCTGTAGTCACCCAGTGCGAAGCCGGTGGTGGTGACCACCGAGGTCACGTTCAGCGCCACATGGCGCAGCGCCTCGGTCCACGGCAGGTCGGTGGTATTCGCGTACCAGACGGTCATTACCAGCCAGGTGATCAGTAACAAGCCGATCAATCCCTGAACCTGCTCGTCCCTGAACAGCGCACCGCGATTGCCACGCAGGGTGGCCACGTACAGGGTGAACGGCAGGCTGCCGAGAATCATCACCACGATCGCCACCCAGTGCACAGCGGGCTGCGGCCATTTCGCCAGGGACAGATCGGACGTCGAGAAACCGCCCGTAGAAATCGCCGACATGGCGTGGTTGATCGCGTCGAACAGGCTCATGCCCGCCGCCCAGAACGCCAGGCTGCCCAGCGCGGTGAAGCTGACGTACGCCAGCACGATGTACTTGGCCACCATGTGCGAGCGGGGCATGACCTTTTCGGAGCGGTCGGACGATTCGGTCTGGAACAGGCGCATGCCACCGATTCGCAGCAGCGGCAGAATCGCGACGGCCATGCCGATGAAGCCGATGCCGCCGAGCCAGTGCAGCATCGATCGCCAGATCAGAATGCCCGGCGACATGCTGTCCAGATGACTGAGCACGGTCGAGCCGGTGGCCGTGATGCCGGACATGCTTTCGAAGAAGGAGTCGGTGTAGCTGATGTGCTGAGTCAGCAGAAACGGCAGCGCGGCGAAGATACACACCACGATCCAGCTGGAGACCGTGAGCATGTACATGTCACGAGGGCGCAACTGGACGTGTTTGGGACGACCTTGCGCCACCATGGCCAGACCGGCGATGAAGGTAATCGCGCTGGCCCACAGAAAGGAGCGCAGGTCTTCGAAGCGGTCGTAGATGACCAGCGTGGCCATGGGCACGATCATCGCCACAGCCAGCGTGATCAGGAAGATGCCGATGATGAAACTGATGATGCGAAGGGTCGGCAACGACATGAACGGCTCTGGCTGCAATGAAGAAAGGCGCCATTCTACCCGCGCCCGATGCCATGTAAACCGGCATGGCCGGGCGCTGCGTTCGACATTGCCTGTAAGTAATTGCCCGGATTGCTCGTTATTGATGTCATACACGCCCTAGAATGTCCGATCATCTTTGAAAGGAGACAGCCCATGCAGGCGATTGACGCTTTGCTCAACCGCGTATCGGTTCCACGTCTGGTCGACCCGGCCCCGGATGCCGCACAGCGGGAAATCCTGTTTGGCGCAGCCTTGCGCTCGCCCGATCATGGTCAATTGCGACCGTATCGTTTTCTGACCGTCGAAGGTTCGGCCCGTGAGCGCATGGGCGCGTTGCTGGCCGAGGCGCTGGAGCAGGGCGGGGGCGAGGTTACGCCGCAGGCGCTGGACAAGGCGCGGCTCGGTCCGTTGCGTGCGCCGCTGGTGGTGGTGGTGATTGCGCGGTTACAGGATCACTTCAAAGTGCCGCGCAAGGAACAGTTGATCACCGCCGGTTGTGCTGCCCACGGCGTGTTGCTGGCCGCTTACGCGCTGGGCGTCGGTGCGGTGTGGCGCACGGGCGAGCTGTCCTATTCAGCGCACGTCGCCCAGGGTCTGGGGCTTGAAGCCGGTGAAGAAGTGGTCGGCTTTCTGTACCTGGGCACCCCGTTGAACCCGCCTCGCGAAGCACCGAAGGTGGACGTGGGCGGATTCGTCAGCGCCTGGCAGGGCTGAGCCTCAGGCCGAGGACGGGTTGACCGGTTCGGGCGGCAGATCGAGGGTGGCGACAAAGCCGCCGTCCGGGTGATTGCCCAGCGTCAGGCTGCCACCGTGCCGTTCTGCCGCCCGCCTGGCGATGGCCAGTCCCAGACCATGACCCGGCGCGGTTTGGCCGGGCGCACGGTAAAACGGCTCACCCAGCTGCGCCAGATGTTCGTCGGCAACCCCCGGACCGTGATCGCGTACGCTCAGGCGTATACGGTTGTCCACGCGGGTCGCCTGCAAATCGATGCTCTGCCCCGGCGGATTGAAGCGCAGGGCGTTGCGCAGCAGGTTGTCCAGTGCCCGCTCGATCATGTCCGGCCAGCCTTGCAATTGAAGGTCGCGCTGGACCTGAACCTCGATGTGCTGCTCGACACCGTCCAGTTGCGTGTCGTGCTTCAGGCGATGCAGAAGCTCGTCGAGATCGACCGACTCGGGGCTGCCGAAGTCCGCATCCAGACGCGCCAGCGCCAGAATCTCGCTGATCAGGGCCTCCAGTCGATCACATTCGCGACCCAGGCGTGGCCACAGCCGCTCGCGTTCGGCAGGTTCGGCTCGCTCGGCCAGTGCCAGCGCAATGCGCAGACGCGCCAGCGGCGAGCGCAGTTCATGGGACACATCACGCAATAACTGTCGCTGACTGCCGATCAGGCTCTGCAAGCGGGCGCCCATGCGGTTGAAGTCGGTAGCCAGCACACCAAACTCGTCACGCCGGTTGGCCAGTTGCGCCAGGCTGTGCTGCTGGTAGCTGGTTTGCCCCAGATCATGCACCGCACCGCGCAGACGGCTCAGCGGCCGGGTGATCGACAGCGTCACGAACAGGCTGAACAGGGTCAGCACGACCAATGCGATGCCCAGTGCACTCAGCGGCCACATCAGGCTCTGGCGATGCCATTGATCCAGTTCCGGGTGCGGGATCCGGTAGATGAACAGGTAGGTTTCACCGGTCTTTGGGCTGGTGTATTCGGTCGCCAGACGCCGCCATGGCAGCTTTCTGCCCTCATCGTCATCATCGCCCTGTTGTTGTCGGGCTTCGAGCGCGGCGGCGCGGGGCGGAAAGGTGCCGCGCACCACCGGTTCGCCACTGTCGTTGAGGACTTGAACGTCGATGCGGTTGCGACGCTTGAGGGTTTGCAAGTAATCCTGAGACGCGTCGGCGCCTTGTTCTTCAAAGCGCTGGGTCCAGTTTTCCGGCAGGTTGTTGAGCACCGGATGACGACTGAGGATCCATGCGTCCTGATTGAGCATGTGCCCAAGCAGAATCGACAAGCCTGCAACCAGGGCTATGGCCAGCCAGAAGCTGGCCAGGATTCGCCAGAACAATGAACGCACGGATTTTCCTCGATCAAGAAATGAACACGCCCGGCATGCTCGAGCATG
>NZ_MUIO01000130.1 GCF_002087235.1 Pseudomonas floridensis | reverse complement strand
AAGAAACCGGCTTCGGCCATACCGGTCAGGAATCGCAGCACGTAGAACTCGACGGGCGTAGTGACGAATAGCAGGCAGGTGGAGAACGTCCCCCAGGTGATCATCATCAGACCGATCCAGCGCCGCGGGCCAAAGCGGTTGAGCGCCAGGTTGCTGGGCAGTCCGCACAGCACGTAGCCGATGAAGAAGATACCGGCACCCAGGCCGTAGACCGTCTCGCTGAAGCTCAACGCGTCGAGCATTTGCAGCTTGGCAAAACCGACGTTGACGCGGTCCAGGTAGTTGAACAGGTAGCAGATGAAAATGAACGGGATAAGGCGCAGGGTGATGCGACGATAGACATGATTGCCGTCAGCGTCGCCGGCCTCGCGAGCAGGAGCGTTGGACATGCGTCAGTTCCTCAGAGCTTGTTATTTTTATGCAGCTTGCCGGGGGCACTCCCGATCATAGGGGGCAGGCATGCAAAACGCTTTGGGGCTTTGCACGGCTACGAGAGAGGCGCGTTGTGTCATTGCACAAAAATATTCCGGTGCTGCATCCGTGACGGCAGCACCGGCCCTTCGTGAGCAGACTCACGCCCGCTGTGTGATGCGTACATAAGCTGTAAAGCGGCCCATACATACGGCCAGTCGTCACCTCACTCGATGGCCTCGTAAGGCAGGCCGACGTAGTTTTCGGCAATGGTTTTGCGTCCTGCCTCGGAGCCGACGTAGTAGTCCAGTTCGGTCTGCTGGATGCGCTGGCTGAAGGCGTCGGTGTCGGGAAAGTTGTGCAAAATAGAGGTCATCCACCAGGAAAATCGCTCGGCTTTCCAGACTCTGCGTAAACAGATCTGCGAGTATTTTTCCAGCAGTTCGGTGCGGCCTTCCTGATAGACCTTCAGCAGGATGCGATACAGCGTGCTGACGTCGCTGGCAGCCAGGTTCAGGCCCTTGGCACCCGTGGGCGGGACGATGTGCGCGGCGTCGCCGAGCAGGAGCAGGCGCCCGTATTGCATCGGTTCAACCACAAAGCTGCGCAGTGGCGCGATACTTTTCTCGATGGAAGGCCCCGTGACCAGGCGTTCAGCCAGATGCGTCGGCAGGCGCGACTTGAGTTCATCCCAGAAGCGCTCGTCTGACCAGTTTTCGACACGCTCGTCAGAGCTGACCTGTACGTAATAGCGGGTCCGGATGGCCGAGCGCATGCTGCACAGGGCAAAGCCTCGTGGGTGATTGGCGTAGACCAGTTCCTCGTTGACCGGCGGGGTATCGGCCAGCACGCCCAGCCAGCCGAACGGATAGGCGCGTTCGAAAACCTTCAACGCCTCGGCCGGGATTGCCTGGCGGGAAACACCATGAAAGCCGTCGCACCCGGCAATGTAGTCACAGTCCAGACGCACGGTTTCGCCGTTCTTCACAAACGTCAGGTACGGACTGTCGGTCTTGAGGTCATGAGGCTGGACGTCATCGGCGTCGTAGACCGTCATCGCGCCGCAGGCCGCACGGGCGTTCATCAGGTCGCGAGTCACTTCGGTCTGGCCGTACACCATCACCGTCCGGCCGTCGGTCAGGGTCTTCAGATCGATGCGTTCACAGCGCCCGTCAAAGGCCAGTTCGAAGCCATCATGGATCAAGCCTTCGGCATCCATGCGCTCGCTGACCCCGGCCTCGCGCAGCAGATCGACCATGCCTTGCTCCAGCACGCCCGCGCGGATGCGTGAAAGGATGTAGTCAGGGTCTTTGCGCTCGATGATGACGTTATCGATACCGGCACGTTGCAGCAATTGACCCAGCAACAGCCCGGATGGGCCTGAGCCGATGATTGCGACTTGGGTTTTCATGAGAATGGTCCTTTCTGTGATCCCGGCAGGTCGAAACCCGGAGATGCCTTTGTTTTTGTCTCCTGCATTTTTAATGGATGCCATCGGGATAAGAAGGCACTATCCAGCACATTATCTGGACTTTTCGTGGGTTGGACGAGGAGAGAGCGATGCCCAGAACAGCGCCTGTTTCCATCCCGGTCTTCAAGCTTTATGGCGAAACCACCGCCTGGCCGACGCCGGACCTGATCCACTGCGAGTCGATTCCCGAGCGCAGCAAAGTGCATGAGTGGGAGATCAAGCCGCACCGCCACGCTGATCTGGTCCAGCTGCTGTACGTGCAGTCAGGCCGAGCGGTCCTGAAAGTCGAGGACAGGGTCAACGAGGTCGAAACTCCATCGCTGCAGGTGGTTCCGGCGTTGAGTGTGCACACCTTCAAGTTTGCCGAAGATATTCAGGGGCACATCCTCAGCCTGGCGCGGCCGCTGGTGGAGCAACTGGAAGCGGCGCTGGGTATTTCGGCCATTGGCACGGCGCGTTGCCATGCGTTGGGCGACGACAGTCTCTACGTGGACACCCTGTTCGGCGCGATTGCCAGTGAGTATCGCCAACGCAAGCCGGGTCGTGATCTGATGTTGCAGTCGTTGATCAATGTGCTGATGGTCTGGCTCAGCCGACAGGGCGGCGAGCGGCCGGGCGAAGATGCTCACGTGCAGGATCGCGGGCGCGAGCATTTACACGAGTTCATGCATCAACTGGAAGCCGGTTTCCGTGAACACTGGTCCATCGAACAGCATGCGCAGCGCATGGGCCTCAGTGCCGCGCACTTGAATGCGCTGTGTCGGCGGTTGTGCAACCAGTCGGCGTTGCAGATCATCAATCAGCGGCTGCTGTTGGAAGCAAAGCGCAATCTTGTCTACACGACCATGACCGTGAATCAGGTGTCCGACAGCCTGGGGTTTTCCGAGCCTGCGTATTTTTCACGTTTCTTCAAACGCGCCACCGGACAGTCGCCCAGCCAGTTTCGCCAGCAGAAATGAAAACGGGGCGCTGTCTGGCGCCCCGTTCGGTCGGCTTCTAATCTGTCAGGTCACGACTTGATAGCACGGCACATACGCCGCGCCGCCTGGCAGTTTCATACGGTGCTGATCGACGAACGCCTGCAACAGCTTGTCCAGCGGCTGCATGATCGACGGGTCGCCGTGGATTTGATACGGGCCGTGTTCTTCGATCAGGCGGATACCCTTGTCCTTGACGTTGCCCGCCACAATGCCGGAGAACGCCCGACGCAGGTTGGCTGCCAGTTCGTGAGACGGTATGTCATGGTTGAGCTGCAGCTTGGCCATGTTTTCGTGGGTCGGATCGAACGGGTGCTGGAAGCTTTCTTCGATCTTCAGCAGCCAGTTGAAGTGGAATGCGTCGTTGCGCTCGCGGCGGAACTGCTTCACCTCCTTCAGGCCCTTGCTCATCTGCCGCGCGACTTCCGCCGGGTTGTCGATGATGATCTGATAATGGCGCTGGGCCTCTTCACCCAGCGTGGCGCCGACGAACGCATGCAACTGTTGCAGATACGGTTCGGTGTTTTTCGGGCCGGTCAGGACCACCGGGAACGGTACATCTTTGTTGTCCGGGTGCATCAGGATGCCCAGCAGGTACAGGAACTCTTCAGCCGTGCCCGCGCCACCCGGAAAGATGATGATGCCGTGGCCCACGCGCACGAAGGCTTCCAGACGTTTCTCGATGTCGGGCAGGATCACCAGTTCGTTGACGATCGGGTTTGGCGCTTCGGCAGCAATGATGCCCGGTTCGGTCAGGCCCAGGTAGCGACCTCCGACGATGCGCTGCTTGGCGTGAGCAATAGTCGCGCCTTTCATCGGGCCTTTCATGACGCCTGGGCCGCAACCGGTGCAGATGTCCAGGCTGCGCAGGCCCAGTTCATGGCCGACCTTCTTGGTGTACTTGTATTCCTCGGTGTTGATCGAGTGGCCACCCCAGCACACCACCATCTTCGGTTCGACACCGGCGCGCAGGGTGCGGGCGTTGCGCAGCAGGTGAAACACGTAGTCGGTGATGCCCTGTGAGTTGCTCAGGTCGATGCGCTGGCTGTCCAGCTCGCTTTCGGTGTAGACGATATCGCGCAGAGCGCTGAACAGCATTTCGCGGGTGCTGGCGATCATTTCGCCATCGACGAAAGCATCCGCCGGAGCGTTGAGCAGCTCCAGACGCACGCCACGGTCCTGCTGATGAATGCGGACTTCGAAATTCTCGTAAGCCTCAAGAATGGTCTTGGCGTTATCGACATGGGCGCCGGTGTTGAGAATGGCCAGGGCGCACTGGCGGAAAAGGGTATAGGTGCTGCCTGAGCCGGCAGCGCTGAGCTGCTGGACTTCACGTTGGGACAGGGTTTCAAGGCTGCCTTTTGGGCTTACCGTGGCGTTAATCACTTGTCTTGGGATCATTCTATTTTCCATTAGAGCGATGCAGTCGAGCCGGCAGGGCCTGCGCATCAGGATGGTGAGCATCGAAGACGTTCACGCCTGGCGGGTATTTTCTACAGCACTTGGGCGTGATTGCAAACGTCAGGCCTCATCGGGTGCGGGTGTGGAGTCGCGGGATCGACCGACCGGCTGAAAGTCATGTAAAGCAGGCACTTGCCGGAAGGTGCCATGCGGCTGAATTTTGACGCGCGCGCAGGCCAATAATGAACCTGACCCATTTCACAGGGTCTGTTAGCTGATGGACTCTCTGGACGGCCTGCAGATGTCTCTCAGGCACCTGATGCGTCAGGCGTTTTTTCAACTCGCCTGATAGGCAGACAGCCCGTCCGGGCAGGAGTTGCAAAACCTTTGCCGCCTGCCATTGCCATCGTTAGCCGGCCCGCACACCGGGGCTTTATTCTCATTCCAGACAAAGATAATCATTGCCATGTCTCGTCATCTTTCAGCACTGCTTTCTCGTGCCCCTGGCCTGTTCTCCGTTTCGCGTCACCTGATTGGCACCGGTCTGCTGGGCGCGGTGCTTGCGGTCATCACCCCTCTCAATGCTCAGGCTGCGGACAACGACCGCTGGGTGAGTGACAGCCTGACGACGTACGTACGCAGCGGCCCGACTGACGGGCACCGCATCGTCGGCACACTGAAATCCGGACAGAAAGTCGAGTTGCTCACCACCTCCGGCAATTTCAGCCAGGTGCGCGGTGAAGGTGGCAGCACCGTGTGGATTCCCTCCAGCGACCTGCAGGAAGTCCCGGGCCAGGCCGAGCGTGTGCCGCAACTGACTCAACAGGTCGCCGAACTGACCGAGCAACTGGCCGGTATCGACAACACCTGGAAAACCCGTGTGCAAGGCATGCAGGAAACGCTGGACGCGCGCAAGAAGCTGGTCGACGAACTGGAAGCACGCACCAAGACCCTGAACGACCAACTGGCGGACTCTCAGGCCGAACTGCGCTCCACCCAGGCGCGGTTGGGCGACGAGAACAAGCAGGTGATGATGCGTTACATGGTCTACGGCGGCAGCATTGCCGGTGCCGGCCTGCTGGTTGGCCTGATCCTTCCGGCCCTGACCCGTGGACGCAAGAAGAACGACGGCTGGGTATAAACCCGACTGAACGCTGCAGCGCCAGGGACAGGGCGCTACAGCGTGCAGCCCGCACCGCTGATACGCCTTCCATGTCCGTCAACCGCTTCCTTGGCGGTTCGATTCAGCTCTCGAAATTCCTTGAAAATCCGCACACCGATGGCGCGTGATCACTCGCGAAGTTGATCTTCGCTCTATAGTTTCTGCCTGTGTGGTCGAAAAACTGACTGCTGCCCTGAATTTACCGGCGTCACAGAGCGCTCGGGGTCGGCAAAACAGTTTTATGGCATGTTGCCATTAGTTACCATGAGCGTCCTGAAATAGGGGCTGCAGTGCTGGACCTGAAAAGTCGTTCAGGCCATCGGTCTCATGTTTTCACCCTCTCCTGTGTAGGAATCCGGATGCTGGCGTACAACCAAAAAAGCTTTCTTATCGTTGATGACTTCTCCGACTTCCGCAGTTCGGTGCGGTCGATGCTGCGTGAGCTGGGCGTCAAGGAAGTGGACACCGCCGACACCGGCGAGCAGGCCCTGCGCATGTGCTCGCAAAAACGTTACGACTTCGTGCTGCATGATTTCAATCTGGGCGATGGCCGCAAGAACGGCCAGCAAGTGTTGGAAGACCTGATGGTCGAGCGCCTGCTGAGTCATGAAAGCGTGTTCATCATGGTCACCGCCGAGAACAGTCAGGCCATGGTCATGAGTGCGCTGGAGTGGGAGCCCGACGGCTACCTGACCAAGCCGTTCAACCGTGCCGGTCTGGCCCAGCGTCTGGAAAAGCTGGTGCAGCGCAAAAACCTGCTCAAGCCGATCCTGCAGGCGCTGGACCGTCGCAAGCCGGCCGAGGTGCTGGCGGCCTGCAACAAGCTGATCGAGCAGGATCCGCGCTTCGCCCCGTTGTGCCTGCGCTACAAGGCTGACGCGTTGCGTGATCTGAAGCAGAACGAGCCTCTGGAGGCATTCCTCAAGACCCTTCTGGCCGACCGCGCCACGCCTTGGGCTTACGCCGCCCTGGGCAGCCTGCTGCTCAAGCGCGGCAAGGTGACTGAAGCAGAGGTTGTGTACGAACAGGCGATCAAAGCCTTTCCCACCATGCCGGCGTTGTTCGATGGCCTTGCCGATGTGCTGGTAGCCCGCGGCGATGCCAAGCGTGCGCAGCATGCGCTGGAAAACGCCGTGCGGCTGTCGCCTCTGGCGGTGCGCCGACAGAAATTGCTGGGCAAGCTGGCAATGGATAACGAAGACTACGAAAGCGCCTCCAAAGCCTATCGCCAGGCGGTCTCGCAAGGCGCGCATTCGCGTTTCAAGGACCCTGAAACCAACCTTGGCCTGGCCCATGCTCTGATCAGCAAAGGTGGCGATCAGGGGCTGGATGCCCGCACGCGCGTCGAAATCAACAACGCGCTGGGCGATGTGGCCAAAGAGCACACCAACGATGAAGGGCTGCAGGTGCGCACGCGGCTGATGAAGGCCGCCAGCCTGCAGCACTCGGATCCGGAAACCGCCGCCAAGCTCACCGAGCAGGCCATGGCCCGGCTGGAAGGCATGGAACAGTTTCTCAGCGCCGACGCCGCCTTGATGGTGGCCTCGCAGCTCAAGCAACTGGGCCAGGAAGAAGCCGGCGCGGGCGTGCTGAAAAACTGTGCCGAAGTGTATGGCGACGACCCGGTGGTCATGAAGAGCGTGGCCAGCATGACCGACGATCCGGCGATTCTCGGCGCCAACAAGATTGCCATCGATTTCAACCTGCAGGGTGTACGCAGCTACAAGGCGGGCAACCTGCCCGAGGCGCAGGAACATTTCCGTCGTGCGCTGGCATTGCAACCCAAGAACATCAGTATCGCGCTGAACATGGCGCAGTCGTTGCTGCATCCAGGGCAGAACCTGGGGCAGGCCGGTCTTGAAGAGTGCCGCGCCAGCCTGAAGATGGTCGGTATGATTCCGGACAGCGATCCGCGTTACGAGCGTTATCAGAAACTCAGGGAAAGGGCGTTTGGCGCATGAGCGAAGAGCAACAGGGACTCGATTTCTCCATGGTGATCGCGTCTACCGTGCACGACATGAAAAACTCGCTGGCGACGCTGACCCAGGCGCACAGCGAATGGCTGGCCAGATTGCCCTCGCAGCAGCGCGAAACCCCGGAACATGGGGTGATCGAGTACGAATTTGCCAACCTCAACGGCATGCTCGTGCAGTTGCTGGGGCTGTACAAGCTCGGCGTCAACCAGATGCCCTTGCGGCCGGACTACCACGAACTGGACGATTTCATCGAAGCGCAACTGGCCCATCATCAGGAAGTGCTGGCCAGTCGCAGCATTACTGCGCGTGTGGATATCAACGATGTGAACCCGCTGGGCTTTTTTGATCGGGAGCTGGTCGGATCGGTGGTGGGCAACATCATTGTCAACGCCATCGGTTTTGCCCGCGAGCAATTGGTGATCAGTATCGGTGAGGACGACGGGCAGTTGAAGATCACCATCAACGACGACGGGCCCGGTTACCCGGATTACCTGATCGAGCGCCAGACCGAGTACGTGCAGGGTATCAATCAAGGCAGCGGCAGTACCGGCCTGGGCTTGTACTTTGCCGCGCACATAGCCCGGCTGCATGTGCGCAACGGCATTCAGGGGCGAATCGAAATCGCCAACGGCGGCGTGCTGGGCGGAGCGATGTTCAGCATCTATTTGCCGTAAAGAATGACTGATACCCGGGCAGTATATTGACGCGACGCGTCGCCGCGCTGCCGGGTTGTACGTCGATGGAACGTCAGGTTTTTGGCTTTCGCACCTTCGATCAGTTTCCGTTTTCCTTATCCGGCCCCGTATCTGCGGGGTCTGCGTCTGTTCAATGGCTTGGTTCGATTATTGCTAACTGGCTATCAGATGCAGGCGATCGTCTGCGCGCAATCAAATCCAAAAAGCGGGCTGTCCGGGAGCATAGAGATGGAAGACAAAGTACTCAGGCTGATCGAAGAAGCGATGGAAGCGGATGAAGGCAGTCTGAGCAGGGGGCAGCCTCTTGACTGGGATTCCATCGCGGTCCTGACATTCATGTCGCTTGCGGACGAACATCTGGGCAAAAACCTGCCGGCCAACCGCCTCAACGCGTGCAAGAGCGTCGACGACGTCATCAGTCTCGCCACTGAAAACTAATCAGTCAGGGGCGTTCAAGGCCCCAGGCATCAGCCCTCAAGAGAGGAACGTTGGGTGGTGAGTAGTCCTTTTTCATTGAGCGGCAAAGTAGTCATGGTCACCGGGGCCTCTTCGGGTATCGGCAGCCAGGTCGCAATCTGGTTGAGTCAGCAGGGTGCCCGGGTGGTGCTTGTGGCCAGGAACACCGAGCGGCTCGAAGCGACGAGGCGTCAGCTCAAGGGGGAGGAGCACGGCGTCGAGCCTTTCGATTTACTCGATGGCCGGGCTGTTCCGGGCTGGATGCGTAACCTTGTCCAGACTTACGGACCTTTTGATGGGCTGGTGCATGCCGCCGGCGTGCAGATGCCGTTGCCGATCCGGGCGCTGGGGGTCGAGCAATGGGAAACCGTGTTTGCCACGAACGTGACCTCTGGCTTTTCGTTGATCAAGGCCTTTCGACAGAAGGGCGTGTTCGCTCAGGGTGCCAGCATCGTGATGCTTTCATCGGTGATGGCCCAGGCGGCCCAGCCATCGCTGATGGCCTACTGCGCCAGCAAAGGTGCGGTTGAGTCGATGGTTCGCGCCGCAGCGCTCGAGCTGGCCAGAGACGGCATACGGGTCAACGCCATTGCGCCGGGTGTGGTGAGAACCGAGATGACCCGCACGCTTGAAGAGCGGGTGGGCGGTGACGCCATGAAGGACGTCGAGCAGAAGCACCCGCTGGGGTTCGGTGAACCGATGGACATCGCCTATGCGGTCAATTATCTGCTGTCCCCGGCTGCGCGCTGGGTGACCGGCACGTCGATGGTCATTGACGGAGGTTACCTGGCGCAATGAATACCCGCAGCTTGCTGATTGTCGGCGCTGGCGCTTTCGGGCGTGAAGTGCATGCCTGGCTGACAGACTGGGTGCAGCAGAACCCGGGCTGGGTCATCGCTGGATTCATCAACGACGGTCCCGGTTCGACCGAGCGCTTCGAACACTATCCGCCGGTGGTTTCGACGGTGGACGGCTACGAGCCCAAGCCCGAAGACTATCTGGTGTGCGCCATCGGCCAGCCGGAAGGCAAACGGCTGGTCGTGGAAAAACTGCTGGCCAGGGGCTCCAGGTTTTTCACCCTGATCCACCCCTCGGTGATCATGGGCGAAAACGTCGTCATCGGGCAGGGCACGGTGATCTGCCCATCGACGGTGCTCACGGTCGATCTGCGCGTAGGTGCCTTCGTGACCCTCAACATCGGTTGTCTGATCGGTCACGACGCTGACATCGGTGACTTCACGACCCTGAGCGGACATTGCGACATCACCGGCGGCGTCGTGCTGGAGGAGGGCGTGTTCATGGGCACGCATGCCAGCGTCCTGCCAAAAGTCAGAGTCGGCAAACACGCTGTAGTCGGAGCCGGCAGCGTTGCGATACGCAATGTGGCCGCAGGCACTACAGTATTCGGCGTACCTGCCAAACGCATATCGGGGTAATGCTCATGAAGTCTTATGCCAGGATCGTGGACATAGAATATGAACTGCCAGCTCATTCGCTGGACAACGAAACGCTGGCGCGGGAATTTCCCGAGTGGGATGTCGAGAAAATCTTTTCCAAGACCGGCATCGGCGAGCGGCACATCATCGACCAGGATGAAACGGCGTCCGACCTGGCCTACCGGGCCTGCGAGAAATTGTTTCTCAAAGGCGACATTCAGCGCAGCGATATCGATGCGCTGATCTATTGCACGCAAAGCCCTGACTACGTGCTGCCTGCCACTGCCTGCATTCTGCAGCATCGCTTGCAATTGCCCACCGCGTGCGCCGCCTTCGATTTCAATCAGGGCTGCTCAGGTTTCATCTATGGACTGGGCATCGCCAAAGGGCTGATCGAGTCCGGGCAATGCCGCAACGTGTTGCTGGTCACGGCGGAAACCTACAGCCGCTACATCCATCCGCAGGACAAGAGCGTGCGCACCCTGTTCGGCGATGCAGCGGCGGTGACGCTGCTCAGTGCCACCGAGGACGGGCCGTTTCTGGAGCGCTTCCGCTATGGCAGTGACGGTTCCGGGGCCGAGAATCTGATTGTGCCGATCGGCGGTGCACGCAGGCCTTCGGCACAGAATCCTCAGCCTGAAACGCGCGAGGATGACAACGGTAACGTACGTACCGACGCCAACCTGTACATGAATGGCCCAGCCATCTTCGAGTTCTCCATGACGCGCGTACCGCCATTATTCGCTTCGCTGTTCGATGAGGAACTGGCCATCGCCGACATGGATCTGTTCGTGTTTCATCAAGCCAACCACTTCATGCTGGACGCCTTGCGCCGACGCTTGAAGCTGCCCGCCGAGAAGTTCGTTTCCGCCTTCCAGCACTGCGGCAACACCGTGTCCTGCACCATTCCCATTGCCTTGAAAGAATCCATGGACAAGGGCGCACTCAAGCGCGGCGACCGGCTTGCGGCGGTCGGGTTCGGGGTGGGTTATTCGTGGGCTGCGTGCGTCATTCGCTGGTAACCGGATAACTTCATTGCTCTGCGTCGTTGTCCGACGCAGAGCGTGTGCTGATTGAGTCTGCTCCCGGTCAGCTTTCCAGCCAGGCATTGCGCCAGGTCTGCAGGTGATCGCTGTCGAGCATCCAGCGCTCGACGACGGCCTGTCTCAAGGCATCGCCTCTGCGCGCACAGGTATCCGGCTGCGCTATGTGCTCTTCGATGGCACGGATCCAGGCATTGGTTTCGTTGCTCACACGCGTCACCGGCAGGTCTTGCGGCACACTCAGCACGTCACTGCAAATTACCGCGAAGCCACAGGCACCGAATTCCAGCAGGGCCACCGGGCTTTTGCTGCGGTTGACGAGGTTCGACTCCGCAGGCACCAGCACCAGATCCAGATCCATCTCGGCCAGCAATTTCGGGAACAAAGGTCCTTCCATCGGCGCACGCAGCTCATGAATGTAAGGCCGCAGCCAGCGTGTGCAGGGCCCCATGATCACCCACTCGACCCGGTCTGCCAGTGCCTTGATGACTTCCGACAGCGTCAGCAGGTCACCCAGATCGCTCGGCATGCCCACCCAGCCTACGCGAGGCTTTGCCCGCAGTTGGCGCGGAGCGTTCAGATTCGCCCAGACATTCGCTGCCAGTCGTGTTTCGACGACCTGAACGTTGGGGTGTGAATCGCCAAGCAGCTCGGCCAGTGCCTGGGTCGCAACGGTGATCAGGTCTGCTCGGGCCAGATCGTGTTGCAACGACGCCTGCACCGCCGCGAGCGGGGCGGCGGTCTGGTCGATTTCCGCGTAAGCCGGGTAGCGCGGCAGGTCGTAGATCACTCGCGCATTGGTGTGGTCCTTGATCGCATCGATGCGCGCCACCAGGTTTTGGTCCGCCAGACCTTGAATGACAACGGCATCGGGACTGAGCCGTGCGATCTCTATCAACGACAGCGGTGCATGGCTGAGAATGCCGTCTATATCGCGCTCGTCACGCAGGCTTTGCAGCGCGGTCGTGATGCGATTGCCGGCAGCGCCGTGATCACAGGGTTGAGCGAGGACAACAGGCAGCGGCCGGTGGGTCAATGGCCGCCAGCTCAATTCCGGGTCGCTCTGAGGGACGAAGCTGGCGCTCAGCGCCAGATTGATGTTGTAAGCCGGGTCCCAGGCCATGTAATGCAGCCAGCGGTGGGACAGTGCGCGTGTGGCGAAGTCCAGCGCATCGGCGTCGTCCCGTGCGGCGGTTTCGCGCAGCGCGACAATGGCATGGGGTGTCCACACAACCAGATGGCCGGCGTTACGGGCCCTCAGACAGAGGTCCACATCATTGAAATACACCGGGAACAGGTGCTCGTCCAGACCTTGTATTTCGTCATGCACCGACTTGCGAATCATCAGGCAGGTACCGCTGACGGCACTGTAATTCTGATCGGTTTCCAGGCGTTGCGTGTAGCAGGGTGAGGCAGCGATGTCATTGGCGGTCACGGCGGCAGCGGTGCCGTTGAGACCCACGATGATTCCGGCGCTCACGACATGGCCTTGCGGTGAAATGATTTTTGCGCCGACGACACCTACTTCAGGCCGCAATGCGTGGTTGAGCAGGTGCTGAAGCCAGTCCTGCTGAACGATCAACGCATTGCCGTCCAGCATCAACAGGTAATCACCCTGCGCATGGTGTGCAGCGGAGTTGAGCAGGGCTGACGGGACCAGCGTTTGTTCGTGGCGAACCACGCGGATCCGCTCCGACTGCATTGACTCGATGTTGCTCAGCCATTCGGTGGTCTGCGCCGACTGACTGTTGTTGTCGCAGATCAGGATTTCATAGCGCGGATACGTCGTGTTCTCCAGAATGCTTTCGACGCAGGGCAGCACTGTCGAAAGCTGGTCTTCGCAGGCGACGATAATCGAGACCATCGGCTGATCGGCGTGGCCATACTCGATCCGGTAATCCCCCGAGTCCAGTGCATGGACCTGGCTGTCGGGGTAGCCACGCGTGTACAGATGCCGTTGCACGGTACGGGCCTGATCGTAATTGTCGTGCGCCTTCCATAATGGCGAGATGACCAGCGGTTCAGGCGCATGCACAAATTCGGTAAAGCTTGAATCTTCGATCATGCGCAGAATCAGGTCGAGTTCGATAGCGTGCGCATGGCCGGGATCGAAACCACCCACCGCCAGGGTTTTTTCACGATTGAACAGCCAGTTGCGGCTGGTCGCCGATGGGCAGGCCAGCAGATAGTCCAGGCTGAAGCCCGGGCGAAAGGCCAGTGTGGCTCCGGCCTGCGCATGCAGGGTCACCTCGTCACCGAAGACTGCGCAGGCCTGTGGCGCCTCAATCATTCTCATCGCGGCGCACAGCAGGCCGCTGCGAGTGAAGGTCACGCCGGCATCGATCAGTATCCACCAGTCATGATCGTGTTCCTGCATCAGGTCATTGATGACGGTCGCACGGGTTTCCACGCTGGCATCCCGCCACGGCAACTGGGCTTGCAGGGGCGTCTGCTCTTCTCGGTCGTAATCGGCGAGGACGAATACCTTGAGTTTATCCAGTAGAGGGGCATCGGACGCCAGGCTTTGTAAAGTGCTCAGCACGCTCTCGGGCTGCTGAGTGAAATCCGAAATCACAATACCGACCGAGGGTCCACCGCTGTATTGCTGCAGATGCGCTTGAAGCAAGGCGTGTTGCGGCGGCGTCGGTCTGCGGTGGCTTAGCCAGGCGGCTACACGGGTATTGCGGCCCGTAGCTTCGGACCTCCGGTCGAAAAAGGCCCGCAGGTCAAGCTCCTGAACAGTGTCGCGCTGGTTCAGAGGCGCGATCCTGACGGTGCCATTGAGCGCGTCGGGCCGCACCCAGCCCAGTTCGCCGGGAATGCGGTTGAAGTTCGCGTGGCCCTCAATAGGCAGGGAGGGGTTCTTCCTGAAGGTCTCACTGCTTTGCTGATCGGACACGCGGAAACAGGACAACGGACGGGCCAGCATCGCCAGATTGCCGTGACGCAGGACCTTGGCGTAAATCGCCAGGTCGCCCAGGCCCCAGATCAGTTGCTGTTGCAGCGACATGATGTCCTGCCCGAAGACCAGCAGGTCTTCGCGACGGCACATGACCGCGCTCGGCTCGCCGACGAAGTTGATCGGGTGCTGAGCGAGGAAGGACACCAGCTCCGGGCCATTGATTACCACGTTCTTGCCGAACGGGTAGGCGGTGTAGATCGTATCGCCCAGTTGAGCGCCGCTGGCATCGATTCGCCTGCGGGCCGCCGAGACTATCCTGATGTCGGGGCTGTCGTGCATCACATCGAACATCAGCCGCACGCAGTCCGGAAGCAGGAGGTCATCGTCGTAGAGAAACTTGATGTAATCGCCGCGCGCAAGGGATATGCCCAGCGCGATGTTGTGCGGCTCGCCCAGCGGCGTTGCATTGTGGCTGTAGTGAATGGGCCAGCGGCTGCCCGGCCTGAGTTTTTCGACGATATCCTTGATGCCGTCATCCCGGCAGTCATCGGTGATGATGATTTCAATGTCGTCATGGTTCTGACGCAAGGCACTGGCAAGCGCCGCCTCGAAGAACGTCGGTTTGTAAGCAGGGATGACAATACTGACCAGGCGTGAAGAACTCATCGCAATACCACATGTGAAGAAGTGTTGAGAGCCAACCGAACAACCCGGCCGGCATCCTTGATCGGCAGCTGCAGTCAGGCCTTGCGGCCCACGTACAACACCGACTGCTCAGTAATGCCGTGCTGCTTGAAAACGCCTTCCCCGAACGACTGCGACCCGAGGGCATCGACCTTGAAGCCGGACGCTTGCAGGCGTGACAGGTAATCTTCGCGGGCATACATGCGCACATGATCGTCCTGGCCGAAGCGGGCCCAGCGCTCGTCGACGCTGGCTTCGTCGGGATCTTCTTCGGTTTCGCTGGCGGTCAACAGAATCGGGACCATCAGAATCGCCGAGCCGCCTTTGGCCAGAACCCGAAACAGCTCCGACATGGCCTTGCGGTCATCGGGGACGTGCTCCAGTACGTGAGAACATACGATGAAGTCGAACGATTCGTCGGCGTACAGGTGCATGTCCATGATGTCGACCACGTCATCGGCCAGCGGCGAGAACAGGTCGGCGGATCGATAGCGGGCGTCGGGCAGGCTGCGCAGGAACCTCGACAGCACCACAGCTGGTGCGATATCGAGAATGCGCAACGGTTTGCCTGGCGGGTTGTTGAGCAGATGCATCGCAAACAGCGCGTAAAGCCGGTCGCGATCCGACGCCATGCATTCGGGACAGCTGTATTGGCCGACGTTCAGGGTTTCAAAGTCCTCGATGCCATAGAACACATTCAGGCGATGGAAAATCTCCAGATGGCCTTTGTCCATCGGGTAAAAGTTCGGGAATCGGCAGGAGCAGACCGGGCACGTACGCATTAGCAGTTCTCGTTACTGGCGGTGGCGATGACCTTGATGATGCTGTCGAAAGCCTCATCGGTCAGGCTGTCGTAAATAGGCAGGCACAGGATCTGATTCGACAGGCCGGTGGCGATGGGTAAACGTTCCGGCCTGGCTGAGTCCAGGCCCCGGTACATCGGGAAAGTCGAGATCAATGGATAGAAGTAGCGGCGGGCCAGAATGTTCTGATCGCGCATGCGCTGGTAAAGCGCGTCGCGTGACAGTGCAAAGCCTTCGCGTACCAGTACCGGGAAGTATGAGTAGTTATGTTTTTCGCTGGACTGCCAGACGATGTCGATACCGGGAATTGTCGCCAGCGCAGCACGATAACGCTCGTCGATGCGTTGCCGCCTGATCAGCGCCTGGTCAATATGCTTGAGCTGCAACAGGCCGAATGCGGCATTGATCTCGCTCATCTTGCCGTTGATGCCCGGCGCGACCACGGTGACCTCATCGGCAAAACCGAAATTTTTCAGGTAGTCGATGCGCTGTTTGGTCTTGAGGTCGGGGCTGACAATGGCGCCGCCTTCGAAGGTATTGAAGACTTTGGTGGCGTGGAAACTCAGGATCGAAAGATCGCCATGTCTGAGCAGACTTTCGCCACCGTGCTGTACACCGAAGGCGTGCGCAGCGTCGTAGATGACCTTCAGGCCATAACGGTCGGCAATCTGCTGGATGCGGTCCACGTCGCACGGGATGCCATAACAATGCACCGGCATTATGGCGGTGGTCGCCGGTGTGATGGCTTCTTCGATGCGGTCCGGATCCAGGTTGTAGGTGCCCGGCTGGATATCAACGAAGACCGGCGTCAGGCTGTTCCACAGCAGTGAATGCGCGGTGGCGACGAACGAGTAGGGCGTGGTGATGACTTCACCTTTGATACGCAGTGCCTGAATGGCGGTCATCAGTGCCAGCGTACCGTTGGAAAACAGCGACAGATGCTGCACGCCCAGATACTTCGCCAGCTCATGCTCGAGCTGCTGGTGAAAGGGGCCGGCATTGGTGAGCTGATGGCTTTCCCAGATTTTCTCAAGATAAGGAATGAATTCCTCGAGGGGTGGCAACAGAGGACGAGTGACGGGAATCGGTGCGCTCATGGAAAGCTCTCAACACGTGTCGCAGAAGATTGCCATTCGACAGGTCATTTTCAAGGCGCTTTACGCCTGGCAAGCAGGCGTTCGACATAAAAATGGCAGCCAAACTGTTTTGCCAAGGGTAACAGCAAAAAACCAGCCAAGAGTGCGGTTTGCATTTTTTGAAGGTGTGCGGTCTGTGAACGGTCTCACGATGTGTTTCATCGCTTGATATCCGGAGCGGCCGTTGCGTATTTTGTAGTCACTGCCGCAGGACGGCCTGAACTCACCAAGGATTGAGCGATGACCCGCAATGACCCCCGTTCGTTTGCACATCAACTAACGGGCATTGACGAAGTGGAATGCGTGACGCCGGATCTGAACGGCGTACCGCGAGGCAAGGTCATGACCGCCGAGGGGTTTCTGGAGGGGCGGCGGCTGCAGATGGCGCGTGGTGTGCTGCTGCAATGCATCATGGGCGGCTATCCACCGGCGCGTTTCTACGGCAGCGACGACGGTGACCTGGCGCTGGTGCCCGATACCGCGCAGGTGCACCGTCTGCCGTGGAGCGATCAGCCACGCGCTCTGGCCATCTGTGATGCTGAAGAACTGACCGGCACCCGATGTGCGTTATCCACGCGTGGACAGCTCAAGTCGGTGCTGGCCCGCTACGCCGAATACGGCCTGACGCCGGTGGTAGCGACCGAGCTGGAATTCTTTGTCTTTGCGCCCAACCCCGATCCGCATCAGGCGTTCGTGCCGCCGGTGGGGCTGGACGGGCGACGTGAGTCGGGCCACTCGGCCTTCAGTGTCGGTTCCAATAACGGGTTGCGGCCGTTCCTCAACGAGGTGTACGCCTGCATGGCGGCGCTGGGGCTGCCACGCGATACGTTCATGCACGAAATGGGCGTCAGTCAGTTCGAGATCAACCTGCTGCACGGCGATCCGTTGCTGCTGGCCGACCAGACCTTTCTGTTCAAGCACCTGCTCAAGGAAGTGGCGCTCAAGCATGGGGTGATCGTGGTCTGCATGGCCAAGCCCCTGGCAAACACGCCCGGCAGTTCGATGCACCTGCACCAGAGCGTGGTGGATGCGGTGTCCGGGCGCAATGTGTTCAGTACGGAGGACGGGCAGTCGACTTCCGCTTTTCGTCATTTCATCGGCGGTCTGCAGGCTTGCATGGCAGACTTCACGGCGTTGTTCGCGCCGAACGTGAATTCTTATCAGCGTCTGTTCCATCCATTCGCTTCGCCCAACAACGCCTGCTGGTCCTACGACAACCGGGCCGCCGGTCTGCGAATTCCGGCCAGTGCGCCTGTAGCGCGCCGCGTGGAAAATCGTCTGCCGGGCGCTGATGCCAATCCATATCTGGTCATTGCCGCCAGTCTTGCTGCAGGGTTGTACGGTATCGAGCAGGGCATCGAGCCGACGGCTGCGGTGCAGGGTGAAATTGAAGTGCCGCAAGAATTGACGCTGCCGTGTACCTTGCAGGCCGCTCTGGAGCGTCTGAAATGCAGTCGTCTGGCCAAGGAACTGTTTGGTCGTGAATTCATCGAAGGCTACATTGCATCGAAGACCCTGGAGCTGACCAGTTTTCTCGATGAGATAACCCCCTGGGAACGCCGCGTGCTGGCTGCCCAGATTTAAAGAAACGCTGTTTCGGGCTCGTCCGTTCGGGCGGCTCCGTATTTTTGGAATGTCGATGCGCCAAATCTGGAAGTCCTTTCGAGCGCTGTATTTTGCCTCGTTGATGATGTTGATCGGCTCGGGTCTGCTGAGTACCTATCTGGCCCTGCGCCTGGCCGCCGATCAGGTGGACAGTCTGTGGGTCGGTGCGCTGATGGCTGCAAACTATTTCGGTCTGGTGCTGGGCGGCAAGATCGGTCACCGGCTGATCGGTCGTGTCGGGCACATTCGCGCCTATGCAACCTGCGCGGGCATCGTCGGCGCTGCGGTGCTGGGGCACGGATTGATCAGTTGGCTGCCTGCCTGGCTGATTCTGCGGGTCATCGTCGGTCTGGGGATGATGTGTCAGTACATGGTCATCGAAAGCTGGTTGAACGAACAGGCAGCGGCCAAGCAGCGCGGGATGGTGTTCAGCGGCTACATGATCGCGTCCTACCTCGGGCTGGTGCTGGGGCAACTGGTGCTGGTGGTTCATCCACAGCTCGGCCCTGAACTGTTGATGCTGGTGGCGTTGTGTTTTGCCCTGTGTCTGGTGCCGGTTGCCATGACCCGAGCAATTCACCCTGCGCCGCTGCACCCTGCGCCACTGGAGCCGCGTTTCTTCATGAAACGGGTGCCGCAGTCGCTCACGGCTGTGCTGGGCGCGGGACTGATCATCGGCTCCTTCTACGGTCTGGCGCCGGTCTACGCCGCAGAGCAGGGGCTGACGACCGAGCAGGTCGGTCTGTTCATGGGCTGCTGCATTCTCGCGGGCTTTCTGGTGCAGTGGCCGCTGGGTTTGCTGTCCGATCGCTTTGATCGCTCGGTGTTGATGCGCGTATTCGCCGCGGCACTGGTCGTCGCTTCATTGCCGCTGGCGGTGTTTCCCAGCGTGCCGGTGGAAGTGCTGTTCGGCGTCGGCTTTCTCGCGTCGCTGATGCAGTTCTGTCTCTATCCACTGGCGGTGGCATTCGCCAATGACCACGTCGAGGCCGAACGGCGTGTGTCCCTCACGGCCATGCTGCTGATGACCTATGGGATCGGCGCCAGCATCGGTCCATTGGCGGCGGGCGTGGTCATGAAGATGTTCGGCGGCCACATGCTGTATGTGTTCGTCTGCGGTGCCGGTGCCGTGCTGGTCCTGCTGATTCGTCCCAAGGCTGTCACACACCTGCACCAGGTCGAGAATGCTCCGCTGCACCACGTCGCGATGCCGGACAGCATGTCCAGCTCACCGCTGGTAGTTGCCCTTGACCCGCGTGTGGATGAACAGGTGGTTCAGGAGCAAATGCAGGCCACTGCCGAGCCCGAAGCTGAATCGGTTGCCGAAGATGAGCATATGCCTGAATCCCACGGTGAGCAGATCGCCGAAACCGAGCCGGTAGACGGTGAGCGTGAGCGAGAGGAAGAGACCTGGAAAGCCTGATGCTGCGTGCAGGTGAAGCTAACGCGAGAGGGTGATGCAAGAGGATGTGACGTGATTGCGGTAGCGATACCGCAATCACTGCCGCAGCGGACGTCTGTCAGAAGTCGTCGTCTTTGTCGAAGCGTCGGGCTTCACGTTGCAGTTGGTACACGAAGCGTTCGACCTGGCGCTGTACCAGTCCGCTCATGTTGTGAAAGCGAACCCCGGCGAACGTGGTGTTGACCCTTTCTTCGAAGTGCAGATAACGCAGTTCGACCGGCGCGGTCATTGCGCCGAACGGCAATCTGGCGATGAAGCGTTCGTACACCTGACCCAACTGCATACGCTGGGAGAAATCGCCCTCGAAGCGCAGCTTGCATCCGGTTGCGGAAATGTCCAGCAGCTTGCCAACCAGTGGCGACTTGAGCCTGTCGCCACCGATCTCGATATCGACCAGTTGTGCAAGCTTGAGCGCGGCGCGGAATGCGTTGCGACGCTGGTGATAGATGACTTCCTCAGGCATGGCGCCGCGGTAGAAGCGCTGACCATCGTTATCGATGATCTCCATCTGCGCCGAGCTTTCCCAGGCGATACGCACGCCGTCGTGAAAACCTTCAACCCGAAAGGACTCGCCATTGCTCAGGAATCGTTCACCATCGCGGGGGATCATTTCGTCGAGCGCCATGACGTTACTGTCACGATCGACCTCGAGAACGTAGCTCTGAAAGCGCTGGGCGCGCTCGTGGAAAGTGATGATCAAAGGATCATGACTTTCGAGGAGTAGCCGCAGGTTGGCGGCGATTTCCAAAGGTGTGTTCAAAACCTTCGGGGGCTGCGGAGCATCATCCGCGCTTGAGCCATTCACGTCTTTACATCTCCAGGCAAAATACTACGGCAACGCAACAGCGGGCATTCTGCCACTACGCACGAAACCTTTATACAGGAAGTTACGCCTGACTGAGGGGGCGTGGTCTTGCTCTTCCAGCAGTCGAACCGCGACTGTCGTACAGGGTCGGCGTGTCGCCGCCATTCAGAATGCGAAGCTGGTGGGCCGTGCTCACCTGCTGCAGTTGAATGAGGCTGCCATTGCGCTCGTTGAGCGCCTGGCATTCAGCGATCAGCGCGTTCAGCGCGTCGGCGGTCGTGAGCAGTTGCTCACCGATGTCCGAATGGCTGGCCAGTTGCTCCAGACCCTGCCGGTTGGCGGGTAATCCAAGCCCTGTCAGCACCTGACTGCGGCGGCGCCCATGCTGTTCGAGCAGAATCACCAGCGCCTGTTTCTGCGCCAGTACGTGTTCCATCTCGCCCATGTCGCGGCCGTGGAGGATCAGTGACTCCGCTTGCAACAGCTCACGCAGCTGCGTGGCCGGAACCATGTCGTCATTGATCATCTGAAGCAAAATAGTGTCTTGCATCGCATGCTCTGGTTTTTAAGCGTCCAGAATATCCAGCGCGAGCCGGCGGCTAGCGTTGGGTTTCGAGTTGGAGCATCTTTTTGGCTACACTGTTGCTGTCCACTGTGTAAGTGCCGTCGGCGATAGCCTGTTTGAGTTCGGCAACGCGTGCGCTGTTGACGACCGGCAGGTCGGCAAGCTTGTCAGTGATTTTCTGCAACTGTTGAGCCTCACTGCTCAATGAAACGGTTTCCCCGGTGCTTTTGACGCCTGCGGTGCTGCTGGCAGGGGCCGAAGCTTCGGTCTTGCTGGTGTCTTTGACGCCGTTGGTACGTGCGGCAGGTTGGGGGCTATTGATACGATTGAAGTCTATGACCATGATAAAAAACCTCTGGGTGTTTGGACGCTTGCCTTGTTTTCGGCCATCCCCGACAAAACTTTAGGCACGTCGTGATAAAGCTTCTCAATAGAGGCTTACACCGCCGGATAGTCACCGCAGTCTAGAAAAAACGTCCGTCCTACGCCAGCATCATTATGTTCACATGGCCACTTCCACCTGTCCGGGCCCGGTCACGTTTGCCTTGATGACCCGGTTGGAATTGAGGTTCTTCACCCGTATCTGCTCGTTGAAACTGCCATCGGACATCGCCTCGCCAGGCATGCGCACCGCGAGCGAACCGCTGCGGGCGATGATGATCACCTGGTCGCCCTTGTGAATCATCTGCGGCTGTTCCAGTGCCACCGGCGTCACGACCTGGTCGATGACCATTGGTCGGACAACCTTCTGCCCAACGGCCTGATCCAGCGAAGCGAGAAATCCAAGGCCTACGCTGCTCACATCGCGCTCGCGCATGGCCACATCGTCTTCAGTGACGATGGCGTCGCGTTTGAGTGGACGCATCACCGTCACGACGTTACGAAACAACTGCACCTGAGCCGGTACGAAGACGGTCCAGGGCGACGACCCCTCACAGCGAACCCGCACGGTTACCCGGCCGACAGGGCGCGGACTCTCCAGTGCGGCTGTCAAATCCTTGTCACAGGAACCCATGCGCAGGCGAGGGTCCAGCTGCTTGACCTGGATGTCATGGCGACCTTCGATCTGGTTGGTTGCCAAATAGTCTTCTACTGTGAACTCAAGAAACCCTTGGGTAACGCCGATAAGCTGTTCAGGCAGTGTGAAATTCTCTGCGCGACAGAGGTTTGTCACGCTGAAAAGGCACAGCATGCCGATTGCGCACAGAAGCCTGCGGGTTTCTAATGCGAGGTGTCGAAAAATTGTCGTCTTTGCGTTCATGACGTATAAAAAGCAAAGCCCGTGCCGCTTGCCAGCCTGGTGTGTGGAAAACGGTCGCTTTGGTAGGAGGGGGTCGGCATGGCAGGTGTAATGGATTCGGTGAACCAGCGCACGCAGCTGGTGGGTCAGAATCGCCTGGAGTTGCTTTTGTTCCGTCTCGACGGCAAGCAGCTCTACGGGATCAATGTGTTCAAGGTAAAAGAAGTACTGCAATGCCCGAAACTTACCATCATGCCCAAATCGAGTCCGATCGTGCGGGGTGTGGCGAATATTCGCGGCGGCACTATTCCGATCATGGACCTGGCGATGGCGACAGGTTCGGCAGGCATGATTTCGCTGGTCAATTCCTTCGTGATCATTACTGAGTACAACACCAAGGTTCAGGGTTTTCTGGTGCATTCGGTCGAACGCATCGTCAACATGAACTGGGAAGAGATCCATCCGCCGCCCAAGGGCACCGGCCGCGATCACTACCTTACGGCGGTTACGCGGGTCGACAATCAGTTGGTCGAAATTATCGACGTCGAGAAAATTCTCGCCGAGGTTGCGCCGATCTCCGAAGAGGTGTCGGTGGGCGTTATCAATGAAGAGGTTCATCACAAGGCTGTCTCGCTGCGCGTGCTGACGGTCGATGACTCGTCGGTGGCACGCAAACAGGTCAGCCGCTGCCTGGAAACGGTTGGCGTGGAAGTGGTTGCGCTGAACGACGGGCGTCAGGCGCTGGATTACCTGCGCAAGATGGTCGAAGAAGGCAAGAAACCTCATGAAGAGTTTCTGATGATGATCTCCGACATTGAAATGCCGGAGATGGATGGCTATACCCTAACCGCTGCGATACGCAATGACCCGCGCATGCAGAAGATGCACATCACCCTGCACACCTCGTTGTCCGGTGTTTTCAACCAGGCGATGGTCAAGAAGGTCGGTGCCGACGATTTCCTCGCGAAATTCCGGCCTGACGATCTGGCAGCCAGGGTAGTGGCGCGCATCAACGCGTCAGAGTAAACAGCTTAAATAGCCGGGGGCGTCGCTCTCGGTGATTCACATGATTTGAGAGGCTGCACCTTGTCTACGGGTAATTTGGATTTTGATCAGTTCCGGGTTTTTCTGGAAAAAGCCTGTGGCATCCTGCTTGGGGAAAACAAGCAGTACCTGGTGTCCAGCCGTCTCAACAAGCTGATGGAGCAGCAGAGCATCAAGTCGCTTGGCGAGTTGGTCCAGCGCATCCAGACCCAGCCCCGCAGCGGCCTCAAGGAGCAGGTGGTCGATGCAATGACGACCAACGAAACCCTGTGGTTTCGCGATACCTATCCCTTTGAAGTCCTGAAGAACAAGGTGTTGCCGGAGCAGATCAAGGCCAGTCCCGGTCAGCGTCTGCGTATCTGGTCGGCAGCGTGTTCGTCGGGTCAGGAACCGTACTCGTTGTCGATGTCGATCGATGAGTTCGAGCGTGCGAATCCAGGTCAACTCAAGTCGGGTGCGCAGATTGTCGCCACCGATCTGTCGGGTGCGATGCTCAATAACTGCAAGACCGGCGAGTACGACAGCCTGGCCATTGGTCGCGGCCTGTCGCCGGATCGGCTGCAACGTTTCTTCGACGTCAAGAGCCCGGGTCGCTGGGTGGTCAAGGCGCCGATCAAGAATCGTGTGGAATTTCGCTCGTTCAACCTGCTCGACAGTTACGCTGCGCTGGGTAAGTTCGACATCGTGTTCTGCCGCAACGTGCTGATCTACTTTTCGGCCGATGTGAAGAAAGACATCCTGCTGCGCATCCATGGCACGCTCAAGCCGGGTGGCTACTTGTTCCTGGGCGCTTCCGAAGCCCTCAATGGTTTGCCGGATCATTATCAGATGGTTCAGTGCAGTCCCGGAATCATCTACAAGGCCAAGTGATTGGCAAGTGTTCAAAAGAGAGGCCTTCGGGTCTCTTTTTTTTGGCTCGCGTTCCGGCTGGCGGCAAACGTGGTGCTGTCAGGATGTCAGGATGTCAGGCTGCCGCCGAATACTGGCAAAAAAACGGCACCTGGCTTGCCGCTTTACCTCTCTATAGCGGAAATGCCTTGCCGCTTTTCTGGCATTGTCGCCTCGCCACTGCCTCCAGGCCCCGTAATCATTGGGTTTTGAGAAGTGGCACGCCGATTGCTTTGTCAGTGACAACAGAATCAGGTCAACCGGCAAAGGTTTCCCGACATGAGCATCAGCTTCGATAAAGCGCTAGGCATTCACGAAAAGGCCCTCAACTTCCGGGCTCAGCGTGCAGAGGTGTTGGCCAACAACATTTCCAACGCCGACACCCCGAACTTCAAGGCTCGCGATCTGGAGTTCTCTTCGGTGCTGGCCGCCGAAAACGACAAGGTCCAGAACGGCCGTTTCGCGCTGAACAAGACCAACAGTCGTCATATCGAAGCCGAGGGCATGGGCAACCAGGACGGTACGCTGATGTACCGCACGCCGTCGCAGCCTTCGCTGGACCAGAACACCGTCGATTCTCAGGTCGAGCAGGCCAGTTACACCGAGAACGCCATGGGCTTCCAGGCCAGCTTCACCTTGCTCAACAGCAAATTCAAGGGGCTGGTTGCAGCCCTTCGCGGAGAGTAATTCATGTCACTAGCCAATGTGTTCAACATTGCCGGTAGCGCCATGAGTGCCCAGACCACGCGTCTGAACACCACGGCCAGTAACATTGCCAACGCCGAGACCGTGTCCTCGAGCATGGACCAGACCTACCGCGCCCGTCATCCGGTGTTCGCCACCGTGATGCAGGGTCAGCAGTCCACTGGCGGCTCGCTGTTCCAGGATCAGGGCGAGGCCGGGCAGGGTGTCCAGGTCAACGGCATCATCGAAGACAGCTCCAACCTCGAGGCGCGCTACGAGCCCAATCATCCATCGGCTGACAAGAACGGGTACGTCTACTACCCCAACGTCAACGTCGTGGAAGAAATGGCCGACATGATTTCCGCCAGTCGTTCGTTCCAGACCAACGCCGAAATCATGAACACCGCAAAATCCATGATGCAGAAGGTTCTGACCCTCGGTCAGTGATAGAAGGCGAAAGATATGGCCGTTGAAAACAATGTATCGACGACGAGTTTCATAAACTCGCTTCAGAACCCGACGCAGACGAAGACCGATTCGACAGGCGCGCTGGGCAAGGATGCGTTTCTGCAGTTGCTCGTCACGCAGATGAAAAACCAGAACCCGCTGGACCCTCAGGACAACACCGAGTTCGTGGGCCAGTTGGCACAGTTCAGCAGCGTCGAAAGCCTGCAGAACCTGACCAAGACGGTCGATTCGATCGCCGGTAGCTATCAGTCGTCCCAGGCCCTGCAGGCCTCGTCGCTGGTCGGTCGTTCAGTGATCATCGATGCGAGCTCCACGACGGTCGACACGGCCAAAGGCATGATCGGCTCCGTGGTCGTGCCCAATACCAGTTCCGCGACAAGCGTCAAGGTCTACGATCCTCAGGGCAATCTGGTCGATACCGTCGACCTCGGCACTCAGCCGGCCGGTACGGTCAGCTTTGCCTGGGATGGTACCGACAGTGACGGAACCGCGCTTGCTTCCGGCAACTACACCTTCACGGCGGCAGGCTCGATCGAAGGCAAGAATACCCAGTTCACCACCTACCTGCCTGCGACCGTCAACAGCGTCACGCTGGGCGTCAATGGTGCGGAAACAAAGCTCAACCTGGCCAGCGGCAGTGTTGCCCTGTCCAAAGTTCAAACGATCGGAATATAGAGCCGACTAGACGGCGCAGGAGTGGAATATGTCTTTCAATATCGGTCTTAGTGGGCTCTATGCTGCAAACAAGAGTCTTGACGTTACCGGCAACAACATTGCCAACGTAGCGACCACTGGCTTCAAATCGTCCCGTGCGGAATTCGCGGATCAGTACGCGCAATCCATTCGCGGAACGTCCGGCCAGACCAACGTCGGCAGCGGCGTCAGCACTGCTGCGGTGGCGCAACAGTTTTCTCAGGGCAACCTGACCACCGGCACCGCCAACAGCCTGGACCTTGCCATCAACGGCAACGGTTTCTTCCAGCTCAGCAATAACGGCGAGAAGCTGTACACCCGTGCCGGTGCGTTTCACACCGACAAGGAAGGTTTTGTCGTCAACAGCGCCGGCATGAAGCTGCAGGGTTACAACGTCGACGCCAACGGCAGCATCGTGACCGGTGCGCTGAGCGACCTGCGTGTCGATTCCTCGAACCTGCAGCCGAAGGCGACCACGGCGATCACCAACGTCGCCAACCTGAACTCGACCACTGCGTTGCCGAGCCTCAACACCTTCGACGCCACCGACACCAAAAGCTACAACATGAAGTACAGCACGCCGACGTTTGACTCACAGGGTAACGCGCACACCCTGGATCAGTACTTCGTCAAGACTGGCACCAATACCTGGTCCATGTACTCGCTGATGGATGGTCGCAGCATCTCGAACCCGACCACCACCACGCCTGACAAGAATGACCTGACCTTCGATTCGGCGGGCAACCTGGTCGTAGCTGCGCCCGGTGCTGTGCCGACCAACAGCGCGAACATTACCTTCAACACTGACGGTACGTTCACTGTCGATAACTGGGTGCCAGGCGTGCAGACCGGATCCGGCACGACAACGACCTGGGTGGCCAATGGTGCCAGCGGTGCAGACACCATCAAGCTGAACATGTCCGGCATCACTCAGACCGCCTCGGTGTCGGGTCTTATCTCTCAGGATCAGGACGGCTACGCTACTGGCCAGCTCAGCGCGATGAGCGTTGACGCAACCGGTAACCTGTTCGCCACCTACACCAACGGTAAGTCGCAGGTGATCGGCCAGACGTCGCTGACCAACTTTGCCAACGTACAGGGTCTGGCGCAGGCTGGCGGTACCAACTGGCGTGAAACCTTCGCGTCCGGTGTGCCGGTCAGCGGCACGCCACAGTCCGGCACGCTGGGTTACATCACGGGCCAGGCGCTGGAAGAGTCTAACGTCGACCTGACCATGGAGCTGGTCAATCTGATCAAGGCGCAGAGCAACTATCAGGCGAACGCCAAGACCATCTCGACGCAAAGCACTATCATGCAGACCACCATTCAGATGACCTGATGACGTCGGTTCGCAACTGAAGAAGCCCCTGTCAAAAGGGGCTTTTTTTATGTCTGTGAGCAGTTGCCGAATGACGCGGTTCGTACTGCGATTGGTCGGGTTGCAAACGGGCAAGGCTCTCATGAGGTGAGGCCGAGCGTCAGACTGTTTATACGAGCGTGATGCCGACACACATTCCGAGTCAGTCCACCTGACCGGGTATGCGGTCAGATCGAGCAGTCGGATTTGACGAAGTGACCTTTCAGTCGGGTCCAGCCCGGTCCGGGGCTGGTCTGTGCGCACACAATGCGGCTGTCGCCCTGCCATCTGTAGTAATAGGCGGGGGCGGCCTGGGCGAGCAGGGCGAGGGTCATCGCGCTGGCGGTGACCACGCCGATAAAGCAGGTGCGAGCAGGCATGTGGATTCCCGTGGCGAGGGGTTGATGGTCGCCAGATTATCACTGCGCGCCCCGCATCATTCGGTATCAATGAAGTTTTTTTGGCGGTGCCTTACGCGTGATGGCAGGTGAGCGGCAGTCCACCGCCGCTATCGGCTCACTCGTTGCCAGCGCGTCTGGGGCATTCGCCTGTTTTTGCTGATAAATCAGATAGTTGTGTTGGTCGTGAGAAGTTGGTTCAAAAATTGCTTTCTCCCTCTCAGAACAGCTACAGGCGGCAAGCGTCTGTCGGAGGAGGAAGACTGTGGACAAGTTGCTTTACGTCGCAATGAGCGGTGCATCGGAAAACGCGATCGCGCAGAAGGCCCACGCCAACAACCTGGCGAACGTGTCGACCAACGGTTTCATGCGCGACCTGGAACAGGCCCGCTCAATGCCCGTGTTTGGCGAGGTCAACCCGTCGCGTGCCTACGCCATGAGCGAACGTCCCGGGACTGATTTTTCCGGCGGAGCCATGGTCGAGACCGGCCGTGCACTGGACATCGCCATCAAGGGCAATGGCTGGATCGCGGTTCAGACGCCTGACGGCGGCGAGGCTTATACCCGCAGTTCCGGCATGAATATCGATGCGTTGGGCGTGCTGCGCGACGGCAGTGGTTTGCCGGTAATGGGCAATGGCGGTCCTATCGCCGTGCCGCCGCAGCAGCAGATCGAGATCGGCGCCGACGGCACCATCAGCGTTCGTTCTCTGGGCGAAAGCCCTCAGGTGATGGCGCAGGTTGACCGTATCAAGCTGGTCAACCCTGATCTGAAAACGATGGAGAAGGGCCCTGATGGCCTTATTCACACCAAGAGCGGTCGCCCTGCCGACGTAGACGCCAACGTCCAGGTCGAGTCCGGTTTTCTGCAGGCGAGCAACGTGAACGCCGTCGAGGAAATGACCTCGGTGCTGGCCTTGTCCCGTCAGTTCGAACTGCACGTCAAGATGATGAAGACCGCCGAAGAAGACGACCAGTCGATGGCTCGCGTCTTGCAACTTGGCTAACTATTGACAGCTTGCGCCGATAATCCGGCGCTCGAGGAGAATCCACATGCTTCCTGCACTATACGTCGCCAAAACCGGCCTTGCCGCTCAGGACACCAACCTGACCACGATCTCCAACAACCTGGCGAACGTGTCGACCACAGGTTTCAAGAGCGATCGCGCCGAGTTCCAGGACCTGCTCTATCAGATCAAGCGTCAGCCAGGCGCGCAGTCCACTCAGGACAGCGAACTGCCTTCCGGCCTGCAACTGGGTACCGGTGTGCGCATCGTCGGCACGCAGAAAAACTTCACCGCCGGTAGCCTGCAGACCACCAACAACCCGCTGGACCTGGCTGTCAACGGTCGTGGTTTCTTCCAGGTGACCCAGCCGGACGGCACCATTGCCTACAGCCGTGACGGTACGTTCCACCTGGACGCCAACGGCCAGATCGTGACCGCCAACGGTTACGCCCTGGAGCCTGCGATCGTCGTTCCACAGAACGCCCAGACCTTCACGGTCGGCCAGGACGGTACCGTTTCGGTGACGCTGGCGGGCGCGACTGCCACGCCGCAGATCATCGGCAACATCCAGACCGCCGACTTCATCAACCCGGCCGGCCTGCAGGCCATCGGTGGCAACCTGTACCTGGAAACCGGTTCGAGCGGCGCGCCGCAGATCGGCACGCCAGGCCTGAACGGTCTCGGCCCGACCCTGCAGAACACGCTGGAAAACTCCAACGTGAGCACGGTTGAGGAACTGGTGAACATGATCACCACGCAGCGCGCCTACGAGATGAACTCCAAAGTGATCTCGACCGCCGACCAGATGCTGCAGAACCTGACTCAGAACCTGTAACACCCTGACGTACCTGTTGCTGTGCAAGCTCAATCCGATGCGGCGCCTGATAAGCGTCTGTTACACCGCGAGGTTTCAAGTGTCATGAAACACCTTAGTGTTGTTCCGCGTTTTTCAGTGTTGATCGCTTCATTGTGCGGGATCGCTTTGCTGTCGGGCTGTGTGGCGCCGTCCGCCAAGCCCAATGACCCTTATTACGCGCCGGTGCTACCGCGCACGCCCATGTCGGCTGCTGCCAACAATGGTGCGATCTATCAGGCCGGTTTCGAGCAGAACCTGTACGGCGACCGCAAGGCATTCCGGGTTGGCGACATCATCACCATCACCCTGTCCGAGCGGATGGCGGCGAGCAAGGCTGCAAGCTCGGACATGAACAAGAACAGCACCAACAGTATCGGCCTGACCTCGCTGTTCGGTTCGGGCCTGACCACCAACAACCCGATTGGCGGCAATGACCTGAGCCTGAACGCCGGTTACACCGGCGCACGCACCACCAAGGGCGATGGCAAGGCTGCGCAGAGCAACAGCCTGACCGGCTCGGTCACCGTGACGGTTGCCGATGTGCTGCCTAACGGCATTCTGGCGGTGCGTGGCGAGAAGTGGATGACGCTCAACACCGGAGACGAGCTGGTGCGTATTGCCGGCCTGGTACGCGCAGACGATATCGCGACCGACAACACCGTTTCCTCAACCCGTATCGCTGACGCCCGCATTACCTATTCGGGGACCGGAGCCTTCGCCGATACCAGCCAGCCAGGCTGGTTCGACCGGTTCTTCCTCAGCCCGTTGTTCCCTTTCTGATAGCGGGATAGACATGATCAAGCTCAAGCAACTGATAGCGGCGACTCTGTTGTTGACCACAGCGTTCGGTGTACACGCCGAACGTCTGAAGGACATCGCCAGCATCTCCGGCGTGCGTGCCAACCAGCTGATCGGTTACGGTCTGGTGGTGGGTCTGAACGGAACGGGCGACCAGACCACCCAGACGCCGTTCACGCTGCAGACCTTCAATAACATGCTCTCGCAGTTCGGCATCAAGGTGCCTGCGGGTTCCGGCACCGTGCAGCTGAAAAACGTCGCGGCGGTTGCGGTTTACGCGGATCTGCCTGCGTTCGCCAAGCCGGGGCAGACCGTGGATATCACTGTCTCTTCGATCGGTAACTCCAAAAGCCTGCGTGGCGGCGCGCTGTTGATGACGCCGCTCAAGGGTGTCGACGGCAACGTTTACGCAATCGCGCAGGGCAACCTGGTGGTCGGCGGTTTTGATGCGGAAGGCCGTGACGGTTCCAAGATCACCGTCAACGTACCGTCGTCGGGTCGTATTCCCGGCGGTGCTTCGGTCGAGCGTTCGGTGCCGAGCGGCTTCAACCAGGGCAACACCCTGACCCTGAACCTCAACCGCTCCGACTTCACTACGGCCAAACGCGTCGTGGACAAGATCAATGAACTGCTCGGCCCTGGCGTTGCGCAGGCGCTGGACGGTGGTTCGGTGCGCGTCACCGCGCCTCTGGATCCGGGCCAGCGTGTCGATTACCTGTCGATTCTGGAGAACCTCGAAGTCGATCCGGGCCAGACCGCCGCCAAAGTCATCATCAACTCGCGGACCGGCACTATCGTGATCGGCCAGAACGTGAAGGTGTCGCCTGCCGCCGTGACGCACGGCAGCCTGACCGTGACCATCACCGAAGACCCGATTGTCAGCCAGCCAGGCGCGTTGTCCGGTGGCCAGACTGCGGTAGTGCCTCGCTCGCGGGTCAATGCCCAGCAGGAACTGCACCCGATGTTCAAGTTCGGCCCGGGCACCACGCTCGACGAAATCGTGCGCGCGGTCAATCAGGTGGGCGCTGCGCCCGGTGACCTGATGGCCATCCTCGAAGCCTTGAAGCAGGCCGGCGCGTTGCAAGCCGACCTGATCGTCATCTGAGGACGCGTCCATGGACATGCTCAAGAGCGGAATCTCCGCGCCGGTCGACTCGGGTGCCTACACCGACGTCAACCGTCTGGCGGCGCTGAAACATGGCGACAAGGACAGTGTGGCCAACCAGAAGAAGGTGGCTCAGGAATTCGAATCGCTGTTCGTCAGCCAGATGCTCAAGGCCATGCGCTCGGCCAACGAGGTGCTGGCCAAGGATAACCCGATGAACACCGCCGCGACGCGGCAGTATCAGGACATGTATGACCAGCAGTTGGCGGTGACGCTGTCGACCCGTGGCAATGGCATCGGTCTGCAGGACGTGCTGATGCGCCAATTGTCGAAGGACAAAGGCATTCAGCACGCTCCCGTGACCGATGCTGCTGCACCGGCCGCCGATGCGGCGCCTGCCAAGACCGGTCTGGCGACCAGCGTCTATCAGCGTCCACTGTGGGCCACACGTTCGGTGGCTGCGGATCAGGCGGCGGCTGCCGCCTCGGCGTCCGGTGAAGGGCGCAACGACATGGCGCTGCTCAACGCGCGTCGCCTGTCGCTGCCGGCCAAACTCACCGACCGGCTGCTGGCGGGCATTGTGCCGTCTGCGACCGCCGCTGCAAACGTGGCCAACAGCCCGATGCCGTCGCGCGCTGTCGCAGGCGCTGCCGGTCACAACGGCGACTGGACCATGGACCCGAACCTGGCGCCTGCACCGGAATACGTGCGCACCATGGCGCAACCACCGCTGGCGCCTGCCAAGCGCGCATTCAGCAACGCCGACCAGTTCGTCGAAACCATGCTGCCGCTCGCCAAGGACGCGGCTGCGCGTATCGGCGTCGATCCTGTCATGCTGGTGGCGCAGGCCGCACTCGAGACCGGCTGGGGCAAATCCATCATGCGTCAGCAGGATGGCAGCAGCAGTCACAACCTGTTCGGCATCAAGGCGGCTGGCAGCTGGAAGGGGCCGGAAGCACGTGCGATCACCAGCGAGTTCCGTGACGGCAAGATGGTCAAGGAAACCGCGGATTTCCGTTCCTACGATTCCTACGCCGACAGCTTCCACGACCTTGTCAGTCTGCTGCAGAACAACAATCGATATAAAGAAGTGGTCAATTCGGCCGATAAACCGGAACAGTTTGTAAAAGAGTTGCAGAAGGCCGGCTACGCAACAGACCCGGACTATGCCAGCAAGATTTCGCAGATTGCGAAGCAGATGAAGAGTTACCAGACGTACGCCGCCGCATCGGGCTCTTCCACGACTTTATAAGGTTTTAATCATGTCGCTGATTTCAATTGGGCTCTCAGGTATCAATGCCAGCAGTGCCGCGATCAACACCATCGGTAACAACACGGCCAACGTGGATACCGCCGGTTACTCGCGTCAGCAGGTAATGACCACGGCGTCGGCACAGGTCAATATTGGTCTGGGGGTCGGCTATATCGGCACCGGCACCACGCTGTCCGACGTGCGCCGTATTTACAACGGTTTCCTTGATAGCCAATTGCAAAAAAGCACAGCGCTCAGTGCTGAAGCCAACGCGTACGCCGGTCAGGCTGGCAAGACCGATAAACTTCTGTCCGACAGCACGACGGGCGTTGCCGCTCAACTGGCAGACTTCTTCACCAAGATGCAAGCCATTGCCACCAGCTCTACGCAGTCGGCTGAGCGTTCGTCGTTCCTGACCCAGGCAACAGCACTCAGTGCACGATTCAACTCGGTAGCCTCGCAGTTGTCAGCGCAGAATGACAACGTCAACGCTCAGTTGAATACCTACGCCACGCAAGTCAATGACTTGACGAGCACTATTGCCAGTCTGAACAAGCAGATCACCCAGGCATCGGCCGGCAACACCACACCCAACTCGTTGCTGGACACACGCAATGAGACCGTGCGCAAGCTCAACGAACTGGTGGGTGTCAACGTCGTCGAGAACAACGGCAACTACGACATTTACACCGGTTCCGGGCAATCACTGGTAAGTAACGCAACCTCCTACAAAATGTCCGCGATTCCAGGCAGCGCCGACCCGTTGCAATACAGCTTGCAGATCACCTACGGCCAGACCCCCACCGATGTGACGTCTGTGCTCAAGCACGGTGCAATCGGCGGTCTGCTGGACTATCGGTCCGAGGTGCTGATTCCATCTGCCAACGAACTGGGCCGTGTCGCCATGGTGCTGGCCGATCAGGTCAACAGCCAACTGAGCCAAGGTGTCGACAGCAAAGGTAATTTTGGGACCAGTCTTTACGCCAATATCAACAGCGCTGAAAATATCTCGCAGCGCAGCACCGGCAAGACGACCAACTCTGCGAACTCCGGTAACCTGGATGTCACGATTTCCAATACCAGCAAGCTAACGGCTGACGACTACGAGGTCACCTTCAACGACGCCACCAATTTCACGGTGCGTCGTCTGCCCAACGGTGAAAGCGTGGGCACAGGTGTACTCGGCAAGACGCCGCCGGATCAGTTCGAAGGCTTCAGTATGAGCCTGAACGGTAACGCCGTAGCGGCTGGTGACGTTTTCAAAGTCTCACCAACCCGTAACGGTGCCAGCGGTATTGCCGTATCACTGACCGACCCCAAGGACATCGCGGCAGCAGCCCCTCTGACCGCAGCCGCTGGCGCGAGCAATGCCGGCACTGGCGGCTTCACCCAGCCAGTGCTCAACACCAAAGCCGACATCTATAACAGCACTCAGACCGCTGATTTGCGTAACGCGATCAAAGAGTCGACACCGATGAAACTGGTCATGGGCGCGGCCACCACAGCAGGCGTTCAGAGCTATTCGCTGGTAGACGCAACTGGCGCTGCCGTACTGGATCAGAATGGCAATGCGGTGGGTGGCACCATTATTCAGGGGCAAAACAATACGCTCAAACTGAGTATTGGTTACAGCACGTCGACTACGCCCAGTACCAAGGCTGCATTTGAAGTCCAGATGACGCTGTCCGGTTCGCCGGTCGTCAATGACACGTTCAGCATCAGCCTGACCGGTGCGGGCTCTTCTGATAACCGCAACGCACTTGCGGTGGTTGGCCTGCAGACCGCCAAGACTGTCGACGTCACCAACGGTAATGTTGGTACCAGCCTGTCCGGTTCTTATGCCGATCTGGTGTCCACCGTGGGCGCACGTTCGGCTCAGGCGAAAAGTTCGGTCACGGCAGCCACCGCAGCCGTAGAAACCAGCAAGGCGGCCCGAGATGCAGTGTCGGGTGTGTCGCTGGATGAAGAAGCGGCCAACCTGATCAAGTACCAGCAGTACTACACCGCCTCATCGCAGATCATCAAGGCGGCACAAACCATGTTCAGCACACTGATCAACAGTCTTTAAGGAGTCGTGAACCATGCGTATCTCAACTACCCAGTTCTACGAATCCACAGCGGCCAATTATCAGCGCAACTATTCAAACGTATTGAAGACCAGCGAAGAGGTGTCCAGCGGTGTCAAGCTCAACACCGCCAGTGATGACCCCGTGGGGGCCGCTCGTGTCCTGCAGTTGGCTCAACAGAACTCCATTCTGACCCAGTATTCGGCAAATATCGGCACGATCAATACCAATGTGGTCAATACCGAGACGGCATTGAGCAGTATCATCGATACCATGCAGGCTGCTCGTGAAGAGCTGATATCAGCGGCAAACGGTGCCAATACCGACTCTGAGCGTCTCGCCAAGGCTTCGGTGCTCAAACAGTATCAGAGCCAGATTCTGGGACTTATGAACAGTCAGGACCCGAATGGGCAATACATATTTGCCGGTTCCAAGTCCTCGACGCCGCCCTTTTCGATGAACGCTGATGGTTTTTACAGCTACAAGGGCGATCAGACGAGTGTCAACCTGGCGGTAGGCGATGGTCTGGTGTTGGCCAGCAACACGACTGGCTATGAAGCATTCGAGCAATCGGTTAACGCCACGCGCACGTCTTCGACACTCATTTCCCCTGCAACCGATGATGGCAAGATCGGTCTTAGTTCTGGCCTGGTGACGTCGACTCCTGCCTACAACTCGAGTTATCAGGCTGGCGAACCCTATACACTGACTTTTCTAAGCGGTACGCAATTCAGGATCACCGATGCCGCCGGCACCGATGTGAGCACTGATGCGTCGTCTGCGGGCAAGTTCAGCAACAGCTCTTTCGACGCGCAGACGTTTACCTTCCGCGGCGTCGAGCTGACCCTCAACGTCAACCTGCCTGCGGCTGACAAAGTGTCGCAAGCCGCGGCTGACGCTGCACTGACCAATCGCACCTATCAATTGGCCTCCACGCCAGATAGCGTATCTACGTCGCGAAGTGCCGGTAACACCTCTAGCGCCAATGTCAGCAGTTCGACGGTGGGTGATACGGCGGCTGACCGAACTGCGTTTAACAATGCCTTTCCTACAGGCGGCGCAATTCTCAAGTTCACCAGTCCTACCGCTTACGATTTGTATGCGTCACCCTTGACCAGCAGCAGCAAGCCGGTGTCCAGCGGTACGATGACCGGTTCGATCGCCAATGCCGCAGGGGTCAACTTCAACCTCAGCGGTACGCCTGCTGCCGGTGATCAGTTTGTTGTGGAGTCTGGCACGCACCAGACCGAGAACATTCTGAATACGCTGACGGCGGCGATCAAAGCCTTGTCGACCCCCGCCGATGGAAATCTGGTGGCGTCGCAGAAGATCAAGGCAGCGCTGGAATCTGCGTTGGGCAACACAGCCAGCAGCCTCGCTCAGGCTTCCACCGCACGCGCCAACGGCGGCGCACGTCAGCTTGCTGCAACGGCCCAAGGGACAACCAACGAGCTGCTCAAGGCCAATAATACGGTTGAGCAGGGCACGTACGTAAATGCTGACATCGTCGAGGCGACCACCCGGCTGACGTTGCAGAAGACCATGCTGGATTCATCTCAGCAGGTGTTTACCATGCTGTCCAAGTTGAACCTGTTCAGTCAGCTTTGAAGCCTGACGTTGAGCATCCGCCGTCTTTTTTCAGCGGTGAGGGGAGCCATTCGGCTGGCAGGTTCCCCGCCGCTCGCGAGTCTGTAAAGTGAATTCAGTCCCCCTCGTCAGTATCGTCATCCCCGCTTTCAACCCACGCTTTTTCCGTGCTGCGTTGCAGAGTGCTCTGGACCAGGTCTACGACAACCTCGAAATCATCGTCTGCGACGATTGTCGCACCGACGAGATTAAAACGATTTTTGATGAGCTGATTCCTTCGGACTGCGACCGTGCGCGTTATGTAGGCAACCCCAGGCGCCTGGGTTTCCAGGGAAACCTGCTCAAATGCCTCGAAGAAGCTGGCGGCGAGTACATCAAGTTTCTCTGCGATGACGACCGCCTCTACACCTACTGCATCGCGCACCAGGCGCACACCCTTGCTACCTATCCGGAAGTGCAGCTGGTTGTCAGCAAGCGCCATTTGGTGGATGTCGATGGGTATGTATTGCCGGTGCGCATGGAAAACGTCGGTCTGGTGCCCTACGACGCCGTGTTCAAGGGCGAGGACATGCTGGCGATTTTCGAGCGCACGCCACGCAACTATCTGGGCGGTTTCAGCGGTGCGTTGATGCGTCGTGTCGACGTTCTGGAATACCTGCCGTCCCTTGCAGTGCCGGGGCAGGGCTTTGTTGCATTGCTGGATTTCACGCTGTTTATCTGTCTACTGCGTCGAGGCAACCTGGTCGTGCTCAACGCGGTGGAGAGCCTCGAGCGACTGTATCCTGAACGCTTCAGTAGTCAGGCGGACATGTATAAAAAAGCCACCACGGAATGGGGCTGGCTGAACGAAATGCTCAAGGCTCGCAGCGGCGAAGAGGCGCCCGCCCAGGGCTGGGTGCGTTTTCTGCCTCTGCACAAGGCTTTGGAAGAACCGCGCGAATGGGACGAAGTCGGTCTTTATGGGGTAATGGCTGCCCGTCAGGGCATCATGATGAGTCGGGTAGGCGCCTACAGTAACAGCTATGCCGAGTTGTACGCCGAGTGGCTGTCATGCCGCCGGTTTCCAGCGGCGCAGAAGAAGTTGTTCGAGCAACGTATCGCAAGTTGGAGCTGGCAGCCTCGTATTGTCCCGGTGATTATCGATACCGATGGCGACGTCGCGGGTCTCGATATGACGTTACGCAGTATTGTCGAGCAGGATTATGCTGCCGACTCGGTGGTGGTGCTCACCAACGCCAATGTCAGTGACCCGCAGGTATTGCGTTTTTCCCTGCAGCCGGACTGGTCGCGGCAATTGAACGAAGTATTGCCATTGCTGGACAGTGCCGACTGGGTTTATCTGTTGCGCGCCGGCGACCGGCTGACACAACCTTCACTGATGGTAATGGCCGAGCGCATCGCCCAGACACCCGGATTGTTGTGTATCTACAGCGATGAAGGGGCATTGGTCGAAGAGGAGTCCAGAGAGCCGATTTTCAAACCCGGCTTCAATCTGGACCTGCTACGTGCCTATCCCTACGTCGGGCGTGCGCTGGCGTTCGAGCGGCGTAATCTGTTGGAAATGGGCGGCTTCGACCCGGTTCACGACGAATTGGCTCCGCACGATTTCATCTGGCGTCTGGTCGAGGGGCCAGGGGCGCAGACTATCGAGCACATCGCCGAAGTACAGGTCGAATCCACACTGGCATTTGCCGACTGGCTTTCACTACCTTCTGTGATCGATCACAACGCCCCGTTGGTTGCGGCTCACCTGACGCGTATCGGCATGGAGCATGTAATTCATCATGACCAACTGCCGTTGCTCAATCGCATCGAGTATGTGCACCCGTCGCTGCCGCTGGTGTCGATCATTATCACGACCAAGGACCAGTTGGGTGCCATAGAGCGCTGTCTGGACAGCCTTTTCAGTAACACGACTTACCCGCATTACGAAGTGCTGATCGTCAATAACGCCAGCGAAAGCGCCGATGCACAAGCCTGGTTTGCCGCAATGGGCGAGCTGGGCAGCGACAAACTGCAGATTTTCTCGCTGTCTGAAGCTTGCAGCGAAGCCTCGGCTCAGAACCATGCTGCCCGGCAAGCCCGCGGTGACTACCTGTTGATGCTCAGCCCGCACGTCATCATTCATCAGGCCGATTGGCTGCAGGGGCTGGTCAACCATGCCCAGCGTCCGGAAGTCGGCATTGTCGGCCCGCATATTCTCAATCCGCAGGGCACGATCCTGTATGCAGGCATGGTAATGGGCATGGACGGTCTGGCTGGCCGGCCGTTTATCAACTGTCCTGCGCAGACGCGCGGGTATATGCAGCGTCTGCAACTGACGCAGAACTGGAGTGCGGTCAGCGGCAACTGTCTGATGATACGCAAAGAGGTGTTCGAAAACACCGGTGAGATGGAGGCCGCTACCTTTACCCAGGGTTTGCAGGATCTGGACCTGTGCATGCGCGTCGGACGCGAGGGCTATCTGATCGTCGGCACGCCGGATTCCTCGTTGGTGCTGGCCGAGCCTGCTGCCATTGTGCGTGACGAATCCTCACGTCAGGCATTGAATAACGAGCAGAAATCGTTCTTCCAGAAATGGCTCCCCAAGATGGCCAGGGATCAGGCGTACAACCCCAATCTGCATCTCAATGAAAGCCTTTCATTCGCCTTGGACCCAGGTCTGCTGGTGGGCTGGGATCCTTTCTGCTCCCGGCACTTGCCTTCCATTCTGGGCATGGCAGTCAACTCCTCGGCGGTCGGTCATTACCGTGTAAGCCAGCCGTTGTTGGAATTGATAGACGCCGGTCGGGTGGTTGGCCGGATGACTTACGAAAGCGCCTCGGCCGTAGAGATAGAGCGCCAGTCGCCAGACGTCATCGTTTTCCAGGGCCGTTACACAGAGGCCAAAGTCCCGGACATTGAGCAGGCCAGGCATTACTCCAGCGCCATGCGCATTTTTGAACTGGACGATTACATCGCTGATGTCCCTGAGCTGAACGAGCACAGGCGCAACATGCCCGACAACATCGGTGCCATGCTGCGCAAGGGCATAGGCCTGTGCGATCGTGTAGTCGTATCGACTCACCCGCTGGCCGAAGCGCTCTCGAGCATGCACAGCGACATACGTGTGGTGCCGAATATGCTGGCGACCCATTTGTGGAGCGATCTCAGAAGTCAGCGCCGCAGTTCCGGCAAGCCTCGTATCGGCTGGGGCGGCGGCACCAGCCATCGGGGCGATCTGGAACTGATCGTCGATGTGGTAAGAGAGTTGGCCGATGAAGTTGAATGGGTGTTCTTCGGCATGTGCCCGGACTTGCTCAGGCCGTACATCCATGAATTTCATTCGGGGGTCAGCCTGAGGACCTATCCGGCCAAGCTGGCAAGCCTGAACCTTGATCTGGCGCTCGCGCCGCTGGAATTCCATATCTTCAATGACTGTAAAAGTAATCTCAGGCTGTTGGAATACGGCGCGTGCGGCTATCCGGTCATCTGTTCCGATACAGAGGCGTATCGCGGCCATTTACCGGCCACCCGGGTGTACACCAACAGTTCTGAAGAATGGTTGCAGGCGATCCGAATGCACCTCTCCGATCCCAATGCAAGTTACCGCATGGGCGACGAACTGCGCGAGACGGTCTTGCGCGACTTCATGTTGCGTGGCGAGAACCTGCAATATTGGGCCAACGGCTGGCTGCCGGATTGATCTGATCGTTTGTCCACAGGCCAGCGTCTCGCTCGCTGGCGCTGCCACGTTACGTTCTTGCTTCAACGCCTGCTGCGAGTTGAAGACGCAATTGATTCGTTATAGGGAAACATCATGCAACGCCACTCTGGAAATGAACACGCCGCTCTGAATCAGCGTCTGACTCTGGTGTTGATGGCCAAGGACCAGCCTGATTTCCTTCGCCGTGCCTTGAAGTATTACAGCGGCTTTGCGTGCAGCATCGTGGTGGTTGATGCGTCGGCTCAGCCTGATGCCGATATCGCCAACACTTGCGGTGTGCATTATGTACAGAACGCGGCACTGGCCGAGGCCGGCCTCGATTACAGGATTGCCGAAGGACTCAAGCATGTCAGCACGCCGTTCGTGGTGCAGGCTGCGGTCGACAGTTTCCTGCTGCCGGATGCGCTGACCACTGCCTTGAGCTTTCTTGAAAGCAACCCGACCTACGGCGCTTGTCAGGGTTATAGCCTGGGCTATCAGGCGCAGGTCAATCACGTGGACTATTTTCGTCGAGACCGAAAAACCTGCGAAGACTATGCGTCAGACAGTCCTGGTGAGCGGGTTCTGAGTTTCATGGGCGAGGCCTTGTCGCTGCTCAGTGCGGTTACGCGGTCTGAGCTGGCGAAGCGGTGGTTCACGTCGCTTGCCGAAGAAACCGAGCCGCACTGGCAGGAAATCGGCTACATGAATTACTTGGTTGCAGCTGCTCGCGTGCGCATTCTGCCGATTGCTTATGCGCTGCACCTAATGCCAGGCAAGGAGACGGGGCTGCGCTATGGCGCGTCGATAGCTGCAGCGGTCAAGCACATCGATCCCAAAGCCAAAGGGGCTCGTGAGACCTTCGCCAGGGGACTGGTTGCGCTGCTTGGCGAAGGCTCGGGCCTGGAAGGCCCTCAGGGCGTTCAGAAGATCCTGGACGGGCTTGCTGCTATGGCCGAACGTCTCAGCACTCAAGGTTTTCAAGCCGACGAAAAAATCATCAGCGCGGTCTGGAACGTTGCTCTGGAGAAGTCAGATGCGCTATTTGAACCTCGCCAGTTCGTAGAGCTGCCGTTTTACAATCAGCCGTTGTTCGATGAGCTGGCCAGAATCGAGTTTCTGATTCACCTGATGCCGTCGGGTCGCATGCAGATGGAGGGGCTTGAAGCTGCTCTACTTAAACAGGCCGAGTTGTTGCGTACGCAAAGCAACCCGGATGCCGAAACAAGACTTAGTCGCCTGTGGCATGCCTACGAAACCTACGCCTTCAATCTTGGTGTCGTACAGAGCTTGACTGACGAGCTGAGCCGCAGTAAAGACAAAGACAGTGTAAAGCCTCTCGAGCTTGTTTCGGCCTGGGGCAAGCGTCTTGAAACGGCCTCGGGTATTGATAACGGCCAATTGCTCAACCGGATGGCTTCCGGCCAGTTGCTGAACTGGCTCGATTCGCGTGATCCGACGCCTGAATCTCTCGAACAGATCACCAAAAAGCTTGCAGGCCAACCGGCCGGGTCGCAGATCGGCATTTTGGTACTGGACCTGGACGCCGACGTATTCAAGCTGCAGGCAACGTTCGACAGCCTGATCAACAGCCATTACAAGGCCTTCAAAGTGGTGGTGTTTACGACCGGAGAATTACCGGCAGTGACCACAATGAACAATACCCTGCATTTCGTTAAGGTCACCGACAGCAATTGGGTCGACAAGATCAACCAGATCGCCAGGCAGTCATCCAGCGACTGGCTGATGCTCGCGCGGGCGGGCGAGGAGTTCACCCGTAGTGGCTTGCTGCTGGCCAGTGCTGAGCTGATCGATGCGGCGCAATGTCGGGCGGTTGCGGTAGACGAGATTCAACGTCAATCCAATGGCACCCTGACCACCGTGTTCCGGCCGGGTTTTAACCTGGACCTGCTGCAAAGCCTGCCAACCCTGATGGCTTCCCATTGGTTGATCCGTCGTGATGTCTTGGTCGAGGCGGGCGGCTATTCACGTGAACTTCCCAGGGCGCTTGAATTCGATCTGTTGCTGCGCCTGATCGAGCTGGGCGGCATGAGCGGTCTGGCTCATCTGAGCGAACCCATGCTGATCTGCGATGCGCCGGCGCTGAAAGACAATCCGGACGAACAAAAGGCGCTCAAGCGGCACCTTGGAAAGCGGGGTTATCAAGCGGAGGTCAGTTCGCTGCAGCCCGGCACCTATAAAGTCGACTACCGCCACGCCCACCGGCCGATGGTCTCCATTGTGCTGATCGGTCAGGACAACCTGCCTGAGTTGCAACGCTGTCTGCAAAGCATCCTGCAACGGACCCGCTATCCGCGCTACGAAGTACTGATCGGTGATAACGCCAGTACATCTGCCGACCTGTCGACCTGGCTCGACAAGCAGGAACAATCGTCCGCCCGTGTGCGTGTTTTTCGTGCCGGGCAGCGCATGAGCACCTCCTCCTTGCGCAATCTGCTGGGGCAGGAGGCTGGTGGCGAATACCTGATCCTGCTGGATGCGCAAAGCCAGATCGTCAATGTCGGCTGGATCGAGTCACTGCTCAATCATGCACAGCGTCCGGAAGTAGGCGTTGTGGGGGCCAAGCTGGTGGACCGTGAAGGCGCGGTAACCCAGGCAGGCCTGATTCTGGGCTTCAATGGTGGCGTTGGGTCGGGCTTTGTTGGCGAGTCGAAGATGTCTACCGGTTACATGCATCGTCTGGTAGTCGAGCAAAACTACTCTGCCGTGTCGTCGGCGTGCCTGATGATTGCCAAGGCGTTGTATGACGCACTCGGCGGACTTGATGAACAAGCATTCCCTGAAACGCTGAGTGACGTTGATCTGTGTCTCAAGGCTGGCCAGACAGGCTATCTCACAGTGTGGACCCCGCATGTTCAGGTGGTGCATGGCGGAGTTGTGCATGCGTCGAATCAGGAGCTCACTGCGCTGATGGACAAATGGTCAGTGCAGTTCGCGCAGGACGAAGCCTATAACGCCAATCTTGCCCTCCAAGGGCAGGGGTTCACCTTGGCTGTTTGAGCCTTATGCCAGTGGAACCCGGCGCTGCGCAACGGTTTTGGTGTGTTTGACCCTCTTCGCTGGAGCTGCCCGCCAGGCTCCAGCGCGCTTTTCCCCCGACGTAAATTATCGCAAAGCCTGCGCGCCCAAGTGACCTGCAGGTCATAAAGTGCATCTCCTCTGTAATGTTTTACCGCGAGTGACAAGCGCCTGACTTGCCTTAATGTGTCATGCGCCCTGAAAATGTCCGCAATTCGCCTCTATTCGGTAGCGCCCTGATTTTTTTTGGGACGAACATTTACCTGTTTACTAATCGGGAAGCCATGATGATTGGCATAAAAAGCATAGCGAGTTACGTGCCCGCTGAAGGCGTCGATAACTACGCTCAAGGTGCCAGATTCGACAAGGATGAAGAATTCATTCTGGGGAAGATCGGCTCCACGTTCCTGCCGCGCAAGGCTGACGGTCAGGAAACCTCGGATCTGTGTGTAGAAGCGGCCAATACACTGTTTGCCAACAATCCGCAGCTCAAGCGCGAAGACATCGATGTGCTGATCGTCGTCACCCAGAACGGTGACGAAGAAGGGCTGCCTCACACCGCCGCCATCGTGCAGGACAAACTGGGCCTGTCGACCAATGTCGCTGCATTCGATATTTCTCTCGGCTGTTCCGGCTATGTCTATGGCATCTATGCGATCAAGGGCTTCATGGAGGCCGCAGGCCTCAAGAACGGTTTGCTGATCACTGCCGACCCTTACTCGAAGATTGTCGACCCCGAAGATCGCAATACCACCATGTTGTTCGGCGACGCAGCCACGGCCACCTGGATGGGCGAGGGTGCTGCCTGGCAGTTGGGCAAGGCAAAGTTCGGCACTGACGGTTCCGGTGCGCCGCACCTGAAAGTCAGTAATGGCGTGTTTTTCATGAACGGCCGGCAGGTGTTCAACTTCGCCCTGCTCAAAGTGCCTGCTCACCTGCACGAGCTGCTGGGCGAGTCCGGTCTTCAGCCCGATGACATCGATGCGTTCTGCATTCACCAGGGCAGCGCCGCCATAGTGGACGCCGTGGCGCGTCGTTTCGAAGACAAGCCCGAAAAGTTTCTCAAGGACATGGTCGAGACTGGCAATACGGTGTCCTCCAGCATTCCCCTGCTGATCGAGAAGCACGTGTTGGGCTCGTCCTGGAATCGCGTGGCATTGAGTGGTTTTGGTGTCGGCTTGTCATGGGGCTCGGCAATCATTTATCGCGGCTGAACAAGCGTTACGTGAAATAAAAACGCCTGCGGTTAAAATCGCAGGCGTTTTTTTTGAATAATAGGTTGCATAAAGACGACTTCAGTGCAGCACCCCACTTAAAAAGCGCCATTCAGGCCGGTGAACCTCCTCGTTTTTTTGCATGGTTGTGCTTCAAGCCCTTGTTTTATAAGGGGTGGCAGACTGCTAGCAAAATATTAAAAAAAAACCCTCAAGCAACCTGCCATCGCGACGATAACTATTACGAAGGTTCTCTAGGCACACCCGGCGCTTGCAGGGGCCGGAAGCCACGTAATACACAACCCACGAGGAATTCATCATGGCTTTAACAGTAAACACCAACGTAACATCGTTGAACGTCCAGAAGAACCTGGGCCGAGCTTCCGACGCGCTGTCCAAATCGATGGAGCGCCTGTCCACCGGTAAGAAAATCAACACTGCTGCAGATGATGCTGGCGGTAGTATCACTCAGACCAAGATCACTTCGCAGATCCGTGGCCAGAACATGGCGATCAAAAACGCCAGCGACGGTATCTCGATCGTGCAGACCACTGAAGGCGCTCTGCAAGAGTCCACCAGCATTCTGCAGCGTATGCGTGAACTGGCCGTTCAGTCGCGAAACGACAGTAACAGCCCTGAAGGTCGTGATGCGCTGAACAAAGAATTCGCTCAGATGAGTTCGGAACTGACCCGTATCGCCAACAGTACCAACCTGAACGGCAAGAGCCTGCTTAACGGTTCTGCCAGCACCATGACTTTCCAGGTGGGTTCCGATTCCGGCTCTGCGAACCAGATCTCCGTAACTCTGAGCGCCAGCTTTGACGCAAACACCATGGGTGTGGGTTCGGCAATCACCATCGTCGGTTCCGACAGCGCCGCCGCAGAGACCAACTTCTCCGCAGCCATCGCCGCAATCGACTCGGCTCTGTCGACTATCAACAACACCCGTTCCGATCTGGGTGCTGTACAAAACCGTCTGACCAGCACCATCTCCAACCTGCAAAACATCAACGCAAACGCCAGCCAGGCACTGAGCCGTATCGAAGATACCGACTTTGCTGCTGAAACTGCAAACCTGACCAAGCAACAGACTCTGCAACAGGCTTCCACCTCTGTTCTGGCCCAGGCTAACCAGCTGCCATCCGCTGTACTGAAACTGCTTCAGTAATATCGGGATGAGTTTTGGCGGGGGAGTACTTAACGGTGCTCTCTCGCTTTTTTACTTTCAGAGGTGATGGTCATGGATATGAGTGTGAAGCTGAACTTGTCTTATCCGGCCGTTCAGCCGGCGAGTCAGGCCCCCATGGCTGCTCCGTCAGTTGATAAGCCTGCCGATGCAAAGCCAATGGAGCGCGTTACCGCCATGGCTGAGAGTAAAAGCTCTGACCTGCCCAAGGACGACGCCGAGGACGATGCCAAAGTCAAGGCGGCCGCCGAGGACATCCAGAAGTTCTTTCACACGGTGAAGCGCAATCTTGAGTTTTCGATCGATGAAGAGTCTGGCAAGGTGATCGTCAAGGTGATTGCAAGCGACTCCGGTGAGGTAGTAAGGCAGATTCCCAATGCAGAAATCCTGAAACTGGCCGATAGCCTCAGTGATGCGAACAGTTTGCTGTTTCGCGCCAGGGCCTGATCGCCGTTACGGTATTTGTTGCCGGATTACGAGCTATTTGAAAGGGCAGTAAATCCCGCGACATTCTTGAAGGGAGAAGCACCATGGCAAGTCCAATCGTACCTACCACGGGCCTGGGTTCAGGTCTGCAAATCACTGCAATCGTCGAGGGTCTGGTCGCTGCTGAAAAAGCGCCCAAGCAGACCCAGATCAACAAGCAGACCGCTACCACCCAGGCCTCGCTCTCGGGCGTCAGTCAGTTGACGTCTGCGTTGGCTGCGTTTCAGAAGACCCTGGATACGCTCAGTAGCTCGACGCCTGCGTTTCAAGGCTTTGCGGCGACCTCATCCAACGAGGCAATGATTAAGGCGACGGCAAGTAATACGGCCGTCAATGGCACCTATGCCATTAACGTCACGAATCTGGCTACCGCTTCAAAGGTCTCGACGGCTGCGCTTGATTCAACGAAATCGAGTGCCATTCCGAGTGGTACTCTGGAAATCACTCAGAATGGCACTACTGAAAAGGTTGTCATCGACAAGACGTCCACGCTCGAAGAGGTGCGCGACAAAATCAACTCGACGCTTCAGGGCAAGGGTATCAGCGCCAACATCATCAATGACAACAACGGCTCAAGGCTAGTATTCAGTTCGACCACCACAGGTGCGGGCAGTGATATATCGGTCAAGGGTGGGGCGGGTCAGGAAGCGTTGAACATCGACGGTACCAAGTTGATGAGCGCCACCAGTACGGCTACCGATGCAAATGGCAAGCCGATTCCTGGCGCGGGAGCGATTACTGAAGTTGCCAAAGACGCTGTGTTCTCTGTTGATGGTCTGAGTCTGACCAGCAAGACGAACACGGTAAGTAAAGCCATTTCCGGTCTTTCATTCGAGCTGGTAGCCCCCAGTACAACGGCTTCGTCAACGACGACTATCACGGTAGCCACCAATACCGAAGGTTTGAAAACGTCGCTGCAGTCTTTCGTTGACTCCTACAATACGCTGGTCACCCTGGTCGGTGCTCTGACCAAGGGATCGATCGATGACAAGGGTAAATTCACCGCTGCGGCCCTGACCGGTGATGCGACTCCGCGTGCCTTGCTCGCAGCGGTTCGTGACCAGATCGCTACTGCCACGTCGACTTCCGGCTTGGGGTCGCTCTCTCAATTGGGCATCAAAACCCAGCAAGCTGACGGTAAGCTGTCTCTGGATACGGCGCAGTTTACAGCTGCGTTGGTCGACAAAAAGCTGGGCGGACAGGTTCAGGCGCTGTTTAACGGTACCGGTGCCAAAAAACCTGACGGTACGCTTGTAGATGGGGGTCTGGTTGCGCGTCTGACGAAAGCGCTCAAACCTTATACTGACTCCGACGGCATTCTGTCCACCAAGACGGCCAGCCTTAACAAGGTGCAGAAGAGGCTGGCTAGCGATCAGGAAGCGCTGGATTTGCGCATATCGTCATTGACCGAAGTATTGAAGACCAAGTACAACAAAATGGACCTGCTTGTCGGGCAGCTCAGACAGTCGAGCAGCAACATCACATCGATCTTCGAGGCGATGAACGCTCAGAAAAACGCGTCGTAAGCGTTTTTTCCCTGGAACATCAAGAACCCGACCCTGCGTCGGGTTCTTGCTTTAGCGCTAAAGTTTACGCGCTGCGCGTCGATAGCTTGAGTATCAATATTTCGAACGCGTTACGAGGCCCATTATGAATCCGATGTTAGCTTTGCGGCAGTATCAGAAAATCGGCGCCCAGGCCCAGACCTCTGAAGCCAGTCCTCACCGTCTTGTGCAGATGTTGATGGAGGGTGGTCTTGACCGCATCGCTCAGGCAAAGGGTGCCATGGCACGCAAGGATGTCGCGAGCAAGGGCGTGTTCATCAGTAAGGCCATCGGTATCGTAGGAGGGCTGCGCGAAGGTCTTGATCTTGAAAACGAGCCGCCTGAGGCGCTGGTCAGGCAGGACAGCCTGTACCGCTACATGATGAAACGTCTTGCTGAAGCGGGTGCGCGTAACGATGAAAAGATGCTTGATGAAGTCGCAGGGCTCCTGACTACGGTCAAGGAAGGCTGGGATGCAATCGGCGCGATGCAATAAAATTTTGCGGTCCTGAGGAGGACATCATCATGAGTGCTGCACTCAAGCGTATCGAAGAAACCCGTGAAGCCTTGGTCGGGGCACTGGCCGAGCGCGATTGGGAGGCTATCGGCAAACTTGACCTGGCATGTCGTGACTGTGTCGAGGCTGTCGTCAGCGAAGCGCCGGCCGATGAAGAGGGGCTGCGCAGCAATCTGGAGGAGCTGTTGGGGGTCTATCGGCAATTGATTGACGTTGCAACCGGGGAGCGTCAAGCAATCGTCGATGAAATGACACAAATCCAGAATGCCAAAAACGCAACGAAGGTCTATCATCTCTTCGGCTAGCTTTTTATTTGTCGGTTTATTTATCCGACAGGAAGTTCGCCATAAATTTGACTGTGTACGTTTTTTTGACTTAACTAGTGATGTTTACTATTTTCTGGCGTCTCAACGTTTATAACGGCTGAGCAGCCAAGCTGCCCCCCAATCATGGGCATTGAGTTGACTAGGGAAGTTGCTATTGCATGTGGCGTGAAATCAAGATTCTGCTAATCGATGACGATAGCCAGCGCCGCCGGGATCTGGCGGTCATCCTGAACTTCCTTGGCGAAGAAAACCTCTCCTGCTCCAGTCAGGACTGGCAACAGGTCGTAGGCGCTCTCGGGTCTACCCGGGAAGTGCTTTGCGTGCTGATCGGCAACGTCAACGGCCCCGGCAGCCTTCAAGGACTGCTTAAGACCATCGCCGCATGGGATGAGTTCCTTCCCGTTCTGCTTTTGGGCGAAAGTTCTTCCATCGAGCTGCCGGAAGACATGCGTCGGCGCGTTCTGTCCGCGCTGGAAATGCCGCCCAGCTACAGCAAACTGCTGGATTCGCTGCACCGCGCCCAGGTCTATCGTGAAATGTACGATCAGGCCCGTGAGCGCGGTCGTCATCGCGAGCCCAACCTGTTCCGCAGCCTGGTTGGCACCAGTCGCGCCATCCAGCACGTACGGCAGATGATGCAGCAGGTCGCCGACACCGACGCCAGCGTGCTGATTCTGGGTGAGTCGGGGACCGGCAAGGAAGTGGTCGCCCGCAACCTGCATTACCATTCCAAGCGTCGTGACGCGCCATTCGTTCCGGTCAATTGCGGCGCAATTCCGGCTGAGTTGCTGGAAAGCGAATTGTTCGGTCACGAGAAGGGCGCCTTTACCGGGGCGATCACCAGCCGTGCCGGCCGTTTTGAACTGGCCAACGGTGGCACACTGTTTCTTGATGAAATCGGCGACATGCCGCTGCCGATGCAGGTGAAATTGTTACGGGTTCTGCAGGAGCGTACGTTTGAGCGCGTTGGCAGTAACAAAACCCAGAGCATCGATGTTCGCATTATTGCCGCCACACACAAAAATCTCGAAAACATGATCGAGATCGGCAGCTTCCGCGAAGACCTTTACTACCGTCTGAACGTATTCCCGATCGAGATGGCGCCGCTGCGTGAGCGTGTAGAAGACATCCCATTGCTGATGAACGAACTGATCTCGCGCATGGAGCATGAAAAGCGCGGTTCGATCCGTTTCAACTCCGCAGCGATCATGTCGCTCTGCCGTCATGCCTGGCCGGGCAACGTTCGTGAACTGGCCAACCTGGTGGAGCGCATGGCGATCATGCACCCGTACGGTGTGATCGGCGTGGCCGAGCTGCCGAAGAAATTTCGCTATGTCGATGATGAAGACGAGCAGATGGTTGACAGCCTGCGCAGCGACATCGAAGAGCGCGTGGCCATCAATGGCCACACGCCCAATTTCGCATCCGGTGCCTTGTTGCCGCCTGAAGGGCTTGATCTGAAGGACTACCTGGGTGGGCTGGAGCAGGGTCTGATTCAGCAAGCGCTGGACGATGCCAACGGTATCGTCGCGCGTGCCGCCGAGCGTCTGCGCATCCGTCGCACGACGCTGGTCGAGAAGATGCGCAAGTACGGCATGAGCCGTCGTGAAGGTGACGATCAGGCGGAGGATTGACGCCTGTCCGACACGCCAAAAATCAAACCTCTGAATTTTCAGGGGTTTTTTTTCGGCACGAGGATTGCTAAGTCTCTCTCGACACACCGTTTAATGACGGTCCGCCACGCGAGAGATGATTTATGTCCAACGCCGCTCACATGACTCCCGAACTGTCTGCCCCGACGCGTCCCCCTCTGGAGCTGGAAAGCCGCCAGGGGCTGGAGCAGGCTTTTTCGCTGTTCAACCAGATGTCGGCACAACTGACCGATTCCTACGGATTGCTGGAAGCGCGCGTGACCGAACTCAAGGGTGAGCTGGCGCAGGCCGGTATTCAGCGTCTCGAGGAACTGGCGGAGAAAGAGCGTCTGGCCAATCGTCTGCAGAACCTGCTCGATCTGTTGCCGGGTGGTGTGATCGTCATCGATGGTATGGGTGTGGTTCGCGAGGCCAACCCGGCCGCTGTCGACCTGCTGGGTCAGCCTCTGATCGGCATGCTGTGGCGGCATGTGATCAGTCGCTGTTTCGCGCCGCGTGAAGATGACGGTCACGAGATCTCGTTGAAGGATGGGCGTCGTCTGTCGATTTCCACCCGTTCACTGGATGCCGAGCCCGGCCAACTGGTATTGCTCAATGACCTGACTGAAACCCGTCGTCTGCAAGAGCAATTGGCGCGTCACGAGCGTCTCTCGTCTCTGGGCCGTATGGTCGCTTCTCTGGCGCATCAGATCCGTACGCCATTGTCGGCAGCGATGATCTACGCCAGCCATTTGACCGAGCAGGAACTGCCGGTGGAAACCCAGCAGCGTTTTGCAGCCCGGCTCAAGGAGCGACTGCATGAGCTTGAGCATCAGGTGCGCGACATGCTGGTGTTCGCCCGTGGCGAACTGCCGTTGACCGATCGACTGGCGCCGGGCGCGTTGTTTCAGGCCTTGCAGAGCGCTGCGGCGACTCATGTGCAAGGCGTGGCGGTGCGTTGGCAGTGCGACAGCGTTGAAGGCGAGCTGCTGTGCAATCGCGACACGCTGGTCGGTGCGCTGCTCAATCTGGTTGAAAACGCCGTTCAGGCCAGTGCCGGCCGGACGCGTTTGAAAATTCACCTCTACAGTCGCGGCAATACATTGCGGCTGTGCTTCAGCGACAACGGCAGCGGCATGGACAACGTCGCACTGGCACGCATCGGCGAGCCGTTCTTCACCACCAAAACCACCGGCACCGGCCTGGGTCTTGCGGTGGTCACGGCGGTGACGCGTGCTCACCAGGGCGGCGTTCAGTATCGCTCGCGTGTGGGGCGTGGTACCTGCGCGATTGTCAGCCTGCCGTTGATTCCTGCTTCCAGTTCAGTGAGTGATAGCTGATGTCGATCAAGGTGCTGTTGGTCGAAGACGACCGGTCGTTACGCGAAGCGCTGGGCGAAACGCTGGAGCTGGGTGGCTACGCCTTTCGCGCTGTCGGGTCTGCCGAGGACGCATTGCTGGCGGTCGAGTCCGAGCCTTTCAGCCTGGTGATCAGTGATGTGAACATGCCGGGCATGGACGGTCACCAGTTGCTGGCCTTGCTGCGCAGCCGTCATCCCGAGTTGCCGGTTCTGCTGATGACCGCGCACGGCGCTGTCGAGCGCGCCGTCGACGCCATGCGTCAGGGCGCGGCGGATTATCTGGTCAAACCATTCGAGCCCAAGGCCTTGCTGGCGTTGGTGGCGCGGCACGCCCTGGGTCGTCTGGGTCCGGCCGAGGGTGAAGGTCCGATTGCCGTGGAGCCTGCCAGCATTCAGTTGCTGAATCTGGCCAGCCGGGTGGCGAAAAGCGACTCCACCGTATTGATTTCCGGCGAGTCAGGCACCGGCAAGGAAGTGCTCGCACGATTCATTCATCAAAACTCACCGCGTGCCGATAAGCCTTTCATTGCGATCAACTGCGCGGCGATCCCGGACAACATGCTGGAAGCGACCCTGTTCGGCCATGAAAAAGGCTCGTTCACGGGTGCCATTGCGGCGCAGGCAGGGAAATTCGAACAGGCTGATGGCGGCACCATTCTGCTCGACGAGATTTCCGAGATGCCCATGGGCCTGCAGGCCAAGTTGCTGCGCGTGCTGCAGGAGCGTGAGGTCGAACGAGTGGGGGCGCGCAAGCCGATCATCCTCGACATCCGCGTACTGGCGACCACCAACCGTGATCTGGCCGGGGAAGTGGCGGCGGGGCGTTTCCGTGAAGATTTGTTTTACCGGCTGTCGGTGTTTCCGCTGGCCTGGCAGGCATTGCGTCAAAGGACTGCCGATATTTTGCCCTTGGCTGAGCGACTGCTGGCCAAGCACGTCAATAAAATGAAGCACGCGCCGGTTCGGCTTTCCGCCGAAGCTCAGGCGTGTCTGGTCAGTTACCCATGGCCGGGCAACGTGCGTGAGCTGGATAACGCCGTGCAGCGGGCCTTGATTCTGCAGCAGGGCGGAGTGATTCAGGCACAGGATTTCTGTCTGGCAGGACCGGTTGCAAGTGGTCCTGGCGCAGTTGTCCAGGCCACTGCGCCACTCACGCCTGTTACGTCGGTGACGGATAATGCGCCCGCTACGGGCGGTGTCGAGTCGGCCGGCGCGCTGGGGGATGACCTCAGGCGTCGCGAGTTTCAAATGATCATCGACACCTTGCGCGCCGAACGCGGTCGTCGCAAGGAAGCGGCGGAGCGACTGGGCATCAGTCCGCGCACGTTGCGTTACAAGCTGGCGCAGATGCGTGACGCCGGCATGGATGTGGAAGCTTATCTATTTGCCACCTGAGCCGGTACGGCGACCGGTGGTCAGGATCTGTTGCGTCTGATTCCACGTATGACCAGAACCCCATGTTCGGGCTGACAGCCCCGGCACGTGGAGGCTCTGTCGGTGGGTGCCATGTTGAGTAACATGACATTGCGTGTGGTGTGGCATATTGCCGCCATATAGCTGGCACCGTTGTTGCTATGTCATCTGTATCCGCTGAATCAGTGTCAAAAATTTGCGGGCCTTACGAGAGAAAATGTCCATGAGCCAAGGTGTTGAATTTAATCGCTTGATGTTGGATATGCGGGCCATGCAGATGGATGCCATGGCTGCACCCAAACCTGTGTCCGCTCCCCAGGAAGCTGGCGCCAGCAGTTTTGCCGACATGCTTGGCCAGGCCGTCAACAAGGTTGCGTCCGTTCAGCAGGCGTCCAGCCAGTTGGCCAGCGCATTCGAAATGGGCAAGAGCGGCGTGGATCTGACGGATGTCATGATTTCCTCGCAGAAAGCCAGCGTGTCGTTTCAGGCCTTGACCCAGGTCCGCAACAAGCTGGTCCAGGCGTATCAAGACATCATGCAGATGCCGGTTTAAGGGGCGTACTGAGTCATGGCCGAAGCAACAGCCGATCCTGTTCCAGCAAGAGCGGGCGCCGCCGACAAGAAGCCTTTGTTCGGGCTCTCTTTTCTGGAAAATCTTTCCGAGATGACCATGCTGCGTCAGATCGGCCTTATGGTCGGTCTGGCGGCAAGCGTGGCCATCGGCTTCGCCGTGGTGCTGTGGTCGCAGCAGCCTGACTATCGTCCGCTGTATGGCAGTCTGGCGGGCATGGACAGCAAGCAGATCATGGACACCCTGACAGCGGCGAACATCAACTACACCGTCGAGCCCAATTCCGGCGCTCTGCTGGTGAAGGCTGATGACGTGCAGCGCGCACGCATTCAACTGGCCCAGGCCGGGGTGGTGCAGAACGACGCCAACATCGGTTTCGAGATCCTCGACAAGGATCAGGGCCTGGGCACCAGTCAGTTCATGGAAGCCACGCGCTACCGTCGCGGTCTGGAAGGCGAACTGGCGCGGACCATTTCCGCCCTGAACAACGTCAAGGGTGCTCGTGTGCACCTGGCGATTCCGAAAAGCTCGGTATTCGTACGTGACGACCGCAAGCCAAGCGCTTCGGTGCTGGTCGAGCTGTACGCCGGTCGTTCGCTCGAGCCGAGCCAGGTCATGGCGATTATCAATCTGGTGGCCACCAGCGTTCCCGAACTGAGTAAATCGCAGATCACCGTCGTGGACCAGAAGGGCGCCTTGCTCTCCGACCAGTCGGAAAACTCCGAACTGACCATGGCTGGCAAGCAGTTCGATTACAGCCGTCGCATGGAAGGCATGCTGACACAGCGCGTGCAGAACATTCTGCAACCGATTCTCGGTTCCGATCGTTACAAGGCCGAGGTGTCGGCAGTGGTTGATTTCAGCGCCGTCGAGTCGACCGCCGAAAGCTTCAACCCTGACCAGCCTGCGCTGCGCAGTGAGCAGTCGGTCAACGAACAACGCTCCAGCAGCTCGGGTCCGCAAGGCGTTCCTGGTGCGCTGAGCAACCAGCCGCCAGGCCCGGCGACCGCACCACAGAACGCGGCCGGCGGCGCTGCGGCGGCTGCGGCCATCGCTCCTGGCCAGCCGCTGCTTGATGCCAATGGTCAGCAGATCATGGATCCGGCGACCGGTCAGCCTGCACTGGCACCGTATCCGGCTGACAAGCGTGTGCAGTCGACCAAGAACTTCGAGCTGGACCGTTCCATCAGTCACACCAAGCAGCAGCAGGGTCGTCTGACGCGCCTGTCGGTGGCCGTGGTGGTCGACGACATGGTCAAGACCAATGCCGCCAACGGTGAAGTAACCCGTGCGCCGTGGAGTGCCGCGGACCTTGCGCGCTTCACGCGTCTGGTTCAGGACGCGGTCGGCTTCGATGCCAGTCGCGGCGACAGTGTCAGTGTGATCAACGTACCGTTCTCCAGCGAGCGCGCAGAAGTGCTGCCCGAGGCGTCGTTCTACTCGCAACCCTGGTTCTGGGACATCGTCAAACAGGCCGTGGGTGTGATCTTCATCCTGATTCTGGTGTTCGGCGTACTGCGTCCGGTGTTGAACAACATCACCACCGGCAAGAGCCGCGAGCTGGCCGGTTTCGGTGGCGACGCAGAGCTGGGTGGCATGGGCGGTCTGGATGGCGAACTGTCCAACGACCGTGTCAGCCTGGGCGGTCCGCAGAGCATTCTGTTGCCTAGCCCGACCGAGGGTTACGATGCACAGCTGAACGCAATCAAGAGTTTGGTGGCCGAAGATCCGGGTCGTGTGGCCCAGGTCGTGAAAGAGTGGATTAACACTGATGAATGATCGAGCCCTCGTAGCCAAACTGAGCAAGGTCGAGAAAGCTGCCGTGCTGCTGCTTTCTCTGGGTGAAACCGATGCGGCGCAGGTTCTGCGCCACATGGGCCCCAAGGAAGTGCAGAAAGTGGGCGTGGCCATGGCTCAGATGCGCAACGTGCATCGCGAGCAGGTCGAAGAAGTGATGAGCGAGTTCGTGGACATTGTCGGCGACCAGACCAGTCTGGGCGTCGGTTCCGATGGCTACATCCGCAAAATGCTGACCCAGGCGCTGGGCGAAGACAAGGCCAACGGTCTGATCGACCGCATCCTGCTGGGTGGCAACACCAGCGGTCTGGACAGCCTGAAGTGGATGGAGCCGCGCGCCGTCGCTGACGTGATCCGTTTCGAGCACCCTCAGATCCAGGCCATTGTGGTCGCGTATCTGGATGCCGATCAGGCGGGTGAAGTGCTCGGGCATTTCGACCACAAGGTGCGGCTGGACATCATCCTGCGCGTGTCGTCGCTCAACACCGTACAACCGGCCGCGCTCAAGGAACTCAACCAGATTCTCGAGAAGCAGTTCTCCGGTAACGCCAACACGTCGCGTACCACCCTGGGTGGTATCAAGCGTGCAGCCGATATCATGAACTTCCTCGACAGCTCCATCGAAGGCGCCCTCATGGACTCGATCCGCGAGGTCGACGAAGACCTTTCCGTGCAGATCGAAGACCTCATGTTCGTCTTCAACAATCTCTCCGACGTGGACGACCGCGGCATTCAGGCGCTGTTGCGCGAAGTGTCTTCGGACGTGCTGGTGCTCGCGCTCAAGGGGTCGGACGAGGCGATCAAGGAAAAAATCTTCAAGAACATGTCCAAGCGAGCCGCAGAACTGTTGCGCGACGACCTGGAGGCCAAGGGGCCGGTGCGCGTCAGCGATGTGGAAACTGCCCAGAAAGAAATCCTCACCATTGCGCGTCGTATGGCCGAAGCCGGCGAGATCGTGCTCGGTGGCAAGGGTGGCGAGGAAATGATCTAAGGATTCAGCCGACTCATGTCCAGTTCCAATAAAGAATCGGCCAGCGACCTTATTCGTGCCAAGGACGTCAGCGGCCTCGATCTCTGGGCGTTGCCCAGTTTCGACCCGCATGTAGAGCCTGAACCGGAGCCTGAGCCCGAGCCGGTCGACGAACCGGCCGAGATGGAAGAGGTGCCGCTGGATGAAGTCCAGCCGCTGACCCTGGAAGAGCTGGAAAGCATTCGTCAGGAAGCCTGGAACGAGGGCTTTGCCACGGGTGAGAAAGAGGGTTTTCACAGCACTCAGCTCAAGGTTCGCCAGGAAGCGGAAGTGGTGCTGGCGGCCAAGGTCGCCAGTCTGGAAGCGTTGATGACCAGCCTGCTGGAGCCAATCGCCGAGCAGGACACGCAGATCGAGAAATCGGTTATCCATCTGGTCGAGCACATTGCCCGGCAGGTGATTCAGCGCGAGCTGTCCACTGATTCCGGGCAGATCGCCCACGTGTTGCGGGACGCCTTGAAGCTGTTGCCGATGGGCGCCAATAACCTGCGTATTTTCATCAATCCTCAGGACTTTACGCTGGTCAAGGCCATGCGCGAGCGTCATGAAGAGTCGTGGAAAATTCTCGAGGACGACAGTTTATTGCCTGGCGGCTGCCGGATTGAAACCGAGCACAGCCGTATCGATGCCAGCATCGAAACGCGGATTGCGCTGGCCATCTCGAAAATGCACGATCAGTTGCATGAGCAAGTGACCCATCCTGCGCCGGCCGATGTCAGCGTCGAACTGGATGTTGCGCCTGCGTCAAAAACCGTTACGCCCGACATGGACCCGCTCGATGCGCCTTGATCGAACCAGTTTCGGCAAGCGTCTGGGGACCTACTCCAGCGCAATCAGTCTGCCTGCGCAACCGGTGGTCGAAGGGCGACTGCTGCGCATGGTCGGCCTGACGCTGGAAGCCGAAGGTCTGCGCGCTGCCATGGGCAGCCGCTGCGTGGTGATCAACGGCGACAGCCATCATC
>NZ_MUIO01000013.1 GCF_002087235.1 Pseudomonas floridensis | reverse complement strand
GGCCAGACCGACCGGCAGGTCGACCACCGCTTCCCGGCTCTCCGGGCGCGCTAGGCTGACCACCGGTTGTCCGGCAGCCATCACCTGGCCGACTTCGGCACGCCAGTCCGTGACCAGACCATCGAACTCGGCGAACAGGCGGGTGTAGGACAGGTGATCGCCAGCCTGCTGCAACGCAATGCGTGCTCGTTGCTGCAAGGCGTCCTGATTACGCAGGTCACTGCTCAACTGGTCGAGCCGCGCTTGTGAGCCAACACCGCGCTCGAACAACTGCTGGTAGCGCAACTGCTCGTCTCTGACCTGTTGCCACGACGACTGCGCCTTGCTGAGTTCGGCCTGGCGAGCGTGCAACTGGTTCTGTTGCTCGCTGGGCTCCAGCGTTGCAAGCAGATCGCCCTTGCGTACCGCCTGGCCGATCTCTGCCTGCCTGGTGGCGATCCGCCCGGCGACACGAAACCCTTGCGCCACTTCGTAGTGCGGCTGGATGTTGCCGGCGAAGCGACCGTGCGAGGTGTCACGCGGCTCGACGACTTCGATGAACAACACCGGCCGATCAACGACTTCACGCAGCGACGTGTCGCGACAGCCCGGCAGCACGACCAGCAATGTGCATAACAGCAAAACGTTGTCGCGCACGTTCATCGTGGCGCCTGCGAACTGGCCAGCGATACAGGCGGGTCGCCGAATGGCTGTGCCGACACTTCGACTTTCTGCCCGGCATAAAGAAACTGCAGGCCTTGGGAGACGACCCGATCACCTTCCGACAACCCTTCGGCGACCAGCACCTGGCCTTGGTCGTAACGCAGCACACGCACCTTGCGCAGCGAAACGTATGATTGCTCATCCATCTGCCATACCGCAGGCTGGCCGTGTGCGCGGGTCAGTGCCGACCAGGGCAGCACGAACGCCCGTTGCGTTATGTTTTCCAGGCGTGCGCTGACCACGGTTCCCAGTCCGGGCAGGGCAGGCGCGTCCGGCAGCGCGACGCGCACGCGCAAGGTGCCGCTGGCCGTGGACACAATCGGGGTTATTTCACGAATCCTGCCGATCAGTTCCGTGCTGGGCTCACCGACCGGGCTAATCACCACCCGGTCGCCGATCCGGTCGGTGCTCAGCAGCGATTCATAGGCGGCAAACACCGCTTCGCGTTCGCCGTCGTGCGCGAGGCTGAACACCGGAGAGGCTGCCTGCACCACCTGGCCTTCCTCGACTTGCCGGGCGGTGATGACACCGTCCGCCACGGCGAGCAGTTCGGTGTAGCCGACCTGCTCACGCGCAGTGGCCTGTTGAGCCTTGAACGAAGCCAGATCGCCGCGCGCGCTTTCCAGATTCGCGCGTGCCTGTTGGTATTCACTCAGGTTGGTATAGCCCTTGGGCAGCAGACGTTGCTGGCGCTGATAGTTCTGTTCGGCGAGACGCAGCCGGGATTCCCGGACGATTACATCGGCGTTCGCCGACTCCAGCCCGGTGCGCTGTTCGCGAGGGTCCAGCCGGGCCAACACCTGACGAGCACTGACCCGGTCACCGACATCGACGAAGCGTTTGACCAGCTTGCCGGAAACTCGAAAAGACAGGTCGGTGACCTTGCGTGCCTGGATGTCACCGCTGAGGACCACGCGGTTGGCGATGTCCTGCGCCTTGACCGTCTGAACTGCCACGCGCACCGGAGCTTTCTGCTCCGGTTTGCCCGCAGAGCAGCCACCCAGTGAAAGGGCCAGTGCAAGGTTCAACATCAGTGAACGGTGATAAGGCGGGAAGCGAGCAGGCCGGTTCCTGTTGGAAGCACGGCCGAGCCGACGCATGAAAACTGCACAAGAGAAAATCATCAACGAATCGTCACTGCCTGAGAAAGGAACCTGTCATCCATGAACCACTGCGCCACGCAAGTGGCGCGGTTGTCTCAGGCCATTGCGGTAGCGCTGGGCCACTCCTGATTACAGGCTTCGGTCCCCAGAAAAGCGATGACGTTGCGCTGCGAGTGATGCCACGCGGCTTTGCTTTCCAGATCCAGAAAGTGCCCGGCGTCCGGAACTACGTCGAAACTGCTTCGGGCGATGTAGTTAGCGAAAGCCCTGGCGTCGTCGGCAGTGGTGTATTCATCTTTTTCACCGTTGACGAACAACACTGGAATCTTGATCGAGGAAAAACGCTCGACGTAGTTACTGGCGCTTAGTTGGCGAATCTGGCTGATGTGAAAGTCGATCTGGCCGTATTCGTGTTCGGCCAGGCTGATCAGGTGTTTGTAGTTATACAGTTTGAACAGGCGCGGTAGATACTTGCCCACGGTGTCATTGAGCAGCGAGCCGATTTTGCGTTTTTCGCGAGCGGCGAGGTACACCTGAGCCTTGTCGATGTAGTCAAGCATCGGTGCGTTCAGGACGGGTGAGAACGAGCTGATGATCGCCTTTTCAACCGACGCCGGGCACTCGGACAGCGCCAGCAGCGCCGAAACACCGCCCCAGGACACGGAAAGCAGGTAGTTGACCTGAAAACGATCAATGAGTTGAAGCAGGATGCCGACTTCGTCTTCCTTGGTCACGATCATGTCGTCGGCATTGTGTGCCCGCGACTGGCCGGAGAAGGGAAGGTCGAACAGAACGATGTTGTAGTGCGGTTGAAGGTACTTGACGGTTTGCCCGAAAGAGCCAGTAGTGGACAGTGCTCCGTTGACCAGCAAGATGGTCTTTACATGGCTGCCTTTCCAGTAAGTTTCGGTGTAAACCTTGTAATTGCCCACGCCTAGAATAGTTGATTGTGCGCCCATAACAGCCTCCCAGCCGATGTCGATCCTACGAAATTAGTCCAGCATTCTCCGCCCCGGCGACCATGCCGAAGGCCCGCCCGATTGAGGGCGAAATCCGATGAGTTCTTGTTTTGGGTGCATCTGGAACGTGTACCACGGTGACTATAGATAACGCAGTGCCGGTATACCGACAAGACACTGACGCCATAAAAATGCCGATTGGATCACGTTTTCTTTTCAGGTGACGCGGGCAGGGGTCAACGACGAAAGCGGGTTTATTCGGAGAAAAACGTCGCATAACAGCAGAAAAGCGGAAGTAATGAAGGGAACTTGTGCGTGCTGAAACGTTCAAGCTGACGGTTTTTTTGAAACATCTTGTAATAAAATAGCGCTTGGCAAGTCGCGCCAGATTATTATCGAAATGCCTGAAAGGCTTGATCCAGAGCGCTTAACCTCGTCAAAAAGCAGGCACGGGACAAGGATTTGCGCGAAGGTTCAGACCAGTGGGCGCACGGTGCGACATTCCAGCTTCAGGCTCGCGCCGCCGTAGGGGCTGGTGCCGACCTGCAGCGTGAAACCATGCAGATTGACGATCGCTGCCACCACTGACAGGCCCAGGCCAAAGCCGCTCTGCTGGTTGCCGGCTTCGCTGCGGTAAAAACGTTGAAACACCGCCGCCCGTTCGGTGACCGGAATGCCGGGGCCGGAATCCTGAATGTCGATGCAGGGGCTTTTACCGTCTTTCCCGGCATAGGCGATGACCGCGACAGTCCCGCCCGCCGGGGTGAATTTGATGGCATTGCTGAGCAGGTTGGCGAGCGCTTCGAACAACAGCGCCCGGTCGCCGACCAGAGTGGGCAGGGCGTCTTCGAGATTCAGCAGCAGGGTGATCTGGTCTTCTTCGGCCAGTGGCAGGTAGAAGTCGTGAAGCTCATGCAAAAGCGGACGCAGTTCGAGTTCGACGAACGCGGAACGTCGCTGACGATCTTCCAGTTCGGAAATACGTAACAGCCCGCGAAAACGCGCCATCAGCGTATCCGCTTCGCCGATGACCTGCGCGATCTGCAAGGCGCAGGGCGAGTCGTATTTGGCCTGTTGCTGAATGCGATACAACTGCGCACGCAGCCGCGTCAGTGGTGTGCGCAGATCGTGGGCGATGTTGTCACAAACGCCTTTGACTTCGTTCATCAGCTTTTCGATGCGGTCGAGCATGGCGTTGACGATCACGGCCAGCATGTCCAGCTCATCGCGTCTGTTGGACACTGGAAGGCGTCCCGCCATGTCGCCGGCAATGATGGACTCGGCGCTGATCTGAATGGCACGTATGCGCCGCAAGGGGCGTTGACGCAACAGGTGCCAGCCCGCAACGCCGGGAATGATGGTCAGCGAGACGCCCCAGAGCAGGGCATGCAGGATCAGCGTGCTGACCGCGAACAGCGAGCCATTTTCGCGCACCAGCACCAGCCAGCGTCCATCGACGGTTTCGGACACGACCGCGTCACAGCTGTCCTGTGGCAGCCCCGGATCGTCGGACTCGATGCAGTTGCTCAGTTCATGGATCTGGCCATCAACCGGCAGTACGTTGGGAATTCGTGTGATCGGCCCGGCGATATGCCGGAACTCGTCATCGAACAAGCCGTAGGCGTCCACGGCGCGCATGTCGAAGGTCATGCTGGTGGCGAGTGCGTCGACCAGCGCCTGACCCTCGAAGCGGGAAAACAGTTGCTGACGGTGGGTCAGCGAATGGCGGGCGAGGTTGTCCAGGTAGTTATTCACTTCCCAATACAAGACGCCCAGCAAAATGGCGCTCCAGGCCACGAACAATGAACTGTAGAGCGCCAGAAGTCGGCTGGAGGAGGAGCGCCAGCCGTTAGACGGGTTCGGCAATGACATAACCTGAACCTCGCACGGTCTGTATCAGCGGTGCGATGCCGGGTTGGTCGATTTTTTTGCGCAGACGGCCGATGTGAACGTCGATCAGGTTGGTGCCGGGATCGAAGTGGTAGCCCCAGACTTCCTGGAAAATCATCATGCGGGTGATGATCTGCCCACTGTTGCGCATCAGAAACTCGAGCAGCTTGAACTCGGTCGGCAGCAGCGTCAGCGGTTCGCCACCGCGGCACGCTTCGCGGGTGATGAGGTTCAGCTCCAGGTCCGACACCTGGAGCACGGTTTTGGCCGCACTGACCGGATTGCTGCGCCGCAGCAGCACTTCCACCCGCGCCGCCATTTCATCCGATGCAAACGGTTTGGGCAGGTAGTCGTCGCCCCCGGCACGCAGGCCTCGCACGCGCTCGTCCACGTCGGACAGCGCGCTGATCATCAGAATCGGGGTCGCGATGCCCTGAGCCCGCAACTGGGTGACGATGGTCAGTCCATCGATCTCCGGCAGCATGCGATCCAGGGTTATGAGGTCGTAGTCGCCACTCACTGCACGCGCCAGGCCGTCACGGCCGTTGTCCACCCAGTCCACTTCGAGTCCGTGGCTGCTGAGTTCCGCGACGATTTCCTTTGCGGTGATGGCATCGTCTTCGATTGCCAGAATTCGGGTCATGGTCCCTGCCTGAATAAATGCGTTCAAAGGGCTATTTTGCGCTTAATTGGCACTGAAGTTCCTGAAAGAAAGTTTAATGACGGGGATCATATGTCCTTCTTCAATCGGGAATCGGCGTCCTTGAGCTTTTGCTCATGGGCCAGACGTTTTTCTTCGGCACGCATTTTCTTGTCCCGCTCCAGCTTGGCACTGGTGTCTTTCTCGCTGCGGATCTGCGCGTGGCTGATCAGGGCGAAAATGAAGCTGCCGCCGATGATGTTGCCCGCCAGCGTCGGGCCAGCAAAGGTGAACAGAAAGTCCTTCCAGCCGATTTCACCCGCAAACACCAGGTACGACACCTCTGCCGAACCCACTACGATGTGAGTGAAGTCGCCCAGTGCCATGAGATAGGTAATCAGCACAATAATCGCGATCTTGGCATTTTCCATTGAGGCGATCATCCAGACCATGGTCGCAATCATCCAGCCGGAGACGATGCCTTTGGAGAACATCTGACTGACGTCGTTCTCCATGACCTTGCGACCGATCTCCAGAAAGGCCTGATCGGTCTTGGTATCGAAGATCGGCAGGTTGAGCATTACATACGCGACCAGCAGCGTGCCGGCCAGGTTGCCGGTCAGCACTACGCCCCAGAGCCGCAGCAGGCGCCAAATGTTGGCCAGATTCAGTTTACTCATCACTGGCAACACGGCGGTGATGGTGTTCTCGGTGAACAGTTGCTGGCGCGCGAGGATGACCGCGAGAAAGCCTGCCGAGTACCCCAGGCTGGTAATCACATGACTGCCGGGAATGCCTTCCAGGCGCGACATGAACAGACCCATCGCCATCAGCGACAGCCCCATGGTCAGGCCCGCGGCCAGTGCCGACCACCAGAGCGCAGCGACACTGCGCTCCAGCTCGTGGTCGCCCTGAATGCGGATGGTTTCGTGCAACACAGCAGCGCGCGGCGGTTGATTCTCGTCGATTTCGCGCTCTTCGTCGGCTGACAGGCCGGGGGTCTTGCCGTCTACTTCGTGGTCCATACCGTTTCCTGATGTCTTGCTGAGGCGCTTGGCTCGCTGACTGTAGGTACACAGTCCGATGAGGAATGGACCTCGCAGTCTGCGTCAGTCCGCTGGTTCAGACAGGCGCCGTGCGCCGTCGTTCGCCAGCGCCGTGCAGTGTCGAAAAATGTATGAGCCAGTTGGCAGAACGTGCGGCCTGTACCTGTAATCACGGGCCATTCACGGCTTTGTCCGATGGCTAATAGCAGGATTAACGTGATTTTTGATAATTTGTATCAAGTGCTAATAAGAATCTGTACTATTCGCAAAAAAATCCGCCAGGTCCGAAGAGACCCGGTTTACTGCCAAGGGCTGCATATCGATGCGTCGTACCTTTCTTTCGCTTTGCGTCATTCAAGCCATCGCTCCATCCGCCTGGGCTGACCAGGTCACTGCCAATAACCCCTCGATCGAACTGCAGAACATCGATATCCAGAGCGCTGCCGATCTCGACACCGCACAAGGGCCGGTGCAGGGCTATCGCGCCACCCGGTCCGCGAGCGCCACGCGAACTGACACATCCCTGCACGAGACGCCGCAGTCGATCAGCGTCGTGACGCGCGACGCGGTCGAAGACATCGGTGCCACGCGTTTACAGGACGCGCTTGATTACGCGGGTGGCGTAGGGCGCGCCAACAACTTCGGTGGACAGGGCCTGACCACCTTCACCGTGCGCGGCTTCACCACCGGCGAGTTCTACCGCAACGGTTTTCCGATCAATCGCGGCTATCCGAACATGCCGGACGCCAACACCATCGAGCGTCTGGAAGTGCTGCGTGGTCCGGCGACAACGCTGTATGGTCGCGGCGATCCGGGCGGTACCTTCAATGTCGTCTCCAGGCAGCCGCTGGCCGAACGCTCGGTCACGCTGGGCAGTCAACTCAATGATCAGGGCATGAAGCGCGGTACGCTGGACGCCACCGGCCCGCTGGACGCCACCGGCCCGCTGGATGACGAGGGCCGGTTTGCCTATCGTCTCAATGTCGTGGCTGAGGGCGGCGACACCTTTCGCGATCATGTCGAAACCGAACGCTACGGCGTTGCACCCGTGCTCACCTGGCAGGTCGATGACGCCACGCGCCTCACCTTCGAAGGCGACTTCATGCGCAACAACGCGCCGCTGGACCGTGGCCTGACCCGCTATGCCCGCCAGACCCGCACAGCGTCACGCGATACCTTTTTCGGCGAGAAGGACGTGGGCAAGCTGCACAACGACAACAACATGGCGCAGATCCGTTTCGATCACGACCTGAACGCCGACTGGAAACTGGGCGGCGGAATCCAGATGCTCGACGGCTCGTTGAAAGGTGATGCCATCGAAGCCAACGGCCTGGCCGCTGACGGGCGCACGCTGGGACGCAACTTCAACTACCGCAAGCTGGAATGGACCGACCGCGATGTGCAACTGAACGTCACCGGACATTTTGCGACCGGTGCGTTCGACCACACGCTGCTGGCCGGTGTCGAGTACGAAGACTATGACTACAAGTCGATCATCCGGCGCTCCAGTGGTGCTGTCGGGGCTTACACCATCAATATCTTCGATCCTGTCTACGGCCAGGCGCGTCCGGCGCTGACCCGCACCACCACCCACGACAAAGAAAACCTCAAGACATACGCCGCTTTTTTGCAGGATCAGGTGGCGCTGACCGAGCGCCTGAAGTTGCTGGGCGGCGTGCGTTTCGAGCGTTTCGAGCATGACTACGACACCTTCGGCGTCGGCGTGCCCTTCACCAACAGCGATAACGCCGTCACGCCGCGTCTCGGGCTGACCTACGACCTGACCGATGACGTTGCGGTCTATGCCAACACCGCACGCTCGTTCAAGCCCAATACCGGCGCGAGCCGTCTGGGTGGTGGCTTCAAGGCCGAGGAAGGCAAGTCCTATGAAGTCGGGGTCAAGTGGCAGGCGCTGGACCGTCAGTTGAGCGTGGATGCCGCGCTGTATCAGATCGAGAAACAGAACGTGCTGACCACTGACCCGGTCGATTCGACGTTCAGCGTGGCGGCGGGTGAAGTGCGCAGTCGTGGGCTGGACCTGAATCTGGTCGGCAATTTGACCCCCGAATGGCGAGTGATGGGCAGCTATGCCTACGTCGACGCGGAGGTCACCAAAGACAACTCGTTGCGGTCCGGCACGCGGTTGCTGAATATCCCGGAGCAGACTTTCAGCCTGTTGAACGTCTATGAGTTCCAGGACGGTGCCTTGCGCGGGTTGGGGCTGGGGGTCGGCGGACGCTATGTCGATCAGCGCGCCGGGCAGACGGCCAATGTGGCCTTTTCGATGGACAGCTACACCGTGTTCGATCTGCTGGCCTTCTATAAGGTCAACGAACACGTGAAGCTCAACCTCGATGTGAAGAACGTGTTCGACACCGAGTACGAGGAGGGCGCCTTTGGCAACGTTTACGCTTATCCGGGCGCCCCTCGGACAGTGCAGGTGGGGATTGCCTACACGCTCTGATTGAAGGTCCGATACGGTCAGGCGAAAACCCTGATCGGCGACCCCGCATGCCAGGCCTGGATGTCTTCGATCATCTGGCTGAAAAAGGTCCGGTAGTTGTTTTCGGTGACATAGCCGATGTGCGGAGTCGCCAGCACGTTGTCCAGCGTGCGGAAGGGGTGTTGGGCCGGGAGTGGCTCGACATCGAACACGTCCAGGGCTGCTCCGGCAATCCTGCGTTGGCTGAGGGCTTCGATCAACGCCGCTTCATCGATGATCGGGCCGCGTGATGTGTTGACGATGAATGCGCCGGGCTTCATCCGGCCCAGCGCTTCGGCGTCCACCAGACCACGGCTGCGGTCGCTGAGCACCAGGTGCACCGACAGCACATCGGCCTGTTCGAAGAGTGCCTGTTTGCTGACGTAGGTCACCCCCGAGCCGGCCGCTCCCTCGGGCGTGAGGTTCTGGCTCCACGCGATCACCTTCATGCCGAAAGCCTGGCCGTATCGGGCGATCCATTTGCCAATGCTGCCCAGTCCCAGAATCCCTAGCGTCTTGCCATGCAGGTCGCCACCCAGTCCCGCTTGCCACTGACCCGAGCGCAATGCACCCGCTTCGGTGACCAGGTTGCGGGTGATGCCCATGATCAACGCCCAGGTCAGCTCCGGGGCGGCATGCTTGTAGCTTTCCGTGCCGCACACTTCGATTCCAAGGCGTCGGGCGGCAGCAACGTCGAGCGCAGCATTGCGCATGCCGCCGGTGACCAGCAGTTTCAGGCGTGGCAAACGGCTGAGCAGCGCCTCGTCGAACAGGGTCCGTTCACGCATCACGCAAATCACGTCGAAGTCTTGCAGGCGCTGGCTCATGGTGGCGGTGTCGGCCGGAAAATCATGCAGAAAACTGACGGCACCTATCGGGTCAAGTACCGACCAGTCGACGACGTCGCTGGCCACGTTCTGCCAGTCGTCAAGCACCGCGATGTTCAATGGGGTCATGAATGGACGTCTCTTTTGGCTATGTCGGGAAAGGCCGCTAGTTGAACAGGCTGGCCGCAATGTTGATCGAAAAGCCCAGAATCGCGGTGTTGAACACGAAGCAGATCAACGACTGGGCGAGCACGATCCGGCGCATTTGAGGGGTCGCCACGCCGACGTCGGACGTCTGTACTGCAACGCTCAAGGTGAACGAGAAATACAGAAAATCCCAGTAGTCCGGATTCTTCTCGCCGCCCGCGAAAGACAGGGCCGGATCCTTGCCTGTCCAGGTATAGAACAGCCGCGCGTAATGCAGGCTGAACACCACGCCGATCATCAGCCATGAGCCGATGATGGTGATGCCGGTGAACGCGTGGTGCAGCAATTGGGCGTGCGGTGACAGGCCCTTGCTGCCCGCGATCTCGACGATGATCGCGGCCAGGCTGGCCAATGCCGCGATGGAGACGGTCATCAGGATCGTGCCCGCGTTCTCGTCCTCTATCAGCGCGATACGCCGCACATCACCGGCGCTGCTGTGCAGGGTGCGGATGAACATCAGGATCAGATACAGCCATACGCCCAGGTCCCAGCCGATCAACAGCTTTTGGGTCAATGTGGTGTCGGGCAGGACCCAGATGGAGGCAATGCCGCAGGACAGGCCTGTCAGGGCCGCGATGGTCAGGCGAGGGTGGGTGTGAACGATATGGCGCATGCTGGCTAGTCGTTACTGATTGTTGCCAGACAGTATCACGCGGTGAAAGAAACCAAGAAAAAACGGCGCGCAAGGGGGTTGCGCGCCGGGTGCCTACACAAGGGCGAGAGTATGAGGGAAAGCGAAGCGGCTTAGCGCACCAGGCAGGGCTGCTTGTTGTTGAACGTCCAGTCCGGAATCAGAAACTGCATGGCCACGGCGTCATTGCGCGCCCCAAGCCCCATGCCTTTGTACAGTTCGTGAGCCTTGGCCAACTGATCTACGTCCAGCTCGACGCCCAGGCCGGGCTTTTTCGGTACCTCGACCTTGCCGCCGACAATCTGCAGTGGTGCCTTGGTCAGGCGCTGGCCATCCTGCCAGATCCAGTGGGTATCGATGGCGGTAATGTTGCCCGGTGCGGCAGCGGCCACATGGGTAAACATTGCCAGTGAGATATCGAAGTGGTTGTTGGAATGCGAGCCCCAGGTCAGGCCCCATTCGTTGCACATCTGCGCGACGCGCACCGACCCCTGCATGGTCCAGAAGTGCGGGTCGGCCAGCGGGATGTCCACCGATTGCAACTGAATGGCGTGGCCCATTTCGCGCCAGTCGGTGGCGATCATGTTGGTGGCGGTCTTAAGGCCTGTGGCACGGCGGAACTCGGCCATGACCTCGCGGCCGGAGAAACCGTTTTCCGCGCCACAGGGGTCTTCGGCGTAAGCCAGCACGTGCTGCTGATCGCGGCACAGGCGTATGGCTTCCTTGAGCGACCACGCGCCGTTGGGATCCAGCGTGATGCGGGCATCGGGGAAGCGTTCGGCCAGTGCCGTGACGGCTTCTATCTCGTCGTCGCCGCGCAGCACGCCGCCCTTGAGCTTGAAGTCCTGAAAGCCATAACGCTGATGCGCGGCCTCGGCCAGACGTACCACCGCGTCAGGGGTGAGGGCGACTTCATGGCGCAGGCGGAACCAGTCGTTGTCGGCGTCAGGCTCGCTGCGGTAGGCCAGGTCGGTCTTGTGTTGATCGCCAACGTAGAACAGATAGCCGAGCATCTCGACCTGATCGCGTTGCTGACCTTCACCGAGCAGCGCGGCGACAGGCACATCCAGGTGCTGGCCAAGCAGGTCGAGCAGCGCCGCCTCCAACGCGGTGACTGCGTGAATGGTGATGCGCAGGTCGAAGGTCTGTTGACCACGTCCGCCCGAATCGCGTTCGGCGAAGGCCTTGCGCACGTCATTGAGGATTTTCTGGTAAGTGCCGATGCTGCTGCCGACCACCAGCGATCGCGCGTCTTCCAGGGTCTGGCGAATCAGATCGCCACCGGGGACTTCGCCGACGCCGGTGTGCCCGGCGTTGTCCTTGAGGATCACGATATTGCGAGTGAAGTACGGACCGTGCGCACCACTGAGATTGAGCAGCATGTCATCGTGGCCGGCCACCGGCACGACGTGCATCTCAGTGATGGCAGGGGCTTTTGCAGTGATACTCGCGTGCTGAGCGTTCATGTTGAAATCCTTTGTCAAAATAGGGGGCGCGTCAGTGGGTGGCCGGTGTCTGCACGGCGGCGACCGGTGTAGCGCCGGGTTTCGGCGTGTTGCGGGCAGCGAAGACGATGACCGCGGCAATCAACGAGGTGGCGGTTAGCCCGTACAGTCCGCCCTGGATCGAGCCGGTGTGCTCTTCCAGCAGACCGAAGGTGGTCGGGGCCACGAAGCCGCCGAGGTTGCCCACCGAGTTGATCAGCGCAATCACCGCAGCGGCGATGCGTGCATCCAGATACGCCTGAGGAATCGGCCAGAACAGCGATGACGCCGACTTGAAGCCGAGCGCGGCGAAGCATATGGCGATGAAGGCGAAGATCGGGCTGCCGGTGGTGGACATGAACATCCCGGCTGCGGCAATCAACAGCGCTGCGGCGACCCAGGCCTGCTGGCGCTTCCATTTGGCCGACAGCGCAGCGAATGCGTACATGCCAACGATCGACAGCAGCCACGGAATGGAGTTGAACATCCCGACTTCGAAATCGCTCAGGCTGCCCATCTTTCTGATGATGCTCGGCAACCAGAAGGTGGCGGCGTAGATAGTCAGTTGAATGAAGAAGTAGATCACGCAAAACAGAATGATCTGACTGTCCTTGAGCAGCTTGCCGATAGACGCCTTGACCGGCGTTGCGGCTTCACGGGCGGCCTGTTCGGCATCGATGGCATTGACCAGTGCGTCCTGTTCTTCGCGGGTCAGCCACTTGGCATCGTGTGGCCTGGAATCCAGCCAGAACCAGACGAAGAAGCACAGACCCACCGAGAACATGCCCTCGATGAAGTACATCCACTGCCAGCCCTTCATGCCGAGGCCGTTGATCTGCAACAGCAGCCCGGACAGCGGGCCGGAAATCAGCGAAGCGATGGCCGAACCGCTGAGGAAGATCGCAATCGCCTTGCCGCGCTCTACGCCTGGCAGCCAGCGGGTGAAATAGTAGATCACCCCAGGGAAGAAACCGGCTTCGGCCACGCCGAGCAGAAAGCGCAGAATATAGAAGTGGGTTTCGTTCTGGATGAACGCCATGCAGGAAGCGACCAGCCCCCAAGTGAGCATGATCCGCGTCAGCCAGATACGGGCGCCGACTTTCTGTAGCAGGATGTTGGAAGGAACTTCGAACAGCGCGTAACCGATGAAAAACAGCCCGGCACCCAAGCCATAGGCTGCAGCACCGATACCCAGATCATGCTCCATGTGCGAACGCACGAAGCCGATGTTCACCCGGTCGATGTAGTTGACGATAAACATGATGACAAAAAGCGGCAGGACATGACGTTTGACTTTCGATACGGCTGAACTCAGGACCGAATCTGTGCCGTCGGCCATCCTGGAATTGGATGTGCTCACAGTTGAATCTCCCACTCGTTGTTTTTATGCGGGTCTGCGCAAGAGTGCCCTTGCATTGTCGGTCATCATACAAGTAACCCGGGCTTTGGCAAGCCCCTGATGGCGTTCGATTGCTGCGTTCTCCAGCTCGTGGCGACGAAAGGCGAGGGTCGTTTTTGCTTGGTAAACAGGCTATAAGCTTGGGTTTTGCCCAGTATTTGTTGGTTTTTTCTGTATGCCGGGAGTGTTTTCGGTCGCCAGGCGTCAGTTGGCCTGCGAAGAGTCATCGGAAATCGCGCGAAAAATGTGCGCGTTAAATTTTGACAAGCGCAGGTTGCTTGTAATACAAGTCAGACAAGTTGCCAGGGCCGTGAAACGCAGACGGGATGCGCCTGATCGGGCCAAAGCGTTTCGTTACCCGTCCGGTAACCACTGCACGAATAGACAACCTCAGGACACTCCCATGCAAGAGCCTGCCAGCACCGCGCCCAAACGCCGCCAGCACAGTCTCGCCACCGATCTGGTCACCGAGTTGAGCCAGCGCATTCTGCTGGGCAAGATCGCGCCGGGTGAAAAGCTGCCGTCGGAAAACCAGATCGTGCGTGAGCATGGCGTGAGTCGCACGGTGGTGCGTGAGGCCATCTCGAAACTTCAGGCATCAGGCCTGGTGGTGACCCATCACGGCATCGGTACCTTCGTGCTGGAACGCGGCGACCAGACCGGGTTACGCCTGAAGGTCGAGACCGTTTCCAGAGTGCGCGACATCATTGAGTTGCGCATCGGTCTGGAAACCCAGGCGGTGGCGCTGGCGGCGTTGCGGCGTACCGATGAGCAACTGGCGGCCATGCGCCAGGCGCTGGATGACTATCAGGACCTGCTGGCCAACGAAGACAGTTGTGTCGAAGCGGATAAGCGCTTCCACATGCTGATTGCCGAGGCGACCGGCAACCCCTATTTCATGGAGATCATGCAACACCTGGGCAGTGCGATCATTCCGCGCAGCCGCATAGCCTCAAGCGAGCGCGCTGGCAACAGTCTGGCTCATCAGGGCTATCTGGCCAATCTGGAGCACGAGGCCTTGCTCAGCGCCATTCGCCGCAAAGACCCCGATGCCGCACGTGCGGCGATGTGGACGCATTTGAGCAACAGCCGTGAGCGACTGGTGCCGCTGGAATAAGCGGCCGAATGGCCAGGGTTTGCTTCATTTTGCGTCTTTGAGCACGCCGAGCATCAACTGCGTCTGCCATTCGAACCAGGGGTTGAACGTCAGTCGCGAGTGGATCTTGCCCGGTTCCCGATACCCCCAGTCGGAATACCAGACCGGTTTGCCCGCCATGCAGTTCTTCGTGTCTTCGTCGCTCTGGCCGTTCCAGCAGATGCGCTGCGTGCCAGCCGCGCCATAAAGCGGGTTGTCCGGCGAAAACACCAGGCCCATGTGCGAAAAGCGGCTGATACGGTACGCCGGTAGATGATCGGTGCGGACCTCCACACGTGAGGTGACGGCTGTCCTGGCCGGCTGGTCGCCGTACCAGATCAGGCGGCTGTCCGGATGGCTGAAACGCGCATTGAAGGTATCCAGTACGTAAGCGGTGTCCAGTACCGAGTCATGCTGGGCGATGGCGACGAACACCGGTTTGTCGTAGGTGCGCTGCCGCAGACGGTTCTGCGCCAGCGTGCTGCTGCGATAGAACTGGGCGAAGCCGTTGGTGGGTACGTTCATGTAGCGCACCGGTGTCTGCATCGGACGCAGGCTGTCTTCGGGCGATGCGAGCAGCCAGGGTCTGGCCCAGCCGATCCACGGCGTGAGCCAGGCGTAGCCGCTGTCGGAGCGAAAGGCCGGAGAGAACAGCACCAGCCCGGCAATCTCGTCATGGTCATAGGCGTAGTCCAGCACCAGGTTGGCGCCGGTCGAAAAACCGCCCAGATAGACCTTTGGCACTTCTTCGCTGAGCAATTTCGCTTGCTCGCGGACCACCTGCTGCCACTGTTCCAGCGTCACGTCGAGCATGTCCTGAGGCTTGGTGCCGTGACCGGGCAGCAGCACGGTCCGGACCAGAAAGCCCTGGTCGGCCAGCCGCGGCCCTATGTCATGAAACGACCATGGCGAATCGCCCAGCCCGTGCACCAGCAGCACGCCGCCTTTAACGGGACCGCTTGGCGTCCACTGCTGCGGGGCATTCCAGTTGAGTTCGGCTTCGGGGTCCGAGGTCTGAAACGTCCGTTGCGAGCGGAGCAGGGCGATGGTCTGTTGCCGGTATTCTTCGAAGCGCTGAGTGGGGTTTTCGCCTTCGGCCATCGAGGTGCAGGCCGACAGTGTGAGCAGGGACAGCAGACTGGCGATTCGGGATCTGATCAACGTTCAGCGCGCCTTCGGCTAGGGTGGGGGGATTCAATGTATGACGGCAAGCCCGGCACTGTGCCATGCGCATCGCGCTCGATACCAGTTTCAGGCACACTCGATGCCTCAATAACTTCAACAAAATGTATCCGCATGCCTACTCATTCCAAGCCTCTTGCGACGGCGGGAGCTCATCATGTTTGCGCTTGATCGGGCTCTGGCTCAGGACATCGTCGACCGCGCCATGGCCATTCTGCCCTACAACGTCAATGTCATGGATTATCTGGGCATCATCATTGGTAGCGGTGATCCCGAGCGCCTGTGTACCCGGCACGAGGGCGCCCAACGGGTGCTTGCCAACAGCCAGGTGGTCGAGATCGATTCTCAGGCCGCCCTGCATCTGGGCGGCGTCAAGCCGGGCGTCAATCTGCCGCTGATGCTCGACCACCAATTGGTAGGCGTGCTGGGTATCACCGGCGAGCCGGACGAGGTTCGCGTGTATGGCGAACTGGTCAAGATGACCGCCGAAATGCTCATGGAACACCGTCGTCAACAGGCAGACCGTCAGTGGCGGCTGCAGCGCAGCGAAGACCTGCTGGCGCGGTTGTTGCTGCCTGATTGTCCGGATAGCCTGGTCGACGAGGCGCGACAACTGGGACTGCAGCCGCAACTGCCGCGTCAGGCGGTATTGCTCCAGCTTGAAGGGCAGCCCTCGGCTGCCAGCCAGATTGCCGGGTGGCTGGGATCACGCTACGCCGACAGCTGGTTCGTGCTGCGTGAGCCGACGCTGCTCTATTGGTGCCGGGCGGCAGGCAAGGATCGCGATGATGCCACGCTGCTCAAGCAATTCGACGAGCATCACTGGCCAGTGGTGCGCATGGCCACGGTTGAGCCCTCGGCGGATCTGCCCGAGTTGCGCCATGCCTGCGCCGCCGCCCGGGATCTGCTGGATTACGCCACTCAGGCGCGCCCGACACACAGGCTGTTGCGTCTGGCGGATCATCGCCTGCCGGTGCTGTTCTGGCGTCACCGCCACGACTGGCTGGCCGCCGAAGTGGCCGAATCCATTGGCCGTTTGCACAATCAGGGGGCATTGCTTGAAACCCTGTGCAGTTGGTTCGAATACAGCGGCGAAAGTCAGGCCTGTGCCGATGCTCTGGGCATTCATCGCAACAGCCTGCGCTATCGGCTGGAAAAGATTGCTGAGTTGACCGGCCGTGATCCCTACAAGACCGACGACCTCTTGCATCTTTATCTGGGTGCGCAGATGCAGCCTCGCCAGGGCTGAGCGCAGGTTTTGTTCAAATGCCCGACAAGCGTCGATAATCGTTGTGCGCAGGGCTGGCGGCAAAGCAGGGCCGTGATGAGAACATCCGGTAACGGACATGGAGAACAACAATGAAAATAGTCATCGCCCCCGACTCCTTCAAAGACAGCCTGAGCGCCCAGGCCGTCGCCAATGCCATCGCCAGCGGCCTGGCCGAAGTCTGGCCGGATGCCGAACTGATCAAATGCCCGATGGCCGACGGTGGTGAAGGCACCATCGAAGCGCTGCTGGACGCCTGCAATGGACAACTGATGAGCGCGCGGGTCAAGGGCCCGCTCGGCGACAGCGTCGAGGCCCATTGGGGCTGGCTGGCGCACAGCCGCACGGCGATCATCGAAATGGCCATGGCCAGCGGTCTGCAATTGCTCACTCTCGCGCAACGTGACGCCTGCCGCACCGGCAGCGAAGGCACCGGGCAATTGATCTCGGCGGCACTGGATGCCGGGGCGCAGCGCGTCATTCTGGCCATCGGCGGCAGCGCGACGAACGATGGCGGCAGCGGCATGCTGTCGGCGCTGGGCGTGCGCTTTGTGGATCACGCCGGTCAGGCGCTGCCGGGCGGCGGTCTTGCCTTGACCGATCTGGCACATATCGACCTTGCCGGGCTGGACCCAAGGCTTGCCGACGTACGCGTGGAAATTGCCGCCGACGTGGATAACCCCTTGTGCGGACCGAATGGTGCCTCACACATCTTTGGTCCGCAGAAGGGCGCCTCTTCCGAGCAGGTATTGGCGCTCGACGCTGCGCTGGCGCATTTCGCCGATCACTCGGCGCAGGCGCTGGGCCGGGACCTGCGCGACAGTCCTGGCAGCGGCGCGGCCGGTGGCATGGGTTTCGCAGCCAAGGCGTACCTGAATGCTTCGTTTCGTGCCGGGGTAGAAGTCGTCGCCGAGCTGACCGGACTCGAGCAGGCGCTGGCGGGCGCCGATCTGGTCATCACTGGCGAAGGCCGTTTCGACGCGCAGACCCTGCGCGGCAAGACGCCGCTGGGTGTGGCGCGGGTCGCCAAACGCCAGCGGGTGCCGGTGATCGTTCTGGCGGGTACGCTGGGTGAAGGCTACGAACAGCTTTATCAGCACGGCATCAGCGCAGCTTTCGCCCTGGCCGGTGGGCCGATGACGCTGGAGCAGGCGTGCCGCGAGGCGCCGCGTCTGCTGCGTGAGCGTGCGCGTGACATTGCCAGGGTCTGGCAACTGGCCGCGCGCTAGTTGCAGGTGAGGCAGACGGTGCGCGATCCCGGGCGGATCAGCGCACCAGCCCCAGCCGTTCATGCCACTGGGCAATCGACTCCTCTGGATACCCGTCGAACTGCCGGTCGCGCTCATGTGCCTCGATTTCGACCCAGGACGCCTTCGAATCAAGCAGCATGTGCGTACGCTCGGGCGCTGTCGGCAACGGCGTGTCGATGGCCGACGCGAAAGGGTGGATCAGTTGCGGCCACTCCGGACTGAACAGCCACAGGCCGCTGCCGCAGACTTTGCAGAAATGGCGCTCGGCGCTGCTGATTTTTACGTGATGATCTTCCCGGATTTTTGCGTGGTAGACCGAGATGTTCTCCCGCCCTTTGACTTTCAGGCTTGACGCCTCGCCGCTCAGGTTGATGGCATAGCCGCCCGCTCCCTGGGTCTTGCGGCAGATCGAGCAATAGCAGCGTTGATAAGGGTAAGGGTGGGCGCTGTTCAGGCTGAACTCCACCGCGCCGCAATGGCAGGAACCTTCCAGATGCATGGCAAAAACCTCCACGGTTGTACGAGCCGGTTTCGTGTGCATGAGGGTAGACAAGCGCGTGCTCGGGTTGAGCGTGTTCATTCGTCGGCTGGCCCGGAGGCTGAATGATTGTCGAAAGCCTTAAAGAATTGTCCGACAAGGGCGATACGCTGTGCGGTTGTCCGACAACTGTCGGTCGACGATCGTCTTCCAAATATAAAAGAGCCCTGGCCATGAATTTACGCAACCTCACTATCGCCCGCCGCGCAGGTCTGGGTTTTACCTTGATTTCCCTGCTCGTGGCGTTGCTGGGCTGGTTCGCACTGGTGCAGATGTCGACCATTCGCGAGAGCGAAGTGGCCGTTGAAACCAACTGGGTGCCGAGCATGCGCGTGGTCAACGACATACGCGAAATCATGTTGCGTATCCGGACCATCTCTCTGCGCATGGCGCTGGACACCGATCCTGCCAGTATCCCCACCTACCGTGGCCAGATGGATGTGCGTCTGGGCGACTTGACCAAGAAGCTCGACCTGCTCAACAAATTCGTCGACACGCCGGAAGAGAAAGTCCTTGCCGACCAGTTTCTGGTCACCATGGGGCAATACCGCACGGCGCTGGATCGCTCGTTCGTGCTCGCCGCGCAAGGTGACGGCGCAGGCCTGAACAAGCTGTTGCTGGCCGACATGAAGCAGATCGTCGATGGTTCGGGCAAACAGCTCAACGACCTGGCCGATTTCTACGTCACCAGGGTCGATGCCGAGGGCAAGGCAGCCGAGGCCCAGTACGAAGCGTCGCGCACTATTGTGTTGGTGTTCGTGGTACTCGCGGCGCTGGCGACCATCGGCCTGGCGCTGTGGCTGACCCGCAGCATTGTCCGCCCGTTGCAGCGTGCGGTCAGTGCCGCCGAGCATGTCGCCCAGGGCGATCTGACCCGCACCATTCAGATCGATGGCAACGACGAAGTCACCCGGCTGTTGCGTGCGCTGGAGCAGATGCAAGGCAATTTGCGTGAAGCGATGCGCCATATTGGCAGTTCGGCCAGCCAATTGGCGTCGGCCGCCACCGAGCTCAACTCGGTGACCGAAGACAGTTATCGCGGATTGAACCAGCAGAATGCCGAAATCGACCAGGCGGCCACGGCCATCAACGAAATGACGTCGGCGGTGGAAGAGGTGGCGCGTAACGCGGTGTCCACTTCCGATGCGTCCAGCCATTCCAGTGCTTCGGCCCAGGCCGGGCAGACGCGGGTCATCGAAACCGTGCAGTCGATCCAGACCCTGACCGACAACGTTCAGGCCACGTCGGTGCTGGTGCAGAACCTGGCCGATCAGTCTCAGGACATCGGCAAGGTGCTGGACGTGATTCGCTCGATTGCCGAGCAGACCAATCTGCTGGCGCTCAACGCCGCCATCGAAGCCGCGCGCGCCGGTGAATCGGGCCGCGGTTTTGCCGTTGTGGCCGACGAAGTACGGGCGCTGGCGCATCGCACCCAGCAGTCGACCCTGGAAATCGACTCGATGGTCAGCGCCATGCGCAGCGGCTCGGCCCAGGCGCTGGAGTCGATGAACACCAGCCGCGAACGCGCCGCCTCCACGCTGTCGCTGGCCAAGGGGGCGGGGGAATCACTGAGCGAAATCACGTCGTCCATCAACCAGATTTCCGAGCGTAATCTGGTGATCGCCAGCGCCGCCGAAGAGCAGGCGCAGGTCTCCCGTGAAGTGGACCGCAATATCGTCAACATTCGTGATCTGTCGATGCAGTCGACTCAGGGTGCCAATCAGATCAGCGCGTCGAGCCACGAGTTGTCGCGTCTGGCCGCCGATCTCAACCAGGTGGTGGCGCGCTTCAAGGTCTGAAACGCCGAAATCGATGAGGCCGCGGTGGCTTGCCGCTGACCGGCCGGGCGCGCATTATTGCACCCGGTCGCCGCGACCACCGTGCAGGTACGTCTTATCGATGGAGGCAGCACAGCGTCATGAATAATAACAATCAAACCTTCAGCAGTTGGCTTCGCTCGCCAGCCCACCATCAATGGCTGGCGCAGGAGGGCAGGCGTCTGCTGACCTTCGCCAAGGCCGCCAGGCTGGAAAACGGCTTCGGCAGCCTCGATGATTACGGTCGGCTGATGGTCGGGGCCACCGCCGAGACCATGAACACTGCGCGCATGACCCACTGTTTCGCCATGGCGCATGCGCAAGGCATTCCCGGTTGCGCCGCGCTGGTCGATCACGGCATCGCCGCACTCAGCGGCACCTTGCGCGACGCCGAACACGGCGGCTGGTTCAGCGCTGCGCTCGCCGATGGCGGCACCACCGACAAACAGGCTTATCTGCATGCCTTCGTCGCGCTGGCGGCCAGTTCCGCCGTGGTCGCCGGACGGCCTGCAGCCCAGGCGCTGCTGTCGGATGCGATTCAGGTGATCAACACCCATTTCTGGAGCGATGAAGAAGGCGCGATGCGCGAGTCCTTTGCCCGTGACTGGAGTGACGAGGAAGCGTATCGCGGGGCCAACAGCAACATGCACAGCACCGAGGCGTTTCTGGCTCTGGCCGATGTGACCGGCGACGCGCAATGGCTGGATCGGGCGCTGGGCATCGTCGAGCGGGTGATTCATCAGCATGCCGCTGCCAACGACTTTCAGGTCATCGAGCATTTCAGCCAGGACTGGCAGCCGTTGCCCGATTACAACCGCGAGAATCCCGCCGACGGTTTCCGCCCGTTCGGCACCACACCCGGGCATGCCTTCGAGTGGGCGCGCCTGCTTTTACACCTCGAGTCGTCCCTGCGCCACGCGGGACGTTCAAGCCCGGCATGGCTGGCGGAGGACGCCCGCCAATTGTTCGCCAATGCCTGTCGCTATGGCTGGAACGTCGACGGTGCGCCAGGCATTGTCTATACTCTGGATTGGCAAAACAGGCCGGTGGTCCGTCATCGCCTGCACTGGACCCATTGCGAAGCTGCGGCCGCGGCCGCTTCGCTGTTGCAGCGTACCGGCGAGCGGCAGTACGAAGAGTGGTATCGCGTTTTCTGGGAATTCAACGAAACGCTGTTCATCGACTATGAACACGGCAGCTGGCGACATGAGCTCAATGCACAGAATGAACCCAGTGAAGACATCTGGCCCGGCAAGCCTGACCTGTATCACGCCTATCAGGCCACGCTGTTGCCGGTATTGCCGCTGTCGCCGAGTCTGGCCAGCGGGTTGGCCGGGATGGACTGAGAAAGCCGCCCGCACCTTAGTGTGATGGCACGCTTTTGTCGGTCAGGCGGATGATCTGCCTGGCCAGAAAGCTGCCGGTCAGGATCACGCCGAACAATCGCAGGGTCTGCATGGCCAGCACGAAGCCTACGTCGGCATGGGTGTCGATGGCGATGATTGCCATGGTGTCCAGGCCGCCGGGGCTGGTGGCCAGATAGACCGAGAGGTAATCCTTGTCCATCAGCGTCGCGATCAGCCAGGCCGACGCGGCGCAGAGCACGATCAGCACCAGCGAGGCGAGAATCATCGCTGGCAGGCGCCGCCAGACGTACAGCACGGTAGGGCGGTCAAAACGCAGCCCGACATAGCAGCCGATCGCACCGTAGCCCAACGGCAACAGCCACGCTGGAATGGTAATCTGCAACACGCCGCTCAGTTGCAGCGCGCCGCCCAGGATCAACGGCATCAGCAAGGCACCCGCCGGCAGTCGCGAGCCCAGCATCACGCCGACCACGATCACGGCCACACTCAAACCGAAGTCCAGCAGGGTTGCACTGTGCAATGCGGCCGGCTGACTGTGCACGTCGGCACCATTGCCCGACGCGCCCATGAAGTGACTGACCAGCGCCCCGATCACCACCACGCAGACCACTCGCACGTACTGCATGGTCGCCACGACTCGCGAATCGGCGCCATAATCCTCTGACATGGCGACCATCGCCGAGGCCGCCCCCGGCGAGGTGCCCCAGGCTGCCGTGCTGCCGGGAATGCCGGTAAAACGCACCAGCAGCAGACCAACCACAGCACTCAGCACCACTGTAAGCAAGGTCGCCAGTAGCATGACGTGCCAGGATTGCAGCGCCGTCATCAGCACGCTGACCGACATGGCATGGGCGATCAAGACCCCGACGGTGCCTTGACCAAGTAGAAAGATCCGCTTGTTCATGCGGATGGTGGCACCTGACACGCCAAAGCCGATGGCGACCAGCATCGGGCCGAGAAACATCGCCGCCGGCATGTGCATCATTTTGAGCAGTTGACCGGCGCTGCCGGCGAGGAAAACAAGACCCAGCCATTGGGCCAGGGGAGGAATGTAGGGCGGTGACAGACTGGAAGCGCGTTGCAAGAGGTTCTCCCTGACGTTGCGAGTCGGTCGTGGAACTGACCGAGTGTTATTAGTATCGACATCCCAACCCATCAAGTCTATTTTCTAATAATCATGAATTGATAACTTTGGTTGATAGATATGGATTTGCGCGATCTGACGTATTTTGAAACCATCGCCGAACTGGGCCATCTGGGCAGGGCCGCTGAAAAGCTCAATCGCAGTCAGCCCGCACTGACCAAAAGCATTCAGCGTCTGGAAGAGTCATTCGGCACGAAACTGTTTCAGCGAGACGGGCGGCGCATCAAGTTGACGCCGGTGGGCGAGCTGCTTCAGGCACGCGGCAAGGAATTGCAGCAGAGCATCGCCCAGACCCAGCGCGAGGTGCGGGATTTTGCCAGCGGCATGGTCGGCAATATCCGTGTCGGTTGTGCGGCGACCATGGCCGAGTACCTGATGCCGAAACTGACTTCTGCACTGCTGCAACGCACGCCGGATGTAACCTTCAAGCTGGTGATCGGCCAGGACGACCTGCTGCGCGAATCGCTGCGCTCGGGCCAGTTGGACATGATCATCTGCGCCCTGGCCCCGGACAGCGAAGACGTCACCAGCTTCGCGGTGCTTCAGGACGAAGCGGTGGTGATCGCCAGCAAGCGCCACCCGATCTTCAAGAACGCGGCCCTGCAAATGAGTGATTTGTGCACGTATCGCTGGGTGTTGCCGCCGGTCAGCGTGTCGTCGCGCAAATGGCTGGACGCCACTTTTGCCGCCCATGGCCTGCCGTTGCCGACGGTCCAGATCGAAGCCAATTCGATTTCCCTGCTGCCCGGCCTGATTGCCCAGAGCAATCTGCTGAGTTTCGTCGCCCGCGAATCACTGGAGTTCGGCAAGACCATGCAACACCTGCGCGAAGTGCCGCTGGAGCAGACCACGCTCAAGCGCACCATCGGAGTCACATTGCGCCGGGGCGGTTATCTGTCGCCCGCCGCGCAGGGCATGCTGCAGATGCTGCGCGACAATGGCGGCGATTTTCTCGGCTGGACCTGATGAATCCGGCCTGAAGGGGCTGGCTTTCGGCTTCTACTGAGTTAGCCTTTGTGAATGCGGACACGCGGACGGTGTCCGATGAATCGATTACTGACAGGAGCCTTGAGTCATGCAAACCCCCGCACACACCGGCGTGATCGCGACCCCTATGCTTTTGAACGATATCTGGCAGTTTGGGGGTGACCAGTCGCCACTGAACGATGCCGACGCCGACGAAGACACGGACCCGGAGGCTTATCTGGATCTGGATATTCTCGGCCTGGACGACTTCGTTGACGCGGACAAGCTCGACCCCACCGTCACGGGCGATATCGGTTCCTCGACGCTGGGCTGACGTTACCGTCAGTACCTGTGTGTCTGCCTGTCAGTCAGCCTGGAGGCTTCGGCCTTATCGCTTGCTCAGGTACAAGGCCAGTGCTTCGGCACCCAATTCCACCGTGGAGCTGGTGCCGGCCCAACTGCAGGCCAGCATCAGGTTGCGGGGCAGGGCGAAGTCCTCTACCAGATAGCCGTCGCAATCGGCACCGTTTTCATCATGAGGCACCAGTTCGCGCAACGACGCGACCGGCTCGAAATACCCCCACACTGGTTTGTCGAGCGCCACCGCCATGCCCACTTCGAACGCCGTGCCGGAATCCGGCTCCAGGCCGCGAAACACATTCAGGTTAGCCAGCACCGCCGTGCATCGGCGGATCATCGCTACGTTCATGGTGTAGATCTGCCGGGCGGTTTCATGCAGCGGCAGGCCCGGCGTCACCTGGTTATCGAACGGGTACAGACCTTCCAGACCGTGCGCGGTGCACAGTGCCTTGAGATAACGGCCGTGCTCGACAGCGTCGGTGCGAAATACGTCAAAGCCTGCGAGGTATACCAGGGGCGTCTGCATCGTCGTTGTCTCCCGGCTGACCGTGGGCGTCGCTTTCCCGGAACGACCCACTGTCCAGAAAATGCGCCATTGATCGGCCAGCTCGCTGAAATGGGCGGTTGGGTGTGGCATCTGTACGGATAGCCAGTATCCTTGGCGGGTCTGCTCATTGCTGTGTGACCGTTGGCCTTGAATACTTCTGCTCTGGATAATCCGTTCTACTACCTGGAAAACTTTCGCCAGGCGCTGGACTGGATTGCGCAACGCTATCACGATCTGCTCGACGACTCGGAGCTGCGTTTCATCGAAACGTTCGCGTGGCTGCCTGTCGCCTCCCAAGGATTGCTGGTGCGCATGGTAATGCGCAAGGGCACGCTGTTTCGAGCGAGCAAGTTGAGTTATGAGGAGATCGGCGATCCGCAACAGGCGGTGCAGGCCCTGCTTGAACTCGGCTGGGTCGATGCCAGGCCGGCGCTGAGTCTGAGCGAGTTGTTCCAGTTGTTGCGCAAAGATGAACTGAGCCAGTGTTTCAAGGCGCACGGCGTGAAGAACACCGAGCGCAAGGAAGTGTGGTTCGAACGCCTGCTGCCACTTCACGGCGTCGTGCAGCCGCTCGATGACTGGTGCCCCGCGATGCCCGATGCGGTATTCGGCCTGACCGTGATGCTGCTGTGTGACCGCTTGCGACTACTGTATTTCGGCAATCTGTATCAGGAATGGTCGGAATTCGTCCTGGCCGATCTGGGTATCTATCGTTACGAGAAAGTCGAGTTTTCAGCCGATTCTCGCGCCATCACCGCGCGAGCCGATATTGACGTCTGTCTGCAACTGCACGTGTGCCGTGAGGCGCTGGAAACCAGCCTCGCGGTGCACGAGCTGGCCGGGCAGGCCATTGCCATCCAATGCTGCAATCCGTGGCTGCAGATGCGTCGCGCCAAGCTGCTATACCGCATCGGCCAGCAGGCCGAGCGCCTGCAGGACTGGCCGCTGGCCCTGTCGGTGTATCGACAGTCGAACTACCCCGGTGCACGCTCGCGGCAGATCCGGGTGCTGGAGCGTAACGCCGAGTATGCCGAGGCCATGGCACTGCTGCAGCAGGCCAGCCTTGCCCCTGAGAGCGATGCCGAGGCACAGCATCTGACCCGCGTCCTGCCGCGTCTGCAACGCAAACTCGGGCTGGCCACCGAGCGCAAGCGGGCAGCACGCGTCGTTTCAAGGCTGGATGTGCAAATCTTGCCGTTGCCGGGGCGCAGCGTCGAGCAATTGATCCGCGAACATCTGGAAGAGCAGGGCGGCGAGGTGCATTACGTCGAGAATGCGCTGATCAATTCGCTGTTCGGCCTGCTGTGCTGGCCTGCGATATTTGCCCCTTTGCCGGGCGCGTTCTTTCATCCGTTCCACAGCGCGCCCAGCGATCTGTACAGCCCTGATTTCCATCAACGGCGTGCTGTGCTGTTCGCGGCATGTCTGGCCGAGCTGGACAGCGATGCGTACCGCACGACCATCCGCGAGCGGTTCGCCAGCAAATATGGCCTGCAATCACCGTTCGTGTTTTGGGGGGCGTTGAGTTCCGAATTACTGGACCGAGCGCTGGATTGCGTGCCCGCCGAGCACTTACGGCACTGGTTCAGGCGTCTGTTACAGGACATAAAGGCCAACCGCACCGGTATGCCGGACCTGATCCAGTTTTTTCCGGAGCAGCGCAGTTATCGGATGGTGGAGGTCAAGGGGCCAGGCGATCGCTTGCAAGACAATCAGTTGCGTTGGCTGGATTTCTGCGCCGAGCACGGAATGCCGGTCCAGGTGTGTTATGTGAAGTGGGAGGTGGACAGTCAAGACGAGGCGGTCCAGGAAAGACCTGACTACGGGCCGCCGCGTTCAATTCAGGATCACGGTGCGTTGTCGTCGTCCTGATCGTCGTTGTCGTCCATGTCCTGCTGTTGAGAGTCAGGAGTCTGGCCGCGCATGCCGGCGCTTGGCTCCGGGTCCATGCCTTTCGTTCCAGGACTTGTACCTTTGGCACCGGGGGACGTGCCGTCGACGTTCTTTTCCATGCCAGTGCCTGGTACTTTCGGACTGTCGTTATTCGGATTGGTCGGACCGGTGGAGCCTGCAAGTGCGCTGACGCTGGCACCTGCGAGGATCATCGCCAGACCCAGCGCGCTGAGTTTTCTGCTCATCATGTCAAGAATCTCCTGAGGCGGGATTGCTGAACGGGTGTTGCCATATTCATTGAGCTGTGATCGGGACAACAGGTGCTGGGGTTCCGACCAGCGGGCAGGGTAGGTGCCCTGCCTGCTGTGTCGGTGGCATCAGTTGGTTTTCGGCTTTTCAGTGACATCGCCGTTGGTGTGCGTGCCGCCATGAGCATTCTTGTCATGGGTGGCCGATTTGCCCTTTGGCTGCTGTGCCTGGTTCTGGGCCTTGACGCCCTGAGTGTCTACCGTGCTGGACGAATTGCGATCCGCTGGCAGCGTGTTGGTGCCAGGCAGCTTGGTCGCATTGTTATTGACGGTCTCGGCAAAGGCGGCGCCAGATGCGACCGCCATCAGGCCAGCGAGGGTGAGGGCAGTCAGTTTGTTAGTGATCATGAGGCGTACTCCGTTTTTTAAGATACCCACATTGGTCATTGGCCACTGGCCATAGGTGCCAAGGCACCCGACGAACGGTAGCACATCCCGGATTCGTATCTAATACCACCCCTCAAATATGGCGCTTTTAAAAGACACCTGCACGCCCGGGAAAAGCCAGGTGATCAGCGCGAGAGGAGGAGGTTTTTCAGGCGATCTGGTTATAAGGCGCTGAGCTGCCTTTGCAGTGATCTTCTAAAAGCGCACATTTTTTTACACTTTTATAACGGGAGTGGCCCAGAGCTATTAGTAAGTTGGTGGCACTTCGCTACAGTGTTTGAATCGCTGCTTTAGCCCTGTAAATGCTGGGGAATACCGTATTTTAAAAAATTTATGATGTAGGAAATCAGCTATAAAAATGAGCTTCAGCCGACCTGGATCGACTGTTTGTCATTAAACAGAAACATTTGAGGGTTTAAATCCGCCTCGGGCCTCCTTAAGTGGACCACCACACAATCTCCTGGACTGAGGTATTACCGTGATTCTGCTGACTAAAAAACGCTTGTCGCTTCTGATCGCTTCGCTGTGCCTGAGCGGTGTAGCCCACGCGACTGATGTAACGGGCGCTGGTTCGAGTTTCGTCTTCCCGGTCATTTCGAAGTGGTCCCAGGACTACAGCAAGAATTCACCGAACCGCATCAACTATCAGTCGATCGGTTCGGGCGGTGGTATCGCTCAGATCAAGGCTGCAACCGTTGACTTCGGTGCTTCCGATGCCCCTATGTCCGCTGAAGATCTGCAGTCCGCAGGCCTGGGTCAATTCCCGAGCGTCATCGGCGGTATCGTGCCGATCGTCAACGTTGAGGGCATCGAAAGTGGCAAGCTGAAGCTTGATGGCGAAACCCTGGCCAAGATCTTCATGGGCACGGTCAAGAAGTGGAACGACCCTGCCATTGTCGCGTTGAACCCTGGCGTAACGCTGCCTGAAACTGCGATCACCGTGGTTCACCGTTCGGACGGTTCGGGCACTACCTACAACTTCACCAACTACCTCAGCAAAGCCAGTTCCGAGTGGAACGAGAAGCTGAAATTCGGTTCGACCGTGCAGTGGCCAGCCGGTGTGGGTGGCAAGGGTAACGAAGGTGTTTCGGCTTACGTCAAGCAGATCAAAGGTTCGATCGGCTACGTTGAATACTCCTACGCTGTCACCAACAAATTGTCCTATACGCAGTTGAAGAACGCGGCTGGCAAGTTCATTGCGCCGACAGCCAAGTCGTTCGCTGCCGCCGCCGACACCGCCGACTGGGCAAGCGCCAAGGACTTCGGTCTGATCATGACCAACGCTCCTGGTGAAGAAGCGTGGCCGATCACTGCGACAACCTGGATCATCATGTACAAGAAGGCCAAGAACGCAGAGAAGAGCGAAGCAGCGTTCGATTTCTTCAAGTGGTCCCTGGAGAACGGCCAGAAGCAGGCCGCAGATCTGGATTACGTTGCCTTGCCGAAGTCGCTGGTCGATCGTGTAGAAAACTACTGGAAAGCTGAATTCACCAAGTAAGTGATTCAAGCCTGTATGACCCCTGTCATCGACCGCGATATCGGTTTGATGGCGGGGGCTTTTCCTTGCGAGTGGACTCAACATGACTGAAAACACCCAATACCTGTCCGCTGCCGTCAATGCTGTCGAGACCGAAGGCGAGAAACGCGCCAAGCGGGATCACCGCCATGACCTGTGGTTCAAGCGTTCATTGCAGGCCGCCGCAATGCTGGTGCTTGCTTTGCTGGGTTGTATCGCCCTGTCGACCCTCTGGGGTGGCAGTCTGGCCTTCCAGACGTTCGGGTTCGACTTTCTGACCAGCACCGAGTGGGACGTGAATGCCGGCAAGTTCGGCGCACTGGTTCCGATCTACGGCACGCTGGTGACCTCTTTTCTGGCTCTGCTGATCGCCGTTCCGGTGAGTTTCGGCATTGCGATTTTCCTGACCGAAGTAGCGCCACCATGGCTTCGGATGCCTATCGCCTCGGCCATCGAGCTGTTGGCAGGCATTCCGTCGATCATCTATGGCATGTGGGGGCTGTTCGTGTTCGGGCCGTTCATGGCTGAACACCTGTCGCCCTGGATCACCGAAAATCTCGGTGCCTTGCCATTGGTCGGTCCCATGTTTCAAGGCCCGCCACTGGGCATCGGCATGCTGACAGCCGGTATCGTGCTGGCGATCATGATTACCCCTTTCATTACCTCGGTGATGCAGGAAGTTTTCCGCACCGTGCCCGTTGCCCTCAAAGAGTCGGCGTACGCCTTGGGTGGCACGACCTGGGAAGTGGTCTGGGACATCGTGCTGCCTTACACCCGCTCGGCGGTGGTCGGGGGCATCTTCCTGGGGCTGGGCCGCGCACTGGGTGAAACCATGGCGGTGACCTTCGTACTGGGCAATGCGCACCAGTTCTCGGCGTCGTTGATGATGCCAAGCAGCTCTATCGCCTCGGTGATCGCCAACGAGTTCAACGAGGCCTACACCGATCTGCACCGCTCAGCGCTGATTGCACTGGGCTTCCTGTTGTTTGTGGTGACCTTCATCGTGCTGGCCCTGGCACGTCTGATGCTGTCCCGTCTGTCGCGCAAGGAGGGGTTATGAGTAAGGACCTGACAGGCAGCGAGCGCATTTATCGGGTTCGCAGCATCAAGAACAAGATCGCGATGGTGCTCAGTTGTGGCGCCACGGCCTTTGGTCTGTTGTGGCTGGTCTGGATTCTGCTGACCACGATCATCAAGGGTATCGATGCCCTCAACCTGCAACTGTTCACCGGCATGACGCCACCGCCAGGTACTGAAGGCGGTCTGGCCAACGCGTTCTACGGCAGCGTGCTGATGTCCGGCATTGGCCTGCTGATCGGCACCCCGATCGGTCTGATGGCCGGTATCTGGCTGGCCGAATTTGCGCGCTACACCAAGCTGGGCAACGCGGTGCGCTTCATCAACGACATTCTGTTGTCGGCACCGTCCATCGTGCTCGGTCTGTTCGTCTACACGGTCGTTGTATTGCCGCTCAACGCGGTCACCGGCCATCAGGTCGGCTTCTCTGCACTTGCCGGTGCGCTGGCGCTGGCGCTGCTGGTGATTCCGGTCGTGGTGCGTACCACCGACGAAATGATGCAACTGCAACCTTCGACCATGCGTGAAGCCGCGCTGGCGCTGGGTGTGCCTCAATGGAAGCTGACCCTGCAGATCGTTCTGCGCGCCGCCAAGGCAGGCGTGGTCACCGGTGTGCTGCTGGCGCTGGCCCGCATCACCGGCGAAACCGCGCCGTTGCTGTTCACTGCATTTGGCAACCAGTTCTGGAGCAGCGATCTGCTTAAGCCAATCGCCAGTGTTCCGGTGGTGGTGTTCCAGTACGCAATGAGCCCGTTCGAAGACTGGCACTCCCTGGCCTGGGCCGGTGCGCTGGTCATGACGCTGTTCGTACTGATACTGAGTCTGCTTTCTCGCTTAATTCTTCTGCGCAATAGGGCGTCCTGATGAACAACCTTTCCCTGGCCAACGAAAAGACCAAGATCCAAGTGCGCGGTCTGGAGTTTTTCTACAACAACCAGAAGTCGCTGAAGTCCATCGACATGGTCATTCCCGAGAAGCGCATCACGGCCATCATTGGCCCGTCGGGGTGCGGCAAGTCGACCCTGCTGCGCGTGTTCAACCGCATCTATGCGATGTACCCGAAGCAGGAAGCGCGCGGCGAAGTGCTGCTCAATGGCGAAAACATCCTCGCGCCTGGCTATTCGATGAACCGTCTGCGCAGCCACGTGGGCATGGTGTTTCAGAAGCCGGTGCCGTTCCCGATGTCGATCTACGACAACATCGCCTATGCCATCAAGCACCACGAAAAACTGTCGCGTCGGGAAATGGAAGACCGCGTCGAGCAGGCCCTGCGTGGCGCAGCGCTGTGGGATGAAGTGAAGGACAAGCTCAAGCAGAGCGCCACCGGCCTGTCCGGCGGTCAGCAGCAGCGTCTGTGCATTGCACGGACCATCGCGCTGCGTCCTCAGGTGCTGTTGCTGGACGAACCGACTTCCGCGCTGGACCCGATCTCCACCGGCCGTATCGAGCAACTGATCACCGAACTCAAGGAGCAGTTCACCGTGATCATCGTGACCCACAACATGCAGCAGGCTGCGCGTTGCTCGGACTACACCGCGTTCATGTTCATGGGTGAGCTGATCGAACACGGCGACACCGACACCATCTTCACCAAGCCCTCCAAGACCCAGACCGAAGACTACATCACCGGTCGGTTCGGCTGATCAGCCAGCCAGGGCGGGCGCTTCCCGGCGCTCGCCCATGAACTCCTCGATCCTGTTGCGCAACCAGCGTTCGGCGGGATCGTTGTCCATCACGCTCAACCACGTCATCGACAGATCAAGCCCAGGCGTGGGGAAGGGCAGCGGTTCGTCATACAGCAGCCCCAGCGCGCTCATCGCACTGGCCGCATAATCCGACAACCCTGAAATCAGGTCTGTACCCGCCATCAGCGCGGGCAGGGTGGTGAATTGCGGCACCGACAGCACCACCTGCCGCTTGCGACCCAGTGCGGTCAGCCACTCATCGGCGAAGCTGCTCACGCTGGCGACATGCGACACCACCACATGCGGCCGCGAGCAATATTCGTCCATCGACATCGGCCCCGAAGGCTTGTCAGCGCGCACCAGACGCGGCTGCACATTGCGCAACAGCTTGCGTTTGGCATTGGCGGGCAACTCGCGGGTCAGGCACACACCGACGGTGATGTCGCCGGACATCAACACCTCGGAGATATTCAGGTAATCCACGTGTTTGACCACGATCACCACGCCCGGCGCTTCCTCGCGGATGGCCCTGAGCATGGCAGGCAGCAGACCGAACTCCACATCGTCCGACAGACCGATGCGAAAGGTCATCTTGCTGACCGAAGGATCGAAGTCCGTGGTCAGGCTCAACGCTGTGGACATGGCGTCCAGCGCGGGAGTCAGGTGCTTGAGGATTTCATGGGCGCGAGCGGTCGGTTCCATGCGATGGCCAACGCGAATGAACAGCGGATCGTTGAGCAGGCTGCGAAGGCGGTTGAGCGCCGCGCTGATGGTCGGCTGGCCAAGAAACAGTTTCTCCGCAGCGCGGGTCACGTTGCGTTCCTGCATCAGGGTTTCGAAGACCACCATCAGGTTGATATCGGCCTTGCGCAGTTCATTGCGGTTCATTTGGATTCCTTGGCATCAGACCTGTCACCCCGGTGGTGCCCACAAAGAGATGGCTCAGTCTAGGGAAGCGTCATGGCAAGCGTCCAGCGTTTTGCCCTGGTACGCAGAAACGTCTTCTTACGTTTCCATGGGTAGGAAAAGGGCGAATCTGTCGCGGGATATGAGGTCTACTTGCGGGTCCGGAACTCGCGTCCAGTGGGGTCCGGTTACCCCGACCCACACTTACAGGAGGTGCCCCTTATGCGGGCTGCAAAGATTGCCGGCTTGTTGATGTCGATGACCTTGCCTTGCGCGGCGCTGGCTGAAACGCCCAGCTACGGTCAGCGACTGGAAGGTTTCGCCTATCCGCACACGTTGCACACATTCGCATTTCAGTCCCAAGGCCAGGCGCTGGAAATGGGGTACATGGATGTAGCACCCACCGGCAAGGCCAACGGGCGCACTGCGGTGCTGATGCATGGCAAGAACTTTTGCGCCGCCACCTGGGAAGACACCATCAAGGGCCTCAGTGCCTCGGGTTATCGCGTAGTTGCACCCGATCAGATCGGTTTCTGTACGTCCACCAAGCCCGCCTACTACCAGTACAGCTTTCAGCAGCTGTCGATGAACACCCACGCGCTGCTGGAAAAGCTCGGCATCGACAAGGTCTCGGTAGTCGGTCATTCCACCGGAGGCATGCTGGCCACCCGTTACGCACTGATGTACCCCAAACAGACTGAACAGCTGGTCATGGTCAACCCGATCGGTCTGGAAGACTGGAAAGCGCTGGGCGTGCCATACCGCACTGTGGATCAATGGTATGAGCGGGAACTGAAAACCAGCGCCGAAGGCATTCGCGCCTATGAACAGAAAACCTACTACGACGGGCGCTGGAAGCCGGAATACGACAAATGGGTCGACATGCTGGCGGGTCTGAACAAGGGCCCAGGTCAAAAAGCGGTCGCGTGGAACTCGGCGCTGATCTACGACATGATTTTCACCCAGCCGGTGTTTTATGAGTTTCCGAAGTTGCAGGTGCCCACCGTGCTAATGATCGGAGATGCCGACACCACGGCCATCGGCAGCGACATCGCGCCCCCAGAGGTCAAGGCGAAAATCGGCAAGTACGAGGTCTTGGGCAAGCAGGTCACCGGGATGATTCCGGGTGCCAGGCTGGTCGAGTTCAAAGGCATGGGCCACGCCCCGCAGATGGAAGATCCGGCTGGGTTCAACAAGGCGCTGGTCGAGGCGCTTCAGTAATCATCTGATGATGGGCGTGCCGACGCGGCGCGTCGGCATGCCTCTTGGAACTTTCCCTGTGCCGTTTCGAAAGCGCACGCTACGCGTCCAGAGGGGCATTGGTGAGCGGGAAGCGGCGTACGATCAAAGCTGGCGCGCGCCAGGCGCTGTACGAAACGTGGCTGCGTCCGGTGATGCTGCGTTAAAAACAGGCGCGCAATGCTCATTTACACCACGCAGACTCCGCTTCTTGCCTGTCTTTGCATTGCCCGACCTTCGCTCGCCGACTTTTTGTACAGAGCTAACTCAATAGCTGCGCGAACGCCTTGTCGGCCTCCAGCACCGCAGGCAGTCCGGCGAACAGAGTGTCCAGATCGATGCCCTCCATAATCGGGCCGTTAGAGGCTTTCTGTGCTTCAGGCGTCGCACCGCCGTGGGCTTCCAGGGCGTCGGAAATCACGATGGCTTGAGCGACGATGCGCGGCAGAGGCGCATCGTCCGGTGCCTGCATCGGTTTGGCCTGATAAGCGATCGCCTGCTGGATCAGATTCGGCAGATGCCAGCGACGGGCCAGTTCGGCGCCCACTTCCGGATAACCGAAACCCAGTTGTACGGTTTCATTGGCGGCGCGTCCTGCGGTGCCGGCCTTGGTCGCGCTGTTCAACCGTTCGGCCACATCGGGCGCGCCGGTCTGGATCAGCAGTTCACCGATGTTGTGCATCACTCCGCAGGTAAACGCGATTTCCGCATCGACGCCGCTCTGTTTGGCGAGCATCCGGCAGATCCCCGCCACTTGAAAGCTTTTCAGCCAGAACGCCTTGAGGTCAAAGCTCGGCCCGGCCTTGAAGGCCCCGGTCACCGCCGAGGCCATGACCAGTGTGCGCAAGGTATTGAAGCCCAGGCGCATGGCCGCGTCTTCAATACTGGACGAATCTCGGGAGCCGCGAAACCGCGCCGAGTTGGCCAGGCGCAGCACCTTGGCAGCTATCACCGGGTCTTTTTCGATATTGCGGGCAATGCTTTCCAGAATGGAGGAGGGGTTGTCGAACTGCAGCATCAAGTCCTGAGCCACCTTTGGAATGCTCGGCAGACTGTGCAAATCGTCAAACAGCTTTTCAATACTCATCATAACGGGACCATCCTCTGGACGACGGGATGACTTGACCATAGCCAATATTTTCCGCTCTGCACGTTTTGCTGGCGTTTATGGGAAGCGTTTCTCACGGGGCTGAAAAATAAAAATAAAAGACTCCTCATGTAAGGCCGATACAGCACCGAGGGCCTGCGTGACGGCGCCGTTCGGCGCCCGCGATGCCCTCCGAAAACGGCAGCGTTTTTGCGTGGTGACTGACGATCCCTGAATCGTCCCAATTGTTTATGCCGTGGAAGTACTCGCTATGATGAAAAGCCTGGGTTTCAGCAAGAAAATCCTGTTGGCCGCCGCCTTGATTGTGGTTGTCGCGTTCAGTGTGTTCATTGTCATCAATGATTACCGACAACGTCAGTCGCTGAAATCCAGCGTGCAGTCCGAGTTGCAACAGCTCGGCACCCTGACCACCCAGAATATCCAGACCTGGCTGGAAAGCCGTATTCAGTTGCTGCAATCGATGTCCCAGCAGATTGCCATCGACGGCAAGGCGCTGCCTCAACTGCAGCGTGCCGTAGGCCTTTCCGTTTACAGCGATAACTTCCAGCTGGGTTATTTCGGCACCACCGAAGGGGTGATGCTCTCCAACCCGTCTGCCACGCGGCCGGCTGATTACGACCCACGCGCCCGCGGCTGGTACAAGGCCGCGCAGAACGTGACAGGCACTATCGTCACCGAGCCCTACATCGCCGCTTCGTCCGGCAAGCTGGTCATGACGATTGCCACTCCGGTCAAGATCCAGAACCAGCTCGCCGGTGTCGCCGGTGCCGACATCTCGCTGGACAGCATCAGCAAGACCATCAACTCGCTGAGCTTCAACGGTCACGGTTACGCCTTTCTGGTCAGCGCCGAAGGCAAAATCCTGGTGCACCCGGACAGCAAGCTGGTGCTGAAGAACATCAGCGAGGCCTACCCGACCAATACGCCGAAAATCGCCACCGGCGTAACCGAAATCGACTCCGGCAGCAAGCCTGAGATCATCTCGTTCACGCCGGTGCAGGGTGTTTCCAGCGCCAACTGGTATGTGGCGCTGGTGCTTGAGCAGGACGCCGCCTATTCGATGCTCAGCGAATTCCGTACTTCGGCCATCACCGCGATGGTGGTGGTCGTGATGGTGATCATCCTCCTGCTGGGCCTGCTGATTCGCGTGCTGATGCAGCCGTTGCACCAGATGGGTCGTGCGATGCGCGACATCGCCGATGGCGAAGGCGACCTGACCAAGCGTCTGGCAATCACCTCCCAGGATGAATTCGGTGCCTTGGCCCAGTCCTTCAACCACTTCGTCGAGCGTATTCATGCCTCGATCCGCGAAGTCGCCTCGACCGCGGCCCAGCTGGGTACGGTGGCGACCCAAGTGGTGAAGGTCTCCAACGCGTCGATGAGCAACTCCGATCAGCAAGCGCATCGCACCGAAAGCGTTGCTGCGGCGATCAACGAGTTGGGTGCCGCCGCGCAGGAAATCGCCCAGAACGCGGCGCGTACCTCGCAGCAGTCCAGCGACGCCAGCGAACTGGCTGGTGACGGTCAGGCTGTGGTGCAGCAGACCATCAAGGCCATGAACGAGCTGTCCGGCAAGATCAGCGAGTCGTGCGTGAACATTGAAAGCCTGAACGGCAAGACCGCCAACATCGGACAGATTCTTGAGGTGATCACCAGCATTTCCCAGCAGACCAACCTGTTGGCGCTGAACGCCGCCATTGAAGCGGCTCGTGCCGGTGAAGCCGGTCGTGGATTTGCCGTAGTGGCCGATGAAGTACGCAATCTGGCGCACCGCACACAGGATTCGGCGCAGCAGGTGCAGAAGATGATCGAAGAACTACAGGTCGGCGCTCGAGATGCAGTGATCAACATGACTGAAAGCCAGCGCCAGAGCGAAGACAGCGTGGGCATCGCCAACCGTGCCGGCGAGCGTCTGGGCAGCGTGACCCGCCGCATCGACGAAATCAACGGCATGAACCAGTCGGTTGCAGCCGCCACCGAAGAGCAGACCTCGGTCGTGGAGTCGATCAACGTTGACATCACCCACATCAACACCTTGAACCAACTGGGTGTCGATAACCTGCGCCAGACGCTGCAAGCCTGCCATTCACTGGAAGAGCAGGCCGCCCGCCTGCAGCAACTGGTCGGTAGTTTCCGTATCTGATACCGCCGGATGGCTCCCGGCCCGGACACAGGCCATCTGCCTGAGGTCTGGAATCGTCCCTACGCTCTGCGTGGGGACGCCTCCCAGGACGCTCCGCGTCCAGCGTTCGAAACGCTGCAATAACTAAGTGATCACTTCCATTGGCGACACAAACCGTCCCGGACGGCATCCCGACGCCGGGCTCCGGCCTGATCGGATAGTCAGTAGCGGCTGCAATGTAACCTGCCAAAAACTGTTATGGGTTCGTCATCCTCGCTTCACCTCTTTGCAACACCACCGGTTCAGTCTGGCTGACAACCGAATACGACCTGCACCGGGTTGTATCGCAGACAGAGAAGCATCATGAGCCCAGCTATCCATGTCGAAGGTTTGAACAAAAGCTTTTCTCGCAAAAGCGCGCTGGTTGGCCTGGGGTTGTCTATACAACACGGTGAGATGGTGGCGCTGATCGGCGCGTCCGGCTCAGGCAAGTCCACTTTGTTGCGTCATCTGGCGGGTCTTGCGTGCTGTGATCGGGACAATGGCGGTCAGGTGCGCGTACTTGACCGCGAAGTGCAGGCGTCGGGGCGGCTCAATCGTCATGTTCGTCGTCTGCGTGCCGACATCGGCTACATCTTCCAGCAATTCAATCTGGTCAATCGCCTCAGTGTGCTCGACAACGTGCTGCTTGGCTGTCTGGGGCGCATGCCGCGCTGGCGTGGCAATCTGGCGCTGTTCAATGCCGAAGAAAAGCAGTGCGCAATGGCATCGCTGGACCGTGTCGGGCTGGCCGATCTGGACGCGCAACGCGCCTCGACCCTGTCCGGCGGTCAGCAGCAGCGGGTCGCCATTGCCCGCGCCTTGACCCAGCGCGCCGAGGTCATCCTCGCCGACGAACCCATTGCCTCGCTCGACCCTGAGTCCGCGCGCCGGGTCATGGAAATCCTCGCCGACATCAATCGTCGCGACGGCAAGACAGTAGTGGTCACCCTGCATCAGGTCGATTACGCAATGCGTTATTGCCCGCGCGCCGTGGCGCTGAAGGGCGGCCGTATTCATTTCGATGGTCAGGCGCAGGGCCTGAGCAGTGCGTTCCTCGACGACCTCTATGGTGCCGAACAGAACAGCCATCCGGCGAGCACCGGCAAGAAGCTGCGCCTGGAAAAGCCATCGCGTCTGGCGTTGGCCAAAGTCTGAATGCTTTTACCGTCAGTTGCCTGACATCAACCGCTGTTGCACGAACCTCACATCAGGAGTGCTTTCATGTTCAACCGTATCGGTCGCGTTCTCGCGTCTGCCGCCTTGCTGGCCACTTTTGCGCTGGGCACTGCCCAGGCGCAAGAGAAGGTCATCAACTTCGGCATCATGTCCACCGAGTCATCGCAGAACCTCAAAAGCATCTGGCAGCCGTTTCTGGATGACATGAGCAAGAAAACCGGTCTCAAGGTCAACGCGACTTTCGCTTCGGATTACGCGGGCCTGATTCAGGGCATGCGCTTCAACAAGGTCGATGTCGCCTGGCTGGGCAACAAGGCGGCGATGGAAGCCGTGGACCGATCCAACGGTGAAATCTTCGCCCAGACTTCCGCCGCCAATGGTGCTGCGGGTTACTGGAGCCTGTTGATCGTGCGCAAGGACAGTCCGATCAATTCCGTCGAAGACATGCTCAAGAACGCCAAGACTCTGACTTTCGGCAACGGCGATCCCAATTCCACCTCGGGTTATCTGGTACCGGGTTACTACGTGTTCGCCAAGAACCACGTCGATGCATCCACTGCGTTCAAGCGCACACTGAATTCCAGCCACGAAGTCAACGCGCTCAGTGTCGCCAAGGGCCAATTGGATGTGGCGACCTTCAACACCGAGAGCTGGGACCGCCTGGCCGTCACGCAACCCGACAAGGTCGAGCAACTCAAGGTGATCTGGAAGTCGCCGCTGATTCCGGCCGATCCAATGGTCTGGAGCAAAGCGCTGTCGGATGAAAACAAGGCCAAAATCCGCGAATTCTTTGCCGGTTATGGCAACACCGACGAAGAAAAAACCGTGCTGGCGAACATGCAACTGGGCAAATTCCTGACGTCCAGTAACGACCAGTTGCTGCCGATCCGCCAACTCGAGCTGTTCAAGCAGCGCACCGAAGTGGCGGCCAGCCCCACGCTCAGCCCTCAGAAAAAAGAAACCCGCCTCAAGGAGATCGATGCAGGCCTGAGCAAATTACAGGAACGTATCACCGAGCTGAACCAGAAGACGGCCACCAGCACGGCGGGCTGAGCCCTTCACACAACCTGTTCGGGCGCGTCTCTGGCCGCGCTCCATCAGCCGCCATCAGGACATCGCTATGACCACTCATGTTGCATACACCGAGGCCGTCGGCCGGCGCTCCTGGTCCCGATACCTGGGCTGGGGACTGTTTCTGGCCGCGCTGGCCTGGGCCTGGCAAGGCGCGGAGATGAACCCCCTGTCGCTGATTCGCGACTCGGGAAACATGGCGACTTTCGCTTCCGACTTCTTTCCGCCTGATTTCCGCGAGTGGCGCAGCTACCTCAAGGAAATGCTGGTCACGATCCAGATTGCGTTGTGGGGCACGGTGCTGGCCATCGTCTGTTCGGTGCCGCTGGGCATCCTGTGCGCCGAAAACATCACCCCGTGGTGGATTCACCAGCCGCTGCGGCGCTGTATGGACGCGTTTCGCTCCATCAACGAAATGGTCTTTGCCATGCTGTTCGTGGTGGCCGTGGGGCTGGGGCCGTTCGCCGGGGTGCTGGCGTTGTGGATCAGCACTACCGGTGTGCTGGCCAAACTGTTCGCCGAAGCCGTGGAAGCCATCGAGCCGGGACCGGTCGAAGGCGTGCGCGCCACGGGTGCCAGTGCGCTGCAAGAAGTGATCTACGGGGTCATTCCTCAGGTCATGCCGCTATGGATCTCCTACGCTTTATACCGTTTCGAATCCAACGTGCGTTCGGCAACGGTGGTGGGCATGGTTGGGGCAGGGGGCATCGGCGTGATTCTCTGGGAGAACATTCGTGCCTTTGCTTTCGTCCAGACCAGCGCCGTGTTGCTGGTGATCATCGTCGTCGTCAGCGTCATCGATGTGGTATCGCAGCGCTTGCGCAAGCAATTCATCTGACCGGAGAGGGGTGTCCCGATGGACGCTTTTTTTGACCATGCACTTGTCTAGACAAACCGAACCGCTCTACCGCGAACTGGCTGAAACCCTGCGCATGGAGCTGGGCCGTTACAAGCCCGGCGACTACCTGCCTGCCGAGTTCCAGCTGGCCGAACGTTTCAGCGTCAATCGTCACACTGTCCGACGTGCCGTCGATGAACTGGTACGCGAAGGCAGTGTGCTAAGGCGCCAGGGCAAAGGCACGCAAGTGCTCGACCGTCCGCTGATCTATCCGATGCGTGCCGACAGCGCCTACAGCCAGTCGTTATCGGCCCAGGGCATTGGCGTCGAGGCCATTGTGCTGCTGCGTCGTGAATGCCAGGCCAATGCCGAAGACGCCCTGCATCTGGGGCTCGACGAACAGGCGCCGGTGATCGAACTGCAGACCCTGCGCAAGCTGGACAGTCAGCCGGTGAGCCTGATTGTGCATCGGTTCAGCGCCCGTTACAGCGAGTGGCTGGTTGATTACCAGGGCGGATCGCTGCGTCAGCACCTGGCCGCCCGCGATCTGCCATTGACGCGCCAACAGAGTCTGATCGGCGCCCGGCTACCCACGCGCTACGAAGCCGCGCAGTTACTGATGCCGCGCCACATGCCGACGCTGACGGTGCTGACTGTCTCCTGTGATCGCTCCGGCCAGCCTGTGGAACTGTCCCGTTCCACCAGCCGCAGCGACCGTTTCCACTATCAAGTGACCACCTGATGCCGAGGTCCGACATGCAATCACCTCAACTCGATTCTGCAACACGCGCGCGACAGCGCTGGATGGGCGTGCTCGCCAGGGCTCATGCCGATGAGCCGGGCCGCGATCTCCTGAGTCGTCACGAAGCAGCCTTGCGTGACACCGACTACCAACTCATCCGCGCTCCGGAAATTGGCATGACGCTGGTGCGCGGGCGCATGGGCGGCACCGGTGCGGCGTTCAATCTGGGCGAAATGAGCGTGACCCGTTGCGTGGTGCGGCTGGCTGATGGACGCACCGGTTACAGCTACCTGGCCGGACGCGACAAGCGACATGCCGAACTGGCTGCGCTGGCCGACGCACATCTGCAAGGCCCGCAGCAAGCCGACTGGCTGGCTGACCTGATCGAGCCATTGGCACAGGCGCAGGCGTTGCGCAAAGCCGAGAAGGAGGCCGCGACCGCGGCCACCAAAGTCGAATTCTTTACGCTGGTCCGAGGAGAAGATTGATGAACGCCATTCTGTTGCAACCAGCCTTCACCGATCCGGTGCTCGATGCCCAGCGCAGTTTCCGTGCGGCCCTCAAGGCCTTGGCGGGCCCCGGCGTCGCCCAGACCCTGAATGCTGCGCATCAGCCACCCGCGCTGTCGGGACTGGACAGCGCCACGCATGCGCTGTGCCTGGCGCTGCTCGACCTGGACACGCCGGTCTGGCTGGCGCCTGCGTTCGACACAGCGGCAATCCGTGCCAATCTGGCGTTCCATTGCGGCTGCCCGATCGTCAATGAGCGGCAGAACGCCCGCTTTGCGCTGCTCGATGCTTCGGTGGCGCAGGACCTGGCCGGGTTTGATCTGGGCAATGATCGTTATCCGGACCAGTCCTGCACGCTGTTGATCCAGTTGCCTGACCTTGACGGAGGTGCGCCGCTGATCTGGAGCGGTCCGGGCATCGAACACCAGCACCGCGTGGCCCTGCCGCTGGCAAATGGTTTCTGGGCTGAACGAGCCTCACGCAACGATTTTCCGCGCGGGCTGGACGTGTTCTTCCTCTCGGGCAGCCAGATATTGGGCTTGCCGCGCAGCACCCGCGTGCAGGAGTGTGCCTGATGTACGTCGCTGTCAAAGGTGGCGAGCAGGCCATCGATAATGCCCACCGCCTGCTGGCTTGCAAACGTCGTGGTGATACGGCCATTGCCGAACTCGATGTCGAGCAGATTCGTCAGCAACTGCCGCTGGCGGTCGCTCGGGTCATGACCGAGGGTTCGCTGTACGACGAACAGTTGGCCGCGTTGGCCATCAAGCAATCGGCGGGAGATCTGGTCGAAGCGATCTTCCTGCTGCGCGCCTACCGCACAACCCTTACGCGTTTCTGCGCCAGTCTGCCGATCGACACCTCGAACATGCAGCTCAACCGTCGTTTGTCCGCGACCTTCAAGGATGTGCCGGGTGGGCAATTGCTGGGGCCGACTTTCGACTACACCCACCGTTTGCTGGATTTCACCCTGCTGGCCGAGGGCGAGCATCCGGGGCCGAGCGTGGCGCCCGATGCTGCATTGCAGCCGTGCCCTCGGGTGCTCGGTCTGCTGGCCAAGGAAGGCTTGATGAAGCCTGAGGTCGATAACGATGAACCCATCGCCGACATTACCCGCGAACCGCTGGAATACCCGTCCAGCCGCGCCGAGCGCTTGCAGGCGCTGGCCCGTGGTGACGAAGGTTTTCTGCTCGCGCTGGGCTACTCGACCCAGCGCGGCTACGGCCGTAACCATCCGTTTGCCGGGGAAATCCGTATCGGCGACGTCGAGGTGTGGATCGAGCCGGAAGAGCTGGGCTTTGCGATTCTCATCGGCGACATCGAAATCACCGAGTGCGAAATGATCAACCAGTTCGTCGGCTCGGCCACTGTGCCTGCGCAGTTCACCCGTGGCTACGGCCTGGCGTTCGGCAATGCCGAGCGCAAGGCGATGGGCATGGCGCTGGTCGATCGCTCGCTGCGCGCAGAGGAGTACAACGAGGAAATACGCTCCCCGGCGCAACAGGAGGAGTTCGTGCTGGCCCACTGCGACAACGTCGAGGCGGCGGGCTTCGTTTCGCACTTGAAACTGCCGCACTACGTGGACTTTCAGTCCGAGCTGGAGCTGATCCGCAAGCTGCGCAAATCCACCGGGGAGAACGAGCAATGAGCACCATCGACCAGCCCGGTGTCAGGGACACCGCGTACAACTTTGCCTATCTGGATGAACAGACCAAACGCATGATCCGTCGCGGCTTGCTCAAGGCGGTGGCCATCCCCGGTTATCAGGTGCCGTTCGGCGGTCGCGAGATGCCGCTGCCCTATGGCTGGGGCACGGGTGGCATGCAACTGACCGCAGCGATTCTGGGTGATGACGATGTGCTGAAAGTCATCGATCAGGGCGCTGACGACACCACCAATGCGGTCTCGATCCGGCGTTTCTTTGCCCGCACCGCCGGTATTGCAACCACTGAACGCACGCCTGAGGCGACCGTAATCCAGACCCGTCACCGCATTCCGGAAACCGCACTGCATGCCGACCAGATTCTGGTCTATCAAGTGCCGATCCCCGAGCCGTTGCGCTTCATCGAGCCGTCCGAGACTGAAACCCGGACCATGCACGCGCTGGACGACTACGGGGTGATGCACGTCAAACTCTACGAAGACATCGCCTCCTTCGGCCACATCGCCACCAGTTACGCCTACCCGGTGATGGTCGATGAGCGCTATGTCATGGACCCGTCGCCGATTCCCAAATTCGACAACCCTAAGCTGGACATGAGCCCGGCACTGATGCTGTTTGGCGCGGGCCGCGAGAAACGCCTGTACGCCGTGCCGCCTTACACCCGCGTGGTGAGTCTGGATTTCGAAGATCACCCGTTTGAAATCCAGCGCTGGGAACAATGTTGTGCAATGTGTGGCAGTCATGATTCCTTTCTCGACGAACTGATTATCGACGATGCCGGGACCCAGCGCTTTGTCTGTTCCGACACTGATTATTGCGCCCAGCGGGCCAGCCAACAGGAGAACGCCCGATGATCAGTGCCATGTCGGTCAATCCGGTCAACACCCCACGACCCGAACGGGACGAAGCGCTGCTCAAGGTGCGCGGCCTGACCCGGCTGTACGGGCCGGAGAAAGGCTGTCAAAACGTCAGCTTCGACCTGTATCCCGGCGAAGTACTGGGTATCGTCGGCGAGTCCGGTTCGGGCAAGTCCACCTTACTGTCGGTGCTCAGCGGACGTTCCGCGCCGCAGAGTGGCAGCATCGACTACCGCAACGGCACCGGCGGCTGGCTCGACCTGTACAGCGCCAGCGAGGCGCAGCGCCGCACTTTGTTGCGCACCGAATGGGGCTTTGTCGAACAGAACCCGCGTGACGGTTTGCGTATGGGTGTTTCAGCCGGGGCGAACATCGGCGAGCGGCTGATGGCCCAGGGCGTGCGCAACTACCAGCAGTTGCGTGGCGCGGCGCTGGACTGGCTGAGCCAGGTCGAAATAGACCCGGCGCGCATCGACGATTTGCCACGTACCTTCTCGGGCGGCATGCAGCAGCGTTTGCAGATCGCGCGCAATCTGGTGTCCGGTCCGCGTCTGGTGTTCATGGACGAACCCACCGGCGGACTCGACGTTTCAGTGCAGGCGCGCCTGCTGGACTTGCTGCGCGGATTGGTGCGCGAGCTGGACCTGGCGGTGGTGATCGTCACCCACGACCTGGCCGTGGCCCGACTGCTGGCCGACCGGCTGATGGTGATGCGTCGCTCGCATGTGGTCGAAGCCGGGCTCACCGATCAGATCCTCGATGACCCGCAGCACCCGTATTCACAGCTGCTGGTGTCCTCGGTACTCCAGCCATGATCCGCACAGAGGGATGAGCCTGATGACTACCTTGATCGAGGTCCGCGACCTCTCGAAAACCTTCACGCTGCATCAACACGACGGCGTGGTGCTCAACGTGCTGCGCGGCCTGAATTTCTCGGTACGCAGTAGCGAATGCCTGGTGCTGGGCGGGGATTCCGGCAGCGGTAAGAGCACCTTGCTGCGCACCTTGTATGGCAATTACCTGCCCGCTGCCGGGAGCATTCGGGTGCAGCACGACGGCGAATGGACCGAACTGGTTGGTGCCACGCCGCGCCAGGTCCTGGAAGTCCGGCGTCGGACAGTGGGCTACGTCAGCCAGTTTCTGCGGGTCATTCCACGCGTGTCGAGCCTGGACGTGGTCATGGAACCGGCGCTGGCACGCGGCTGGGCTCGCGAGGACGCGAAGGCGCGTGCACAAGCGTTGTTGACCCGCCTGAACATCGCGCCACGGCTGTGGCCGTTGGCACCCAGCACGTTTTCCGGCGGCGAACAGCAGCGCATCAACATCGCCCGGGCATTCATGGTGCCGTGGCCGGTGCTGCTGCTCGATGAGCCGACGGCCTCGCTTGACGAGGCCAATCGTCGGGTGGTGCTGGAGCTGATCGACGAAGCCAGGCGCGATGGCGCCGCGCTGATCGGTATTTTTCACGACCGTGAAGCGCGCGACGCGATTGCCAGCCGCCAATTGGACATGACACCGGCAGACCTGACTGCCAAGGAGTCGCTGCAATGTTGAACGAGCAGATTTTCACCAACGCCTGTGTGGTCACCGCAGAGCAAGCGTTCAATGGCACGGTGGTAGTGCGTGACGGGTTGATCGCAGGGATCGATTCAAGCCGCAGCCAGTTGAGCCAGGCGCAGGACCTGCACGGCGAGTATCTGTTGCCGGGGCTGGTCGAACTGCACACTGATAACCTCGAAAAACACTTGTCGCCACGGCCGGGCGTGGACTGGCCGTCGACCTCGGCGGTCATCAGCCACGATGCGCAGATTGTCGCGGCGGGGATCACCACCGTGTTCGACGCGCTGTCGATTGGTGACGTCAATCCCAAGGGCAAGCGCATGCAGCAATTGCCCGCGATGCTTGCGGCCATTGCCGCGGCCACCGAGGCAGGCCTGACCCGCGCCGAGCATCTGTTGCATTTGCGCTGCGAAGTCAGCCACCCGGACACTCTGGGCGTGTTTCGCGATCTGGTGGATCAGCCGCTGGTGCAACTGGTCTCGGTGATGGACCACGCACCCGGCCAGCGGCAGTTCGCGCTGGAGTCCAAGTACCGCGAGTACTACATGGGCAAGTACCACATGAGTCACGATGAGATGGATCGGTTCATCGTCGAGCAGGTGGCCAATTCCACCGAATACGCCGACCGTTATCGCCGCGCCATTGTCGAACTCTGTCTGGCGCGTGGACTGTCGATCGCCAGTCACGACGATGCCACCATGGCCCATGTCGAGGAGTCGGCGGGCTACGGGATGAACATCGCCGAGTTTCCGACCACGCTGGAAGCGGCGCATGGTTGCAGGCGTCTGGGCATGAGCGTGCTGATGGGCGCACCGAACATCGTGCGTGGCGGCTCGCACTCCGGTAACGTGGCGGCCGCGTCGCTGGCCAAAGAAGGACTACTGGATATTCTCTCCAGCGACTACTATCCGGCCAGTCTTCTGCAATCGGCGTTCATACTGGCCGAACAGGACAACACCTACGGATTGCCGCAGGCCATGAACACGGTCAGTCGCACTCCGGCGCGGGCGGCGGGTCTGACCGATCGCGGGGAAATCCGCATCGGTCTGCGCGCCGACCTGATTCAGGCGCGCAGCCACGGCAATCTGCCGGTTATCGATAAGGTCTGGCGACAAGGCAAGAGGGTATTTTGATGGCAGGCAGGTTGATCTATCTCATCGGACCATCCGGTTCAGGCAAAGACAGCCTGATGGACGGTGCTCGCGAAACCCTGGCGCAGCGCAACTGCCGAGTGGTACGGCGGGTGATTACACGCTCTGCCGAAGCGGTGGGCGAAGCCGCGCAGGCGGTCGATGTCGAGCAGTTCGAACACATGCGTGAACACGGTGCATTTGCGCTGAACTGGCAGGCCAACGGTTTGCATTACGGCATCCCGATCGTTATCGATCAGTGGCTGCTGGAAGGGCACGATGTGTTGATCAATGGATCGAGGGCGCATCTGGAGCGTGCGCAACGCCGCTACCCCAACCTCATTGCGGTGCTGCTGACCGTCGAGCAGGAGGTCCTGCGCCAACGGCTGCTGCACCGGAATCGCGAAACGTTGCCGGAAGTCGAGGCGCGGCTGGAGCGCAACCAGCAGTTCGCCGGTGACTTGCTGGCCAGCCATCCCGGTGTGTTCGCGCTGGACAACTCAGGTCCGCTGGAGCAGACCGTGGCCGCTCTGGTGCGCTATCTGGAGAAACACCCGGCGTGCGCCTGACGCTGCTCGGCACCGGCGATGCGCGGCAGGTGCCGGTTTACGGCTGCCAGTGCCCGGCCTGCCAGGCGGCATTGAGCGACAGCACATTGCGTCGTCTGCCGTGCAGTGCGCTGATTGAATTCGACGACCAACGCTGGCTGATCGACAGCGGTTTGACCGATCTCACCGAGCGTTTCCCGCCGCGCAGCCTCAGCGGCATTCTGCAGACCCACTACCATGCCGATCACGCTCAGGGCTTATTGCACCTGCGCTGGGGGCAGGGACAGGTAATCCCGGTGCATGGGCCGGTAGACCCGGAAGGTTTGGCCGATCTGTACAAACACCCCGGTATTCTCGATTTCAGCCAGCCATTTGCCGCGTTCGAATGCCGTTCCCTGGGCGCTTTGCGTGTCACCGCGGTGCCGCTGCAACATTCCCGGCCCACGCTGGGCTATCTGTTGGACGGGGGCGGCCGAAGCGTTGCCTACCTGACCGACACCGTGGGCCTTCCTGAAGCGACGTTCGATAAGCTGCAACGCCGCTCGCTGGATGCGTTGATTCTCGACTGCTCCATGCCCCCGCAAACCCAGGCACCGCGCAACCACAATGACCTGACTCTGGCGCTGGACATCATAGACCGGTTGCGACCGGCCAAAGCAGTGCTGACCCATGTCGGCCATACCCTGGATGCGTGGCTGATGGCGCAGCCGCGCACCTTGCCGGATAACGTACTGATTGCGCGTGACGGTATAGTGGTGGTCGAGGCGGACTCATCGGCAAATACCGTTCGCTGATCGCCCGCTAAATCGAGCCCATGCATTCCATCGTTTGCAGCCGTTTTAGCGCTGTTGCTAAGCCGTGTCCCGCTCTATCCTCGGACTGAAACAGGGTGCGACAATTTGTCAAAATGAACCGGTTAGTACATTCTGCGCGGCTGTAAAAATCCGACAGGTTCGAAACATGACTAGCAAGCAAGACACAGGGGCGGGCGGCAGATTCTGGCTGCTCGCATTAGGGGTGCTCATCGCGTTGATCGGGCTTGGCCTGGCGGGCGGCGGCGGTTATCTGGTGGCATTGGGCGGGAGCTGGTATTTCCTGCTCATGGGCCTGGCAATGCTGATCAGCGGCGTGTTGATCGCGGCCCGCAAACCCAAGGGTGCGCTGATCTATGGCGCGGCTTTGGTATTGACCGTGATCTGGGCGGTATGGGACGCCGGCCTGCATTACTGGCCGCTGGTGTCCAGAGTGCTGACCTTTGCCGTGATCGGTCTGGTGGTTGCGCTGATCTACCCGTCACTGGTTCGCGCCTCGGGCGCACAGGCAAGCCGCAGTGCCTACGGCCTGGCGGGTTTGCTGGCCATTGGTGTCGTGGCGACCATCGGCTACATGTTCGTGCCGACTCATGTGGTCAGTGCCAGCAACGTGCCCGACATCGTGCCGGTCGCTCCGGGCACCGAGCAGAAAGACTGGGCGCACTGGGGCAATACCCCGGCAGGCAACCGTTTCGCGGCGCTGGATCAGATCAACAAAGGCAATATCGACAAGCTGCAAGTGGCCTGGACCTTCCACACCGGCGATACCCCGCAGAGCACCGGCGCGGGGGCCGAAGACCAGAACACGCCATTGCAGATCGGTGATACGGTCTACACCTGCACCGCCTATGGCAAGGTGTTCGCGCTCGACGCCGATACCGGCACGCAGCGCTGGACATTCGATCCTAAGGGCAGTGCGCCCAACTGGCAGCGCTGCCGTGGTCTGGGGTATTTCGCCACACCGTTCGCAGAAGCGACCGCCCAGCCTGCAGCCTGCGCCCGACGCATATTCCTGCCGACCGGTGATGCGCGTCTGATCGCGCTCGACGCCGAGACCGGTGAGGCCTGCAAGGACTTCGGCAATCAGGGCGTGGTTGACCTGAAAACCGATATGGGCGAAGTCAAGGAAGGTTACTACCAGCAAACCTCGACGCCGCTGGTGGCGGGCAATGTCGTGGTCGTGGGTGGCCGTGTCGCCGACAACTTCTCCACGGGCGAACCACCAGGCGTGGTGCGTGCGTTTGACGTGCACAGCGGCGAGCTGGTCTGGGCCTGGGATCCGGGTAATCCAGATACGACCAAGCGTCCACCGGCGGGCGAGACCTACACGCGGGGAACGCCGAACGTGTGGTCCGCCATGTCCTACGACGAGAAACTGGGCCTGATCTACCTGCCGACCGGCAATGCCACGCCGGACTTTTTCGGCGGTACGCGGACCGAACAGGATGACAAATGGTCGTCCTCAGTGGTGGCGGTCGACGTCAAGACCGGCCAGGTGCGCTGGAACTTCCAGATGACCCACCACGATCTCTGGGACTTCGACATTCCGGCCCAGCCGCTGCTGTACGACATTCCGGACGGCAAGGGCGGTACCCAGCCAGCGCTGGCGCAGGTCACCAAACAGGGTGAAATCTTCCTGCTCAATCGTGAAACCGGCGTGCCGATTTCCAGGGTCCAAGAGCGTCCGGTGCCGCAGGGCAGCGTGCCAGGCGAACGCTACTCGCCGACCCAGCCGTTCTCGGTGGACATGCCGTCGATCGGCAACCAGACCTTGAAAGAGTCCGACATGTGGGGCGCGACGGCGTTCGACCAGTTGATGTGCCGGATTGCTTTCAAGGGCATGCGTCACGAGGGCGTGTACACGCCGCCGGGCATGGATCACGCGCTGCAATTCCCTGGCTCCCTGGGCGGCATGAACTGGGGCAGTGTGTCGGTGGATCCGACCAACAGCTATATGTTCGTCAATGACATGCGTCTGGGTCTGGCCAACTACATGATCCCGCGTGACAAGATTGCCGCCGGGGCCAGCGGCATCGAAATGGGCGTGGTGCCGCAGACCGGCACACCGTTCGGCGCGATGCGTCAGCGCTTCCTGTCGGCGGTCGGCATTCCTTGCCAGGCACCGCCGTTCGGTACGATGTCGGCCATCGACCTGAAGACCAAAAAACTGGTCTGGCAAGTGCCGGTCGGTACCGTCAAAGACACCGGCCCGATGGGCATCCGCATGGGCCTGCCCATTCCGATCGGCATGCCGACCCTGGGCGCTTCGCTGTCCACCCAGTCGGGGCTACTGTTTTTCGCCGGTACTCAGGATTTCTACCTGCGCGCCTTCGACAGCGGCAATGGCAACGAAATCTGGAAGGCCCGTCTGCCGGTGGGCAGCCAGTCCGGGCCGATGACCTACGTGTCGCCCAGGACCGGCCGGCAGTACATTCTGCTTACCGCCGGGGGCGCTCGCCAATCGCCTGACCGTGGCGATTATGTAATCGCCTACGCATTGCCCAAGTAGCGTGACGCAGGCATGGGGGGCAGATGCTCCTCATGCCTGGCGCGTTCGTCACCCCAGCGCACTCACCAGCCACATCCACAGTGGCAGGGTGGCGGCCGACAGCACTGTGGTCAGGCAGATCGCCGAACTGGTTTTCTGCACATGCGGCACGCTGCGGGCAAAACCCAGGACGTTGACCCCGGCAGGTCCGGCAGCCATCAGCACCAGCACCCCGCGTGACAAGCCTTCGATGCGCAACAAAACGCATGCCAGCAGCACCAGCAACGGCATCAGCGCCAGTTTGCCCAGGGTAATACCCAATGCCTGTGGGCTGGGCGTCAGTTTGAAGCTGGAAAGGTTGGAGCCCAGCACGATCAAGGCGCAAGGCAGGGCCGCCTGAGCGAGCCATGTGGTCAGATGATCGGCCCAGTCGGACAGGCCGACGCCTGAAAGATTGACCACAATCCCCAGCAGCAGGCCAATGATTAGCGGGTTCGCCAGGCTGGCGAACAGCGAACGGGTATTGAATGGCTCATCGCCCGCCACGCTGTCGTAAAGGCTCTGGAAGGTAAACAGCGTCAGGCTGTGCACGGCGATCACAGTGAACAGTAACACCAGCCCCTGATCACCGAACACGCCGACCACCAGCGGGATGCCGATCAGAATGTTATTGGAGAAGCTGGCGGTCAGGCCAAACGGTGTCGAGGTCGTGCCAGACCGGTGCATGGCCAGGTTGACCAGTACGAACACGATCAAGGCAGGAACGAAGTACGCCGCCAATACCCGCAGATCCAGACCGTCGTGCAGCGGCGCCTTGACCATTCCGGTGAACAGCACCATCGGTAGAAACAGCTTGAACGCCAACACACTCAAGGCCTTGGTGCTCTCGAGCGTCAACGTCTTGCGTTTGCCCAGCACATAGCCGAGCACGATCAGCAGGAAAACGGGCAGGATGGCTTGCAGAACGGCCACGGGCTCTGACTCCTTGAGGGCATGGCCGTCCAGTATGACCGAGCGTCTTGACTTTACCTATCCGTCGCGACGCTACATGGCTCCGATCTCGGGCTTGCGGGTCGGCGCGCCGCCGTAGACTGGCGGGTGGGTCACGATATGTGTCAGGTCCACGGCCGAAGCCATCAGCCGTTGCAGATCGGGACGTGGACGGCACAGGCGAGCGTCAGAAGCGCTGGCCTGTTCCAGGGCGTGAGCGCAGGCCATCAGCGCGGCGTCTCCACGAAAGCTGCCAATCAATTGCAGGCCGAACGGCATGCCTTTGTGATCGGTGCCGCAGGGCAATGACAGCGCCGGATTGGTGGTCAGGGTGATGGTGTAGCAGAGCGCCAGCCAGCGGTAGTAGTTGTCCAGTTGCACACCGTTGACTTCACGCAGGTACAGCTCGCTCCAAGGGAACGGCGAAACGGGCGTTGTTGGCGCAAGGATCAGGTCATAACGCTCGAACTGCTTCTGAAAATTGCGAAACAGACGGCTCTGTTCGGCATGCGCCTTCACGCAATCCTGCAGCGACATGGCCGCGCCCATGTCGAAGTTGGCGCGAGTATTGGGCCCGAGCGCATCAGGATCCCGGTCATGGGCGTCCTGCAAACCGGCCACGAACGCCTCGGCGCGCAGCACGTCGAAGGTGCGATGCGCGCTGCTCAGGTTCAGGTCGATGGGTTCGCAGGATTTGAAGCTTGACTTCAGAACGCTGATTTTCTCCCGGAACACCTGACGAATCTGCTCGTCCACCGCGCAGGTGCCGAAGTCTTCGCTGTAGCCGACGCGCAGCTCGCTGAGATCGACGCTGCGGGGCGAAAACTCATCATCCGCTACGGCATAGCTCAGCGGATCGGACGGTGCCAGACCCGCGCTGGCACGCAACTGCAGCAAGGTATCGGCGACGTTGCGCGCCATCGGGCCGACCACCGACAGTGGCGTCCAGCCAAGCTTTTTGCGCTCGCTCGGCACCAGACCGGGAGAAGGGCGCAGGCCGACGATGCCGCACAACGCCGAAGGGATGCGCAACGAGCCGCCGGTGTCAGAGCCGCTGCATAGCGGCACCATGTCCACCGCCAATGCAGCCGCCGAACCTCCGGACGATCCGCCCGCATTGAGCTCTGGATTGAACGGATTGCCCGTCGCACCCCACACCACGTTGCGTGTGTTGGCACCCGCGCCCAGTTCCGGGACATTGGTCTTGCCGACCATGATTGCCCCGGCATCACGCAGGCGCTTCACGAACAGATTGTCCTGGCCTGGAATATTGTCGCGAAACAGTTGCGAGCCGTAGGTGGTCAGGACACCTGCCGTCTCTTCCAGATCCTTGATGCCGATCGGCAGACCGTGCAGCAATCCCAGTGGCTTGCCCGTCATGACAGCCTGTTCCGCCAGCACGGCTTCCTCGCACGCACGCTCGAAACAGGTCGCGGCGAAGGCGTTGATCTTCGGATTGAGCGCTTCAATGCGCGCGATGCTGGCGTTCACCAGTTCGACGGGCGAGAGCTGCCTGTTGCCGATCAGAGTGCGCAATTCAGTGGCTGATTTTTCAAGCAGGTCGGACGGGGCAGGCATGTGGTTTCCTCAAGTCAATGATGGTCAGGCTCGCATTGATCGCTGCTCACGACTCGCGTAGGTATGCAGCCTGTGATGCCCTGCGTCAACGCTCGGCGCAGCCGCGTGGACAGGATCAATTCCCCAACGCCAGTATCGTGGCTACCAGTGCCTGGCCGCGTGGCACGAGGGTGTCGAGTTCCAGGTATTCGCGGTCTGTATGAACTTTGCCGCCCACCGGTCCCAGTCCGCACAGGGTCGGGATTCCGAGGCTGGCGGTGAAGCCCGAATCGGCGCAGCCGCCGGTGAACTCGCCCTCGACGCTGAAGCCCAGTTCTTGCGCCAGCGTCTGGTAGATGCCCAGCAGGTCCGTACTGTGCTTTGCTTCCATGGGCAGAAAGGTCGTGGCTTCCAGCAGTCTGGCCGAGCTGCCGGGCAGCTCTTCATGGTCAACGATGGCCTGAATGGCGGTGAGTATTTCATCCCATTGGCGCAGTTCGACAAAGCGTACGTCGAGCTTTGCGGTCGCGGTCGGTGCCACGGTATTACTGGAGGTGCCGCCCGACATCAGCCCCACGTTGGTGGTGATACCTGCCGCGTAATCGGTCAGGGCATGCAGCTTGATGACTTTGTGTGCCAAGGCTTGAATGGCGCTCGCGCCATCGGCATGGTTGACGCCCGAGTGCGCAGCGCGGCCGCTCACTTCGATGATCAGCGTCGCGCCGCCTTTTCGGGCACTCACCACGTTACCGCTGACCCGGCCCGGTTCCGGATTGAGTACGGCGCGAGCGGCCTTGGCGTGACGCTCGATGTGCACGCGCGCACTGCCTGAGCCGATCTCCTCGTCGCCGGTATAGAGAATCTGCACCGGAAACGGCAGCGGACCGGCGCGCTTGAGTGCCTTGAGCGCAAAGCAGTTCAATACCAGACCGCCTTTCATATCGGCCACGCCGGGGCCATAAGCCAGCTTGTCGTCCCGCGTGTAACCCCGGGTCGTGGTCGTGCCCTTGGGGAATACCGTGTCGCGATGCCCCAGCAGCAGAACCGGCTTGCCAGGGCCTCCCGGCAGTTCAGCCAGCAGCACATCGCCAAAACCCTCGACTGCGATGCGTTCGACGCCGATGCCATCAACGTTCAATTGCGCGACCAGCAAATCGCCCACCGCATCGACACCCACTTTGTCGTAGCTGTTGGAATCGGTGTCGACCAGTCGATGCAGCAACGCCTCCATCGCCTCGAATTGCCCGGCCAGCCATTGCGTCGCTTTCAGTTGTGTCTGATTCATTGGCCTGTTTCCTGTGCCCGATGTTCACGCGCCAGACGAGCGCCGTCGTTGCCCAGGTCCCAGAATAGCCCGGCCATGATCTGCAGGCTCTCTTTCACCACCGGTGCCAGCAGGTGTTCGTCGGGGGCATGCTGCGAACAGGCCGGGTAGGAATGCGGTACCCACACGGTCGGCAGGCCGAGCACTTCGGCGAACACGTCATTGGGCAACGATCCGCCAAGATTGGGCAGCAGGGCGGGCTTCTTGCCGGTGGTTCTGCTCAGCGAGTCCAGTGCCCAGCCGACCCACGGGCTGTCGGGTGACAGGCGCGTGGCGTGCATCACGTCCATGCGCGTCTGCCTGACCTCGACCTGAGTGAATCCATGGGCATCCAGATGCGCCCGCACCGCCGGGATGAAGGTCGTGTAATCGCTGTCGACCACGAAGCGTATGTGGCATAGCGCATGGGCCTTGCCGGGGATCGCGTGAACGGGCGCATCGGGATTGCCGGTCTTGAATGCCAAGACATCCAGCGTGTTCCAGCCAAAGACTTTCTCGCTGAGCGACAACCCCGGCTCACCCCAGTGCGGATCGATGTCCGGGTCGCCGGGTCCACCACCGACCTCTATATCGACCAGGGCGCTACGCACTGCCTCGGGAATGGCCGCAGGCATCAGGCCCGCGACTTTGACCCGGCCATGTTCGTCCACCAGGCTGGCGATGGCATTGGCCAGAATGATGCCGGGGTTGGCCAGCAACCCGCCCCAGTTGCCCGAATGATGCGCGCCGTCGCGCAGGTGCACGCTCAGTTCGAAATTGAAGACGCCGCGAGAGCCGAGGAAGAGCGTGGGCCGCGTAGACGCCAGACGCGGTCCGTCGGAGGCGATGAAGATATCGGCGGCCAGCGCCTCGGCATGCTGCTGGCAAAACAGGCTCAAACCTGGCGAGCCATCTTCCTCGCCCATTTCCAGCAGCAATTTGACGTTGAAACCCAACTTGCCGTCCCGCGCCTTGAGGGTTTGTTCCAGTGCAGTCAGGTTGATCAGGTGCTGACCTTTGTTGTCCGCCGTGCCACGGCCATACCAGCGCTCGCCGCGCTCGACCACCTGCCACGGTGATAGGCCCGACTGCCACTGCGCGTCGTAACCGCGCACTACGTCGCCATGCCCGTAGCTGAGCAAAGTCGGCAGGGACGGGGCTTCGATCCGCGTGGCAATCATCAGCGGGCCGCATCCGGCCACCGGGTTGTCATGGATGTTGACCGTAAAGCCCAAGCGTTCGACGTTCGGCGTGATGAAGTCGGTCAGGTAGCGGTACAGCTCGGCCAGGCTGTCCGGCTCCTGACTCTGGGTCGGATACGCGACACTCTCGCCGAGCAGGGCGAAGAATGCCCCGTTGTCGAACTGTTCGGTGACGTTGTCGATGGCGTGCGAACGGCTAGTCATGAGGGCATCAGCTCCAAAGTTTTCGGGGTGTCACGCAAGTGGCAACGGACGGTGCCGCCTTCGAGGCTGTCAGCGGCGGGGTATTGGCCTTTGCAGACCGTCATGCAACTGGGGCAACGCGGATGAAACGCACAGCCGGACGGCGGCGACATGGGATTGGGAAACGCACCCTGCAGACCCAGTTCGGGAATGCCCAGATGCGGGTCGGGCGTGAGGACCGAATCCAGCAGCGCCTGGGTGTAGGGATGGCCAGGCCTGGCGAACAGCGCTTCGCGGCTGCGCTCTTCGACGATCTTGCCCAGATACATCACCGCCACCCGGTCGGCCAGATGCTCGATCACCGCCAGGTTGTGGCTGATCAGCAGGTAAGTCAGACCGAACTCCTGCTTGAGATCCTGAAGCAGATTGAGAATCTGCGCCTGCACCGACACGTCCAGCGCCGAGGTAGGTTCGTCACAGATCAGCACGTCCGGACGCATCACCAATGCTCGGGCAATCGCCACGCGCTGGCGTTGACCGCCGGACAACTGGCTGGGGTAGCTGTCTATCACCCGTTTGGGCAAGCCCACCACGTCCATCATCTCTTCCGTACGCGCGCGGCGTTCTGCGCCGGTGCCGATGCCATGGACGATCAGCGGCAGGGTGACGATTTCGCGCAGGGTCTTGCGCGGGTTGAGCGAGGAGTAGGGGTCCTGAAAGATCGGCTGGATGCGCCGCGCCATCTGCTTGCGATCGGTTCCGGCCAGGTGCTTGCCGTTGACCAGCACGTCGCCGCTGCTGGGTGCCAGCAGACCCAGCAGCATCTTGGCCAGAGTGCTTTTGCCGCAGCCGGATTCACCGACCAGACCGAGGGTTTCGCCGCGCATCAGCCGCAGCGAAACACCGTCGACGGCTTTGAGCGTTGCCGTCGGTTTGAAGAAACCCCGACTGATGGTGAACTCGCGCCGGATGTCACATAGTTCCAGGGCAATGTCCTTTTTCGTACCGGTTTTCAAGGCCTGATTCATGAGCGTGCGCCCTCGCGATGAAACACCGGTTCCGCGTCCGCTGTGGCAAACAGGCAGCGGGTCATGTGGTCGTGGTCCTCAATGGCGGGCACCTCGTCGGCGCAGGTCGCAATCGCCTGCGGGCAGCGGTTGCGAAAGGCACAGCCATGCTGTTCGCCGACCAGGCTGGGCACCAGACCTGGAATCGAGCCCAGCGGCTGACCCGGCTGGGTTCGTCCCGGTATCGGGATGCTCGCCAATAAGCCACAGGTGTAAGGGTGTTGCGGGTTTTCGAACAACTCGATGGCCGGCGCGGTTTCGACGATCTGCCCGGCGTACATCACCGCCACACGGTCGGCGATGCGTGCGACCAGACCCAGGTCGTGGGTGATGAAGATCACCGCCAGCCCGAGTTCTTTCTGCAGGTCGCGGATCAGTCGCAGGATCTGCGCCTGAATGGTCACGTCCAGTGCCGTGGTCGGCTCGTCGGCGATGATCACGTCCGGTTCGCACATCAGCGCCATGGCTATGATCACCCGTTGACGCAGACCGCCTGACAACTGATGCGGGTACTGGCGCAGTCGCTCGGCGGCATTGCTGATGCCGACCTTTTCCAGCATTTGCGCGGCCCGTGACAGAGCATCTTTGCGTGACACCTTGCGATGCCGGGTCAGCACTTCGCTGAGCTGGTCGCCAATGCTGTAGGCCGGGTTGAGCGAGGTCATAGGCTCCTGAAAGATCATTGCCAGCCGGTTGCCGCGCAGGTCGCACATCTGCCGCTCGCTTTGGCTCAGCATGTCGATGCCGTCCAGGCTCAGTCGGGTTGCCGTGCGCAGTGCCTTGCGTGGCAGCAGGTCCATGAGCGCCAGCGAGGTCAGGGATTTGCCGCAGCCCGACTCACCGACGATGCACAGCATTTCGCCGCGTTCGACCTGAAAGTCCAGGCCCCTTACAGCGTGTAGCGTGTCCTGCCCCAAAGGGATATCGACACGCAGGTTTTCAACATGCAACAGCGCCATGTCCGGATCTCCTCTGTCAGTTGCGCCCGTCGGGCAGGATCAGATCACGCAAGCCATCGCCGACCAGATTGATGCCCAGCACCAGCACCATCAGCGCGATACCGGGAATGGCGATGACCCATGGGGAAAAGAACATGTAGGGCTTGCCTTCGGCGATCATCAGGCCCCAGGACGGAATGGGCGGCTGCACGCCGACCCCCAGGAACGAGAGCGCCGATTCGAGCAGGATGGCGTGAGCCATTTCCAGTGTGGCGACCACGATCAGTGCGCCAACCAGATTGGGCAGGATTTCACTGGCCAGAATGCGCAGGGTCGAGCAGCCGAGGGCTTGCGCGGACGCGACATATTCCGCGTCGCGGATCTGCTGCACGGCGGCACGCACCACCACAGCGAAGCGATCCCACAGCAGGCAGCCGAGCAGAATGATCACAACCTTCAGCGAACCGCCGATCAGCGAGGCCGAGGCCAGGGCGATCATCACCACCGGCATCGCCAGGCGGGTGGTGATCAGGTAGCTGATCACCGCGTCCACCTTGCCGCCAAAATAGCCGGCCAGCAGGCCCATAATGGTGCCGATGACGCCCGAAATCAGCGCCGCCGAAAAGCCGATGAACAGCGAAATGCGCGCGCCATACAGCAGGCGCGACAAGTAATCGCGGCCCAGCTTGTCGGTGCCCAGTACGTAGTCCCAGGTGCCGTTGGCCATCCATACCGGAGGCTTCATGCGCAGCATCACGTCCTGCGCGTAGGGGTCGTAAGGCGCAAGCCACGGCGCGAACAGCGCGCCCAGCACAATGATCGACAGCAGCACGGCGCCAATGGCGAAGCCGCGATGGCCGAAACTCAGGCGCAGGGTGCGCAAGACACTTCTGGCCGGCGGCTGATAATCGTTGATCACCAGCGGCGACGAGGTGGTTGTGTTCATAAAACCTCCTATCTGACGCGGATGCGCGGGTCGAGCAGTGCATTGAGCACGTCGGCCAGCAGGGTGAGAACGATGTAGATCACGGCGATCAGCAGCACCACTGCCTGCACCACCGGGAAGTCGTCGCGGGCAATCGCATCCCAGGCCAGCTGGCCGATGCCTTGCAGCGAGAACACCGTTTCGATGACCACCGAGCCGCCGAGCATGAAGCCAAATTCCACAGCGGCCAGCGCCACCACCGGAATCAATGCATTGCGCAGCGCGTGCTTGAACAGCACCGTGCCGGGGCGCAGCCCCTTGGCGCGAGCGGTGCGGATGTAATCGGAGTTGAGCACATCGAGCATCCCGGCGCGGGTCAGGCGCATGATGGCCGGCGTTGCGTAATAGCCCAGCGCAATGGCCGGCATCACGAAGTGCGCCCAGGTCGAGTTGCCCGAAACCGGCAGCCATTTGAGCGTCACCGAGAACACCACGATCAGCATCAGTGCGAACCAGAAACTCGGCATGGCCTGACCCAGCACGGCGATGCTGAGTGCCAGCCGGTCAATCCAAGTATCGCGTTTCACGGCGGCCAGCACGCCCAGTGGAATGGCGATCGACAAGGCAATACCCAGTGCCATCGCGCCGAGCCCGAGGGTAATCGACAGGCGCGAGGCGATCAGGTTGTAGACCGATTCCTGAAAGAAAAACGAGTCGCCCAGGTCCAGGCGCAGCACGTCGCTCAGCCACTCGACATACTGAGTGATCAGCGGCTTGTTGAGGCCGTATTGCACGCGGATCTGTTCGATCTGCTCGCTGGTGGCCTCCGGCCCGCCAATGGCGGTCGCCAGGTCGCCGGACAGGTGCAGCAGGGAAAAGCTGATCACCGAGACGGTAATCGCGACGCACAGGGCAATGCCCAGGCGACGTAGCAGAAATCCAGACATGGCACGTGACCCTGTATCCATGAGGTGACGAGGTGAGCCGCGTGGCGTGCGGCATCACCGGCGGACAATCGAGAAAACTATTTCCAGCTCGACAATGTGAAGCGCGGCAGTTCGTCGGGGTAAGGCTTGAAGTTCAGGTCCGAGACATAGGCGTAGTTCATCGAGTAGTTGAACAGCGGCGCCCAGTACGCCTGCTCGCTGATGCGCTGCAATGCCTTGCGGTAGTTGTCTTTGCGCACCTGTGGATCAAGGGCGTTGTCGGCGGTCTGCAGCCAGTTCTGGACTTGCGGGTCCTTGATGTTGTCGTCCGGGTTGCCCTTGAACCAAGTGCCTGCCGAGGCTGAGGTGTCGAGGATCGAGAACGAGCCCCAGGCCTGGAAGGACATCGGCACCTTGCCACCGCGTTGCTGGTCGCGCAGGGCGGCGTATTTCAGGTAGCGCAGCTTGGCATTGATGCCCACGGCGCGCAGGTTGCCAATGATCGCCTCGACATAATCGCGGTCGCGGTAGGCGAAAATCTCGGTCTCGAAGCCGTTCGGGTAGCCGGCTTCTGCCAATAGCGCCTTGGCCTTGGCCGGGTCATAGTTGTAGACCGTGGCGGCGCTGGTGTCGCATCCGAACTGGCCTGGATAGCAGGCCACTTGCAACGGTTTGCTTTCGCCGCCGACCAGTTGCGAGGCAAGCCCCTCGCGGTTGATGGCGTGATTGATCGCCTGTCGCACCTTCAAGTGCTTCATGGGCGAGTCGGCCGTTGAGGTGCCGCGCGCGTCGAGAATCAGAAAGCCGATGCGCATCGTCGCGCCGCTGGTGACCACC
>NZ_MUIO01000129.1 GCF_002087235.1 Pseudomonas floridensis | reverse complement strand
CTGGCCCTCAATGCCGCCATTCAGGCGTCGATGGCCGGTGACGCCGGACGCGGGTTCGCGGTGGTTGCGGACGAGGTGCAGCGACTGGCCGAGCGCTCGTCGTCGGCCACCAAACAGATTGAGACACTGGTCAGGGCAATCCAGAACGACACCAACGAAGCGGTCATCTCCATGGAGCAGACCACCAGTGAAGTGGTGCGCGGTGCGCGACTGGCGCAGGATGCCGGGGTGGCGCTCGAGGAAATCGAAGGGGTGTCGCGAGTGCTGGCCGAACTGATCGAAAGTATCACCGACGCCGCACGGCAGCAGGCTGAGTCCGCCGGGCAGATTTCCCAGACCATGAGCGTGATTCAGCAGACCACCTCGCAAACCACTTCGGGAACCTCGGCCACCGCCGAGAGCATTGGTAACCTGGCGAAAATGGCCAGCGAGATGCGCCGCTCCGTGTCGGGTTTCACCTTGCCGCCATCGAAAAAAATCGGATGATATTCGACCAATGAACGATCGGGATCGGATAAAGGGCGGTATTCGTCATGGCTGATCGTCACGACTACGTGGCACTTGAGTGGCTCAAGGGCGAGATCGCCGAGACGCTCATGCAGGCCCGTCATGCGCTGGATGCGTTCATCGAAGACCCCGCGAACGCGGCGGCAATGGCCGAATGCCTGAACCTGGTGCATCAGGTGCACGGCAGCCTGCAGATGATCGAGTTCTACGGCGCAGCGCTGCTGGCCGAGGAAATCGAACAACTGGCGCTGGCCGTGCAGCAGAACCGCGTCAGTCATCCTGTCGAGTCCGAGCAGTTGCTGATTCAGGCCATGACTCAATTGCCGGTTTATCTTGAGCGTATCCATTCGGCCCGGCGCGACCTGCCGCTGGTGGTGTTGCCGCTGCTCAACGACCTGCGCAGTGCCCGAGGCGAAAGCCTGCTCTCGGAAACCAGCCTGTTTGCCCCGCAACTGGTCGTTGTACCTGCGCTGGACGATGAAGAACTCGCGCGCCGCAACACGCCGGAGCTGCCCAACCTGCTGCGCAAACTGCGCCAGACCCTGCAAGCGGCGCTGGCCGGCCTGATGCGCGAGCAGGGCGTAAAAACCCAGCTCGGCTACATGGCCAAAGTGTTCGCCCGCCTGGAGCAATTGTGTGAAGACGCACCCCTGGGGCCGCTCTGGCGGATCGCCACGGCGCTGGTCGAGACCATGCTCAATGGCAATTTCACCAACAGCCCGGCGCTGCGCAGCCTGCTCAAGGATGCCGACAAGGAACTCAAGCGTCTGGCCGAGCAGGGCATTCAGGGCATCAATCAGCCTGCGCCTGAAGAACTGCTGAAAAGTCTGCTGTTCTACATCGCCAAGTCCGACAGCCTGGCGCCGAAGATGCTCGATCTCAAGGACCAGTACGCACTGGACGATGCGCTGCCTGGCAATGACGTGGTCAATGAAGAGCGAGCGCGGATGGCCGGCCCGGACCGCGACGCCATGCGCTCGGTGATCGTCGCGCTGTGCGAAGGGCTGGTACGGGTCAAGGAGCGGCTGGATGTCTTCGTGCGCGGCGACCGCGAGCATGTCAGCGAATTGAACACCTTGCTGCCGCCGTTGCGACAGATCGCCGACACCCTGGCGGTGCTCGGCTTCGGCCAGCCGCGCAAGGTGATCATTGACCAGCTGTCGGTGGTGCAGGGCATGGCCCACGGGCAGCGCGAGCCGAGCGACGCCGCGTTGATGGATGTCGCGGGCGCCCTGCTGTACGTCGAATCGACGCTGGCGGGCATGGCGGGGAATACCGAGCAGGCCAGCCGTGAAGAAAGTCGTCTGCCGACCACTGACCTGACCCAGATTCATCAACTGGTGATTCGCGAAGCGCGGGTGGTGTTGCAGCAAGCCAAGGACGTGATTCTGGATTACATCGACGGCGAGTGGGATCGTCAGCGTCTGGACCCGCTGTGTGCGTTGCTGGTCCAGGTGCGCGGCGCGCTGGCGATGATCCCGCTGGCCCGTGCCGCCAGCCTATTGGCAGCGTGCAACGAATACATTCAGGAACACCTGTTGGTCGACGAAACCCGTCCCGGCTGGGTTCAGCTCGATAGCCTGGCCGACACCATCACCGGCGTCGAATATTACCTGGAACGCATGGGCGAGGATCATCAGGCGCCGGGTGACCAGATCCTCGACATGGCGCAGCAGAGTCTGGCGAGGCTGGGCTATACGCCTGCCCCGGACACGCTGGAAGTCCCGGTGCTTGACGAAGTCATCACCCAGGACGAGTTGCTGGCGCTGGATGACCGCAAGGCGTTGGTCAGTCCCACGCAAACCATCGCGCAAGTGCTGGCCAGACCGGTTTCGGCCGTCAACCCGCCGGCCCGCCATGCGCCAGCCAGCCTGCTGCCGCCGCCCGCAGGCGAAGACGCGGTGGATGAAGAGCTGCGCGAAGTCTTTCTGGAAGAAGCCGACGAGGTGCTGGACGCACTGCGCGAATACCTGCCTCGCTGGTTCGTTTCATTGGGCAAGGGCGGTCAGTGGGATGTCGTCGCGCTGACCGAAGTGCGCCGGGCCTTTCACACGCTCAAGGGCAGCGGGCGGATGGTGCGGGCGCTGATTCTCAGTGAGCTGGCCTGGTCGGTGGAAAACCTGCTCAATCGGGTGCTGGAAGGCGACGTGCTGCCGGGGCTGGAAGTACAGCAGTTGATGACCGATGTGCTGGCGCTATTGCCGCCGGTCATCAGTGATTTCGCCGAAGGTGCCCAGCGGCAACGCGACGACGTCGACTTGCTGGCCGCCCGCGCCCATGCGCTGGCCAATGGTCTTGAGCCGCCATCGCCGGTTGTACCGTCGTCCGACCCCAGCGTCGAAGTCATTGATCCGCAGTTGCTGGAGATCTTTCGTCAGGAAGCCCTCGGGCATCTGGGCACGCTGGCGCGTTTTCTGGAAACCGCCGAGCAATCGACCTCGCCCGCGATCAGCGACAGCCTGCTGCGCGCCCTGCATACCCTCAAAGGCAGCGCGCACATGGCTGGCGTGCTGCCGATAGCCGAACTGGCGAGCCCGCTTGATCAACTGGTGCGCGAGTACAAGGCCAATCTGATCGCCATTGGCTCGCCCGAAATCCGCTTGCTGCGCAGCGCCGAACCGCTGTTGCACAAGGGGCTGGAGCAACTGGACAGCCAGCCGCTGGCACCGATTCCTGGCGCGTCCGCAGTGATTGACGCAGCCTGCTCGTTGCTCAACGACCGGCTCACGGTGGCGATGCGCGAATCGGACAATGGCTTGCGCATCAAACGTAATCCGCAACTGATTGCCAGCTTTCTCTCCGAAGGCATGGACATCGTACTGGACGCGGAAAACCTGCTGCGCCGCTGGCGCGAACACCCCGGCGAGCGGCAGGAACTCAGCGCGCTGCTCGACGAACTGACTACGCTGGGGCACGGTGCGCATCTGGCGGATTTGCCGCAGGTCGATGAACTGTGCGAAGCCTTGCTCGACCTGTACGGTGCGGTGGAGGAAAGCAGCCTGGCGGTCAGCGAACGCTTCTTCGATGAGGCCGAACGGGCCCACGAAGCCCTGATCAACATGCTCGATCAGGTGGCCGCCGGACAGGACGTCGATCCGCGCCCCGAGTGCGTGCGCGCCTTGCACGCATTGCTCGATCAGGCGCTCGACCCGTCGGCGACCGGGCTGGTCAAGAGCGATGGCCATCGTACCTTGAGTGTCACGGAACTCAATGCCGCCACTGAGCAATTGGCGAACGAAGCATCCCGCGTCGAGCCTGCGCAATCTGATGCGGCCCACCTGGAAGACGAGATCGTCGAAATCTTTCTGGAGGAGGCCGTCGATATCCTCGACAGTGCCGGACAGTCCCTGCAGCGCTGGCTGGATGAGCCGGAAAACCCCTTGCCGCTCTCGGCGTTGCAGCGTGACTTGCACACGCTCAAAGGCGGGGCGCGAATGGCCGAGGTCGCCGAAGTCGGTGATCTGGCGCATGAACTGGAAAATCTCTACGAGGGCCTTATCGACCGGCGCTTCAGCCATTCGCTGCAATTGGCCGATCTGTTGCTCAAGAGCCATGATGAGCTGGCGATCATGCTGGAGAAGTTGTACCGGCAGGAAACGCTCAATAATCCCGCGCTGCTGATCGACGCGCTGATTCAGTGCCGCAACGGCGGCCCGGCCGAAACTGCCGCGCCTGTCGAACAGGCCGATGAGCCGCCCGAGCGCGACACTGAACTGCTGGAGATCTTCCTCGAAGAAGGCTTCGACCTGCTTGAAAGCTCCGGGGCGGCCCTGGCCCGCTGGCAGGCCGATCCGCAGAACACCCTGGAAGTCGAAAACCTGCTGCGCGACCTGCACACCCTCAAGGGCGGCGCGCGCATGGTTGAAATCGTGCCCATCGGCAATCTGGCCCATGAACTGGAAACCCTATATGAAGGGCTGTCCACCGGGGCGATGCAGCCTGACCCGGTAATGATGAGCCTGTTGCAGAGCGGCCATGACGTGCTGGCCGACATGCTCGACGCCGTGCGCAGCGAAAAGCCTTTGCCCGACGCGACCCTGTTGATTGAAAGCATGCAGAACCTCGCGGGTGAGCAGCGTGCGCCACGCGTGCCTGTCGGGCATGCGCCCGAACCGGAGCCCGTCAGCTCCACACCGCCAGCCGCTGATGGCGAATCGGAACGCAATGTGCCGGAGACCATCAAGGTGCCGGCAGAGCAACTGGAGAGCCTGGTCAATCTGGCGGGCGAGACTTCGATCTTTCGCGGGCGTATCGAGCAGCAGATGCTCGACGCGCAGGTCGCCCTGGCTGAAGTGGAAACCACCATCGAACGGATGCGCGATCAACTGCGGCGTCTGGACATCGAGACCCAGGGCCGCATCCTCAGCCGCGAGCAGGTTCAGGCCGAGCGCCTGGGCTACGAAGAATTCGATCCGCTGGAGATGGACCGTCACTCCCAATTGCAGCAACTGTCGCGTGCGCTGTTCGAATCGGCTTCCGACTTGATGGACCTCAAGGAAACCCTCGGCGCGCGTACGCGTGATGCCGAAATGCTCTTGTCGCAACAAGCCAGGGTCAATACCCAGTTGCAGGAAGGCCTGATGCGTACCCGCATGGTGCCGTTCGAGCGGATGGTCCCGCGTCTGCGACGGGTCGTGCGGCAAGTGGCGACCCAGTTGAACAAGAAGGTGCAGTTCGAAGTGGCCAACGCCGACGGCGAAATGGACCGCAACGTACTGGAACGCATGGTGGCGCCGTTGGAGCACATGTTGCGTAATGCGGTCGATCATGGCCTTGAAAGCACTGAAAAGCGTCTGGCGGCGGGCAAGCCTGAGCAGGGATTGATCAATCTGGAACTGATGCACGAGGGCGGCGATATCGTGATCGAGCTCAGTGACGATGGCTCGGGCGTCGATCTGGCGGCGGTACGGCGCAAGGCGATAAAGCGCGGCATGATCCATCCGGACGCCGATCTTGCCGATCATGAAGTCTTGCCATTCATCCTTCAGGCCGGGTTTTCCACGACCGACATCATTACCCAGATTTCCGGGCGCGGCGTGGGCATGGACGTGGTG
>NZ_MUIO01000128.1 GCF_002087235.1 Pseudomonas floridensis | reverse complement strand
GCGGCAACTTGATCGGAGAGTCCCTAGTCGTTTTTCAGGCGCTAGACCTCAATTTCTTGAGTGCTATCAATTGATGGATTTTTTTGAATGAATTCAGACCAAGCTTTCAATGCGTTTTCAAACGAATTGATGCTGAGTGTTTCAAAGTGGTTTTCGTCATAAAGTGAGTAAATCTTTACATGATCTCTTGTCAGCTCGGCGCCCCAAGCGTCTCGACTCCAATCGGCCACCTCAGTTTCTGATTGTTTTACTGAGTTTATTAGTTTGAGACCTTCGGTCAACCATGGGATTACGTCCGATAGAGGCTGTCCGCCATCGTCAGTCAGGAGGCAGGAAAGGGGACCTGCGTTATCATCATGACCGATTTTTTTTGAAACGCAGTCAGGTGATAGATCGCCATTAATCGAACGCCAGAAGTAGTGCAGTTTCATAATGTTCACCTTAGAATTTTGGATAAACCGTTGTTTTAGGTTCTAGGTAGCCTTCGACTTTTACCCCGCTAGGGGTGATACCACTCCATCTGTTACCACTCACTATTCTATCTTGAAAAGCTGAGTTAACTTCAGATTTAATTCGGTCAGCACTCCAAGAGTCTGGGAACATAGTAGATATACCACCGTTATTTGTCTTGGATAAAAATTTGCCAAGGTTTTCTGGATCAGCGACCTGTATTTTAGCTCTGTACACGCCTTGGGCGTTCGGCGCGGAGGCTGTGCCCGGTATGACTCTTACTTCGCCTGATGCTATTGAATGGCCACCGACGACCTTTCCTCCTGGTTTGACCTCGGCATTAAGGACGTGCCCTTCAAAATCGATCGTATTTGTGCTTATGTTTGAAGCTTTTGAAGTCTGTTTCTTTTGGACCTCTGCACTTTTTGCCTCTGGTTTATGAGCTTGCGGAACCTTCTGATCTGCCAACGAACCCTTACGCGGTTCTGATGCCTGCAGATCAGGCCGTTTTTTCAGCTTGTCCTCATGCTCGATCATCCACTGACCTAAACGCGCGCCCTTGGGACTGACCCGCATTTCCTGCGCGAGGACTGTCGCGTTCCCTCTGCCTCGCGTGAGGTAGGCCACCATGGCACCCAGAAGCAGAGTCACGACTTCAACATGTCCCAGGGCATGTGATGAGTCGCACTCTGTTGTGCATAAGGATCATCCTGAATAAAAGGACTCAGGCCGGGCTCGCCGCGAGGTCCGTTCCATGCGGCTTTTATGCCTCTCACGTAGTGCTCAGCAATCTTCGGTAAGCCGTCGACGAAGAACTCGGCGATGGACTCCAGACCGAGCACGGCGAATATCCAGGTGCTGACCTGCAATCCCATTGCTGCGCCCGCAACACCTGATGGAACCGCGCCTACGCCGCCGAAGAAAGCTCCGAAGCCTGCACCGAGGGGCGCGCCCGTCAACACGCTACCTGCGACGATCATTGCCATTTGACTCACGGCATCCATCAGATCGTTCAGAACGCTGGAAATGTCGAGGTCTGCGTAGCGTTGCCTCAATACGCGGCCTGCTTCCCATTCAGCATGGATGAACGCAGTCCTGACGCTACTGACGCGGCGAATCTTGAGCCCGATGGAATCAACTCGTTCGTTCGCGTATGTGCGATAAGTTGCGCCCCCCTGATAGCCCATCGCATGAGTGATGCGATTTTCTATGTCAAACCATGACGGCAAGACGCCTCTCAATAGCATTCAATTCTCCCTGAGTGAATGTTGAACCGGTAAATCTAAGCAAGACGAGTCCATGTCCGACATAAGGGCAACGGGTGGTGCCGTTACCTGTTAACGAAAGATCGCGTTTCATCCTGTTTGATTACAACAAAATATTTGCCCGTTGAAGGAATAGAGAGTTTTCCTACGGCGGTGGTGACCAGTTTCCTGTTGGTCTAGAGACTAACGCTTACCCATTCGCAGGGCAGCGCGGATCTCTGGACCTCCGACGCTACCAGCGACAACCGTGACTCTTGCGTGATGTCTGCACCGGTTCGGTATCGAGCTGATTCCACTTTATTTGGACGCTATGGTTTGTCTCGGACTTTTCAATGCTGATCAACGCAAAGCGCCCTCACGTGCTGATGAATGAGCGTTCTTTCAGTTGGGTTACAGATAGACCTCACGACACGACGCATAAATTCATTTGATGGCACAATGATGTCATGGTAAAACCTTGCAACAGACATTCGTCTGCATCAGCTAAGGAATAGCCATGAGAAAGACAGGGATGAGTTTCCTCGCCGTACTTGCATTGGCATGCGCGTTTTCCGCCCAAGCCAAAGAAGCTACGGTTTCAGATGCCACCATTGTCAGAGCAATCATCCAGGATTCCATTGACGGCTATTCTGGCAATTGCCCTTGCCCTTACAACTCAGCCCGTAATGGCAGCCGATGCGGCAAGCGCAGCGCATACAGCCGAGAGGGCGGTTATGCGCCGGTTTGCTTCAAGGAAGACGTAACGAAGGAAATGATCAGCGAATACCGCAGTCGCTTAAAAAACTGACCGAGGCATTATCTGGTTATACCGGGCCGTGACTCAGGGTCGCGGCCACTTATCGTAACTACCCCAGCCGAAACACCGGCAATGCCGAACGCCACCATCGCTTGCTCACCTGACGCGGCGCCGGCTGAATCTGCATCTGCGGATGCGCCACCATCAATGGCATGTCCCGCAGCCTGATCCACGGCTCGCTCTGCCAATGCAACACACTCACCGACAAGGCCGGCCATTGCAGCAAACTCAGGTGCGGCGCGTGATTATCAGACGGCACCTCAGCGTCCCGCAGCGTCGCCACCACCTCGTTGGTCAACCACTGCCGCAGTCCGCGATTCTCCGCGTGATAGTGATGCACCAACATCGCGTAAGCCCCCGACTCACTCACCATCAACTCCGACTCAGGGCCGCCGTGCTGCTCAAGCGTCATCATTCGGTACTGGTCCGCATCGAGCTTACGCATCGTCCGCTCGTTCAACGGTATCCGCTCCACGAACC
>NZ_MUIO01000127.1 GCF_002087235.1 Pseudomonas floridensis | reverse complement strand
GCTCTGATTTTCGACCGAAAAGGCGCTGCCTTAGTAGTGCAACTTGCTCTTCGAGCACGCCCATCCTGGACTGCATCTTCGCAAGCATCCAATTGAGCTCCTGGACAGTCAGGACAATTGCTTCGTCGGTCACATCGGGCGATGTTTTGAAACGCTCAGACTCCAGGCGCTTGAGCCAAAGGCAGAAGCCGTTGCGCTCCCAGTACAAGATCTTCACGCGGTTGCGTGGCTTGTTGAGGAAGACGAAAAGCACGGGGTCGAACACCGCGACCTTGATGTCCAACTCGACCAAGGCTGCCAGACCGTCGATGGATTTTCGGAAGTCGACGGGTTTGGGGTAGAGATAGACTTTTTCGACTTTGGTGTCGGGTCGCATCATGGCGACGGACTCCTGAGAGAATCGGGAGCACAGCATCGGGGTTCAGTTAGTTGCTTGGAATGTGGGGTTCATGGAGCGCTTACGTTATTGAGATGGTGTCGGCGGTGGATATCTTCGGCTCCTCGCGGGGATATTGGCCTGGGAGGCAGAGCTGACCGTCGCCAAGCCAGTCAGCGGGGCGTCGACCACGATCTACTATCGCTCGATGGACAAGTACCAAGAGCCCTTCACCATGCCTGCCAACTTTTCCGGGCAACTGGAGACGCAGCGCGGGACCATCGATCTGACGGAAACAGTCATCATCTCACGCATGGGCCTGTACCTGGCAGCCGGCGTGGCGCAGAGCTCAACTGTGAAGGTTGCTCAGTTCGGCATTCGCAAGGTGTAGAAACGCTGCCTGATCTGCTTTGCTGAGTCGCAACTATTTTCTGTTGAGGCTGGAGCTTTAAAACCTGTGTGCAGTAAATTACTTTACAGTCCGCATCCGACGCGATCTTATTTCGTGACAGCGCATTTAAATTTGAATCATGAGCTATCAATATTCTACTCTTTGTAGATCACGTCCTCAGGTTCTATTTTTAAATAACCTTTAAAGTCGAAGCCTTCACTGTCTTTTTTTAAGTAATGTTCTAGCGTTCGAACAGAGGTTGCTTCTGCGTCAACTTTAAGTGCTCCTTTAAATGGAGTGCCTATTTGTTTAGCGGCAGCTTGATAGGCTGCAAGTACAAAGTGAGAACAAAATGCCCCACGTATACGGGGTGAGTTTTCAAAAGCTTGAGCACCGTATTTCTCGCTGGCGGCCTTACCGCCGTTTTTGAAGCCTGAATTACGAACAACGCTCAGTACACATTTTAGTTTTGAGTATGGGATTTTTTTGTCTGCACTCCACATCTGGCCGATCTGAGCCGCCCAATCGCCAAGGTTTTTGTCTTTTGGAGAGTAGACCTTATAAAGTCCCTGCTGAACCGGCCCCGATAAGGATGATTGCTGCTTGCCGCCTCGCATCTGAACAACCTCTGGATCCCCAGCACCATTAGGTTCTAGTTTGTCTGGATTATTCTGTGTTTTTGACCACATCACAGCATGCACCAGTGCTGGGTCTCCTTTGTTGTTGCGTAGTGGCGACATAGATGGTAGCAGCTGACCAGTTTTTATGATTTTGTGGGTTAAGCAGGTGTTGTCAGGTTGGTCAATTAGTATCAAAACATCGCCTGGCGAAAGATCTGACTTTTTAAGTTTTCCGTTGAATACGGCGGTAACACCTTGTACGGCATTTACCTCTTGTACACTCGTATTAGGCGACTGAGATCGGACGTCGATGGGGGGCGGCGAGGTTGATGATGATGCTATCGCGGCATTAGCGTTGGTTGCACGATGAGGCTCTACCAAATGGCTTGGCATGGGAGTATTTGGGCTACCAACACGCATGATTACTAACTCCTAGGTTGAGTCTCCCTGTGTGGTTTTGCCCCCCGGATGGTTCCACAAATTCGCTTACAGGACGGGTAACAGAAATGTGCCGACCACACCGCCGAACGCTGTGCTGCGACTGGGCAGGCCTGCTGCACCGTTCTGGGCATCGACATCCATGATACCCGTGCCCAACTGCACTCTTACTCACATAAGGCCATTGGTAGAGTGAGCTCAGACTGCACCTATTATCGTGCGTCTACCAGACGCAGCGCGCGGCGCTTAACCGGTTCGGGGGACACAGTCTCAGGCCAAAGCTGTCATAAAGCTGGCATTACTCAGCCAAAACAGCCCTAAAAGGCACAAAAAAAGCACTTGCGATAAACGCTAAGTGCTTGATTTGTAAAGCTTGTATGGTGGAGCCGGGGGGATTTGAACCCCCGTCCGCCAGTACTCCGCTGTCGGTACTACATGCTTAGCCGTGTCTATTAAGTTAACCCTCAGCGACCCGACGGGCAGGGTGCTTTGGGCGAGCTGTGTAAGTTTTAGCCGATTCGTCCACAGCGTACTGCACGGCGATTCCGTTCTATATGACAATCACTTCGGGTTTACGGACATCCCCTGGTGATTGCTGGAGCCGAAGCTACCAGAAGGAAAGGCTAGCGCCGCTTACGCAGCGAGAGCTACTTCCCCGTAGTTTTCGTCATTGGCAACTATAAGAAGTTGCAACAGTGGATTTACGAGTTCTGTTACCAACTCGGCATGCACCTAAAGTTTCATCACCGGCGTCGAATCCTAATCGGCCCCGAGACTGCTTTCACAGTCGCTGGGCGGAGTGTACGCCCTTTGGCGTGGCACGTCGACCCGTCTGCTGCATCCGATGAGGCCAGCGTTGACGGCTGGCCTTGGCGGCGATCTTACTTGTTGCCTTCGCTGCCCGAGCCAACGTTGTTCAGGGCGGTGATGGCCTTGGTGGTGACCGTTTCACAGGCCTTCGTGTCACCTTTGGCTTGCGAAGCTTTTGCATCTTTAATGGTTTTCTCAACCATTTCCTTGCGGTCCGGAGTGAGGTTGCTGGCGACGACGTCGTTTTCCAGCTTTTGCACGTTAGCGGCACACAGGTCATCTGCGGCAAAGACCGGCGAAGCCAACAGTGCAGCGCTGAGGAACAATCCAGTGAGTGCGGTACGCTTCATGTGTTTCTCCTTAATAGCCTGTGGACTCGGTATGGCCGGTCAGTGAGGCCGTCGCCCGAGGTTGCTGAGAGCCCGCTCGGTTGTCGGGCCTAAAAGATGGACTGTGCTGAAACGCAGGGGTTCTATTTATTTTTGCGCTCATGCGAAAAAGCCATATCGCCGACATCAAGCACCAAAATGGGGCGATCTACGGCTTTATGTCATGATCTGCCGTTTTCGCACGCGTTACCCGGTCCACCAGATAGACCAGGCCGTGGTAGTCGATTCCGCTGTGGTGGGACAGGCCGATTTCACAAGTACGGCTGGTGGAGATGCCTTCCTGGCAATGCTGCACGGCCCCCTTCAGTCTGCGCAGTGCGTGGGCGTTGAGTTGCGGGGTGGTAAAGCCTTTGTCACCCGCGAAGCCGCAGCAGTGAATGCCTTCGGGGATGACCACGTTCGCGCTGCACAATCGCGCCAGTTCGATCAGCGCCTGGCTTTCGCCCAAGTGCTGGGTGCTGCAGGTGACGTGCACGGCAACGGGTTCCTGTTGTGGTGTGAAGGTGAGTTTGTCCAGCAGGTGGGTGCGGATGAAGCCCACCGGGTCGTACAGGTCCAGGCGTGTGTCGTTGAGGTTTTGCATCAGGCGCAGGGTGCACGGACTGGTGTCGCAGTAGATCGGGTCGAGCCCGCCACGGCTGGCTTTGCTCAGGGCGGCGAGCAGTTGCTGGCGTTTGTCTTCGGCTTGCTGTTCGTAGCCTTTGGAAGCGAACGGCTGGCCGCAGCACAGGTTGTCCTGATCGTCGGGGAATACGACCTGATAACCGGCTTTCTCCAGCAGGCTGCGGGTCTTGTCCATTAACGATGTCTGTTCGGCATCGCTGGCCGCAGGGCCCATGACGCGGGACACGCAGGCGGCCAGGTACACCACCCGGGGTCGCTGATCGTCAACCGGCGCACTGAAGCGAATCGCGTGTTCGGCCTGCGGCATGGCAGGGGTCCACTGCGGCACGCGTCCGGCCGACAATTTGCTGAGCGAGGCTGACCATTTCGCCACTCGCGGCGCGCCCAGCAGCATGCGTGCGCCATTGGCCGCGTGGAGGGTAAAGCGTGCGCCGTGCAGGGCGGTCTTGAAGTTCTGCGCCAGCCAGAGTGCGGTTTTACCGTGGCTGGCTTGCTGGCTGCGCAACTTTTTGACCAGCTCGCCGGTGTTGATGCCGACCGGACAACGCTGGGCACACAGGCCGGTCGCAGCGCAGGTGTCGATGCCTTGGTAATGGTAATCGCGTTCCAGTTGTCGGGTGTCGGTTCCGGCGCGCTGTTTCGCCTGAATGTCGCGCCAGATGACGATGCGCTGTCGCGGGCTCAGCGTCAGTCCGTTGGACGGGCAGACCGGTTCACAGAAGCCGCACTCGATGCACTTGTCGATGATGGCGTCGGCGGCAGGCAGCGGTTTCAGGTGTTTGAGGTGAATCTGTGGATCAGTGCTTAGCACCACGTCAGGATTGAGAATGCCGTTGGGGTCGAGCAGGCGTTTGAGCTGCCACATCAATTGGTAGGCGTCGCTGCCCCATTCCTTCTCGACGAAGGGCGCCATGTTGCGACCGGTGCCATGCTCGGCCTTGAGCGACCCGCCGAATTCGACAGCCACCAGTTGCGCCACGTCATCCATGAACGCCTGATAGCGGGCGATTTCCTGCGGCGTGTTGAAGCCCTGGGTGAAGACGAAGTGCAGATTGCCCTCCAGCGCGTGGCCGAACAGGATCGCTTCGTCGTAATGGTGTTTGTCGAACAGCGCGATTAGACGACGCACGCCCATGGCCAGTTGCTCGACGGGAAAGGTCACGTCTTCGATGATGACCGTGGTGCCGGTCTGGCGAACCGCGCCGACGGCGGGGAACGTGTCTTTGCGAATGGCCCACAGGCGGGCGTTTTCCAAAGGGTCATGGGTGAAGTCGACCTGTTTTTCGACCGGAAAGCCAGCCATCGAAGGCATGATCTGCAGCAGTTGCTCATCCAGCAAGGCGCGGGAGGCAGCGCGGGCTTCGATCAATAATGCGCAGGCGTTCTCGGACAGTTCGCGCACGAACGCCGGCATGCCCGGTTTGTCCTGCACGGAGCGCAGGCTGCGCCGGTCGAGCAGTTCGACGGCGGCCACGGGTTGCTGTTTAAGAACGGTGACGGCGTTGCAGCAGGTTTCCACATCCGGAAATACGATCATCGCCGAGGCTTTGTGGGGATGATCGATCACGGTGTTGTAGGTCACCGCACTGATGAATCCCAGCGTGCCTTCGGAACCGACCAGCAGGTGGCTGAGGATGTCCAGCGGTTCGTCGAAATCCACCAGCGCGTTGAGTGACAGGCCGGTGGTGTTTTTCAGACGGTATTTGTGGCGGATTCGGGTGGCCAGTTCAGTGTTGGCGCGGGTTTCTCTGCCGAGGCGATCCAGGCTGTTCAGCAGGTCAGCGTGACTGTTTCGAAACGCTGCGACGCTGGCGGCATCTTCGGTGTCGAGCAGTGTGCCGTCGGCGAGGATCAGGCGCATGCCGGCCAGGGTGTGGTAGGTGTTTTGCGCGGTCCCGCAGCACATTCCACTGGCATTGTTGGCGACGATGCCGCCGATCTTGCAGGCGTTGATGGAAGCCGGGTCCGGGCCGATCTTGCGCCCGAACGGTGCCAGCCAGACGTTTGCCTGCGCGCCAATCACGCCCGGTTGCAGGCGGATTTGCCTGCCGTCACTGCGAATATCGCGGCCGTTCCAGTTGTCGCCCAACACCAGCAATACTGAATCGCTGATTGCCTGCCCTGACAGGCTCGTGCCTGCTGCGCGGAAGGTGACGGCGACCTGATCGGTCCGAGCCTGTTTGAGCAGGGCAATGACTTCGTCTTCGGACTCGACGCGGATCACCAGCTTCGGGATCAGCCGGTAGAAGCTCGCGTCCGTACCGAAGGCCAGCGTCGAGAGCGGGTCATCGAAACGGCGTTTTTCCGGGATCAGGCGGCGGACGGTTTGCAGGAAGGTGGCGGGCAGACTCATGCGTCCTCCACGATCAGCACGATCAAGTCCTTGGGACCATGAGCGCCATAGGCCAGCACCTGCTCGATGTCGGCGGTTTTGGACGGGCCGGACACCAGCAGCGCGTTGGTCGGCATGTTGCCCGCCCAGTTCTGTTTGAGCTGCGCTTCGTACAGGTTGTCGTAAATCTCGCTGGCCTTGAGCAGGGCGAAATGCACCGGCGGCACCAGGCTCATCAGGCGTGGCTCCTCGCGGGTGGGCCAGATGATCAGGCTGCCAGTGGCGGCAATCGCGCCCAAGGTGGTGGTGAAGCTGGCGGGCGTGTCATCGAACAGGTCTTTTTTCCATGCTTCGACGGGTCGGTCGTAGGCCTTCAGCGCGGGCAGTTCAGGGTGCGTTTCCCAATGTTCGCTGACCCGACGACCATGCGGCGTGCCCGGCGCGATCAACAGGCTGGGCAACTGGCGGTCCTTGACCAGCTCGCCGAGTCGGCGCGGCCAGTCCTGATCGCGGCACAAATGAATTTCCGTGTGGACCGCTTCCATCAGCGTGCGCAATTGCGCGATGCGGTTTTCAGGGGCATAGCGCCAGGGTTCGGTGACCAACGCCTCGTCGAAGTTGTCCGCCACCGGTTTAGTGCCGTTCAGGCTGTTGCGCAGTTTGGCGAGAATGTTCTGTCTGGCGCTCATGGTCGATCTCCAGACTGCCGGGCCAGATGCTCGCGGGCCAGTTCGTGCAGTGAGCGGGCGGCGGGTTTTGGCGCGCTGTGATTTTGCGTCCACGGGCCGAGGTGGCCGGGTGTCAGGTTGCGCAGTCGTGTGGCGAAAAAGCCGAACAGGCGGTAGAGCGCGGGCGATGTGTTGAGCTTCGACCAGGCATTCCAGATAAAGCGTTCCTTGCGCGAATACCTGCTGCCCTGATCGCGCATCACGCGGTTTGGCGTGTCCGGCGCTTTGACGTTTTCTTCGCGCAGACGCCGCAGCAGTGCAGGGATCGGAATTTTCACCGGGCAGACTTCACCGCACGCACCGCACAGCGAGGACGCGCTGGGGTGATCGGGGACTTTCGCGAGTCCCGCCATGTGCGGCGTGATGATCTTGCCGATCGGGCCGGGGTAGACCTCGCCATAGGTGTGGCCGCCGACGCGGGTGTAGACGGGGCAGTGATTCATACACGCGCCGCAGCGGATGCAGTTCAGTGTCTGGCGCAGTTCGCTGTCGGCAAAGGCCTGGCTGCGGCCGTTGTCCAGCAGCACCAGGTGCACTTCCTGCGGGCCGTCCAGTTCATGGGATTTGCGCGGGCCGGAGATCATGTTGACGTAGGTGGTGATCGGAATGCCCAGCGCGGAGCGGGTCAGCAGCGACAGCAGCGGCACGGTATCGCGCAGGTTTTCGACGACCTTTTCGATGCCGGTCACGGCGATGTGCACGGGCGGCACGCTGGTGACCATACGCCCGTTGCCTTCGTTTTCCACCAGCAGCAGGGTGCCGGTTTCAGCCACGGCGAAGTTGACACCCGACACGCCGATGTCCGCTTCGAAGAACTTCTGACGCAGCACGCGGCGGCCGATCTGGATCAACTGATCGACGTCGGTGGTGTATTCCACACCAAGCTTGTCGTGGAACAGTTTGCCGACCTGACCGGCATTTTTGTGGATCGCGGGCATGATGATGTGCGACGGCTTTTCGTGGTCCATCTGCACGATGTACTCGCCCATGTCGGCTTCCAGGCACTCGATACCGCGCTCGCCGAGAAAGTCGTTCATCTCCATTTCTTCACTGACCATCGATTTGCCCTTGATCACTTGTCGGGCCTCATGGGCTTCGACGATGGACAGCACGATGGCGTTGGCTTCCTCGACCGTTTCTGCCCAGTGCACCTGCACGCCGTTGCGAATCAGGTTGCGCTCCAGCTGCTCCAGCAAGTCAGGCAATTTGGACAGGGCGCGAGCGCGGATCGCGTTGCCCAGCGAGCGCAGGTCTTCGCGTTCGTCCGGGCTGCTGAAGGCCGCCGCTCGCTTGGTCATCAGCGAATCCATGGCGCGGCGGAAGTTGCCACGCAGTTGCGAATCGCCGAGTGCTTGATGGGCGCGCTCGCGGAAATCCGGTTGATGGAGTTCGATGGCGGGGATGCGGGTCTGCATGTTCATCGCTGACCTCCGGTGCGTTGCCAGAGAAAGCTCGCCAGATGCTGGCCGCGTAGGGATTCGCGCTGTTTTTCCAGCGAGCCGTTGATGTTCATCAGGCAGCCGCAGTCGGCGGTGAGGATCTGGTCCGCGCCTGACTCCTTCAGTGCGCGCGTCTTGTCGGCGACCATCGCGCCGGAAATGTCCGGCATGCGCACGCTGAATGTGCCACCGAACCCGCAGCATTCGCTTTCATGATCGTGATCGACGCGCTCAACGTTGCCCAGTTGCGAGAGCAGCTCGCGGGCGTGCAGGTGAGTGTTCATTTCCCGACGTGCCGAGCAGGAGGTGTGCAGGGCGATTCGGGTGGGTTGGCCGTGGTCGTTCAGGCGCGTCTTGCAGACGTGCAACAGGAATTCGGTCAGCTCATAGGTGCGTGCGGCGAGGTGATAGACCTGTGCCAGCATCTCGGGCTCGTCCTTGAACAGGTCGGGGTAATGCTCGCGAAACATGCCGGCACAGGAACCCGAAGGCACCACCACCGGAGCGTTGCCCTGGAACAGCGCCAACTGGGCGCGGGCGACTTCGCGGGCCTGATCGGTGTAGCCCGAGGTATAGGCCGGTTGGCCGCAGCAGCTTTGCGCCTGCGGGTAATCGACCTGAATGCCTTCGCGTTCGAGCAGGTGAATGGCGTCCATTCCGGCTTCTGGGAAAAACAGGTCTACCACGCAGGTGCCGAACAGGTAAACCCGTTTCGGTTTATCGGTCGGGTACTCACGCGGCGCATGGCGAGCGGGCGCGACGCGGGTCGCGTTACGGGATGTGTCGTGTGCGGCGTTGTAGAAAAGCTCACTCATCAGTGCAAGTCTCCGGGTGGGCCCGGTTATGAATGGCTGACGCCGACGGGTCGGTTCGGCGTCAGGTGGTGCGTCATTCCGCATCTTCATTTCAGCATCAGTGCACCAGCATGCCGGTGAACCAGTACGCCTGGGCGTAGGTGATGCAGCCGACGATGGTGGCGAAGAACAGGCTGTGCTTGAGCGTGAAGCGGAACAGGTCCGACTCCTTGCCGACCAGCCCGGTCGCGGCGCAGGCCACGGCGATGGATTGTGGCGAGATCATCTTGCCGGTCACGCCGCCGCTGGAGTTGGCCGCCACCATCAGCACGTCACTGACGCCGAGTTGGTGAGCGGTGGTGGCCTGCAGCGAGCCGAACAGCGCGTTGGCCGAGGTATCGGAGCCGGTAAGGAATACGCCCAGCCAGCCGAGGAATGGCGAGAAAAACGGGAAGGCCGCGCCTGTTCCGGCCAGCACCAGTGCCAGGGTCGATGACATGCCCGAGTAGTTCATGACGAAGGCGAAGGCCAGCACCATGCCGATGGACACGATGGCCCAGCGCAGCTCGATCAGGGTTTCCTTGAAAGTGGTCAGACCAATCTTTGGGGTGATGCGCAGGACCAGCATTGCCAGGATCGCCGAGAACAGAATCGCCGTGCCGGACGCGGCGATCAGGTCGAATTTGTAGACGGCGGGCATGGCGGTGACGTTGGCGACGATGGGCGCGGTCTTCATCACCAACTGGTCGAGGTGCGGTACTGGAATGTTGAAGGTCCACGCCTGCATGACACCGCCGGGGGTGAACATGGCCTTGAACGGTTTCAGGGTCCAGACGGTGACCATGCCGGTCAGGATCAGAAACGGTGACCAGGCTTTGATGATCTGGCCGAGGCTATAGGGCGATGCGACCGAGGAGCGTGGTCGGTTGAAGCCACTCGGACCGCCCATGATCGCTGCCGAACCACCGCTGACCACAACCGTGTCGGAGGCTCGCTGGGGCTGCCAGACTTTCAGGAACAGGGTCAGCGAAACGATGCTCACCAGCGCTGAGGTGATGTCGGGCAGTTCCGGGCCAACGAAGTTGGAGGTCAGGAATTGGGTAATCGCAAAGGTCGTGCCTGCAATCAGCGCTGCCGGCCAGGTCTCTTTGACGCCGCGCACGCCGTCCATCATGAACATCAGCCAGAACGGCACGAAGATCGACAGGAACGGTAGCTGCCGACCCGCCATTGCGCCGATCTTGAACGCATCAAGGCCCGAGACCTGGCCGGCGACGATGATCGGAATGCCCAGCGCACCGAACGCGACCGGCGCGGTGTTGGCGATCAGGCATAAGCCTGCGGCGTACAACGGATTGAGCCCCAGCCCTACCAGCAGTGCGGCGGTGATAGCGACCGGCGCGCCGAAGCCCGCTGCACCTTCCAGAAACGCACCGAAGCAGAAGGCAATCAGCAGCACTTGGAGGCGCTGGTCGTCGGTGATCGACATGACCGAGCTGCGGATGATCTCGAACTGACCGCTCTTCACCGTCAGTTTGTAGAGGAACACTGCGGCAACGATGATCCAGGCGATGGGCCACAGGCCGTAGGCGAAACCATAGCCTGCGGCGGCCAGGGCCATGTCGGTCGGCATCTGGAAGGCGAAAATGGCGACCAGCACCGACAGCGCCAGCGTGATGCTGCCAGCGATGTGGCCTTTGAGCCGGAACACGGCCAGCGCCAGGAAGAAAAATACGATCGGAATCATTGCCGCAGCGGCGGAAACGCCAAGGCTGCCAAGCGGTGTGTAGAGCTGTTGCCAGGTCTGCATGGTGGGAGGCCCCTTAATTATTGTTGGTAAGGCCCGGTGTTCTGTGTGCGCGGCTTCGATCCGACGTCGTGTTGGCGAGCGCCCGTTCGATGCTGACGATTGAATCGCACAGCTCACCAGCTCAAGTCTTTCTGTTCGAAAGGTCTTGCAGCGCGAAGGAGGTTAGCCATCGAGCGCTGGCATTGGATAATTGGTAATACCAATTTACAATGTCTGTTGGCTAGATTAGTGGCCGTGTGATTGGTGTGTCAATTTGATCGGCCGAGACCTTTGTCGCATGCGCTTGAAAAAGGGTAGCGCCGGATGCGGTTTCTGCCTGACTGAGTGGGTGTCTTGATGGCGGCAATCAGCCAGAATACGCGGGCCCGGCAGCGAGTCGGGATGGTGGAGTAGGTGCTATGGGCTTTGATCAGGTGCGTCAGCGCCGTTTGTCCGACGATATCGTCGAGCAGCTGGAAAAGATGATTCTGGAAGGCACCCTGAAATCGGGTGGGCGTTTACCTGCCGAAAGAGCGCTGGCCGAGCAATTCGGTGTTTCCCGGCCTTCGCTGCGTGAGGCCATTCAGAAGTTGACGGCCAAAGGGCTGTTGGTCAGTCGCCAGGGCGGCGGCAATTATGTGGTCGAGAACATCGGTTCGACGTTCAGTGATCCGCTGCTGCACCTCTTGGAAAGCAGTCCCGATGCCCAGCGCGACCTGCTGGAGTTTCGCCATACGCTGGAAGCTTCATGTTCGTACTACGCCGCCATGCGCGCCACCGAGATGGACCGCGAGCGGCTGCGCGTGTCATTCGAGTCGCTGCAGGATTGTTATTCGCGTGCCGATGAGGTCAGTCGGGCGGAGGAGGGCACGGCCGATGCCAATTTCCACCTGGCCATCGCCGAAGCCAGCCACAACGCGGTGCTGCTGCACACCATTCGCGGCCTGTTCGATCTGCTAAAGCGTAACGTGGTGATCAACATCGGCGGCATGTACAAGCAGCGCGCCGAAACCCGCGACATGCTCATCAAGCAGCATCGTGAGTTGTACATGGCAATCATCGAGGGTCGTGCCGAAGACGCTCGTGAGGTGTCGAGTCGGCATCTGACGTATGTGCAGGAAGTGCTGGAAGAAGTGAGGCAGCAAGTCCAGCGCACAGCCCGTGCCGAGCGGCGCAATACGATGTGAGCTGGGGAGGTGATGCATCCTGTCGAGGTGCGGCGTTTTAATAGAGCGTTCGTGGACAAGTCCACTCCCACGGGCTCGCAGAGCGTTGCACCCAACCACGTGGGAGCGAACTTGTTCGCGAAGAGGCCGGTGCAGGCGCTGGAAATACGGCGTTGTGATAAAGCGTTCGTGGACAAGTCCACTCCCACGGGCTCGCAGAGCGTTGCACCCAGCCGCGTGGGAGCGAACTTGTTCGCGAAGAGGCCGGTGCAGGCGCTGGAAATACGGCGTTGTGATAAAGCGTTCGTGGACAAGTCCACTCCCACAGTGTCGTTCGCACTGAGGTCCATAGCTCTTATCAAGCAGAGACAGCGCCGCCCATGAAGCGCCTTTCGGCCATGGGCGGCGTGTCGGGCGAGATCAGTCGTCCTTGCCCTTGCTGCGCACGGCGCGCTGCAGCTCACGGTCCGAGTCGCGTTCGCGTTCGGTGTGGCGCTTGTCGTATTCCTTCTTGCCTTTGCCCAGAGCAATTTCGCACTTGATCAAGTGCTGCTTCCAGTAAAGGGAAAGGGCCACGCAGGCATAGCCTTTCTGCTGAACCGAACTGGTGAGCTTTTCAAGCTCGCGCTGGTTCAGCAGCAGTTTGCGGGTGCGTGTCGGGTCAGCGATGACGTGCGTGCTGGCGGTCTTGAGCGGCGTGATATGGCTGCCCATCAGCCAGGCCTCGCCATCCTTGAGCAGCACGTAACTGTCGACCAGCTGTACCTTGTTGGCACGCAGGCTTTTTACTTCCCAGCCAGCCAGGACCAGACCGGCCTCGAACTTGTGTTCGATGAAGTAATCGTGTCGCGCCTTCTTGTTCTGCGCGATGGTCCCTGTAGGGTGTTTCTTGAGCTTAGCCATAGGGGGCGCATTATAGGCAGTTGCTTCAATGTCGGCTACGGGAAAGCGTGTGCTTGAGCACAATGGTTGAATCCCGGACAATGCGCGCTCTTTTTTGGGCGGGTGTTTCATCAATGTCGACGGACAAGGTATCGGTCCACGGTAGTTGGGCAAGCCGCTGGGTATTCATTCTGGCTGCCACAGGCTCCGCAGTCGGGCTGGGCAGTATCTGGAAATTTCCCTACATGGTCGGCGCCTACGGCGGCGGTGCGTTCGTGCTGGTGTTTCTGGCCTGCATCGCGCTGATCGGCATTCCGGTGATGATGGCCGAGACGCTGATCGGGCGTCGCGCTAGGCTGAGCCCCGCCAATGCGCTCAAGACGCTGGCGGTCGAAGCCGGCCATTCGGCGCGCTGGTCATGGGGCGCGTTCGCCGGGATGATCACGGCGCTACTGATTCTCTCCTTTTATAGCGTGGTCGGCGGCTGGTCGCTGGATTACATCATCGACATGGGGCGCGGCGATTTTCAGGGTGTCACGCCTGATCAGGTAGGCGCGTACTTCGGCGCGGTCATCGCTGACCCCTGGCGTCTGATCCTGTGGCACACCCTGTTCATGCTGCTTTCGGCGGTGGTGATCGGCAAGGGCGTCGAAGCGGGGCTGGAGCGCAGTCTGCGGATCATGATGCCGATGCTGTTTTTGCTCATGCTGATCCTGCTGGGGTATAGCCTGACCACCGGGCACTTCATGGAAGGCGTGCATTTCATGTTCGACTTCAACCCCGACAAGGTCCTCGACGGCCTGTTGCCCGCGATGGGGCATGCGTTCTTTTCGCTGAGTGTCGGCGTCGGCTCGATCATGGTCTACGGCGCGTACATGACCAAGGGGGCGTCGATCAGCACCACGGTGGTCGGCATTGCCTTGCTCGACACCTTCGTATCGTTGCTCGCGGGCCTTGCGCTATTCCCGATCGTTTTTGCCGCAGGTCTGAACCCGAGTGAGGGGCCGGGCCTGATGTTCGTAACATTGCCCTTCGCGTTCGGTAACGTGGCGTTCGGTCAGCTGATGGGCGTAGTGTTCTTCGTGTTGGTGGCCGTTGCGGCCTGGAGCTCGGCGATTTCGTTGCTCGAGCCGATGGTGGCGTATCTGGTGGAACGCACCCGAGTCCGTCGTGCCTGGGTGACATTCTGGCTGGCGTTCAGCTGCTGGTTTGTGGGTCTCGGCACAGTGTTCTCGTTCAATATCTGGCAAAAAGCCAAGTTTTTCGTGAACGATGAGGGCGCTTTCCGTCTCTACCAATGGGGCGCAACCAGTGGCCTGGACTTCTTTGGAGTCATTGATTTCTTCACCTCGCGGATCATGTTGCCGCTGGGTGGATTGTGTTTTGTTGTATTCGCCGGTTGGGTGATGGGCCGTGAGGCGGTGCGAGACGAATTGTCGATTCGCAGCCCGCTGCTGTTCAGCCTGACGTTCTTTTTGATGCGCTACGTGGCGCCGCTCGGCATTCTTGTGGTGTTTGCCGCTCAGCTCTGGAAATGACGCTCACATGACTACGCATATTCAACGTTCTGCCCTTTTGCCGTACCCGGCTCGTTTTCTTTACGATCTGGTCAATGATGTCGCGCGTTACCCGGAGTTCTTGCCCTGGTGCTCCTCGGCGACCGTACTGGAGTCCGGCGAGGAGCAGATGCGCGCCAGTCTGGAAATCGCCAAAGGCGGGCTGAGTCAGCAGTTCGTGACGCGCAATACGCTTACGCCTGGCGAGTCGATCGTCATGGATCTGGTCGAGGGGCCGTTCGAGCAATTGCACGGTGTCTGGACCTTTAAGCCACTGGGTGAAAAGGCCTGCAAGATCAGTCTGGACCTTTCCTTCGACTATGCCGGGCCCATCGTGCGGGCTACGTTGGGGCCGTTGTTCAACCAGGCGGCCAACACGCTGGTGGATGCGTTCTGTCAGCGAGCCAAGCAACTGCATGTCTGATGCGCTGATAGCGGTCGAAGTGGTGTACGCCACCGCCGAGCGCCAAGTGCTTATGACCGTGAATGTGCCGGTCGGCGCTACGGTGCGACAGGTGCTGGCGGCCTCCGGGATGAATCAGGTATTCCCTGAGCTGGATCTGGCGGGTTGTGCCGTAGGCATCTTCGGTGAAGTGGTCAATGACCCTGAGGTGCGGCGTGTCGAGGCGGGCGAGCGAATCGAGATCTACCGGCCGCTGTTGGCCGATCCAATGGAAGTGCGTCGTCAACGAGCAGCCAAGGCTCGTCAGAATCGAGCCTCTTCCGCTGAATGACGGCTGAACGCAACGCGAAAAAAAGCCCGGCATGCCGGG
>NZ_MUIO01000126.1 GCF_002087235.1 Pseudomonas floridensis | reverse complement strand
TTGTTTGCCACCTGGCGCAGCAGGCTGCCGGGAATCACGTTCTCGCAGGGCTGGCCGATGGCCAATGTCGGGTCCTGCAGGCCGAAGCGTCGGGCGTAGCGCTCGTTGATCCAGACGATACGGGCGTCCTTGTCGACAATCACCGTGCCCTCGCTCGATTGCTCGATGATTTCGAACAACGAACGGATCGCCAGCCGCTGGATGCCCTGATGGTCGTTGAGATTATTGTCGTTCATGGGATGTTCCGTGATGACGCGGGCGCCTGGCCGCACAGACTGCCCGTTTTTTCCTGCGATCAAGCGAACCCCGGGTGCGCTGCCGCCAGCAACTCCCGAGTGTAAGGGTGCGTGGGCGAGTCGAATACCGTATGACTGGCACCTTGCTCGACGATCTTGCCGTCCTTGACCACGATTACATCATGGGCCAGAGCCTTGACCACCGCCAGATCGTGGCTGATGAACAGATAGGTTAGCCCGTGTTTTTCCTGCAGCTCACGCAATAGCGCCACCACCTGTTTCTGTACGGTGCGATCCAGTGCAGAAGTCGGCTCATCCAGCAGAATCAGCGCGGGTTTGAGTACCAGCGCCCGGGCAATGGCGATGCGCCGACGATGCCCAGCGTCTTGCCGCGCTCGATACTCAGGCTGATATCGTCGACGGCTTTAAGGTATTCCCTGTGTCGCCGCAGGATGCCGCCGGTCAACGAAAACCAGACCTTCAGGTGTTCGACCTCCAGCACCTTTTCCCGTGTATCGCGGGTCAGAGGCTCGCCGGCGGGTTCGGCATCCAGCAGCAGACGGCTGTACGGATGCTGTGGCGCCTTGAACAGGCTTTGACAGTCGGACTGCTCGACGATTTCTCCAGCGCGCATCACGCAGACGCGCTGCGCAATGCTGTGAACCAGATTCAGATCGTGGCTGATCAGGAGCAGCGACATGCCCAGGCGCTGCTGCAACGCCTTGAGCAGCAAAAGAATCTTGCGCTGGACGGTGACATCCAGCGCCGTGGTGGGCTCGTCGGCAATCAGCAGTTCAGGCTCGCAAGCCAGTGCCATTGCGATCATCACCCGCTGGCGCTGACCGCCGG
>NZ_MUIO01000125.1 GCF_002087235.1 Pseudomonas floridensis | reverse complement strand
GCTTAAGTGAACAGCATTATGCTTTTGAGCAGGTTTTTTTTTGCCTTACAGTTTGCTTTCAAACGAGCCTAGCCCGGCAAACGTACCGGCTTCTTGGCGCTGGTGAATAGCCCCCAGGTGGAGATGAACAGTGCGGCAATCAGAGGGCCGATGACGAAACCGTTCAGGCCGAATACCGACATCCCGCCAAGAGTGGAAATCAGAATCAGGTAATCCGGCATCTTGGTGTCCTTGCCGACCAGAATCGGACGCAGCACGTTATCCACCAACCCGATAACGAACACACCGAACAACCCCAGCACCACACCTTGCCAGATCATGCCGCTGAGCAGGAAGTACAGCGCCACAGGCGCCCAGACGATGCCCGCCCCTACCGCTGGCAACAGCGACAGAAACGCCATGACGACCGCCCAGAGCAACGCGCTTGGGATATCCAGTGCCCAGAAGATGAACCCACCCAGCGCGCCTTGAGTCACCGCAACCACGACGTTGCCCTTGACCGTGGCACGCACCACACGAGTGAACTTGAGTTGCAGGCGGCGCTTCTGCTGTTCGCCCAGCGGCACGGCGTTGCGAATCTTGCGGACCAGCTCGTGGCCATCGCGCAGAAAGAAATACAGCAGATACAGCATGATGAAGAAGCTCACCACGAAATCGAATGTACCCTGTCCAAAACTGAACGCTTGGGTTGCCAGGTACTGACTGCCCTGCATGGCGCCTTTGGCGATCTTGTCGCGTAACCCTTCAAGGTCGCCCATGCCAAGCCGGTCGAGCAACGCCTGAAGTGAGTGCGGCAATAGCGTTTTGAATTCAGCCAGATAGCCCGCGATATCCAGTTGCCCGGTTTCGACGTTCTTGTACAGGGTCGTGCCTTCCTGAACCAGCAAGGCGCTGATGACGATCACCGGCAGAATTGCGATCACCAGGCAGATCATCAGCGTGCACAAGGAGGTCAGATTGCGCGACCAGCCGAAGCGCAGCAGCAGCCTTCGCTGCATAGGCGCAAAGATGATGCCCAGAATCACGGCCCAGAATACTGCGCCGTAGAACGGCAGCAGAATCCAGATGAAGGCAATGGTTACGCCGGCCAGTAGCAGAAGAAGTGTTTTGTATTGCTGTACGGTTTCGTTCATGTCCAGTCCATGTCAATAGACCGCGCATTGCGCGCGGTCTAGAGCTTAGTCAGCGGACAACCGTACGAGTGCCGTTGGAATGATGGCAGACCGGTCAGACCCGGAACTGACCCACCAACACGCCAAGGCGCGTACCCAAATCAGCCAGACTGCGCGAGGTCTGCGCACTTTGCCGGGTTTCATCCGCCACGCTCTCCACCGCTCCGGCGATCTGATGCACGCTGCGATTGATCTCCTCGGCCACAGCAGTCTGTTCTTCGGCGGCGCTGGCGATTTGCGCGTTCATGGAGTTGATCGTCGCAATCAATTCGCCAATGGTACCCAAGGACAAGCCCGCTTCATTGGCCTGGGTCGACGTTCCGTCGCCCGCTTCACTGGAGCGGCGCATGGCAGACACTGCCTCCTGAGTGCCCTGTTGCAGACGGTCGATCATGCTCTGGATTTCCTGGGTGCTCTGCTGGGTGCGACTGGCAAGCGCTCGCACCTCATCCGCTACCACCGCAAAACCGCGACCGGCTTCCCCGGCTCTTGCCGCTTCGATGGCCGCATTCAGGGCCAGCAGGTTGGTTTGCTCGGCAATCGAGCGAATTACGCCCAGCACACTGACGATCGACGACACATTCTGCTGCAGACTGTCCAGCGACGTGCCGCTCTTGCGGATGTCATCGACCAGCGCATGGATCTGCCTGATGCTGCCGTCGACGACACGTTTGGCGGTGCGGCCTTGCTCATCGGTTTGCTGCGCAGCCACGGAAGCGCCCTGCGCGCTCTTGGCGACTTCTTGCGCGGCTGCAGACATTTCATTGATGGCCGTGGCCACCTGATCGGTTTCGTGGCGTTGACGCTCCATGGCGCTCTCGGAGCGTGACGCCTGCGCGCTGACCTCGCTTACCAGGCCGTTCAATTGTCCGGTCATCTCGGTGATCTGGCGGACCAGGCCATGGATCTTGTCGACGAAACGGTTGAACGAACCGGCCAGCTCACCGAGTTCGTCATTGCTGGTGATTGCCAGGCGACGCGTCAAGTCACCCTCCCCGGCCGCGATGTCATCCAGATTATTTTTCATCAGCCGCAAAGGGCGCAGCAAGGTGCCTGTCATCAGCACGCCGATGACGCTGATAATCAACAGCACCAGCAAGGTGATACCCAGAATGCTGTAAAGCATTTCCTGCAAACGCGCCTCGACGTTCTGCCTGACGACGGCGACCTGCGCGTCAATTCCGTCGAGGTTGACGGCAGAGCCGACGACCAGATCCCATTTGGGCAGGTATTCGGTATAACCGATCTTGGGCACGGGTTCGGTCTTGCCGGGTAAGGCTGAGGAGTACATGACGTAATGCGTGCCTGCTTTGCCAACGGCCACCAGTTCACGATTGAGGTAGACGCCGTTAGGGTCGCGAACATCGTTGAAACTCTTGCCCAGACCGTCAGGGTTGGTGCTTCTGAAAATACGTACGACCTGAGAGTCGTAGCCGAAAAGGTAGCCGTCCTTGCCGTAGGACACCGACGAAAGCAGCTTGATGGCTGTCGCCCGTGCCGCTTCATCGCCGGGCACTGCCGCATCGTAAAGCGGCTTGATCGCCGTCATGGCGATGGCGACATAATTTTGCAGCGTTGTCTTGGCCTCGGACAGCAGGCGCTCTCGCGTGTCATTGACCTCTCGATCAGCCTGCTGATGCAACATGAATACGGTGGTCGCACTGATCACCAGCCCGAACATTAGAACCGGCACTATCGCCAGCGACAGAACCTTGGCTTTCAGACTAAGACGCATAGGAGTGGCCTTATGGTTGTTTTTATAAAGTCCGGTACACCTGTCCTTTATCGGCCACGTTGTCTGAATATTAAGATTTGTCCTGATTGTCGGTCAGAAAACGATGCACATGATGTGCTACGGGGCGGTACGCTCAGGAAGATCAATCTGAACCCGAAGCCCGTGCAGAGGACTGTCCAGTAATTGCAACTGACCGCCCCACGCCTCGACAATATCGCGAACGATACCCAGTCCAAGGCCATGCCCGGTGATCTGCTCATCAAGGCGAGCCCCCCGGCTGAACACTTCGGCACGTCGAGCCTCGGGAATGCCGGGACCATCGTCGTCGATCACCAGACGGAAGCCCTGATCCTGACGCAGGATATTCAGCTGCACCTCGCTATCCGCCCATTTGCAGGCGTTGTCCAGCAGATTGCCGAGCAGCTCGAGGATGTCCTCACGGTCCCAAGGCAGATACATGCCGCTTTCAACGTTGTTGATCAGGTTCAGGTGTCCGCCGTGGATCATACCCAGCGTGGAGAAGAGTCCCGGTAACTCGGCGTCACAATCAAAACGCGCGCCTGGCAGCGCGTCACCGGACAATCGTGCGCGATTAAGCTCTCGCTCCAGACGCAGACGAATATTCTCAAGCTGCTCTTGCAAGGTTTTGCGCAAGGCCGGATTGCCATCGAGTTGCTCGCTCAGTGCCAGACTGAGTAACACCGCCAAAGGTGTCTTGAGAGCATGCCCCAGATTACCCAGTGCATTGCGCGAGCGCTTAAGGCTGTCCTCGGTATGTGCCAGCAGATGATTGATCTGCGCAACCAGTGGTTCGAGCTCGAGAGGCACGTGCTCGTCCAGTTGCGAGCGTTGACCTTGCTGCAGTTGCGAAATCTGTTCGCGGACTTTTTCCAAAGGGCGCAGCGCTCGATAAACCGTGACTCGCTGCAACACGAGCACCAGAATCAACGCGGCCAGCCCCAGCCCCAGCCCGATCTGCTGCATTCGCTGGAAACTGGCTTTCACCGGCGTGTAATCCTGCGCGACAGTGATCGAGATCTTCTTGCCGAACTTGCGGTACTCGGCCGTCAGCATCAGCAATGACTGCCCTGTCTGACCCAGCTCAAAATTGGCGTGCAAACCGACAGGGCCCGACTCGGGCAATTCGAAATCCCACAGAGAGCGAGAACGCCAATGCCCCTGCGGCAGATCCATACGAAAGTAATGGCCGGACAATGGACGCTGGTACGCTCCGGACAACCGATGGTCATCCAGTTGGAGACCTGCAGGGCCGCGCACCAGCGCAACCAGCAGGTTTTCACTCTCATTGCGCAGTCCTGATTCCAGATAACGCTGCAGGCCCAGCTCGAACAACCAGAGACTGGTTTGCGCCATGACCAGACCTACGATAACCATGACGGCGATCAACCCCAGGCTCAACCGTCGCTGTATCGACTTCAATCCGCCGCTCCGCCGTATAGATAGCCTTGGCCACGCCGCGTCTCGATGACCGCACGCCCAAGCTTGCGTCGCAGGTGATTGACGTGAACCTCGATCACATTGGAGTCGCGCTCGTTCTCACCGTCGTACAAGTGTTCGGAAAGGTGGCTTTTGGAAAGGATTTGCTCAGGGTGAAGCATGAAGTAGCGCAACAAACGAAATTCGGCAGACGTCAGCTGGATATCAGCACCATTGAGCGACACACACTGTCGGCCTTCGTCCAGCTTCAAGCCAGCGGCCTCCAGCGTCGGTTGATTGGCCAGACCGTGGGAGCGACGCAGTAACGCCTGAATACGCAACTGCAGCTCTTCGGGGTGGAAGGGCTTGGTCAGATAATCGTCGGCACCTGCTTTCAAGCCTTCGATGCGTTCCGACCAGGAACCACGTGCGGTGAGCACCAGAACCGGCGTAGCCAGCCCGTTGCTGCGCCATTGCTCAAGCACTTCAAGCCCGGGCATGCCGGGTAAACCCAGGTCCAGCACAATGAGATCGTAAGGCTCACTCGCGCCTTGATACACGGCATCACGACCATCGGCCAACCAATCCACCGCATAGCCCTGTCGGCCCAGGGCAGCGACCAGTTCGTCCGCCAGAGGCACATGGTCCTCAACCAGTAACAGCCGCATCAATCTTCCTCGTCTTTCAACAGTCGGCTGTCGCGCGCATCGAATTTGAGCTCGCGAACAACACCCTGTGGGGTCAGCAGTTCGAATTCGTAAACGTAAACGTTATTTTTCTCTTCCAGCTCGGCTTCCAGTAATTTCGAGCCGGGGTGCAGACCGAGCGCATGCTCGATAAATTGCTCGAGTGGCAGGATCACCCCGCGCTGCCTAAGGCTTAGAGCCTCATCCTGATTCAGATCTCTGGCATACGCAAACGAACAAACCAGGCTAAGACCAAGGATTGCGCACAGTAGTTTGTCGACATTCATTAATTATCCTGATGATTCCTGAAGACCTGGCCAGTGACGGCGTCTATTTCGAGGTCCCACTCAATGTCTTGTGCATCGAGCAGTTCGACCTTGTAGACATACCTGCCGTACTGGTTCGTAAGCTCAGTGTCGATGATCGTCGCACCTGGATGCCTGGATAATGCTTGCGCATCCAGTTGCTCATAGGACTGAAGCGTTCCTGCACTGCTCAAACGAAGGATCATGTCCGGATCGACACTACGAGCATGGAGGGTAAAGGCAGTCATTGAAAGCGTTACGGCAGCCAGCAGGCCGGTCGTCGTTTTCATTATTGAAGGCTCCATGGCGGCCGATGCTTTTATGGCGGCCATCATAACGGAGGGAACTTAATTCAAACTGAACACATCTGGCTAGATGCCATCAATCTGATGGGATTCAGATCGCTCTCCCCTTTGCCGGACATGGAGTTTCAGGTCATTGCTGTTAAACTCGCTTCCTGCATTTGTCGCTTAGGCGATCGCCATTTTCCTAGAGCTCATACATTTTGGAAATCTTTAAAGAGTTTACATTTGAGTCTGCCCACCGCCTCCCGCATGTACCAGAAGGTCACAAATGCGGGCGTCTGCACGGGCACTCGTTTCGTGTCGGTATCCACCTGGCAGGCAAAGTCGATCCTCACACTGGCTGGATAAGGGACTTCTCCGAAATCAAGGCGATCTTCAAGCCTCTGTACGAGCGCCTGGATCATAACTACCTTAATGACATCCCAGGCCTGGAGAATCCTACCAGTGAGAATCTGGCGAAATGGATCTGGAATGAACTGAAACCCCTGCTTCCTGAGCTATCTGCCGTGCGCATACACGAAACCTGCACCAGCGGCTGTGAATACCGCGGAGAGTGATTTGAAAAACCACCTTAACCGGTGGTTTTTTTAACCCAGCTCTGAGCATTATGGATGCTTATTCTTGGCCACAAAGACAAAACCCCT
>NZ_MUIO01000124.1 GCF_002087235.1 Pseudomonas floridensis | reverse complement strand
TAAGTGAACAGCATTACGCTTTTGGCGGGGTTTATTGATTAGGAACGGGTAAGGTGTATCGATATAACCCGCTTTTTGCACCCTCGGTCAGCTATTCTGTTTCCCCAGTCAACAGGCTTCTCGGTTCAGGCCGGTAAAGAATAAAGTAATAAACCCCCAGACAAATCAGCCAGCAAAACACTGCCGTCCAGATGTTGTGCGAAAGGAAGTGTGCGCCCTGCAGCATGCGGCCGATGGAAAATACCGTTCCAAGAGTAAAGGCTGCTATCAATCCCAGCCTGGCCAGCTTTGGCTTGCGGTCACGCAGCATGAAGAACAGCGCGAACAGTGTGAAACCGGTTGCGGCATGACCGCCAGGCCAGCAACGGCCGGGCTTGTCGGTGGCTGGACGTGGGCTGAGCAATTCGCTGTAGGTTTCCTGACCGCCGAATTCGGTGAGGCTCCAAGGGCACTGCACCGATGTCACGACTTTGACCGGTGTGACGAAACCAGTGGAAAGGGCCATCGACAGCACCAGACAACCCAGCTCCCGGCGCCAGGGCATCAGACGTTCGACCTTGAACGATGCTGCGAAACTGATCATTGCCAGTACCCCCAAGGCCATGACCACTTGCTTGGCACGGTCGTGAAGCACATCTTCCAGAAAATAGCTGTGCCGACCGATGAAAGCCCCGCTCTCTGCATCGAACGCCAGCCGGGCGAGGTCCATGTCCACGGAAGTCAGCTCCAGCAGAACCAGTAACAAGGCGGTGAGGGCAGGGATGCCCAGGTATATCCAGAAGTTGAGTGGACGGGAACAGCGCGCTGGGGCGTCTTTCAACATGGCAAATCCAGTTCGGTGGAATACACACCGCTTTTCGTGGAGAGCGGCAATTTGTTTCGGAGTGTGTCACGGGAGTTGTGAATCATAGGTGAAAAAAACGTCATGCCATTTCGGCGCTGGCCCTGACGCCCACTTCGTCTTAAGCTGCGCCAGCCCAAACTGCATATGAGAGTGCTCCATGCGAATTCTTCTGGTTGAAGACAACCGCGATATCCTGGCAAACATGGCCGATTACCTGGGCATGAAAGGCTATACCGTCGATTGCGCACAGGATGGCCTCTCGGGACTGCATCTGGCCGCCACCGAGCATTACGACCTGATCGTGCTCGACATCATGCTGCCCGGCATCGACGGCTATACCTTGTGTAAACGCCTGCGCGAAGACGCGCGACGTGATACGCCGGTCATCATGCTCACCGCACGTGATCAGCTCGACGACCGCCTGCAAGGTTTCCGTTCGGGGGCCGACGATTACCTGCTCAAGCCATTCGCCCTGTCGGAACTGGCAGCGCGTATAGAAGCAGTGTTGCGACGTGCCCAGGGCGGAGGGCGGCGTACCTTGCAGGTTTCCGACCTGATCTACGACCTCGACACGCTGGAGGTCACCCGTGAAGGACGCATGCTCAAGCTCAACCCGGTCGGCCTCAAGCTGCTCGCGGTCCTGATGCAGAAGAGCCCGCACGTCTTGCGTCGCGAAATTCTCGAGGAAGCGCTGTGGGGCGACGATTGCCCGGACAGTGACAGCCTGCGCAGCCATGTCCATCAGTTGCGTCAGGTGATCGACAAACCGTTTTCCAAGCCATTGCTGCAAACCGTGCACGGTGTGGGCTACCGCTTGGCCGAGGGCCGGGATGGAGTTTAAACAGAGCCTTGCCCAGCGGATCATCATTGCCTTTGCCCTGATGAGTGCGCTGGTTGCCGGATCCTTTGCCATCGGCATCATTTCCACCGTTCACCTGGTTGAAGAAAAACTCATTTCCGCAGGCCTGGGCGGGGATCTCAACCGCCTGATGCTCATGGACAGCGTCAGCGACTGGAGCCATCGCCCCAAGCCTGACCAGTTGTTCTATTTCACCAATGGCCCTGGCGACTTCGACCTGCCCAAGGATTTGCGGCATCTTGAGCCCGGCTTTCACGAAGTATTTCGCGGACCGTTGTCCTATCACGCGATGATCGAGGTGGTTGACGGCCGACACTACGCATTGCTGCAGGATCAGAGCGATTTCGAAGAGCGCGAACGCGTGCTGTTCGCTGTCGTATTGGTGGGGTTCGTGCTGGCGCTGGCGTTGGCGGTGTTTCTGGGCTGGGTGCTGGCCCGACGCGTAATGGCACCGGTAGTGCGCCTCGCCAGACAGGTTCGTCATCGCGACCAGTTGCTGGGGCTTGCGCCGCCGCTGGCGCCTGATTACGCCGCAGACGAAGTGGGTGAGTTGGCGGTTGCCTTCGATGCCACCTTGGGACGTCTGCGTCAGGCACTGATTCGCGAGCGGATGTTCACCAGTGACGTGAGTCACGAGTTGCGCACGCCGTTGATGGTGCTGGCCAGTTCCTGCGAATTGCTGTTGGAGAATCCGGCGCTCGACCAGCGGGCCCGCCGTCAGGTCGAACGAATCGCGCGCGCCTGTGAAGAAATGCGCGATCTGGTTCAGACGTTCCTCATGCTGGCCCGCACCCAGCGCGAAGACCCGGCCATGACGCCCAAGGCAACGCTGGTGGGCGTCGCCGAACAGCTGATCTCGCAATGGCGTGACCCCATCGAGGGGAAAGGCCTCAAGCTGACCTACAACCCGCCGCCAGACGGTCAGGTGTCTGAGATCCGCTACAACGCCACCTTCTTGCACGCGGTGATGGGCAACCTGCTGCGCAACGCGCTGCATTACACCGATCACGGTTTCATCACGCTGACACTGCAATCCGAAAGCTTCGTGGTGGAGGACAGTGGTGTGGGTATCCCCGAAGAAAAGCGCGAGGCCATGTTCGAACCTTTCGTTCGTGGCAACGAACAACGAGGGGAGGGACTGGGTCTGGGGCTTTCGTTAGTGCAGCGCATCTGCGCCAACCAGGGATGGAGCGTGAGCCTGACGCCGATGGAGCCTCACGGCTGCCGGTTCAAGGTAACGCTGGAAAGCGTAAAACCGTAAATTCGCTACACGTTAGCGCCAATGAGTCGCCCTCGCCATGGCAGGGCGGCGATCACCTCGTGCAAGTCCTTGTAATCTCTGGAAACATCTACCCGGTCAATGTGACGTTTTTTTCACATTCAGATGACCTGACGATGACGGCTGCCTGACTAATTTGGCGGCCATCAACGTCAGGAGATGCTCTTATGAGCGACCGTATAGAACTTGAGTTTTCCCGTAAGTACGACAAGGATCATGCTCGCCAGTACCTTGAAAAACATCAGGACGGTCTCTGGCGCAAGTTATCGCATTATCGCGACGAACAATTGGCACGAAAGGCGTTACACATGGTCGGAGATCCGGGTCTGGTGCTGGATCTGCCATGTGGCGCAGGTCGTTTCTGGCCACTGTTGGCCGAAAAGCCTAACCGTTCGATCATCGGGGCAGACAATTCTGCCGACATGCTGCGAACCGCTTGCGAATCTCAACCGGCAGATATAGTGAAAAGGGTACGGCCCTTGCAGACATCTGCTTTCGCGATCGATCTTCCCGATAATGCCGTGGACAGCATCTTCTGCATGCGTCTGCTGCACCATGTCGGCCAGTCTAGCGACCGAATGGCTCTATTACGGGAATTTCAACGTGTTACCCGTGACAGCGTGATCGTGTCATTGTGGGTGGATGGCAATTTCAAGGCGTGGAAACGCAGAAAGCTTGAAAGCAGGCGTCAGGAAAAAAATGGGCAGGAAAGTTACCAGAATCGTTTTGTGTTACCGGTAACCACGGCAGAAACCGAATTTGAACAGGCAGGTTTTCGCATTCAGAAGCGAATGGATTTCCTGCCGATGTACGCCATGTGGCGTGTCTATGTATTACGTAAAAGGTGAATAGATGGGTTTGCAGTCCTTGAAAGAGCCAGTTGTGAACCCGGATAAAAACGGATTCAGCCATTTCTGGAGCCAGCGCGGCGAATGGGTTGAAGAACCCAATGTGCGCCGTGGCGGTGAAAGCGGTGTGCAAAGGCTTATCACGGATGACGGGCAGACGCTCTACAGCAAACGCCAGACCGGCCATATCTATCGCAGTTGGCTGCATCCGCTTGGGCGCCCTACGGTATTGCGCGAGCGTGACGCACTTGAAGGCCTGAACAAACTGGGCGTCAGCGTGCCGCAAATTGTGTTCTGCGGAGCCGAGCGCACCGAGAACGAGTGGCGGGCGCTGCTGGTCACTGAGGCGCTCGAGGGCTTCGAAGAATTCGACAAATGGGTCGCCAGCGGCGGGCGCGAGCGTTACGGCGAACTGCTGTATGAGCAGATGCTCAATGAAATGGGCACGACGCTGGCCCGTATGCACCTTGGCCGTTGGCAGCACAGTTGCCTGTACAGCAAACATATTTTCGTTCGGGTGACGGGCGAGGGCGCCCAGGTCAGAGCCGACGTGGCGCTGCTCGATCTGGAAAAAGGCCGTCGCCGCTGGACGGCTTATGGTGCTGCGCAGCACGACATGAAACAACTCAGACGCCATTCGTCATTCAACGCCGCAGACTGGCAAAAGCTGGTCTACTTTTATCAAGCGGCGTTTGGGAGCTCTATCAAAGGTTTAGAGTCATGAAGCTCGAAATGGCTAGAGGTTTGTTCGTATTTGCGGCATTGGCGACTGCAACGGTTGCCATGGCAGCACTCGAACAACCTGGAACGAAGATCCTGAGTGCCCAGCACGGAGAAGGGCACTGCCCATTGCCTCGCGCAATGAAGAGTGAGGTGGCAATGAAGCCCGATCACGACTTACTGCTCCTGATGTACAGCCTGGCCCAGGGGACTGGATCGAGAAACTGAATACATCATTGACCTGAAAGGCCCCTGTCGGGGCCTTTTCATTGGTCAGGATTTATTGGTCAGAACGGTTCCTGCTCGCGGTCTGTCGGGGGCTGCCAGCAGCGTATAAACGCAAGGCAGAACGATGAGCGTGAACAGGGTGCCGACGGACATCCCCGTTGCGATTACCGTGCCGATGTCAAAACGGCTCACGGCTCCGGCACCGGTCGCCAGTATCAGCGGCACCATGCCGAAAACCATTGCGGCCGTGGTCATCAATACCGGTCGCAGACGAATCGCAGCGGCTTCTTCCACCGCCTCGCGTGCCGACAACCCTTTGTCACGCCGCAACTGATTGGCGAATTCGACGATCAGAATGCCGTGCTTGCTGATCAGGCCGATCAGGGTTACGAGCCCCACCTGGGTGTAGATATTCATGCTCGAAAGCCCTAGAAACAACGGGATCAGGGCACCGCAAATCGAAAGCGGAACCGTCACCAGAATGACCAGCGGGTCGCGGAAGCTTTCGAACTGTGCTGCGAGCACCAGAAAAATGATCGCCAGCGCCAACGCGAACGTCACCCATAAGGCGCTGCCTTCCTGCATGTATTGCCGCGAGGCCCCGGCGTAGTCATAGGCGAAGCCTTCAGGAGCTTCTTCGTTGGCAATCTGCCGGACCGTATCGAGCGCCTCGCCCATGCTGACGACGGGGAAGCCTTGAATGATCGCCGAATTGAGCTGCTGGAACTGATTCAGCTGCCGTGGCCGTGCGCGGTCGCTGACGGTGATCAGCGTGGACAATGCCAGCAGTTGGCCTTCGCTGTTCTTCACGTAATAGTTATTCAGCCATCCCGGATTGTCGCGATAGGGCCGTTCGACCTGAGCGATCACCTTGTAACTGCGGCCCTCGATGGTGAACCGGTTGATTTCCGCCTCGGCCAGCAGCGTCGCCAGTGTCGCGCCCAGGTCCTGCATGGACACACCCATTTGCGCCGCCTTGGCCCGGTCGATATCGACCACCACTTCCGGCTTGTCGAATGCCAGGTCAATGTCCATGAAGGCAAACTTGCCTGAATCCGCTGCCCGCTTCTTGATGCGTTCGGCCACTTCCAGTAACGCCGCGTAGTCGTTCGGCGTATTGATCACGAACTGAAACGGCAGACCTTCGCCAGTGCCGGGAAGCGAGGGCAGGTTGAAGCCGAAGATCTGCAGACCGGGAATGTCGGCCAGCCGCGCCTGGACATCTGGCAGGATCTCCATCTGGGTCCGGCTTCGTTCGTCCCACGGCTTGAGCAGAAAGCCGCCGACGCCTGTCTGCACGCCGTTGAATCCATTGATCTGGAATGAGGAGTAGTACTCTGGAAACTCCCGAAACAGCTTCACGAAACGGTCCGTGTAGGCGTTGATGTAGTTCAGGTTGGTTGGCTGAGGCGAGGTGGCCATCATGAAAATGATGCCCTGGTCCTCGTCCGGTGCCAGTTCCGATCTGGTGAAGGTGAGCAGAACCGGAATCAGGCACAGGACGATGACCGCAAACACGATCACCACGGGGCGCGTGTCCAGCGTGGCGTGCAGAACCCGTTGATAGCGCACCTTGAGCGCGCCGAACAATTGGTCGAGCTTGTGCGCCAGTCCGCTGGGGTTTTCATCGTGGCGCAGCAGCATGGCGCACATCATCGGCGACAGCGTCAGGGCGACGATGCCGGAAATCACCACCGCTCCGGCCAGGGTCAACGCGAACTCTTTGAACAAGGCACCGGTCAGCCCCTCCAGAAAACCGATGGGCGCATAAACGGCAGCCAGTGTGATGGTCATCGACACCACGGGCATGGCGATTTCCCGGGCACCTTCGATGGCCGCGTCAAACGGCGTCTCGCCTTGCTCGATGTGCCGGTGAATGTTCTCCACCACCACGATTGCGTCATCCACCACCAGACCAATGGCCAGAACCATCGCCAGCAGAGTCAGCAGGTTGATCGAATAGCCCATCAACTGCATGAAGAACAGCACACCGACCATCGACAGGGGGATGGTGATCACCGGGATCAGAACCGAACGTAACGCGCCGAGAAACAGGAACACCACCACGATCACGATCAGGACCGCTTCGACCAGCGTCTTTACCACCTCATGAATCGATGCCTGGATGAACAGCGTGGCGTCGTAGGCGATGGACACCTTGAGGCTCGGCGGCAACTGACTCTCCAGCTGCGGCATGATCCGCCGGACCTCTTTGATGACATCCAGCGGGTTGGAACTCGGCGTGCCTTTGATGCCGATGTACACCGATGGAATGCCGTCGAACGAGCTGACCGAGTTGTAGTTTTCCGCGCCCATCTCGACCCGCGCCACATCGCCAAGCAATACCCGGCTATCGCCATCGGTCTTGAGCGGGATGGCGGCAAACGCTTCTGCCGACTTGAGCTCGGTGGTCGCATTGATGCTTGTCACCACGTATTCGCCTTTGACCTCGCCAGCCGCCGACAGAAAGTTGTAACGCCGCACGGCGTCGGTGAGATCCGCAGCGGTCAGGCCAAAACCTGCGAGGCGCACCGGGTCCAGCCAGAGGCGCATCGCGAACACCTGATTGCCCAGGATCTCGGCTTCGGCCATGCCGGGCAGCGTCGCCAGCTTGGGCTGAATGACCCGAGACAGGTAATCGGTGATCTGCGGGTTGTTCAGTTCCGAACTGTAGAAGCTGATGTACATCAGGGCCGACGCGTCAGCCGCTTCTTTGCTCAGCACGGGGTCTTCGGCGTCCTGAGGCAGCTTGTTCTTGACCTCGTTGGCCTTGGCCAGCAATTCGGTGAACAGCCGGTCGCTGTCCGCGCCGATGCGCGCATAAATGGAGATAATCGAGAAATTCTGGCGACTGACCGACGTCATGTAGTCGATCCCCTCGGCGCTGGCCAGACTCTGCTGCAACGGCTGGGTGATGTAGCCCTGAATGGTTTCCGCGTTGGCACCCGGATAGGCTGTGGTGACCGTGATCAGTGCGTTTTCCATCTGTGGATATTGGCGAATGATCAGCTTGCCTAACGCCTGAAAGCCCAGCAGTATGATCAGCAGGCTGACGACGGTTGCCAGGACCGGACGACGGATGAACGGGTCGGTAAAAGCCATGAAGGTTCCCTGTTCAGTCGGCGCGTGTTGGTGGGCTGGCGTCGGTGGATTGCGTGGCGTCGGCGCTGACAGCGACATGAGCACCGTTGGCCAGCTTGAGCTGACCGCCACTGACCACCTGATCACCGGCCTTGAGCCCTTTGTTGATCACCACCTTGCCGGCACGACGTTCGCCGGTCTCGACGAAACGACGCTCGACCGCGAGCTGTGCCTCGCCAGCGGCGTTCTTCTCGGGTTCGCCGTGCTCGGTGCGCTTCGGTACCACGACATAAACCGAATTGCCGTACAGGGTGTAGGTGATCGCGCTTTCCGGCACCACGATCTGGCTGGGGGCGCTGGGCAGAATGACCTGAAGGTCGGCAAACATGCCTGGCAGCAACCTGCCATCCGGGTTTGGCAGGGCGGCGCGAATCAGCACGTTGCGTGTGTTTTCGTCGACCTTGGGGTTGATCGCGCTGACCGTGGCATTGAACGACTGTCCCGGATACGCCGCGACACTCACCTGCACGTGCTGCCCGACGGCAAGCTTCGGCACGGCCTGTTCGGGCACGTAAAAATCCACATACAGACTGCTGAGGTCTTGCAACGTCGCGATCACAGTGCCGCTGGCCAGATAATCACCGACATCCACCTGACGAATCCCGATGGTACCGCTGAACGGCGCCAGAATCTGTTTTTTGGCCAGTGAGGCCTTGAGCTGCGCGACCGTGGCGCTTGCCTTCTTCAGTTGGGCGGCCAGCTTGTCGAAGTCACCTCGGGAAATCGCCTGATCGCCGACCAGCCGACTGCCGCGTCCGTGTTCGACCTGCGCCAGCCCAAGGTCCGCTTCGGCGGTGCCGAGCAGTGCCCGTTCGACATCGCTGTCCAGTTGCAACAAGGGCTGCCCCACCCGTACTTTCTGACCGGATTCGAACTGCAGCGCCTTGACCGTGCCGGCAATCTCCAGACTCAGGTCCACGCCTTGCAGTGCCTTCAACGTGCCAATGGCCGGAAGCCGGTTCTGCCAGGGTTGCTCGACAGCCGTGACCACCGCCACACTGATGGGCGGTTTAGGCGCGCTGAACTGCTGGATTTGCTGATAGACCGAAAAGGCTTTGTAACCCGCGAGCGCAAGCACCACGAGTAACACAACGCCCAGCATGATCAACATGCGGCGACGCAACATACTCCACATCCTTGGGAAATTTGAAACGGACCGTTTCGCGATAACATTTGAAATCGCAGTATTTCAAATTTAATTGCCAATGCAAGTCTTGAGAAACTATAAAAAAGCAATAACGTCGAATTTCAAATTTTTAGGAAGTTTCTTACTTTTTCATATCGCTGTTCTGACATAAACAATGTGTTGTTTAGCTGTTTATGTTTAGCAGCCTTTCATACGAAGGCAAGTCTGAAAGAGTCGAAAAGATAATCCGCGTGTCATGGCGCTTAGGGATTCTCCGAACATGTCCCCAAATGTGATGAAATACACCTGACCACCTGATCCGAGCCGCCCATGAGCCAGATGAGCTTTTCCGATTTCGAATACGCCGGTAAACGCAAGCAGACACGCCGCGAACGCTTCCTCGCCGAGATGGATCAGGTCGTGCCCTGGGCAGGTCTGCTGGGCCTGATCGAACCGTTCTACCCCAAGGCCGGCGGTGGCAGAAAACCTTATCCTCTGGAAACCATGCTGCGCATTCATCTGCTGCAAAACTGGTTCTCC
>NZ_MUIO01000123.1 GCF_002087235.1 Pseudomonas floridensis | reverse complement strand
CGGCTCAACCGCCGCGCCAATCAGCTGGCCCACAAACTGCGCGAGCAGGGTGTCGGCCCGGACGTGCGTGTCGGGCTGGCGGCCGAGCGCAGCCTGGAGATGATCGTCGGTCTGCTGGCAATCCTCAAAGCCGGTGGCGCCTACGTGCCGCTGGACCCGGATTATCCGCAGGACCGCCTGAGCTTTCTGATGCGTGACAGCGGCATCGGGCTGCTGCTGACCCAGGCGGGTGTGCTGGAGCGGCTGCCGGTTCCGGCGAACGTGCAGTCCCTGCTGATCGACGCTGCGCTGGACGGCTACAGCGCCGACAACCCGATCAACCGCACCACGCCGGACAACCTGGCGTACGTGATTTACACCTCAGGTTCCACCGGCCAGCCCAAGGGCACGCTGCTGGCGCACCACAACCTGATGCGCCTGTTTGCCGCCACGGATGAGTGGTTCGGCTTCAATGAACAGGACGTCTGGGCGCTGTTTCACTCCTTCGCCTTCGACTTCTCGGTCTGGGAAATCTTCGGCGCGCTGCTGCATGGCGGACGTCTGGTGATCGTTCCGCGTGAAACCAGCCGCTCGCCGGACGATTTCCATGCCTTGCTGGCCGAACAGCAGGTCACGGTGCTCAATCAGACGCCATCGGCCTTCAAGCAGTTGATGCACGTGGCCTGCGAGCGCGATCAAAAGCTGGCGCTGCGCTCGGTGATCTTCGGTGGCGAAGCGCTGGACGTCACCAGCCTGACGCCGTGGTTCGAACGTTTCGGCGACCAGACGCCGCAACTGGTCAACATGTACGGCATCACCGAAACCACGGTTCACGTGAGCTACCGACCGATCACCCGGGCCGATACACAGCACCCGGCCAGCCCGATCGGCGAGGCGATCCCGGACCTGTCGTGGTACGTGCTGGACGCCGATTTCAACCCGGTCGCTCAGGGTTGCAGCGGCGAACTGCACATTGGTCACGCGGGGCTGGCGCGGGGGTATCACAACCGTGCGGCGCTGACCGCCGAGCGCTTCGTGCCGGACCCGTTCTCGGCCGACGGTGGCCGCCTGTACCGCACCGGCGACCTGGCGCGCTACCGCGCCGCCGGGGTGATCGACTACGCCGGGCGCATCGACCATCAGGTCAAGATCCGTGGCTTCCGCATCGAACTGGGCGAGATCGAAGCGCGCTTGCAGGCCCAGCCTGGCGTGCGCGAAGTGATCGTGCTGGCGCTGGACACCGCGAGCGGCCCGCAACTGGCGGCGTACCTGGTGCCGAGCGATCCCGCGCAGGACGCTCCAGCCCTGCGCGAAACCCTCAGGACCGGGCTGAAAACCCATCTGCCGGACTACATGGTGCCAACCCACTTCGTGCTGCTGGACGCCATGCCGCTGACCGCCAACGGCAAGCTGGACCGCAAGGCGCTGCCGACGCCGGACGCCAGCCAGTTGCAGGCTCAGTACGTCGCGCCGCAGGGCGAG
>NZ_MUIO01000122.1 GCF_002087235.1 Pseudomonas floridensis | reverse complement strand
CGTCGCGCCGCAGGGCGAGCTGGAAGCACAACTGGCGGCGATCTGGGCCGAGGTGCTCAAGGTCGGGCAGGTCGGTCGCAGCGATAACTTCTTCGAGCTGGGCGGGCATTCCTTGCTGGCGACCCAGGTCATTTCGCGGGTTCGTCAGCAACTGGGGGTCGAACTGTCTCTGCGTCAATTGTTCGAAGCCCGCGATCTGGCTGCGTTCGCGCAGGGCGCGGAGCAGGACCCTGTCGAAACAGTACCGTCATTCGTCAAAGCCGACCGCAGTCAGCCGCTGGGCCTTTCTTACGCGCAGCAGCGTCAGTGGTTCCTCTGGCAGTTGGAGCCCGAAAGCATCGCCTACAACATGCCTGCGGTGCTGCGCCTCAGCGGTCCGCTGGATATCGCGGCTCTGGAAAACAGTTTCAGCGCGCTGATCGCCCGGCACGAGACCCTGCGCACCACCTTCCGCCAGGACGGCGAGCAGGCGGTGCAGATCATTCATCCGCCGCAGGCGTTCATCTTGAATGTCGAGGCCTTGTCGAGTGGCGACAGCCCGGATGCCGTCGTGCAGCGGGAAGTACAGCGCTCGTTCGATCTGGAGCAAGGCCCGCTGCTGCGCGTCAAACTGCTGAATCTGGACACCGATGAGCACGTACTGATCCTGACCCAGCATCACATTGTCTCGGACGGCTGGTCGATGCCGATCATGGTTGATGAGCTGGTCCGTCTCTACGACGCTTTCAGCCAGGGCCGCGAGGTGCAATTGGCTGAGCTGCCCATGCAGTACGCCGATTACGCGTTGTGGCAGCGCGACTGGATGGAGGCGGGCGAGCAGGCGCGGCAGCTGGCGTACTGGAAGCAACAACTGGGTGACGAACAGCCGATTCTGGAGCTGCCCGCCGACCGCCCGCGCCCGGCATTGCAAAGCCACGCCGGTGCACGACTGGCCATCGAGCTGGACGCGGCGCTGATCGAAAGCCTTAAAGACCTGGCGCGCCAGCAGGGCGTGACCCTGTTCATGCTGTTGCTGGCTTCGTTCCAGAGCCTGCTGCATCGCCACAGCGGGCAGTCCGACATTCGCGTCGGCGTACCGATCGCCAACCGCACCCGGGCGGAAACCGAAGGCCTGATCGGCTTCTTCGTCAACACGCAGGTCATGCGTGCCGAGTTCGACCTGCACACCACCTTCAATGAATTGCTGCAACAGGTTAAACACATGGCGCTGCAGGCGCAGTCACATCAGGAGCTGCCGTTCGAGCAACTGGTCGAAGCCCTGCAGCCACAACGCAGTCTCAGCCACAGCCCGCTGTTTCAGGTGATATTCAATCACCAGCGCCAGGCTGGCACCGAGTTACGCGTGCGATCGGGCCTGCAGGTCGAGGCGGTCGAATTGGCCAGCCATCCGGCGCAATTCGACCTGACCCTGAATACCGTCGAACACGACGGCGGACTGAGCGCCGCCATGACCTACGCCACGGCGCTGTTCGAGCACAGCACCATCAAGCGTCTGGCGGATCACTGGCGCATGCTGTTGCAGGCGATCTGCACCCACGCCGGGTTGCGTGTCGCGCAATTGCCGATGTTGAGCGCCGACGAGCGCCAGCAGCTGGTCCACGGCTGGAACCCGAGCCCGTCGGCATACCCGAGCCAGTGCCTGCCTGCGCTGATCGAAGCTCAGGTTCATGCCACACCTGACGCAACCGCTCTGATACTGGAGCGCGAACGCCTGACCTACCGGCAGCTCAATGCCCGCGCCAATCAGTTGGCTCACCGCTTGCGTGAACTGGGGGTCGGCCCGGAGGTGCTGGTGGGCGTTGCGGTGCCGCGCAGTCTGGACATGGTCGTCGGTCTGCTGGCGATCCTCAAGGCCGGTGGCGCCTACGTGCCGCTGGACCCGGATTTTCCGCAAGAGCGGCTGGCCTACATGATTCAGGACAGCGGTCTGTCTCTGCTGCTGACCCACACCGAACTGCTGTCGAGTCTGCCGATTCCGCCTTCCGTGCAGAGCCTGTGCGTGGACCGCGCCGAAGACTGGCTGACCGGTTACAGCGCGGAAAACCTGTCCGCGACCCTGCACTCGGCGAACCTTGCGTACGTCATCTACACCTCGGGCTCCACGGGGCAGCCCAAGGGCGTCACAGTGCGCCACGATGCGCTGGTGAATTTTCTGTCGAGCATGGCCGAGCAGCCGGGACTGGGCGCGGACGACAAGGTGCTGTCGCTGACCTCGTTGTCGTTCGACATTGCCGGTCTTGAGTTGTACCTGCCACTGCTGCGCGGCGCTACGGTGGTGCTGTTGCAGCCGGATCAGAACAAGAACCCGCAGGCATTGTTGCGGGTGATAGAGCAACAGGCGGTCAGTGTCATTCAGGCGACGCCTTCGACCTGGCGCATGCTGCTGGACGTTGCGCCCGCTGGAGCGTTGCGTGGCAAAACCGTGCTGTGTGGCGGTGAGGCCTTGAGCGTGGAACTGGCCGAGCGTCTGATTGCCCAGGCCGGGCATGTGTGGAACGTCTACGGGCCGACTGAAACCACCATCTGGTCGGCCCGTCATTACCTGACCGACAGCGACGACATCTGGCTGGGAAGGCCACTGGCCAATACCCGGCTGCACATCGTCAGTGATGCCATCGACGTGCTGCCGACAGGTGCCCGTGGCGAGCTGCTGATCGGCGGCGACGGCCTGGCGCGGGGCTACCACAATCGTGCGGCGCTGACCGCCGAACGCTTCATTCCCGATCCTTTCGCCGCTGACGGCAGCCGCCTGTACCGCACTGGCGATCTGGCGCGTTACCACGCCGACGGGGTGATCGAGTACGCGGGGCGTCTGGACCATCAGGTGAAAATCCGCGGCTTCCGGATCGAGCTGGGCGAAATCGAGACCGGTCTGCTGGAGCAGGACGGTGTTCAAGACGCCGTGGTCATTGACATCGACGGTCCCTACGGCAAACAACTGGTCGCTTATCTGGTGGCCAGCGATCCGGCGCGTGACACCGTCGCGTTGCGCGATGAACTCAAGACGCTGCTCAAACAAGGGTTGCCGGAGTACATGGTGCCCAGCCATTTCGTCTGGCTGGCGCAATTGCCGCTGACCCCGAACGGCAAGCTGGACCGCAAGGCGTTGCCCGCACCTGACGCCAGCCTGTTGCAGCGTCTGTACGTGGCGCCGGTCACCGAGCAGGAGCAGCAACTGGCGGCGATCTGGGCGCAGGTGCTGAAGGTGGAACGCGTCGGTCTGACCGATGACTTCTTCGAACTGGGCGGCCATTCATTGCTGGCGGCGCAACTCATTTCCAGAATCCATACCGGCCTGGGTATCGACATACCGCTGCGCCTGATTTTCGAGAAATCGCAATTGAACGAATTTATCCAGGCTTTTGCTCAGAGCGGCCTGTCGCTGACCGAGGACGGCTTGTCCGATATCGAAAAAATGATGAACGAAATGGCGGGTATCTGACATGGACAAGTCTGCAGCAGCGCGTATCGCCCAGCGCTTCGTCGGTTTGCCCGTCGAACAGCGTCGTCTGATCCTCGACAAGATGAACGAGACCGGGCAGAGCTTCCGGTTGCTGCCGATTGCCGTAACCCGGCATGAGGCCGCACGCATTCCGTTGTCGTACGCCCAGCAACGTATGCTGTTTCTCTGGCAACTGGAGCCGGACAACATTGCCTACAACGTGCCGCTGGCGGTACGCCTGAACGGCCCGCTGAATCGTCAGGCACTCAGCCAGGCGCTCGATCACCTGGTGCAGCGCCATGAAACCCTGCGCACCCGGTTCGTCGCCGAGGATGGCGAATTCCACCAAGTGCTGGCGCAGGCCAGTGTCGCCCTCGAGTGCGTGGACGTCGAAGCCAATGTGCTGGAGTCGCAGGTGCGTGTCGAGCTGCACACGCCTTTCGACCTGATGAGCGGCACGCTGCTGCGGGTCAAGCTGTTCCGCTTGAATGACACCGAGCACGTGCTGACGGTGTGCATGCACCACGTGGTATCGGATGGCTGGTCCGGCGAACTGCTGATTCGCGAGTTCGTGCAGCTGTATCAGGCACAGGTTGCGGATCATGCCGCCGATTTGCCCGCGCTGGCGATTCAATACGCAGATTACGCGATCTGGCAGCGTGCCTGGCTGGAAGCCGGAGAGGGTGAGCGACAACTGGATTACTGGAAGCAGCAACTGGGCAGCGAGCATCCGTTGCTGAACTTGCCGCTGGATCACGAGCGTCCGCTACAGCCCAGTCATCGCGGCGCGACCGTGCGGGTCGATCTGCCCGAGCAGCTTTCGGCGCAGTTGAAAAGCCTGGCGCGCAGCCGTGGCCAGACGGTCTTCATGCAGATGCTGGCGGCGCTGGCCGTGGTGCTGTCGCGGTTCAGCGGTCAGTCCGACATTCGCATCGGCGCACCCAATGCCGGCCGTACCCGCAGCGAACTGGAAGGGCTGATCGGCTTCTTCATCAACACCCAGGTGCTGCGCGTGCAGGTGGACGAGCGCGACAGTTTTGCCGCGCTGCTGGATCAGGTGAAACAGGTAGTGAGCGGCGCGCAGTCGCATCAGGAACTGCCGTTCGAGCACCTGGTGGATGCCTTGGCACCGGAGCGCAACCTGGGTCACAACCCGCTGTTCCAGTTCAAGATCAATCAGCACGTTTACGCCGCCGAGCAGACGGACACCTCGCGCCAGAGCCTGTCCGGGTTGAGCGTGGCCGAATTCCCGGTGGGCGCGGGCGATGCGCGATTCGACCTGGCCTTCGACTTCACCGACACGCCGAGCGGGCTGCGCGGTTACTTCACGTACGCCACTGACCTGTTCGAAGCCCCGACAATCGAGCGTATCGCTGATGCGTTGCGCGAAGTGTTGCAGAGCCTGGTCGTCAACATCGATCAACGTCTGGCCGATCGGCCACTGGCCGCCCCGTTGCCGGGCATCGAACCGCCGCATGGTTTTGCCTGCAGCGATTTTCTCGGCCTGTGGCAGCAAGGTCTGCAGACTGGACGCGACCAGACCGCGGTACGGGTCGGTCAGCAGACCCTGAGCTTCGAACAACTGGAACAGCAGTCCAACCGGTTTGCCCGTTACTTGCAGACCCAAGGCGTCGCGGCAGGCATGACGGTTGCGCTGTGTCAGGGCCGTTCACTGGAATGGATCGTCAGCCTGCTGGCGGTGTTGAAACGGGGTGCGGTGTACCTGCCGCTGGACACGGCACAACCCGCCGAGCGCTTGCAGCAGTTGGTCAAAGACAGCGCAGCGGCGTTGCTGATTCATGCCGCGGGTGACGACAAGGCCGCGAATCTGGGCGTCTGCCCGGCGCTGGCGTTCGATGCCCGCCAGTGGGGCCATCTCGCCGATGACGCAGTGGGTATTAGAGTCGTTGCCGAGCAACCGGCCTACATCATCTACACCTCAGGCTCGACCGGACAGCCCAAAGGTGTAGTGATCAGCCACGGTGCCTTGGCCAATTACGTGCAGTCTGTGCTGACGCGCCTGTCGCTCGATGCCGGGGCGAGCATGGCAATGGTCTCCACCGTGGCGGCGGATCTGGGCCACACCCTGCTGTTCGGCGCGCTGGCATCGGGTCGTACGCTGCACCTGTTGTCTCACGAGCAGGCGTTCGATCCCGATGGTTTTGCGCGCTACATGGCCGAGCATAAGGTGGATGTGCTGAAGCTTGTCCCGAGCCATTTGCAGGGTTTGCTGCAGGCTGCCAGTCCGGCCAACGTGCTACCCAGGCAAATGCTGATTCTGGGCGGTGAGGTCAGTTCCTGGGCACTGATCGAGCAGGTGCGCTCGCTCAAGCCAGGCTGCCGGATTGTCAATCACTATGGCCCGACGGAGACCACGGTCGGTGTCCTGACCCATGAAGTGGCCGAGGCACTCCAGGGTTGCCGCAGCGTACCGGTCGGCCGACCGTTGAACAACGGCAAGGCGCGGGTGCTGGATGCCTGGCTGAGTCCGGTCGCCGAGCGGGTGGCAGGCGAGTTGTATCTGGGCGGAGCGGGTCTGGCGCAGGGGTATCTGGGGCGTGCGGCGCTGACCGCCGAGCGCTTCGTGCCGGATCCGGACGCCGACGGCGAGCGTCTGTACCGCGCTGGCGATCGGGCGCGCTGGGTGGACGGTGTGCTGGAATACTTGGGCCGCGCCGACGATCAGGTGAAAATCCGAGGCTACCGCGTCGAACCTGGAGAGGTCGGTCAGGTGCTGCAAGCGCTGGACGGCGTCGCCGAGGCCGTGGTGCTGGCGCAACCGCTGGACAGCGACGAGTCGCGCCTGCAATTGGTGGCCTATTGCGTGGCGACGCCGGGAGCGGTCGTGCAGGTCGAGCAATGGCGTGAACAGTTGTCCGCACGTTTGCCTGAATACCTGGTGCCCGCGCAGATCCTGCTGCTGGACCGTCTGCCGCTGACCGCCAACGGCAAACTCGACAAGCGCGCCTTGCCCAGGCCGGGCGCGGTCCAACAGCGCTACACCGCGCCGGTCGGCGAGATCGAGGAAAAGCTCGCCGCCGTCTGGGCCGACGTGCTCAAGCTGGATCAGGTGGGCAGCACCGACA
>NZ_MUIO01000121.1 GCF_002087235.1 Pseudomonas floridensis | reverse complement strand
GCCGCACCGCAACATCCTTATACACAGCAGCTGCTGGAAGCCGCCTTTATGGCGCCGGTAGCTGTCGATTAACCTGAAGAGGAACAACACATGGGTTTTCTCGCCGGTAAGCGCGTCCTGATCGTCGGTGTCGCCAGTAAACTGTCCATCGCATCCGGCATTGCTGCCGCCATGCATCGTGAAGGTGCAGAGCTTGCTTTCACCTACCAGAACGACAAACTCAAGGGTCGCGTCGAAGAGTTCGCCGCAGGCTGGGGCTCGGGCCCTGAGCTGTGCTTCCCTTGCGATGTGGCCAGCGACGAAGAGATCAATAAGGTCTTTGAAGAACTGAGCAAGAAGTGGGACGGCCTGGACGTGATCGTTCACTCGGTCGGCTTCGCCCCGGGCGACCAGCTCGACGGTGACTTCACCGAAGCCACCACCCGTGAAGGTTTCCGCATCGCTCACGACATCAGCGCCTACAGCTTCGTGGCACTGGCCAAGGCTGGCCGCGAAATGATGAAAGGCCGCAACGGCAGCCTGCTGACCCTGTCGTACCTGGGTGCCGAGCGCACCATGCCGAACTACAACGTCATGGGCATGGCCAAGGCCAGCCTGGAAGCCGGCGTCCGTTACCTGGCAGGCAGCCTCGGTCCTGAAGGCACTCGCGTCAACGCCGTGTCGGCGGGTCCGATCCGCACCCTGGCCGCGTCGGGCATCAAGAACTTCCGCAAGATGCTGGCCGCTAACGAAGCGCAGACACCTCTGCGCCGCAACGTGACCATCGACGAAGTCGGAAATGCCGGCGCGTTTCTGTGCTCCGATCTGGCCTCGGGCATCAGCGGTGAGATCATGTACGTCGACGGCGGTTTCAACACCACCGCGATGGGCAACATCGAAGAGTGATCAGGCCGGTGCCGCTCATCGCGAGCGGCACTTTCCGACAGGCAAAAAGAAGGCCGCTCAATGAGCGGCCTTCTTTTTTGGCTTCTGTGCAAGGCCGGTTCATGGCTGACCCGGCCTGCGCATGACCCGGCTTAGAACTTCTCGATCTTCGCCTTGCTTTCCAGTGCCGCACGGAACGCTGCGAAGTCCTGCTGACCGGCACGTGATGCGAGGAAGCGACGGTATTGCGCCTTTTCCGCGTCAGTCGGTGCAGCCGCCTGATTCACGCCATTGAGGCGCACAATCACGAAACTACCATCCGCCGCCGTCTGGCTGGTGTATTCCGGCTTGTCCTTGCCGCTTGGCTTGGGCATGCGGAACAGAGCCTGCAGGACCGCAGGATCGACACCTTCCTGACTGCGGGTGACGGCTTCCATCACTTTCCACTCATGTCCGTCCTGCTTGGCAGCCAACGGCACCTTGCCATCGCGCAACCCGGCCAGCAGCGCCTCGCCCTTGGCTTTGGCCGCAGCACCGGCATGCTCTTTCACCAGCTGAGCGCGAATCGCGGCAGCGACGCTCTCAAGCGGCAGCTGTTGCGGCTGCAGGTGCTCTTTGACACGCACGACCACGACGGTTTCCGGATCCAGCTCCAGCGTATTGCTGTTGGAGCCTTCTTCCAGCACTTCCGGGCTGAACGCTGCCTGAATCACGGCACGGTTGGCTGTCAGGCCTTCACCGCCTTCGCGACCGAACGGCGCAGTGGTCTGGACTTTGAGACCCAGATCCTGAGCCGGCTGAGCCAGGTCGGACGATTCGAATGCCGAATCTTCCAGCTGCTTGGTCACTTCGACGAACTTTTGCTCGACCTGCTGCGACTTCAGCTCGTTGGTCAGCTTGTCTTTCAGACTGGCGAACGTCGGAACCGATGGCGCCTCAACGCCCAGCAGCTTGATCAGGTGCCAGCCGAAGTCGGTGCGCACAGGCTGCGACACCTGGTCCTTGTTCAGGCTGTACAGAGCATCTTCGAACGCAGGGTCGTAAACACCCTTGCCCGCATAGCCCAGATCACCGCCCTTGTTCGACGAACCCGGGTCCTGCGAGAACTCCTTGGCCAATGCGGCAAAGTCCTCACCCTTGGCCAGACGCTGCTGAATCTCTTCGATCTTCGCCTTGGCCTGCTCATCGCTGAGCTTGTCGTTCACTTCGATCAGGATGTGCGCTGCGCGACGCTGCTCGGACAGGTTGGCGATCTCTTTCTGATACGCCGCCTGCAAATCCTCGTCCTTGACCTGCACCTTGTCGAAGAAAGCGGACTTCTTCAATTCGATGTAATCAAGCACCACCTGCTCAGGACTCATGAACTCCTTGGCGTGTTCGTCGTAGTGCGCCTTGACTTCGTCATCGGTGACTTTCACCGCCGAGGTATCGGCCGGGAGTGTCAGCGAAGCGAAATCACGAGTCTGCTTTTCCAGACGGGCAAAGGCATCGACCTGGGCGTCAGTGACGAAGGCACTGCCCGCGACACCGGCACGTACCTGACCGATGAGCATTTCCTGACCCAGCATCTGGCGGAATTGCATACGGCTGTAGCCCAACTGACGAATCACCTGATCGAAACGGTCCGCGCTGAATTTGCCATCCACCTGAAACTCAGGCGTCTGCAAAAGCTGCTGGTCCAGCGCAGCGTCGGAAAAGGAGAATTTGGAATCGGCTGCGCCTTGCAGCAGCAGCTTACGATCGATCAGACCCTTGAGCGCCGACTCGCGCAGCAGTTTCTCGTCGAGCAGCGAAGGATCGAAATCCTTGCCCAGCTGTTGGGAGAGTTGCTGGGCCAGCTGACGGCGCTGCATGTCGACGGCCTGGCTCAGCTCATTCTGAGTGATGTCCTCGCCGTTGACTTCAGCAGCGTTCTGCTTGTTGCTGGTAGCGGTAAACATCGCCTCGATGCCGGTAAAGGCCATCAGCGCGATGATGATCCCGATGATTGTCTTGGCAATCCAGCCCTGTGAATTGTCCCTGATGTTCTGCAGCATTGCGTCCCCCAAAACGGTTGAACTGACTAACCAACCGCGGAGCGTGGGTAGAAAGCGGATAGAAGAAAGGCGCATCCGAGGATGCGCCTTCTCGTAACTGACGGAGCGGAAGGGCTCGAACCCTTCGGCGTTGCAACCGACTGCACCACCGCTCCGCTACCGGTCCGGAAAAACACCGGGCCGGTGGGCAAAGGCTTGAAGAAGCTTAGTTGACAGCTTCTTTCAGGGCTTTACCGGCTTTGAAACCTGGTTTTTTAGCAGCAGCGATTTCCAGCGTCTTGCCAGTCTGAGGATTGCGACCGGTGCGCGCAGGACGATCTGTAACGGAGAACGTACCAAAGCCAACCAAAACAACCGAGTCGCCAGCCTTCAGAGCGCCAGTGACGGATTCGATCACTGCGTCCAGCGCACGGCCAGCAGCAGCTTTCGGGATATCAGCAGATGCAGCGATAGCATCAATCAGTTCCGACTTGTTCACTCTAAGTCCCCTTATCTCTATATTGAGTATGTTTCTAAGTTTTAGGTGTTAAGCAAAACGAGCGCTGGAAGGCTTGCCGGACTTGCTTTAAAGAGCCGCTTTATAACAAGGGCTCTAAAAAGCTGTCAAGGAAGCCTGCCCAGTCTTAATGCGTGCTAATTCTTTCCTTAGAGTCAGACTCGCGTTTTTCATCCTTTGCAACCAGATCGGGAGCCACATCCGGCAAGGGCTCCGGCGCGTATTGCAGCGCAATTTGCAGGACTTCGTCAATCCATTTAACAGGCTTTATCTGCAGATCCTGTTTGATATTGTCAGGAATTTCCTTCAAATCGCGTACATTTTCTTCCGGAATGATCACAGTCTTGATTCCACCGCGGTGTGCGGCCAGAAGTTTTTCCTTCAGACCGCCAATGGCCAGGACCTGACCACGCAACGTGATCTCACCAGTCATGGCCACATCGGCACGTACCGGAATCTGCGTCAGGGCCGACACCAGCGCCGTGCACATGCCCACGCCAGCGCTTGGACCATCCTTCGGCGTCGCGCCTTCAGGCATGTGAATGTGCGTGTCGTGCTTCTCGTGGAAGTCGGCGGAAATCCCCAGACTGCGGGCGCGGCTGCGCACGACGGTCTGAGCTGCGGTGATGGATTCGACCATCACATCGCCCAGCGAACCGGTCTTGATCAACTGACCTTTGCCCGGCACCACAGCGGCTTCGATGGTCAGCAATTCACCGCCCACCTGAGTCCACGCAAGGCCTGTGACCTGGCCGATCTGGTCCTGCTGCTCGGCCAGGCCGTAGCGGAATTTGCGCACACCCAGGAAGTGCTCGAGCATGTCAGCGGTGACGTGAACGGCAAAGCGTTTCTCCAGCGCATGCTCTTTGACCGCCTTGCGGCAGACCTTGGCAATCTGGCGCTCCAGCCCACGCACGCCCGCCTCGCGGGTGTAATAACGAATGATGTCGCGAATCGCTTCCTCGTCGAATTCAATCTCGCCTTTCTTCAGGCCGTTGGCCTGAATCTGCTTGGGCGAAAGGTATTTGACGGCGATGTTGATCTTTTCGTCTTCGGTGTAGCCCGGCAGACGGATCACTTCCATCCGGTCCAGCAGCGCTGGCGGGATGTTCATCGAGTTCGAGGTGCACAGGAACATCACGTCCGACAGGTCGTAATCGACCTCAAGGTAGTGATCATTGAAGTTGTGATTCTGCTCGGGGTCCAGGACCTCCAGCAATGCCGAAGCCGGATCGCCACGCATGTCGCTGCCCATCTTGTCGATTTCGTCAAGCAGGAACAGCGGGTTGCGCACACCCACCTTGGTCATCTTTTGTATCAATCTTCCTGGCATCGAACCGATATAAGTCCGGCGATGACCGCGAATTTCCGCTTCATCACGCACACCACCAAGGGCCATGCGGACGAATTTGCGATTGGTCGCGTTGGCGATCGACTCGGCAAGCGAGGTTTTACCCACACCCGGCGGACCGACGAGACACAGGACCGGGCCGCGAATCTTCTTCACACGCTTCTGCACGGCGAGATATTCAAGGATGCGCTCCTTGACCTCGTCCAGCCCGTAGTGATCGGCGTCCAGAATCGCTTCGGCACGCGCCAGATCCAGACGAACCTTGCTCTGCGCTTTCCACGGCACCTGGACCAGCCAGTCGATATAGGAGCGCACCACGGTGGCCTCTGCGGACATCGGCGACATCTGCTTGAGCTTGTTCAGCTCGGCAGTGGCCTTGGCCAGGGCGTCCTTGGGCAGACCTGCGGCATCGATGCGTTTTTTCAGCTCCTCGATCTCGTTGTGGCCTTCATCGCCATCGCCAAGTTCTTTCTGAATGGCCTTCATCTGCTCGTTCAGGTAGTACTCGCGCTGGCTACGCTCCATTTGCTTCTTGACGCGACCGCGGATGCGCTTTTCAACCTGCAACAGGTCGATTTCGGCATCCAGCAGCGCCAGCACGTGCTCGACACGGGCCGACAGGTCGATAATCTCAAGGATATCCTGCTTCTGCTCGATCTTGAGCGCCATGTGCGCGGCCATGGTGTCGACCAGGCGGCCAGGCTCATCGATGCTGTTGAGCGACGACAGGACCTCTGCCGGGACTTTCTTGCCCAACTGCACGTACTGCTCGAACTGGCCTAGCAGGCTGCGCACAAACACTTCGGATTCACGATCCGGAGCGTCCACTTCATCGATCAGGGCAACTTCGGCGCGGTAATGACCGTCGACCTCGATGAAACGCTCGACCGAGCCGCGTTGCTCACCTTCGACCAGCACTTTGACGGTGCCATCGGGCAATTTCAGCAACTGCAATACGGTTGCAATGGTGCCGACGCTATAAAGAGCCTGCTCATCAGGATCATCGTCAGCGGGATTTCTCTGCGCGAGCAACAGGATTTGCTTGTCACCCGTCATCGCCGCCTCAAGGGCTTCGATAGACTTCTCGCGCCCCACGAACAGCGGGATAACCATGTGCGGATAAACCACGACATCACGCAATGGCAAAAGAGGCAATTCAATGGTGGTCTTCATGATTTCGCCTCTACAGCGGCCAAACGGCCGGGACAGATGGAATTAGCTTGAAGCCAAGATGGGGGTAGTGTTCGAAAAAAACAAGCCCTATGGGCCGCAGCCCACTCAGGTTCGCCCTTATCTACAAGACGAACGAAGCGGCTGAAAATGCAAAAGGGGACCTTAAAGGCCCCCTTTTGTGTTTCTTCACGCGCTATACGACGATGTCGTCAGGCGTCAGGAGCAACCTTCGCAGGCGGCTCGCTGTTTTCATAGATCAGCAGCGGTTTGGACGAACCGTCGATCACGCTTTCGTCGATCACCACCTTGCTCACATCGCTCTGCGACGGAATTTCGTACATGGTGTCGAGCAACACGCCTTCGAGAATCGAGCGCAGGCCGCGAGCACCGGTCTTGCGCTCCAGCGCACGACGGGCAACCGATTTCAGCGCATCGGTACGGAACTCGAGGTCCACACCTTCCATCTCGAACAACTTCGCGTACTGCTTGGTCAGCGCGTTCTTAGGCTCGGTGAGGATCTGCATCAGCGCAGCCTCATCCAGCTCGTCCAGTGTGGCCAGAACCGGCAGACGGCCCACGAATTCCGGGATCAGACCGAACTTGACCAGATCGTCAGGCTCGACTTCACGCAGGGACTCACCAACCTTCTTGCCCTCCTCCTTGCTGCGCACTTCGGCGTTGAAGCCGATGCCACCACGCGTGGAGCGGTTCTGAATGACCTTTTCCAGGCCCGAAAAGGCGCCACCGCAGATAAACAGAATGTTGCGCGTGTCCACTTGCAGGAATTCCTGCTGTGGATGCTTGCGGCCACCCTGAGGCGGAACCGAAGCCACGGTACCCTCGATCAGTTTCAGCAAGGCTTGCTGCACGCCCTCACCTGAAACGTCTCGTGTAATCGAAGGGTTGTCGGATTTGCGCGAAATCTTGTCGATTTCGTCGATATAGACAATGCCCATCTGGGCCTTCTCTACGTCGTAATCACATTTCTGCAACAGCTTCTGGATAATGTTCTCGACGTCCTCACCCACATAACCGGCTTCGGTCAGGGTGGTGGCGTCGGCGATGGTGAACGGTACGTTGAGCAGCCTGGCCAGGGTTTCAGCCAGCAGCGTCTTGCCGGAGCCCGTAGGGCCGATCAGCAGGATGTTGCTCTTGCCCAATTCCACATCGTCATTTTTCTTGTCGCGCTGGTTCAGGCGCTTGTAGTGGTTGTACACCGCTACTGCGAGAACCTTCTTGGCACGCTCCTGACCAATCACATACTGATCAAGGATGCCGCTGATTTCTTTAGGCGAAGGCAATTTATGCGCGCTGCTTTCGGCCTGTGCTTCCTGCACCTCCTCGCGGATGATGTCATTGCACAGGTCGACGCACTCGTCGCAGATAAAGACCGAGGGGCCGGCAATCAATTTGCGCACTTCATGCTGGCTTTTGCCACAGAAGGAGCAATAGAGCAATTTGCCGTTGTCCTCGCCGTTGCGGGTGTCAGTCATTCGATCGATCCAATCCGGTAGGCTTGCAACACAAGATGAAGGCTATTGCGGGCTTTTTCAAGTCCGCAGGCGGTCGGTTGCACCGACCCCCTACATTTTGAGGTGCTTAGGCAGGCATTTGACGCTTGTTGATCACCGAGTCGATCAAGCCGTATTCGGCCGCACGTTCGGCGCTCATGAAGTTGTCACGCTCGGTGTCGCGCTCGATGGTCTCGAGGCTCTGGCCGGTGTGATGCGCCAGCAGCGAGTTCAGGCGGTGACGGATGTGCAGGATTTCCTTGGCATGGATGTCGATGTCCGACGCCTGCCCCTGAAAACCGCCCAACGGCTGGTGAATCATCATGCGCGAGTTCGGCAGGCAGTGACGCTTGCCCTCGGCACCGCCAGCCAGCAGGAACGCACCCATGCTGCATGCCTGACCGATGCAGATGGTCGACACGTCAGGCTTGATGAACTGCATGGTGTCGTAGATCGACATGCCAGCCGTCACCGAACCGCCCGGTGAGTTAATGTAGAGATGGATATCCTTGTCCGGGTTTTCCGCTTCAAGGAAGAGCAGTTGCGCCGCGATAAGGTTGGCCATGTAGTCCTCTACCGGACCAACCATAAAGATCACTCGCTCCTTGAGAAGGCGCGAATAGATGTCATAGGCGCGTTCGCCACGGGCGGACTGCTCGATAACCATCGGGACCAGGCCGCCAGCGGCCTGGATGTCAGAGTTCTGCTGAATATAAGAATTGCGGGACATGTCCTGCATTCACTCCCAAATAGTCGAGTCTTGAATACGCACAAGCCAGCGCGAAGGCTGGCTTGTGGGTGTTTTCGAACGAAAAGAGAAATCAGTCGGCTTTTGGAGCTTCCACCGGCTTGACAGCTTCTTCGTAGGAGACCGATTTGTCGGTCACGCTAGCTTTCTGCAAAACAGTATCTACAACTTGCTCTTCAAGCACAACAGAACGTACTTCGTTCATTTGCTGCTCGTTCTTGTAGTACCAGGCTACGACCTGCTCTGGCTCCTGGTAGGCCGAAGCCATTTCCTGGATCAGATCACGTACACGGGCATCGTCAGGCTTGAGATCGAACTGCTTGACCACCTCGGCAACGATCAGGCCCAGCTCGACGCGGCGCTTGGCCTGCTCTTCGAACAGCTCTGCCGGCAACTGATCAGGCTTGATGTTGCCACCGAACTGCTGAACAGCCTGAACGCGCAGACGGTTGACTTCGTTTTCCAGCAGCGACTTCGGCACTTCGATCGGGTTGGCGGCCAGCAGACCGTCCATGACCTGGTTCTTGACCTTGGACTTGATGGCCTGACGCAGCTCGCGCTCCATGTTCTTGCGAACTTCGGCGCGGAAACCGTCGATGCCGGTTTCCTTGATGCCGAACTGCTTGAAGAACTCTTCGTTCAGCTCAGGCAGCTTTGGCTCGGAAACAGTGTTCACGGTAACGGTGAACTCGGCTGCCTTACCGGCCAGCTCCAGGTTCTGATAGTCCTCCGGGAAGGTCACGTTCAAAACGCGCTCTTCACCGGCCTTGGCGCCAACCAGACCGTCTTCGAAGCCCGGGATCATGCGACCAGAACCCAGAACCAGCTGAGTGCCAGTGGCGGAACCGCCAGCGAATGCTTCGCCGTCGACCTTGCCCACGAAATCGATGTTCAGCTGATCTTCGTTCTGAGCGGCACGATCGACCTCTTCAAAACGAACATTCTGCTTGCGCAGCACTTCCAGCATGTTGTCCAGATCGCTATCGGCTACATCGGCAGACAGACGCTCTACAGCAATGGTGTCGAAACCGGCAACGGTGAATTCCGGGAAGACTTCGAAAGTCGCCACGTATTCCAGGTCTTTGCCTTTTTCGAAGGATTTTGGCTCTACAGCAGGAGCGCCAGCCGGGTTGAGCTTCTGCTCAACGACAGCTTCGTAGAAAGTAGCCTGAATCAGATCGCCCAGTGCTTCCTGGCGCGCGCCGTCTTCGTAACGCTGACGGATAACGCTCATAGGCACCTTGCCAGGGCGGAAGCCCGGGATCTTGGCTTTACGCGCAGTCTGCTGCAGACGCTTGTTGACTTCAGTCTCGATGCGTTCGGCAGGCACGCCAATGGTCATGCGGCGCTCAAGAGCGGAAGTATTTTCAACAGAAACTTGCATGGATATTCCTCGTTGCACAGACGTTAGCCGGCCGTTTCCGACCCCAGAATCAAGGGCATGCATTCTAGTGGGTCAAACTCAAGAAGTCACCCTACTGAAAAAGGGCAGGTTAAGCGGAAGGAGCCGGGCCGCCATCGCGCAGCGCCCACAGGCGCTTCGCACCGCCAGCGATGCGTCTGGCACGGCCTTTATATAAGGAAGCATCCGTGCCGGACCCTGCCGACGCCCTCCACACATCACGTTTCACTCGACCGACGGCAGCAGGCCTGCAGACCAGCGAAACGGTAAAACCAATACGGTGAAACAAAAAAAGCCGCACTAGGCGGCTTTTTCTTATAACTGAAGTGTTGCCACTCAAGTCATCTGTATCTTGGTGCGGACGGAGAGACTCGAACTCTCACACCTTTCGGCGCTGGAACCTAAATCCAGTGTGTCTACCAATTCCACCACATCCGCGCTACAAGCTTTTAAAGCAAAGGCGCCAGACTATGAATCCGGCGCCTTTCTTAATATGGGGTGGACGAAGGGGATCGAACCCTCGACAACAGGAGTCACAATCCTGTGCTCTACCAACTGAGCTACGCCCACCATATTGCATGTGACCAGTACAACGTTACTTGCTGTGCCAAAGCTGCCTTGAATGGCGCACCCGGCAGGACTCGAACCTGCGACCATCCGCTTAGAAGGCGGATGCTCTATCCAGCTGAGCTACGGGCACTTATATAATCTGTATTCTTTTACGATCACAAATTAAAAGGCTTTCAATCACACCGAGCTGATTTGCAACTCTGCCTGACCTAATCAACCAGTGCTAGCTTAACCAGTGCTGGGCTCTGCCCGGCAAGTGCGACGAATCTTATAGACGCCCCCAAAGGGCGTCAACTCTTTTTTGAAAAAAATTCAGTTAGATAAAGGAGTTAGCGGAATATGCTGACCAAGCGCCTTTGCCCTCGCGTCATGTCATGCGAGAATGCGCGCTCATTTTATTTCCTCTCGATGGTTAATCACGCGTCATGACTGCAAAACTAATCGACGGCAAAGCGATCGCAGCCAGCCTGCGCCAGCAGATCGCCAAACGTGTCGCCGAACGTCGCCAGCAAGGTCTGCGCACGCCGGGCCTCGCGGTGATTCTGGTGGGCAGCGACCCCGCCTCCCAGGTCTACGTTTCCCACAAGCGCAAAGACTGCGAGGAAGTCGGCTTCATCTCCCGCGCCTACGATCTGCCAGCCGATACCACCCAGACTGCACTGACCGAACTGATCGATCGCCTCAATGCAGACGCCGAGGTCGACGGCATTCTGCTGCAACTGCCATTGCCCGAACACCTGGACGCTTCGTTGCTGCTGGAGCGCATTCGCCCTGATAAGGACGTGGACGGTTTCCACCCTTATAACGTCGGTCGTCTGGCCCAGCGCATTCCACTGCTGCGCCCGTGCACGCCCAAAGGGATCATGACCCTGCTGGAAAGCACCGGTGCGGATCTGTATGGAATGGACGCCGTGGTGGTAGGCGCCTCCAATATCGTCGGTCGCCCGATGGCCATGGAGTTGCTGCTGGCGGGCTGCACCGTAACGGTTACCCACCGCTTCACCAAGGATCTGGCTGGCCATGTAGGCCGCGCCGACCTGGTGGTGGTCGCCGCTGGCAAGCCAGGTCTGGTCAAAGGTGAGTGGATCAAGCCCGGTGCCATCGTGATCGACGTCGGCATCAACCGTCAGGCTGACGGCAAGCTGGTCGGTGACGTGGTGTATGACACCGCCCTGCCCCGCGCGGGCTGGATCACGCCTGTGCCAGGTGGCGTAGGCCCGATGACTCGCGCCTGCCTGCTTGAAAACACGCTGTACGCAGCCGAAACGCTGCACGGCTGATTCAGTTTTCGGAAGTCACGAAAACGGCACCCAAGGGTGCCGTTTTTGTATTCGCAGTTGCTTACTTCTTGGCAGCTTCCCAGCTTTTCAGCAGATCGGCATAGGCAATGGTTTCACCTTTGGGCTTCTCGTTGGTCAGCTTACGCTGCGGTGCCAGAAACTTGCCCCCGCTCTGCTCGGCTTTGGCGTACCACTCTTCAGCCGTGGTTTCCGGGTTCATCTTCGGTGCACAACCACTGGCCTCCTGAACCTTGGAGCGCTCGATGCGCGTCATGATCGCATCCTGATCCTTGGCCAGCCCGTCCAGCGCCGCCTGAGCGGTTTTCTCTCCTGTAACCGCTTCAGCCACATGGCTCCACCACAACTGCGCCAACTTCGGATAATCCGGTACGTTAGTGCCGGTTGGCGACCACCGCACGCGCGCCGGGCTGCGGTAGAACTCCACCAGACCACCGAGCTTCGGTGCCAGCGCCGTCATTTCCTTGGAGTTGATGTCAGACTCGCGGATCGGCGTCAGGCCCACGATGGTTTTCTTCAGGGAAACCGACTTGGAGGTCACGAACTGCGCATAGAGCCAGGCAGCGAGACGTTTTTTCTCGTCGGAAGACTTCAAAAAAGTCCAGGAACCCACGTCCTGATACCCCAGCTTCATGCCCTCTTTCCAGTACGGACCTTTAGGCGACGGTGCCATCCGCCATTTCGGCGTGCCGTCGGCGTTCATGACCGGCAGGCCGGGCTTGGTCATGTCGGCGGTAAACGCGGTGTACCAGAAAATCTGTTGCGCAACGTTACCCTGCGAAGGCACCGGACCGGATTCGGAGAATGTCATGCCGGCCGCTTCCGGCGGCGCATAGGCTTTCAGCCAGTCGATGTACTTCTGCGTGGCGAAAACCGCAGCCGGACCGTTGGTGTCGCCGCCGCGAGTGATGCTTGAGCCGACCGGATGACAGGCTTCCACGCGGATGCCCCACTCATCCACCGGCAAACCATTCGGCAGGCCCTTGTCGCCACTGCCCGCCATGGAGAACCAGGCATCGGTAAAGCGCCAGCCCAGCGATGGATCCTTCTTGCCGTAGTCCATGTGACCGTAGACTTTCTTGCCGTCGATGGTCTTCACGTCTTCGCTGAAGAATTTCGCGATATCTTCATAGGCCGACCAGTTGACCGGCACACCCAGCTCGTAGCCGTATTTGTCCTTGAACTGCTTTTTCAGATCAGCGCGCTCGAACCAGTCTGCGCGGAACCAGTACAGGTTGGCGAACTGCTGGTCGGGAAGTTGATACAGCTTCGACTCGACGATGACCTTGCCTGACGCATCCTTGATTTCAGGAGACGTGGTGAACGACGTACCAATGAAATCTTTCAGATCCAGCGTAGGAGAAGTGACTTTCGCACCCTCGGGACTGGCCATCAGGTCGGTCAGCGACATCGCCTTGCCGTAACGCATGTGCGTACCAATCAGATCGGAGTCGTTGACCCAGCCGTCATAGATGCTCTTGTCCGACTGCATGGCGGTCTGCAGCTTCTCGATAACGTCGCCTTCCTGAAGCAGGTCGTGAGTAACCTTGATCCCGGTGATTTCGGTAAACGCCTTGGCCAGGGTCTTGGACTCGTATTCGTGGGTGGTCAGGGTTTCCGACACCACCTTGATGTCCATGCCACGGAACGGCTCGGCAGCCTTGATGAACCACTCAAGCTCTTTCAACTGCTCGGCATCGGAAAGCGTGGTCGGCTTGAACTCGCTGGCCGCCCACTTCTTTGCCGCATCCTCATACTGATCCGCCCAGGCTGAAACGCTCAACCCGCTGAGCATGATCATGGTCGCCAACGTCACGCTATGTTGCAGCTTGTTTTTCTTATTGAACATAGACACCTCAAGAGTTGCTTCTTATGTAGTCCCGCTTTTCGAATACCGACAGCCTTCGAGCGGGCAATGACGCCCGTCCGCCTGCTAACCCCAACGCATCACCACCAACAGCCACACCAGAGAGGCCCCCGAAGCGACCCAGATACTCCAGTCGGTCGCGCCGATCACCATCAGATGCAGATAAGCACTGCCCAACAGCCCGATGAACAGCCGGTCGCCACGCGTGGTGGCAATCGGCAGAAACCCGCGACGCTCGATACTGGCCGAGCGCAGCTCCCATACTGTCATTCCCACCAGCAGCAAGGCGATACTGCCGAAGAAGGCTGCGGTGGGCAGAGTCCAGGACATCCACTCCATTTTTCGTCTCCTCAGACACGGCCAAGGGCAAAGCCCTTGACCACGTGGTTGCGAACAAACCAGATCACCAGCATGCCCGGCAGGATGGTCAGCACACCGGCCGCAGCCAGCACGCCCCAATCGATACCGGACGCCGAAACCGTACGCGTCATGACCGCGGCAATCGGCTTGGCGTTGACCGAGGTCAGCGTGCGCGCCAGCAGCAGTTCGACCCAGGAAAACATGAAACAGAAGAACGCCGTGACACCAATCCCCGAACCAATCAGCGGGATGAAAATCTTGCCGAAGAACTTGGGAAAGCTATAACCGTCGATGTAGGCGGTCTCATCGATCTCCTTCGGAACACCCGACATGAAACCTTCCAGAATCCATACCGCCAACGGCACGTTGAACAGGCAATGCGCCAATGCCACAGCGATGTGCGTGTCGAACAGACCAATCGATGAATACAGCTGAAAAAACGGCAGCAGAAACACCGCCGGTGGCGCCATGCGGTTGGTCAGCAACCAGAAAAACAGGTGCTTGTCGCCGAGGAAACGATAGCGTGAAAACGCATAGGCCGCTGGCAATGCGACGCTCAGCGATATCACGGTATTCAGGCACACGTAGTACAGCGAATTGAGGTAGCCGCTATACCAGCTCTCGTCGGTGAAAATCACCTTGTAGTTGGCCAGGGTGAAGTCCTGCGGCCACAGGGTCAGGCCGCCAAGGATCTCGGTGTTGGTCTTGAACGACATGTTGACCAGCCAGTAGATCGGCACGAGCAGAAACAGCAGGTAAATCAACATCGGTATGGCTTTGCGCAGACTCATGACCAGGCCCTCAATTCTTTTCGCTGTGGGTCATGGCGGTGTAGAACACCCAGGACACCAGCAGAATGATCAGGAAATACACCAGCGAAAACGCCGCCGCCGGGCCAAGGTCGAACTGTCCGAGCGCCATTGTCGTCAGGGTCTGGCTGAGGAACGTGGTGGAGTTGCCGGGACCGCCGCCCGTGAGCACGAACGGCTCGGTGTAGATCATGAAGCTGTCCATGAAGCGCAGCATCACGGCGATCAACAGCACGCTCTTCATCTTCGGCAACTGGATATGCCGGAAGATAGCCCAGCCCGAAGCGCGGTCGATCCGCGCCGCCTGGTAGTAGACGTCCGGAATCGCCCGCAGGCCCGAATAGCAGAGCAAAGCCACCAGAGACGTCCAGTGCCAGACATCGATGATCAGCACCGTGACCCAGGCATCCGACGCGTTGGCCGCGTAGTTGTAGTTGATATGCAGAATGTTGTTCAGCGTGTAACCCAGCAACCCGATGTCGCCGCGGCCGAAAATCTGCCAGATGGTGCCCACCACGTTCCAGGGAATCAGCAGCGGGATGGTCATCAGGATCAGGCAGACCGTCGACCAGCGCCCCTTGGTCGGCATGCACAAGGCGACCGCGATACCCAGCGGGATCTCGATAAACAGCACACACCCGGAATAGATGAACTGACGCAGCAGCGAATCATGCAGACGCGGATCCTGCAGGACCTGCCTGAACCAGTCGGTGCCGACGAAATAGCGGCTCGACTGATCGAAAATGTCCTGCACCGAATAGTTGACCACGGTCATCATCGGAATGATGGCACTGAACGCCACCAACAGAAATACCGGCAGCACCAGCCACCAGGCCTTGTTGTTCTGGACCTTGTTCATGGCATGTCTCGCTCAGGAGTGGACTCAAGCAGGAAGTCGTCGGCGTACACCATCAGCCACTGCGCCGGAAAACTGATCCACGCCTGCCCTTGCGGTACGGGCTTGTCTTCCGGCATGCGCACCTTGATCTTCTGCCCGGCCAGCGACAGGGTCAGGATCTTGTAGGTGCCCAGGTCCTCGACGTACACCACCTCGGCACACATCGCCTCCTCGTACGGACCGTCCCAGACATGTACGAACTCGGGGCGAATGCCAATCTTGAGGCTGGTGAACGAGGCGCGCGCGATCAGCTCCTGCAACAGGCTCGACAACGGCACGTGAACATCGCCGAAACCGACGCCGTCACCCTGGGGCTGCACCTCGATCAGGTTCATGCCAGGGCTGCCGATGAAGTAACCGACGAAGGTATGCCGGGGCTTTTCGAACAGCTCGCGAGGCGTACCGAACTGTACGATCTGACCGCCGTACATCACTGCGATCTTGTCGGCGAAGGTCGAGGCCTCCAGTTGGTCGTGGGTGACGTAGACCATGGTGATGTTGAATTGCTCGTGAATCTGCTTGAGCTTGCGGCGCAGCTTCCACTTGAGATGCGGGTCGATCACGGTCAACGGCTCATCGAACAGAATCGCCGAGACATCATCGCGCACCAGACCACGCCCCATGGAGACCTTTTGCTTTTCGTCGGCGGTCAGGTTACGGGCTTTCTTTTTCAGCAACGGCTGCAGGTCCAGCACATCTGCAATCTCGTTCACCTTGGCGAGGATTCGCGCCTTGTCCATCCCCTGATTACGCAGGGGAAAGGCCAGGTTGTCGAACACGGTCATGGTGTCGTAGATCACGGGGAACTGAAAAACCTGAGCGATGTTACGACTCTCGGGCGGCAGTTCGTTGACCACTCTGGAATCGAACAACACCTGCCCCTGCGACGGACTCAGAAGGCCGGAAATGATGTTGAGCAGGGTCGACTTGCCACACCCGGAAGGCCCGAGCAGCGCATAGGCCCCGCCCTGCTCCCAGATGTGGCTCATTTCGCGAATCGCGTAATCGTCAGGCCCGGGGTTGGCGCTGTAGCTGTGAGCCAGGTTCTGCAATCGGATCTCGGCCATCAGGCAACCCTCGACATGCGCAGGCCCGGCGCCTGGATAAGGCCGCCCTGCTGATCGAACACGAATAGTTTATGGGTCGGGATGTACACCCGGATCGGCGCATCCACATCGTAGGCGTGCACGCCCGGCAGATGCAGCACCAGCGAAAACAGCTCGTTGCGCACATGCAGGAAGGTTTCCGAGCCGCTGATTTCGGCAAGCTCTACGGTAACCGCCAATTCCAGATCGTCATCGTTGGACGGCACCAGGCTCAGATGACTGGGACGCACACCGAAGCGGTACTCGCCATCGCCAATGGCACGCAGATCGACGTTGAGCGGGAAATGCACAAAGTTGGCGAAGCTTACCTCACTGCCTTCGATACGGCCGGGCATCAGGTTGATGGGCGGTTCAGAGAACAGCTCGGCAGCCAGGACCGTGGCGGGCTTGTGGTACACCTCGGGCGTCTTGCCGCTCTGCACCACGCGGCCTTCATGCAGAATCGTGGTCGTGCCGCCCAGCGCCAGCGCTTCGTTGGGCTCGGTGGTCGCGTAGATGGCGATGGTGTGGCGGGCGGCGAACAGCTCGCGCATTTCCTGACGCAGCTCTTCGCGCAATTTGTAGTCGAGATTGACCAGCGGCTCGTCGAACAGGATCAGTTCGGCGTCCTTGACCAGCGCCCGAGCCATCGCGGTGCGCTGCTGCTGGCCGCCGGACAGTTCAAGGGGATGGCGCTGCAGGAATTTCTCGATGCGCAGCATCCTGGCCGTTTCGTGGACGCGACTGTGAATGACGTCTTTCGACATGCCCGCCTGACGCAGCGGCGATGCGATATTTTCGAATACCGTCATGCTGGGGTAATTGATGAACTGCTGATAAACCATCGAGACGTTGCGCAAACGAACCGGCCGTTGCGTGACATCCACCCCGTTCATCAGCACTCGCCCGCTGTCGGGTTTGTCCAGCCCGGCCATCAGGCGCATCAGGCTGGTTTTGCCTGAAAGGGTTCGCCCCAGCAGAACGTTGAAAGACCCTGGCTCAAAGCTCAGGGATGCGTCGTCGATCCATGTTTGGCCATCGACTGCGCGACTGACGTGCTCCAGCGTGAGAGACATGGCGTGCCCTTTGTTGTTTTTTTTAGGGTAATGCGTGACTGGTGAGCAGATAGCGACATTCGTGCCAATTCTGCCAGCGCGCCGCCGAGGCCCGTCCCAGAGCATTCGCCCGTAATCATTGGTCGAAAGCCGCTTCAAGACTGAACAAAAATGAACAGTAAACGCTGAACAACTGAACAAAATGAACGTTGACTTTGAACACATCTGAACGACACTGGAGAGACGTTGCACGCCAGGATGGACACGCGACGAGACCTGAAAATAAAAACAACGTCATCCTGCAGGCCTTGCCATGGCTCAACCCAACACTTCGCTCGCTCACGACATCATCATTCGCGATTCATGGACACGTTGCAGGGACTTCGGTCTCAGCCATCAGACGCGCCCATCTTTCGGCCAGTTGCCCGGCCCGGAGGTCTCCCGCCTGCTGGAACGCCACAACGCACTGGTGCAGACCACCCATCAGGAGGTACTGCCGGTCTACGAGAACATACTCAGCAACTCCAACTGCCTGATCCTGCTGGCCGACCCTCAGGGCCAGTTGCTCAAGTCGTGGGGTGCTCAGCGATTTGGCGATCCATCGCATCAGGGGTTTCTGGCCGGGGCCAGCTGGAGCGAACGCGGCACCGGCACCAATGCCATTGGCACGGCGCTGGCCTGTGAGCAGGCCATCCACATCGAACCTGACGAACACTTTCTCAAGGCCAACCGTTTCATGACCGGTTCTGCATCGCCGATCTTCGATGCAGAGCGGCGCATCATTGCGGTACTGGATGTGTCCAGCGACAGCTTCCTGCCGCCCTCCCATACCCTGGGCATGGTCAAGATGATGAGTCAGTCGGTGGAAAACAGGCTGATACTGGACCAGTTTCGCGACACCCATTTCCAACTGATCTTCAACACCGGCCTCAACAATCTGGACAGCCAGTGGGCGGGCCTGCTGATTTTCGACGAGAGCGGCCAGATTCTCTGCGCCAATCGACGCGCCGACAATCTGCTGGGGATGCAGCTTAGCGGGGTAAACATCGAAACCCTGTTCAGGTGCCCGATCCTGCAACTGCTCAGCGAGCCCGAAGCCCGGCCCTTCGCATTGCAGGCGTTCGGCAACAACCGTTTTCAATGCCTGATCAAGCGCCCGCGACGCAAACCGCTGCAATTGCATGCGGTGCCAGCCTCGCCAACGCCGGTCGTGGCGCTGCCTCTCGATCTGGAGGCCGTCAGCCTGGGCGATGCCAGGATCGAAAAGGCCGTGCTCCAGGCGCAGCGCCTTCTGGAGAAAGACATACCGTTGCTGATCCATGGCGAAACCGGGGTCGGCAAGGAGGTGTTCGTCAAAGCGCTGCATCAGGCCAGCTCACGCGCCAGTGAACCGTTGATGGCGGTCAATTGCGCGGCAATCCCGGCGGATCTGGTGGAAGCGGAACTGTTCGGCTACGCCAAAGGCGCGTTCACCGGCGCGAGCCACAAGGGCAATATCGGTCTGATACGCAAGGCTGACAAAGGCACGCTGTTTCTGGACGAGATCGGCGACATGCCGCTGTCGGTGCAGGCGCGTCTGTTACGGGTGCTGCAGGAGCGCTGCGTTCAGCCGCTGGGCAGCGGCGAGGTGTATCCGGTCGATATCCGACTGGTGTCGGCCACCAACCGCACGCTGCGCGATCAAGTGCAGGCCGGGCATTTCCGTCAGGACCTCTATTATCGGATCAGCGGCCTGAACATCGAACTGCCGCCGTTGCGCGAAAGAACCGATAAACATGCACTCATCCAGCGGATCTGGGAGCGGCATCGAGACCCGCATCAGCGTGCCGGGTTTTCAAGGGAAGTGCTTGAGCTGTTCGAACATCACCCTTGGCCGGGCAATATTCGTCAGTTGAACAGCGTGATTCAAGTGGCATTGGCGCTGGCTGACGATCAGCCTATCGGCACAGAACATTTGCCCGAGGATTTCTTCCTGGATGCCGGAATCGACGAGCCGCGCGAGCCGGAAAGCGCTTCCATCAGCCTGAAGTCGAACGAAAACCTGAATCATCTGCTTCAGGCCGCCGGAGGAAATATTTCACAACTGGCAAAGCGCCTGGGCGTGAGTCGCAACACCCTGTACAAGCGGCTGCGCGAACAGCAAGGCGGGTAAAGGCTTCACCGTTCGCTGCTTAAAGACGCACCGCGCAACGTGTGGGAGCAAGCTCCCACACGAAGCAACCGCGCTTCAGTCAGCCAGACGCCAGGTGGTGCCGCCCTTGCCGTCTTCCAGCAACACACCCATGGCAGTGATCTGGTCACGGATGCGGTCGGATTCGGCCCAATCCCTGGCCGCCCGCGCCGCCAGACGCGCCTGAATCAGCGCCTCGACTTCAGCAGCATCGACACGGCCTTCCGCGCCTGCGCGCAAAAACTCGTCGGCCTCAAGCTGCAACACACCCAGCACACTGGCCAACTGCTTCAAACGCGCCGCAAGGCCGGCCGCCGCATCGGGATCGGATTCGCGCAGGCGATTGATCTCACGCACCATTTCAAACAGCACCGCACACGCTTCAGGCGTGCCGAAGTCATCATCCATCGCGGCGGAGAAACGCTCGACGAACGCCTCGCCACCCGCAGGCTCGGCAACCGGCAAGCCCTTGAGCGCATGGTAAAAGCGCTCAAGTGCCGACTTGGACTCACGCAGGCTGTCTTCGGAGTAGTTGATCGCGCTCCGATAGTGGCTCGATACCAGCAGGTAACGCACCACTTCGGGGTGGTATTTTTCCAGCACGTCACGAATGGTGAAGAAGTTGTTCAAGGATTTGGACATCTTCTCGCCGTTGATGCGGATCATGCCGCAGTGCAACCAGGCATTGGCGTAGGTCTTGCCGGTTGCCGCCTCGCTCTGGGCGATCTCGTTTTCATGATGCGGAAACTCGAGGTCGCTGCCGCCGCCATGAATGTCGAAGGTGTCACCCAGGCAGCAGGTGGACATCACCGAGCATTCGATGTGCCAGCCCGGGCGTCCCGGCCCCCAAGGCGAATCCCAGCTCGGCTCACCCGGCTTGACGCCCTTCCAAAGCACGAAGTCCAGCGGATCGTCCTTGGACTCGTCCACTTCGATACGAGCGCCGATACGCAGGTCTTCGATCTTCTTGCGCGACAGCTTGCCGTAGCCGACGAACTTGCCGACGCGGTAGTACACGTCGCCATTACCCGGCGCGTAGGCATAGCCCTTATCGATCAGGGTCTGGATCATGGCGTGCATGCCGGCGATATGATCGGTGGCACGCGGCTCCATGTCAGGCTTGAGGATATTGAGGCGCGCCTCGTCCTCATGCATCGCGTCGATCATGCGCGCGGTCAGTGCGTCGAAGGACTCACCGTTGTCGCGTGCACGATTGATGATCTTGTCGTCGATGTCTGTGATATTGCGCACATACGTCAGCTCATAACCGCTGAACCGCAACCAGCGGGTCACCAGATCAAAGGCGACCATGCTGCGGCCGTGGCCCAGGTGGCAGTAGTCATACACGGTCATCCCGCAGACATACATGCGTACCTTGTTGCCATCCAGCGGCTTGAATACTTCTTTGCTCTTGGTGAGCGTGTTGTAAATGGAAAGCACTTTCCTACCCCCGTGTACAGCCTCAGCTCCAGGAATCCCGCAATGTCACTGTGCGGTTGAAGACCGGACGACCAGGTTTTGTATCCTTGATGTCGGCGCAGAAGTAGCCTTCGCGCTCGAACTGGAACCGGTCTTCCGGCTGCGCATGAGCCAGCGATGGTTCAGCACGACAACCGGTCAGTACCTGCAGGGAGTCAGGGTTAATGTTTTCCAGGAAAGTGGCACCGTCAGCGGTCTTGTCCGGCGACGGCGAGCGGAACAGGCGGTCGTACAGACGCACTTCGCATTCCACGCTGGCCTCAGCCGGAACCCAGTGGATAACGCCCTTGACCTTGCGACCCTCGGGGTTCTTGCCCAGCGTGTCCGGATCATAGGAGCAGCGCAGTTCGACGACGTTGCCGTCGGCGTCCTTGATGGCTTCATCGGCACGGATCACGTAGCTGCCACGCAGGCGCACTTCGCCATTGGGCTCCAGGCGCTTGTAGCCCTTGGGCGGTTCTTCCATGTAGTCGTCGCGATCGATGTAGATCTCGCGAGCGAACGGCAACTCGCGCACCCCCAGGTCTTCCTTCGGGTGACGCGGCAGTTCGAGCTTCTCGACCTGGCCTTCCGGATAATTGGTGATCACGACTTTCAATGGACGCAGAACGCACATGGCACGCGGCGCGTTGCGGTCCAGGTCATCACGAATGCTGAATTCGAGCATGCCGAAATCCACCACGCCGTCGGAGCGGTTGGTGCCGACCATCTCACAGAAATTCCGGATAGAAGCCGGCGTGTAACCACGGCGACGGAAGCCCGACAACGTCGACATGCGCGGGTCGTCCCAGCCACTGACGTGCTTTTCATCGACCAGTTGCTTGAGCTTGCGCTTGCTGGTGACGGTGTAGCTCAGGTTCAGCCGGGAAAATTCGTATTGACGCGGACGCGATGGCACCGGCAGGTTATCCAGGAACCAGTCGTACAGCGGACGGTGGCCTTCGAATTCCAGGGTGCAGATCGAGTGCGTAATGCCTTCGATGGCATCCGACTGACCGTGGGTGAAGTCGTAGTTGGGGTAGATGCACCACGTGTCACCGGTCTGGTGGTGATGCGCATGACGAATGCGATAAAGGATCGGGTCGCGCAGGTTCATGTTCGGCGAGGCCATGTCGATCTTGGCCCGCAGCACGCGAGCGCCGTCTTCGAACTCACCGGCTTTCATGCGGGCGAACAGGTCCAGGTTTTCCTCGACGCTGCGCTCACGGAACGGGCTGTTCTTGCCCGGCTCGGTCAGGGTGCCACGGTATTCGCGGGCCTGTTCGGGGGTCAGATCATCCACATAGGCCTTGCCGGCCTTGATCAGCTCGACAGCCCAGTCATGCAGTTGATCGAAATACTGCGAGGCGTAACGCACTTCGCCTGCCCACTCAAAGCCCAGCCATTTCACATCGCTCATGATGGCGTCGATGTATTCCTGGTCTTCCTTGGCCGGGTTGGTGTCGTCGAAACGCAAGTGCGTTGCACCACCAAACTCTTTGGCCAGGCCAAAATTCACACAGATCGACTTGGCATGACCAATGTGCAGGTAGCCGTTGGGCTCCGGCGGAAAGCGGGTCACGATCTGGGTGTGCTTGCCTGAATCCAGGTCAGCCTGCACGATCGGACGCAGGAAGTTGGTCGGTACGACAGGGCCTGCCTTTGAATTCGCAGCGGGTTCTGGAGTGGGCTTGCTCATAAGATCCTTGGACATACTGTGCGCGGCCAGGGTAGGCCGACTAAATCAAAGCGCTTATCATAGCCGAAGCTGTCAAGGCCCTGACAACAGACTGCACGTTTGCGGGCAGAAAAGCGGCAAAAAGCGCGAAAAATGTAACCTCGCCTGTAAACTGCGCGTCAGGGTGATATTGCGCCCCTTCATGAACGCCAAGAGAGCGACTTCGATATGTCCAAAGTAAAACTGACTACCAACCACGGTGACATCGTTCTGCAATTGAACGCAGAAAAGGCGCCGGTAACCGTTGCCAACTTCGTCGAATACGTAAACGCTGGCCACTATGAGAACACCGTCTTTCACCGTGTGATCGGCAACTTCATGATCCAGGGCGGCGGTTTCGAGCCGGGCATGAAAGAAAAGAAAGACAAGCGCCCAAGCATCCAGAACGAAGCCGACAACGGCCTGCCGAACAAGAAGTACACCGTCGCGATGGCTCGCACCATGGAACCGCATTCGGCGTCCGCTCAGTTTTTCATCAACGTGGCCGACAACGCCTTCCTGAACCACAGCGCCAAGACCACTCAGGGCTGGGGCTACGCTGTGTTCGGCGAAGTCGTTGAAGGCACTGAAGTCGTCGACAAAATCAAAGGCGTGGCCACCAGCAGCAAAGCCGGCCACCAGGACGTTCCGGTCGAAGACGTGATCATCGAGAAAGCCGAGATCGTTGAGTGATACTGCTGATCTCCGATCTGCACCTTGAGCAAGAACGCCCGGACATTACCCGGGCGTTTCTGGATCTACTGGCTGGCCGGGCTCGTACAGCCGAGTCGCTGTATATCCTCGGGGATTTCTTCGAAGCCTGGATCGGTGACGACGCCATGTCGCCGTTCCAGCTTTCGATCTGCAAAGCCCTGCGCGAATTGAGCGACAGCGGTACGCGAATTTTTCTGATGCATGGCAACCGTGACTTCATGATTGGCCAGGGTTTCTGCAAGGCAGCGGGCTGTACGCTGTTGAGCGACCCCACCGTGGTGCAGTTGAACGGTGAGCCGGTGCTGTTGATGCACGGCGACAGCCTATGCACGCGCGACGAAAGTTACATCAGGATGCGCCGCTACCTGCGCCATCCACTGACCCTCTTCATTCTGCGCCACCTGCCGCTGAGCACCCGTCACAAGCTGGCGCGCAAGCTGCGCAATGAGAGCCGTGCGAAAACCAGCATGAAAGCCAACGATATCGTTGACGTGACCCCGGAAGAAGTGCCGCGGATCATGCAGGCGTATGGCGTGCGCACGCTGGTTCACGGTCATACCCACCGCCCTGCGATCCATAAATTGCAGATCGGTGACGCCGCCGCCAGGCGCATTGTGCTGGGCGACTGGGATCGCCAGGGCTGGGCGCTGCAAGTGGACGAACAAGGGTTCAGCCTGGGTTCGTTCGATTTCGCGCCGGCAGAAAACCACACCCCGGCACTGCCCTCGTCGCTGTAAACCTTGGTTGAGACGCTGTCTCTTATGCAATGCCTGTCGACTTGCCTGACCTGCAGATGCATAAGAAACGCGCCTCGATCAATGCCCTCCCCCCGCCGCTGGACCTGCCTTGGCGGCGAACGGTGGTTTGGCCAGCCAGACCAGAAGGATGAGCCCGGCGAATAGCCAGCCGAGCATGTAGAAATAGTCCACCGTCGACATCATGTACGCCTGCCCGTTAAGCGTTTGTTCCAGTTGCGCATAGGCCTGCGGGCTTGCGCCGCCCAAGGCATCCAGCGCGTGGCGTGTTGCCGGATCGTAACTGCTGATGTTCTCGCTCAGATAGGCATGGTGCTGCTCGGCGCGGCGAATCCAGATCCAGGTGGTCAATGATGCCGCGAAGCTGCCGCCCAAGGTGCGCAGGAACGTAGCCAGTCCCGAGCCGTCGGCAATCTGGTTGGGCGGCAGATCAGACAACAGGATGCTCAGGGTCGGCATGAAGAACAGCGCCACGCCAATCCCCATGAACAGTTGCACCATGGCCACATGCTGGAAATCCACTTGATTGGTAAACCCTGCGCGCATGAAACAGCTCAGGCCCATGGCCAGGAACGCCAGACCGGCCAACAGGCGCAGGTCGAACTTGTGCGCGTATTTGCCGACGAAGGGCGACATGAGCACGGGCAATATGCCGATCGGGGCCAACGCCAGACCTGCCCAGGTCGCGGTGTAGCCCATCTGGGTCTGCAGCCACTGCGGCAACAGCAGGTTGACGCCGAAAAAGGCAGAGTAGCCGCCAATCATCGCCAACGTACCGATGCGAAAGTTGCGGTACGCAAACAACCGCAGATTGACGATGGGATGTTTGTCGGTCAGTTCCCAGATCACGAACACCAACAGCGCCACCAGTGAAGTCAGCGAGCCGATCACAATGAAATTCGACTCGAACCAATCCAGGTTATTGCCTTTATCCAGCACGACCTGCAGCGCACCGACGCCAATGATCAAAGAGATCAGGCCCACATAGTCCAGCGGTTGCTGAACGGTGCTGACCGGTCGGCTGGCCATCTGCATCCTTACGATGAAGGCAGCAAACAGCCCGATCGGGATATTGATGAAGAAAATCCACGGCCAGCTGTAACTGTCCGTGATCCAGCCACCCAGAATCGGCCCCACAATGGGCGCAACCACCGTGACCATCGCCAGCAACGCCAACGCCATGCCGCGCTTTGCGGGCGGATAGACGGCCAGCAGCAAGGTCTGGCTCATCGGATAAAGCGGACCGGCGACAATCCCCTGCAACGCCCGAAACCCCACCAGTTCCGGCATTGAGGTGGAAATCCCGCACAGGAACGAGGCCAGTACGAACAATAGGGTCGCCCACAGAAACAGTTTGACCTCACCGAACCGGCGGCTCAGCCAGCCGGTCAGGGGCAGCGCGATGGCGTTACTCACCGCGAACGAGGTAATGACCCAGGTGCTCTGTTCCGAACTGACACCCAAATTGCCTGCAATGGTAGGCAGCGCAACGTTGGCAATCGTGGTGTCGAGCACCTGCATGAAGGTCGCCAGCGACAGGCCGATGGTGCACAGCAGCAGGCTGGGGGGCGTAAAAGATGCGGGGGCGTTGTTGCTCATCGCGAATCCCTGAAAACGTAGGCGACGCCCCGACCGGACGGCCGGGGCATGCGAATGGGCAGATCAGCGCTGGGCGGTTTTGCTTTTGTCGCTGGCCGCGCTGTTTTCATGGATCAGGCGCGCAATCAAGGCATCGGCATCGGCCAGTTGCTCGGTGTAGACCTGAGTGCTGAACGCCGCCTGCCTGGGTGGCTGCTGCGCCAGAACCGGACCGCTCTGGTCGTGCAGATTCACTTCCACGGTGGTCGACAGCCCGATCCGCAGCGGGTGTTGCGCCAGCTCATCAGGGTTGATGTGGACCCGAACCGGCACGCGCTGGACGATCTTGATCCAGTTGCCCGTGGCGTTCTGGGCAGGCAACAGGGCAAACGCACTGCCGGTCCCTGCCCCGAGGCTGTCGATGGTGCCGCTGTACTTCACGTCACCGCCGTACAGATCGGAACTGATCTCCACCGGCTGACCGATGCGCATCTTGCCCAGTTGGGTTTCCTTGAAGTTGGCGTCGATCCACAACTGATCCAGCGGGATCACCGCCATGGTTGCCGTGCCTGGCTGAACACGCTGACCCAGTTGCACGGTGCGCTTGGCGACGTAACCGGTGACGGGCGCGACGAGCGTGGTCCGCGCGTTGGCCAGATAGGCCTGGCGCAGTTGCGCCGCGGCGGACTTCACGTCCGGGTGAGACGACACGACGGTATCGTCGACCAGCGCAACGCTGGTGCTCAGCTGTTGCTGGATGTTGTTCAAGGCGCTCTGCGCGCTGGTCAACTGGTCCCGCGCGTGGGACAGCTCTTCCTGGGAAATCGCGCCGCCTGCGGCCAGACTGCGACGACGGCTGTAATTGTCCTGCGCCGTCTGCACGGCAGCACGTTGCGCAGCCAGTTGGGCTTTCATGCCGTCGACGTTGCTGTACAGACCGCGAACCTGACGCACGACCTTGCCCAGATTGGCCTCGGCACTTTGCAGACCGACTTCGGCGTCGCTGGGATCAAAGCGCAGCAACACCTGACCTTCACGGACCAGATCGCCGTCGTCCGCAGCGATGCTAATGACCGTACCGGTGACCAGCGGAGTAATTTCAACCACGTTGCCGTTCACGTAGGCGTCGTCGGTTTCCTCGCTCCATTGGCCATAAAATTCATACCAGGCCCAAACGGCCAGGCCGCAGAGGACAACGACGATCGCAAGACCGACCAGCAGGAATTTGCGCTTGCCGGGTTTCTGGTTTTTCGATTCGGGAGCAGATGTGTTTTCAGCGGCGGCAGTGGCCATGACAAGTACCTTGTAGTCGGCGATACGGCCGGGATTCGGCCGAACCGGCCGCCCCCGACTTCTGATAGTCGTGAGTTATTTGCCTTTGGCGTTGAAGCTCAGGCGAGTCAGGGTGATGTGGTCATCTGCCGCCACCAGCACCTTGGTCAGGATCCGGCGCAAGGTCTCCACCTCTTCGGCATCGAGTGCCGCGAAGGTGTCGTTCATGGCGTCAGCACCGATCTGCGGCAGCAGGTCGGACAGCTTCTGGCCCTGAGGCGTCAACGCGACATGCACCTGTCGGCGGTCGGTGGCCGAACGGGTGCGCACGATCAGCTCCTTCTGCTCGAGACGATCGAGCATGCGGGTCATCGACCCGCTGTCCAACGACAGGTGCCGACACATCTCCACCGGCGTATCGGTGGAAAACTGGGCAATGATGATCAGCACCTTGAACTGCGCGAACGTCACGTCGTAGGGCAGCAGGTACTTGTCCAGCATCCGGTCTTTGAGCGCATTGGTGCGGCCGACCAGCAACCCGATGAGGCTGGAGTCGAAATTGTCGGGACTGAAATGTTTCAAGAGATCACCCAGAAAGCTGCCTAGGCAGTGATTACAAAATATTACTGCCTAGACAGCCATTGTCAAAGCATTTGTTAGCTTGCTTACTAAATCGACATAAAAAAACGACCGCTGGTAAGGCGGTCGTTTTGTTGGGGTCAGTTGTATGAGTCAGGCGGCGATCGGCACACCACTGTGAAAGCGGAATTCTTCATCCGGACTTTCGATCAATTCACGTTCCGCCAAGCGGATTTCTTCGATCTTGGCATCCACATCAGCCTTGTCGCCGTAGGTGTAAGCCAGTTTCAGGTAGTCCTGAAAATGCCGCGCTTCGGACTTGAGCAAACTGCCATAGAATCTGGCCAGGTCTTCATCCAGATGCGGCACCAACGCGGCAAAGCGCTCACAGGAGCGAGCCTCCACGATGGCCCCGACGATCAGCGCATCGGTCAACCGGTAAGGGTTGTGATTGCGCACACGCTTGCGCAGTGCGCCTGCATAACGCGCCGAGCTGATATTGGCCATCGGAATCTGGCGTTTCCTGATGATGCTGATCACCTGCTCGAAATGCCGCAGTTCTTCGCGGGCCAGACGCGACATCTTGGCCAGCAGGTCGAACTTGTCGTTGTACTGGAACATGAACTGAAACGCCGCCCCGGCCGCCTTCTTCTCATTGTTCGCATGGTCGATCAGCAGGATATCCAGGTTGCGCAGTGCGGCCTGGACCCAACTGTCGGGCGTCCGGCAAAGCAGAAAGGCTTCGATTTCAGGGATCGGGTACATAGGCTCACTGATGACGGAGAGACAAAGCCCGGCATTATACGAGGGGTATTGCCGGCTCGCGAGACAAAAACAGCAGGGTGAATCAGGCGCCGAACGCGTCCCGGAGAAAGCCCGGTGCGATATAACGCTGATAGTGCGCTTCGGAGAGCAGGAAGAATTCCCGGTCGATGGCATCGCGCAGCTCGGGCAGCGACCAGTTGCGAAATTCCGGCAACAGCACGAAGCCGTAGGCATCGACTTGGCTGATCACTCGCGCACCGCGGGCGATCAACTGATAGGCCCAGCAATACTCGGATTGATGCGGCACGAAGCGAATCTTGCGCTGGGTCAGCTGCAAGCGCAGTTTGTCGGCATCGAAGATTTCCAGCTTGGCGGTCATCACCTGAACCAGCAACTGCTCCAGACGCAACCAGACCGCTCTTTTTTCGTCTTCGTTGTAACCGTTCCAGTGGATGACTTCGTGATGGAAGCGTTTGCAGCCACGGCACACCAAGTCCCCGTAAACAGTGGAGCAAAGGCCGACGCAGGGTGTTTTGATGATGTGATCAGGCATGACTGGCGAGGCTTGGGAAGGCGAAACAGGGGCTCATGTTAGTCCTTTGTCTAAGCACTTTCACCCCCGAAGATGTAGGGGCTAACTTACCTTTAGCGCAGATTTGCCGTAGAATCAGCGAGCCTTTTAAGGCGCCAATGTCCGTTGGAAGCTGTTTTCAAAGCGTCACGAGCACAGTCAAGTTAATCCCGCAGTGCGGCGTCGACAGGCCATTCCCTCATCAAGAATGGCTGTGTCGACCGCCATTCCCTCCCGTCCTGCAGGCGTAAAACTTTGAAAACAGCTTCTGTTAGGAATTGCCGACACCCTGCCAACAAGACTTCAAAGCCTTGCGTGGGTACGGACAATTTCTGGATGAGCGTCCCGGACACCCATTTGGGACCACTGATGAGGGTAATACTGTGCTTGAAGCCTACCGTAAACACATCGAAGAGCGTGCCGCCCAGGGTATCGTGCCCCAGCCGCTTAACGCCGAACAAACCGCAGGCCTTGTCGAGCTGCTGAAAAATCCCCCGGCTGGCGAAGAAGCCTTCCTTGTCGATCTGATCACCAACCGCGTTCCACCAGGCGTTGATGAGGCTGCCTACGTGAAGGCCGGTTTCCTGTCCGCCCTGGCCAAGGGCGAAGCCACTTCTCCCCTGATCGACAAGAAGCGCGCAACCGAACTGTTGGGCACCATGCAGGGTGGCTACAACATCGTCACTCTGGTTGAACTGCTCGACGACGCCACACTGGCACCTGTCGCTGCCGAACAACTCAAGCACACGCTGCTGATGTTCGATGCCTTCCACGACGTGGCCGAAAAAGCCAAGGCCGGTAACGCTCACGCCAAGGCCGTTCTTCAGTCCTGGGCCGACGGCGAGTGGTTCAAGAAGCGTCCGCTGCTGGCCGACAAGATCAGCCTGCGTGTGTTCAAGGTCACCGGCGAAACCAACACCGACGACCTGTCGCCTGCTCCTGACGCCTGGTCGCGCCCAGACATCCCGCTGCACGCCCTGGCCATGTTGAAAATGGCCCGTGACGGCATCGTTCCGGACGTTCAAGGCTCCATCGGCCCGATGAAGCAGATCGAAGAAATGCGCGGCCAGGGCTTCCCTATCGCCTACGTCGGTGACGTGGTCGGTACCGGTTCCTCCCGTAAATCGGCGACCAACTCGGTACTGTGGTTCTTCGGCGACGACGTTCCCTACGTGCCGAACAAGCGCGCCGGCGGCTTCTGCTTCGGCAGCAAGATCGCTCCGATCTTCTACAACACCATGGAAGATGCGGGCGCCCTGCCTATCGAGTTCGATGTCTCGAACATCAACATGGGCGATGTGATCGACGTCTACCCGTACGCTGGCAAGGTCTGCAAGCACGACAGCGACGAAGTCATCACCACCTTCGAAATGAAGACCCCGGTGCTGCTGGACGAAGTCCGTGCCGGCGGCCGTATCCCGCTGATCATTGGTCGCGGCCTGACCACCAAGGCACGCGCCGAACTGGGCATGCCGGTCGCCTTCGACCTGTTCAAGAGCCCTGACCAGCCGGCCGAAAGCACCAAGGGTTTCACCCTGGCGCAGAAAATGGTCGGCAAGGCTTGCGGCGTTGCAGGCATCCGCCCAGGTACCTACTGCGAACCGAAGATGACCACCGTCGGTTCTCAGGACACCACTGGCCCGATGACCCGCGACGAGCTGAAAGACCTGGCCTGCCTGGGCTTCTCGACCGACCTGGTCATGCAGTCCTTCTGCCACACCGCAGCCTATCCGAAGCCGATCGACGTCAAGACGCACCACACGCTGCCTGACTTCATCATGACCCGCGGCGGTGTTTCCCTGCGTCCGGGCGACGGCATCATCCACAGCTGGCTGAACCGCATGCTGCTGCCGGATACCGTCGGCACCGGCGGCGACTCGCACACCCGCTTCCCGATCGGTATCTCCTTCCCGGCCGGTTCCGGTCTGGTCGCGTTCGCCGCTGCCACCGGCGTCATGCCGCTGGACATGCCCGAGTCGATCCTGGTTCGCTTCAAAGGCAAACTGCAGCCTGGCATCACCCTGCGCGACCTGGTTCACGCCATTCCTTACTACGCGATTCAGGCTGGCCTGCTGACCGTAGAGAAGAAAGGCAAGAAGAACGCGTTCTCCGGCCGCATTCTGGAAATCGAAGGTCTGGAAAACCTCAGCATCGAGCAGGCTTTCGAGCTGTCCGACGCCTCGGCCGAACGTTCGGCTGCCGGTTGCACCATCAAGCTGGCCAAAGAGCCGATCATCGAATACCTGAACTCCAACATCACCCTGCTGCGCTGGATGATCGAACAGGGTTACGGTGATCCTCGCACGCTGGAACGCCGCGCTCAGGCGATGGAAGCCTGGATTGCCAATCCGGAGCTGCTGGAAGCCGACAAGGACGCCGAGTACGCCGAAATCATCGAGATCGACCTGGCCGACGTCAAAGAGCCTGTGCTCTGCGCGCCGAACGACCCGGACGATGCCCGCCTGCTGTCTTCGGTACAGGGCGAGAAGATCGACGAAGTGTTCATCGGTTCCTGCATGACCAACATCGGCCACTTCCGCGCTGCGGGCAAGTTGCTGGATCAGGTCAAGGGCCAGTTGCCGACACGCCTGTGGCTGTCGCCGCCGACCAAGATGGACGCTCATCAATTGACCGAAGAAGGCTACTACGGCATCTACGGCAAGGCTGGCGCGCGCATGGAAATGCCAGGCTGCTCGCTGTGCATGGGTAACCAGGCACGTGTAGAGCCGAACTCGACCGTGGTGTCGACATCGACCCGTAACTTTCCGAACCGTCTGGGTGACGGCGCGAACGTCTACCTGGCCTCGGCCGAGCTGGCGTCCGTCGCATCGATCCTGGGTCGCCTGCCGACCGTCGAGGAGTACATGGGTTACGCCAACCAGATCGACACCATGGCAGCGGACGTGTACCGCTACCTGAGCTTCGATCAGATCGCCGAGTTCCGTGAAGCCGCAGCGAACGCCAACATCCCGGTCGTTCAAGCGTAATAGCGAAACACAGCGTTGAAAAAACCCCGCCTGGTGCGTAATGCTGTTCACTT
>NZ_MUIO01000120.1 GCF_002087235.1 Pseudomonas floridensis | reverse complement strand
GGTGAGTTGCGCGCTTAACTCGGGAGAGCGGGCGAAAACGCCCTCCCTGTATGAGGCATCGTTCGATTTTCAGCGGATAACGCTGTTTGCCGGGTGAATTTCCGACTTTCCGCTGACTTGCGGCAACTTGATCGGAGAGTCCTTAGCGTTGCAGTGGATGGGCGCGGAAACGTCCGCGCCCGGTCACGCCTGAGCCAGATGCAGGTGGTTGTCCCAGAACCCGGTCGGCAGGTCCAGCGGTGTGGCGAGCAGGTCCGCCTGGCGGCAGTCGTAGAAACGGCAGCGCCCTTGTCCGGAGGTGACGACAAAGCCATCCGCCACCGCGCCGACGCCGGCGCAATCGGGTAACGGGGCGTCCAGTTTCACGGCGCCGCTGTCCAGATCCCAAATGAAGAACCGGTTGCCCCGTGGAGCCGTGAGTGCCACCAGGCGCAGGTCGCTGTGGACCGCGACGCTGGCGGTGTAGTGATTCATGGCGCGCAGTTGCGCTTCAGCGACCGGAAAGGCCTGGAACGGCTGACCCGGCCGTTTGATCGCCAGCAGCTCCGATAACTCGTGGGCGTCGCCCATGAACTGCTGACCCGTGACAATCGTGCCATCGCTGGCAATACCCATGTGGCGCACGCTGTTCATCTGCTGGGCGAGGCTTTCCTTGCTCAGCAGCGTGCCGTCCCGCTGCATCAACACCAGGCTGGGCTGCATGGCGTTGAGGTTCATTTCGACTCGGCTTTCGGCCTCGGTGCGAATGCCGCCGTTGGCGACAACGAGCGTTTCGCCATCCGGCATCCAGGACACCTGATGCGGGCCGATCCCGTGGGTGGACATCTCACCGGCATGCACCAGGCGCTCGTCGACGAACCGATAAGCTCCCAACAGTCCGCGACCGGGGTCGCGGGTATCGTTTTCGGTGGCGTACAACCATTCGCCATCACCATGAATCACCGCGTGGCCGTAGAAATGCCGGTCCGGTTGCGAGGTGATGGTCTGCAGCAGACTGCCGTCGCGCAGGTCGATCAGGTAGCTCTCGGTGCCCGGTCGACGTGCGACGAATACCGCCAGAGGCAGAGCAGGGTGGTTGATGATGTCGTGGCAGCGCTGGCCCACTTGTGTGGCGAATTCCTGCGTACCGTCCAGCCGGTACCCCACGGCGTAGTGCCTGCCGTCGGCATCGTCGCGGGCAGACAGCAGCAGTGGGCCCTGTTCTTTTCGCTTGAACAGCGTCCAGCCGTCCAGCGTGAAAGCGCTGAGTAGCAGACCACCGATGGCCAGTGCCTGACGTCGAAACATCACGTTCACCTCTCGATCAATCGCCGTCGTTGGCGTTAAAGCCCAACTGAATGCCCAGCGCCTTGGCCAGCTCGCCCTCGTGCAGACGATGGACCACGTTCAGGCTGTCATAGAACGCATTGAGCTGCTGGCGTCCAGCGTCGGTGGCCAGCAGATCGGCCAGAGGCGGTTTGAGCTCCGATAGCAGTTTTCGGCTCGCAGCGTAGGCCGCGTCGATTTTGTCAGCCAGCGGTTTCTGATCGGTGGGCAGCAGGCTGCGCAGGCCTTTGTTATCGACGCCGGTCCACACGGTCTCGGCGCTGGCCAGACTGGCTTCCAGACTGCTGAGCGACGATTTGCTGCGCCACGCATCGGCCTGGAACGGCTGCGGCTGGCCCTTGCTCTGACGGCCCAGCGGCGTGCCGAGCTTTTTCTTCAGGCTGTCCAGCGCGGTTACCTGGACCCGCAGCAGTTCGGCAATGGCTTCGTGCGAGTCGGCATAGCGCTGGTTGGGGAACTTGCTCAGTTGCGCGAGCATGCCGTCATTGCTGTTCCAGCGGCTGAGGATTTCCTCGGCCAGTGTCTTCTGACGTTCGCCGATGGCCATCAGCAGCGGGCAATAGCGGGCTTTCTGCTCGGCATTGGCCATGTCGATTTCAGCGTCGAACAGAATGTATTCGTAGGCCGACAAGCCTTGAACCACGACGCTGGCCTTGGACAGTTCTTCGGCGTTGATCTGAGGTTGGGCGGTAACCAGTTGTTCAACCTGACGCCCGACCAGGTTCTTCTTGTCCGGCCAGAACTGCACCTGCCAGGCACGGTTGCCTTCGGCCAGCGGACCAATCAGCAGGGGCTGCAATTCGGCCCAGGTTTTCTGCGCTTTGAGAAAATCGGCACGCGCCGTTGCCAGATCCGTCTTGCCCTGACAGAACGCCAGCGCACTGGTCGCCAATTGACGGTCAGCGTCGACCCAGCGGCTGTAGGTCGGCAGGATCACCTGTTTGGCGATGGCCGCAGAGGTGACAGCCTGAGGATCAGATGGCGAACAGGCACCCAAGGCAAGCGCCGCAAGGCTGGTCAGCAACAACTTGGGTCGGAACATGTCCGGCTCCTTATGCTTGAAAGAGAAAAATCACAATGAGTTTAGAAACGCCAACAACGCCTCGCGCTGTTCGGCATTGAACGCCAATACCTGTCGTTGAGCCGCCTGGGCTTCGCCGCCGTGCCAGAGTATCGCCTCAAGTGCGTTGCGGGCGCGACCGTCATGCAGCAGTTGCGTGTGCCCATTGACCGCACGGGTCAGGCCCAGACCCCAGAGTGGCGGGGTGCGCCATTCACGTCCGGTGGCCTGGAACTCGGTACGATTGTCGGCCAGCCCCTCGCCCATGTCGTGCAGCAACAGGTCGGTGTAAGGACGAATCTGCTGATTGGCCAGCTCGGGTTCGGCAGCGTCCGCTCGAGTCGTGAACGACGCGGTATGGCACTGCTGGCAACCGGCCTGGAAAAACAGATTCTTGCCCGCCAGCACTTGCGGAGCTTCGACATCACGGCGCGCCGGAACGCCAAGGTTACGCGTGTAGAACTCGACAAGACGCAAAATGTTGTCGCTGACCTCCGGCTCCCCATTCGGACCCTTACCGTTCGGTGCCGCCAGGCAGTCGGTCTGAGCGGGGGTGCAGTCGTCGAAACGGCGCAGGCTGGTGGTCAGCCCCATGTCGCCCGAGAACGCGTGCACATTTTGCTGATTGAGGTTCGGTTGCCCGGCTTTCCAGCCGAACCGGCCCATGACGACTTTCTGTTGCGCGTCATCCCAGACCCAATTGGCGCGTCCGGAAATGCCGTCGTCGTTCTTATCGTCCGGGTCGGCGTTGGCCAGAATCGCCTCGTCGGGAATCGCTTCGAGCAGCCCGAGGCCGATCATTGGCGGAGCGATACGTGCCGACGCATGCGTGTCGGGGTGCATGGGGCCGTAGCCCAATTGGGTGATGCGCAGCGTGGGCTGGCGCAACTCGACCACCGTGCCATCCCGGAATTTGACCGGCATCGCATCATACTCGACCCGAACCTTGCCCTCGGGTGCAACGCCGGGATTGGACATGTCCTGCAGTTGCCCGCCATAGGTCGGCTCAGGCAACACGCCATTACGCTGGATCAACTCGGCAAATGCCGGATCGTCAGGGATCGAAAGCCTGACCAGCATCGACACGGCATTGCTGTCACCCGGCTCGGGCGGATGGCCACGACCGTCCTTGATGTGGCAATTCTGGCAGGCATTGGTATTGAACAGCGGCCCCAACCCATCACGGGCAGTGGTGGTGGACGGCGCAATGACCCACGGACTGCGGAAGAAACTGTTACCGACGCTAAAGTCCAGACGGCGTACCGGCGACAGATTGGCCGATGGCAGGGAAAACGCATTCTGGTCGCTCTTCTTCACGGTCGCGCTGCCACCGGACAAGGCCTCGCCCGGTTCGGCATGGGTGAAACGCGGGGCGTCATCACATGCGCTCAGGGCCAGGGCCGTGAACAGCGCAAGAGACAGACGAAGCCGCGTAGCCATACACATCCTGCAAAGAGACGAAAATCAGGGCGTGCAAGCTTATCAGCCTCGTGCCGTTTGAATAAGAGGGATTATCGTTTGCTGGCGTCGAGGCAACGGGTTGTTACGAATTCTCCGGTTCAGTCGTTGGGTGCCTGATCTGGTCATGTCCCGGCTGTAGAGCGAAATGATCGAACACGGTCAGCCCCTTTCGCAGCGTCTTGCGCACGGCTTCGCTCTGCTGGATCAGTTCGTCGCTGGGGGGTTGCCATTGCTCGGGCGGCAGGGGTTTGGACCAGTCGAGCACGGTTTTGGGGAAGGCTTTTTTTGGCAGGCGCTCGACCCAGGCGGCGATGCGGCAGGGCAGGGTCCAGCCGCTGCAGAACTGGATCAGCAGAAAACCGAACAGGTAGCGGATGTACCAGTGATCGTGCCGATAACCTTTGCGGCACATGTGAAAGAACGCCACGGTGCCTTCCTCCATTTCCGGGCCCATCATCGGCTGCGGCAGGGCGCTGGGGCCTTCTTCCATGTAGGCCCGAATCGCCTCCCATTCGCCGACGGCCATGCCCAGGGTGTAACTCGGCACGGTCAGCCACACGACCTGCCCGTCCGACGCATC
>NZ_MUIO01000012.1 GCF_002087235.1 Pseudomonas floridensis | reverse complement strand
TGCCAACGGCGACATCGGTTGAAGATTACGAAGCCTTGCTCCCGTGGAATGGCTCACCCGCATCGCTTAGCTGACCGCGCCAGCCATATTAAGATCGGTGGGGTTTATGGAGCGCTTACGTTATATTTGCACAGCTGTAGGGGTTTCAGGAGCAACGGAACTGAAAGCGGACTTAAGCCCAACACTGCCCGCCCCCCCTTGCACGAGGGTTTTCTCTAACACCCTCAAAGCGTCGCGACGGACAGTTATGGGGCGTGTCAGAGGCGACTTACCGCCCGCAAGTTATATCGCTTTCACGGCGCCGCATTCTTCGGTAATCCTGTCAACGGGTCCAACCCCTTGGCTTTGGCCATGTGTGCCATCAACGTCTCCGATGGAGTCTCCCGCGATGCGTTCTGCTCTTTCTTCCACAGAAAGGCCCCGTCCCATTCGGGCAAAGCTGCAGGAGGCAATGGCACAATTTGATTCAGGTCAGGCACTCGCGGGGCGAAGTTTTGCTCATGGATCAGGAAACTACGGATCTTCTCGTATCTTTCATAACGCGCGGCGTCACTCTTCATTCCTAGTGATAGCGGCCCGTTCGCTTGCTCGCCAAAAGCCTCCCGAAGTCTGAACGCAGCAGCAGTTTCCCCCATCATTGCAGCTTGCTGAAGTCCCGTAATCGCTTCTGGGTAGCGCCGGTCTTCGGCTTGTTTGATGGCAAGCTCATACATCGCACTACCGTGTCCTTGCTGGGCAGCACAGCGATAGAGTGGCAACGCGAATGCGATGTCCTTGGCATTCGCCCCGAATGCTTTGGCCATTGCGGTCGAATTGACGTCGAGATACTGGGCCAGTCGGTACTGCGCCTGGGCATTGCCCAGATCCGCCGCCTTGCGGTACAGGATGAATGCGTCAGTAAGATTCCATGCCTGGGCATACATGTTGGCCTGGAGCAGGTAACCGCGAGACGGATACTGCTGTAAGAGCAGCGTCGTCAGGCGCTCGGCCTCTTTCTCGCGATTGCGGCGAAGCTGAGTGATAACGCCATCGTAGCTGTCATCGATCAGCTTCCACTGAAAGGCCCTCAATGCCTCGGTTGCATCGGCGTTTCCATACGCGGACGCGATACGGTAATAGCGACTGATGCGATTGAATTCATCGATACTCCCCCTGTTGAAATCACCCTCGTGCAAATATTCAAGATGGCGAGCATAGAGGAATAAACGTTGTGCATCTGAATTCTGAGGCCCTACCGAAACACCCGCATCCTGCGTGCACACGAAGTCCGAGCGTATACCACTGGCCTCGATTGGCGACTCACGTGCAATGGACACATTGGACCAAGCCGCTAGCAGCGACGCGAACAGCCCAGCTAACATCACCTTCATAGACACATTCCTTTCCATGGTTTGATTTTTTGGTGAATCTGACTGGAGGGCTACAGAGTTGGGACAAATCGTTCCTTCACCATCTATGTCAAATGTCTCGCATGTGAAGGATATAGTCGAGCACTTACTACATAGGCATGCATTGGCTACGTCTGCAGGCGAGTTGAAGAAGGCGACTCCGAAACCACAGCCGAACGGTAAATGATCCGCAGATAGGGCTCGCCCACCATGATGCCTTTGACGTTGTGGCGGGCATAAAAACTGGGCTGCGACCGAGTTTGAGTTCAACCTGGCGAATCCCAAACTGCGCGACCTTGACTGTCGAGTTCTACAACCGCCGCAGCCAAGTATAAGCCCATGCATAAGATGACGACCGTTCCTGTCAGATCTACAGTCCCTCGCTGCGTCTCCAACTGACCGGAGAAGTTGGCAGACATCGTGAACGGTTCTTGATACGCGTCCATCGACCGGCTCCCGAATTTGGTCGAGGTCTCACCCTAGACTGTGGTGGCACACGTTCGGAATGACGTATCGCAAGACGCCAATCCCGTTGCCGAAAAAGGCACTCACGAGTTGTACAGGTAGAATTTCGCTATCTTGCTTGGGCAATGCATTATATTAAGTAATGTCACAAGGAGCTGGAATGAGTATAGATGGTCCTATACTGCATACGAGCTTGGCAAAATAGGTTACGTGACGGTGAACACCTACAACTCTATCGCAGATGAACAAGATCAGGCTTTTTAAGAATGGACAGAAATGATCTAAACTATAAAACAATTGATTATCTTGTGGAGAGAATCTACTTTTATGTTGGATTTAGCCGAAAAGCATTCGAGACTCTTAGCCTCGCTACTAAAGTCAGTTGGGATCTAGGGCTTGACGGTGACGACGCAAGTGACTTTATGCAAGATTTTTTCGAGCAGTTTGGCGTCGACCCCGGTGACTACGACCACTATCGTTACTTCAAACCAGAAGGGACTGACATTTTCGTATTCTTCAGATCTAAAGATCGGCGCGCCAAGACTGTAATGACATTGGGCATGCTATATAACGCCGCCCAAACCAAGGCATGGAACTGCGAAACTCTTGAAAAGATTAACTTTAGCATTTTACCAACTTACAACCGTACCGAAAAAATTCCTATTGAGGGTTTTAGCATACATACCAGATGATATTTATATTAGAAGATCGCTGAGCAGAAGCACAAATGACTGAGCTCGTTCAAAAGTGCTCCTCATGCTCGGTATAAATATTTAAACTTTGCGATTCCTGGACAGTGCGACCTTGACTGTCGAGTTCTGCACGCCCAATTAACTTCATCGCCCGTCATTGGTGGGGTTTATGGGTCGCATACAATGCTTCACTATCGAGCCATATTTCTAAGCGTACAACCTGGCTCTTCGCCGGATCTGTGCGCAGTGGTAAACGGGCGGCTGAAATCATGAGCCTGATCCAGTCGGCGCGCATGAACGTGCATGATCCGTATGCATATCTCAAGGATGTGCTGATGGGGTTGCCGACGCAGAAGGTCAGTTAGATCGAGCAGCTACTACCGCGTCAGTCGATAACTGGCTGATCTGCGCAAGGCGTATTCCCCGTACGCTTACAATGGTTGCGCCCGGTTGCAGGCATTCTTGAACCATCTGGGCTTTGAACGGTTTTGGATAAGAGCTTGGTTGGCGCATGAAAATCCTGGCGATAAGGGCGATCGCGTCCGCTTAAAATACGCGGACACCATCGCCCTTAATGCTGGAGTTCGGTAGGTGTGTTCACCGGGCGCTTACTCCTCATCGTGTTGCCCGACGCCTCACCGATCGCACATGTCTTACGACACGCTAGCCTCGGTCAGGACGCCCCAAGCAGATAGCTACTCCCGAATCTTCAGGAGACCTTCCTCATTGACTAAACGACCAGAGGCGACGGCCTGCTCGACCACCGCCGTCACACGCTCTCGTACCGAGGCCGAGATAGCTCGGATGCCCATGGCGCGCGCAACGCGTTCGATGACCTGATCGCGATTCGCGCCAAAATTACGCGCTACGACGATGACGATGGCCTCTGCAAGTTCTGCCTCCGGTAGGTACTCCGCCCGGCGGAGCGCCAGTGAAGATACCTGCGAACGATCGCGTGGAACAACAGGTGCGCTGGCGATGGCGAGCCAGGCACCGTCCCGAACCACGGAGTTCTGGCGGACAGCCACATCGATTGCCCTTTCGACGGCGTCCTGAATGCGACTTCCAGCTCGCTTGACGCCCCAGGCGTCACGGACACGGGACACGACCTCATCGGTATGCACGGGCCCCTCGATGCGCACAACATCAACCGCTATCTCGGTAAGAATGCCTGTCGGAGTCTCGTGGATTTCTTCCGAACGATGTGTTGGCCGCTGTGGGCTCGCTTCGACATACGGTTCGAAGGTGAAATCACCGTCTTCAGCCCTCACTTCCCGTTCGATGGCGGCCGCAGCGACAGCCTGCTCAGCTGAAAGGACTTCCTCGGCTACGCGCTCGTCGAACGCAGCACCCGCTGCATCGATCTGCCGGCAGACGAGGTCGAGCTGTTCTTGAGGACGCTGGAACCAATCGGTACTCCAGATGCGGTGGAGGTTCCAGCCATGATCAAGCAGAACCTGCTGGCGGAGGCGGTCACGATCCCGGGCGGACTGAGCGCTGTGGTATGACGCGCCATCGCATTCGATGCCCAGGAGGAAGCGACCTGGGCGCTCCGGATCAGTCACCGCAAGGTCGATGTAGAACCCGGCCAGGCCCACCTGACGCTGGACACTGTATCCCCGAGCCTCGAGCGCTGCTGCAACCTGCTCTTCGAAGATGGAATCGAAGTCCCGTCCCGTGACGGCCGCCGTGTCGAGCTTCCCCGTGCGGGCATAGCGGAGAAAGATGCGGAACGCCTCGATCCCTTTGCGGCTGGCGGAAAATGCGGGGTCGATGTCCTCATCGGTGATCGAGGAGAACACCTCGCATCGCTGCTTGGCACGGCTGATCAGCACGTTGAGCCGGCGCTCGCCGCCCTCGTTGTTGAGAGGCCCGAAACGCATGGGTACCTTGCCGCCCGGTACGGTCGGTCCATAGCCAACCGAGATGAAGATGACATCCCGCTCGTCACCCTGAACGTTTTCAAGGTTCTTGATGAAGAACGGCTCACTGTTGCGGCGGTTGAAGAAGGCCTCCACCTCCGCTGGCAAACCACGGCGCAGCACTTCAAGCTCGTCGAAGATGGCGCGGCTTTGCGATGCGGAGAACGATGCCACACCCAAGGACAGCTTCGGGTGCAGTCGGGCGTGCTGGACGATGGCCTCAGCGACTACCTTGGCCTCCGGCCCGTTGACGCTCTTGACCGGTGAACCGAAGACGCCATCCCGAACAGGGTGGAAGCGCAGGCCCCGCCCACCCTCCTGAGTCCAGGGGCTGGGCACGATGAACAGCTTGTTTTCATAGAACTGGCGGTTGCTAACCGCAATGAGCGACTGGTGGCGGCTACGGTAATGCCAGCGGAGCATGCGCATGGGCAGGCCGCGTGCGGTAAACAGGCCAAGGATGCTTTCAACATCGCCGACCTTCGTTGGCTCATCCTCGTCGATGTCTTCATCGCCACTGGTGAGCTTGGCAAAGAAACTGGTTGGCGGTAGCTGACGAGGGTCACCGACCACAACTACCTGCCTGGCGCGAGCCACCGCACCCAGGGCGTCGACCGGCTGGATCTGGCTCGCTTCGTCCATCACGAGCAGGTCGAACTCCAGTGCGCCCGGCGGCAGGAACTGCGCGACCGACAACGGGCTCATCATGAAGACCGGCTTCAGGGCGGTGAGTGCAGGGGCCGCGCGTTCGACCAGCTTTCGCAAGGCCATGTGACCCTTCTTCTTCTGAATTTCCCCCCGAAGCACCCCGAGTGGGCCAATCGAACCACTGTCCCTTCGAGGAACATTCTGGTGGTGAGCCTGAACGACTTCGCCTGCCGCCGCTGCGATGCGCTGGCGGTCAAGGTCGGCGAACTCGCGGACGATATGGCCGTGGGCGACGCCATCGAAGCGGCCCAGAGCCGGTTCAGCCTTTAGCACCCGACGGTATTGCCCTTCAAAATAAGCGAACTCGAACGCAGCGACCGCGCTCGTCGTCGATAGCCGTCCATCGGCAAGTCTGGCGACGACATCCGCGCAACCGTCGCGAATGGCTCGTGCAGCACGATCGCGATAGGCCAGCCACCGGTGCAGTTCTTCCTGTTCGGTAACCCAGCGTGATAGCCGTGCTGCCAGGGAATCCAAATGCACCTCATAGATCCGCGGCGCACCGACACTGGCTGACAGATCGAGTGCAAGCTCATCTGCAATGGAGTGGAGGGCCGTGGCGAGATGCGCGGCCTGCTCGTCAAGAGCCTTGGCGCGAGGAATGAGCGCCTCACGCTCGTTGACTCGACCGGCCAGCGCGCGGATGTCTCCATTGACTTTCAGCCAACCAGCGGCTGTCGAGAGGGCGTCCCAATCACTGTCAAGCCCTCGCCACGCGGAGCCGAACAGCGCGTGGCCGAGGCTATACCCATCTCGTACGCCCTGGCGCTCCTCGCGTCCCGCGTCCAGCCTTTCAAAAATGGCACAGGCTGATGCTGCGCTGGTGGGGGGCTGAATCAGGAAGCGGCTGGCCGTCGACCAGGCGTTCGTGTGGCGGACGGCGAGCTGCAACAACGACTCGAGGTCGAGTTGTTCAGGCGCGGTGGCGTCACCGAACACCTGCGTTGCCTGTGCAAGAAAATCGGTATGGACGCCGGACAGGTCGGGAGCGACCTGGGAGAGCAAAAGGCTTACGTGCTTCGAACGCTGGGCGACATCATCCTTCTCAGGACCGCGGGAAGCAATGAGGCGGGGTTCTGCCCCGAGCCCGCGCAGGGACCGCATCCATTCAACCAGAGCCACCAACGGCGCGGAGGCCGAGCGATCGCCTTGCCAGTCTTCAGCGAAGGCAGCCTTGCCGAAGCTGTCTTCATCGCGCAGCACGCGCCGCGCTTCCTGACCGCGGATCAGAGTATCGAGAGAAGCCAGGGTCACCGGGAGAGGTTGGGCGGGCTGAACCAGGACCGAGCGCATGAGCTTGTTGGCTGCACGCCAGTCGCCACTGAGGAAGCGGAACAGGCTCGTGCCCTTGGCCGCGAGCGCGGCGCGGGCGGGACCTACGTCGATATCCCAGGCGAGCTCGTGGAGCTGACCTGCCAGTGACGTACGAACCCCTTCGAGGTCGGCAGCGGTCTGGGCGATCTGCCCGGCCCGCTCTACGCCGCCGTCCCATAGCTCGGAAGCGAACGTTTCGGGGCTTGCCGGTGGCGCATTTGCAACCCGCTCGCCGATCTTGGCGAGGCGGGCAAATTCCCCAGCGGTCGGCGTGCATTCGCGGCCCAGTGCGTGAGCGAGACCGCGGCCCGCCTGCAATAACGCCGGGATGGCGTCGCGGACGGCGCAGAGGCGGCGAACAGCGTCCGCATCGAAGTCACCAGGGCATTCGGTGAGCGCCTGCTGCACTTCGTGAGTGTCCTCGTCCCACGCCTCGACATTGACTTCGCTCGACAGCGACTGGCGCAAGGCGGCATAGCGATGACCCAACGCCAGCAATGTATCGACCGCCGATACGTTCGACCAACCGTCATCTGCCATGGCGTCGGCATCAAGCACAGGCGCCACACTGATGCGCCGGGCGAGTGCGCTGACAGCGGCCAGTTCGTCGAGCCTGGACGGAGGCTGGGCTTCCAGCAAACTGGCAGTAGCATTCATGTACCGCCGGGCGTCCTCGAGCTGGCCGCGTAGCGTTTCGATACGGGCGACGAGACGCTCACGATCGGTGGGCAGCATCGCTTCGATGCCCACCCCGGTAAAGGCGTGGTCGTCGGGTCTGCCGATGATCTCGATCCGTGTGACCAAGTCATTCAGAAGCGCATGACGCCGTTCGAAACCATCCGCCCCCCAAGCTTCGATCCCCTCCAGAACGACATCATTGGGCATCACCCCCGCTTGCCGCAGGCGTGCGAGATGGCCCATGACCTGGAAAGAGGACAGACTGGATGCTGGGTCGACGGCATGCAGCCGAGCCACATGGCCGTTCAACTCGTCCCGCGCTTCGGTCAGGCGAGCAATCAGGCTTCCCGTGGGAGCTGGCTTCGGGGCTCCGAGATCCCAGGTGCGTCGCAGCTCATCGAGTACCGCGCGCTTATTGGCCTTGTTGCTATGGAGTTCCAGGCACGCATCGCCCACGCCCTTTTCGTCAAGGCGCCGTTTTACCACCTCCAGAGCAGCCATCTTCTCGGCCACGAACAGGACCGTTTTGCCGTCCTTGATAGCCGACGCAATGATATTGGCGATCGTCTGGCTCTTGCCGGTGCCAGGAGGGCCCTGGATGACCATGTCGCGACCGCGACGCACCTCATGGATGGCAATGGCTTGCGAACTGTCGCAATCGAGGATGTGGAGCATGTCCGCCGGCGAGATGACCGGATCGATGTTGGCGCTCTCGTCGAGCATTCCCTCTCCACCTGGGAAGCCGTCTGAGAGCAGGCCCTTAATGAGTGCACGATCGACGAGTGTGTTGCCCTTGGGCCACACGGCAGGGTCGAGGTCTCTGTACATCAGGAATTTGGCAAACGAAAAGAACCCGACGGTCATCTCATCCGGCAGCACTTCCCACTGGGGCTTGTCCGCCACCGCAGCCGCGACCTCTGCAAAATAGGCATCGATGTCGAAGCTGTCGCTGGCTTCGAAGGCGGGCATACGAAGCTTGTGGATGCGGTCCAGGTACGCTTCCAACGACAGGTTGGATGCGACATCTTCAGCGCGGGCCTTGAGTCGGAATTTCTCGCCCGCCGTTCCGCGGTTCAACTCGACCGGAATTAAGATCAGGGGCGCATGGCGAACGTTGGCCGCATTGTTCGGATCGATCCACTTGAGAGCGCCAAGGGAGGCAAAGAGGACGTTGACGCCCTGCTCTTCCTCGAGTGTCTTTGAGTTCAGGTAGAGCTCGAGCAGATGCTTTTGCAGACCCTTGCCCGTGAGGCGAGTCTGGAGTTTTGTGTCGCTGTGACGGGTGAGCACGCCCCTCTCGTCGACGCTGTCGTCGGGTTGGGCAAGCTGGTCGATTTCATCGGAGTCTTTGGCCGGTTTTGCATCGTCGGCTGCCGAATCATTATCGGACTCATCAGTTGCCGCCTTGCCGACCAGGAAGGTAAACGCTTTTCCTTCCCGAACGAGGAGGCGATAGACCTCGGATGTCTTCTCATCGACGACCGCAATCGCCGAGGTACGGCTCGATCGCGGCATATTAAGGAGTCGATTTCGCGCTGAGAGGTCAAGCAACTGTGTGCGCGCGTGCTCGAGCTTCTCGGCGTTGGGAAGCGCGCTCTGGAAAATCGACGCATCCATGGGCGAGTCGGGCGTCGCTGCTTCTATCTTACTGTCCATTGTCATGTCCCTAGCGGAACATCTCCGCCGAACGGGCCCTTCATTGGGCGATCAGTCTATTTTCGCATCTCTAGCGGACATGCGCCGACTGCCGATAAAAGCAGGAGCCACGTTTCGACCAGCAATCCCCTTCCAACACCGAAACTGCGTGCGACTGTTCTAGATAGCATCCATATTAATCCGCTGGAAGGCACTTCAAGTGCGGTGTTTTGATGTCGAGCAATCAATTTATGTAGAGGGCACGATAGGTATGTCCTTACCAATTTTGTACATTTCCTCTGTCACACCTTCCATAGGCTTCTGTGCTCTATCCTCGGTGTGCCCTTGCCGGCCTTTTCGCACAACCCGCCAAAACCAGGGACGCCTATGCGTGACTATGGTTCTCCTCATCCTCGCTGTGTCGTGACTCGGTGCTATCACCCCCAGGCAGAGCTTGATGACTTGATCGACCTAGCCCTCTTCGTCCTCAACTTATTTGGCCGGGTCATAGGCCGAAACTACCTTATTCGGATCCGCATGGGAACAACTACGTATCCAACCAGGTGTTGAGGTAGCCGATCTCTTTCAGTGCTGTTGAAATGGTTCCGCAGATGCCGTGGCCAGTCAGATTATACTCGCAATCCATTCGCTTCAAGCTGCGTTGAAGGTGTTCCCGTTGATGCTTTTTTTGAGTTCGCTGGGCTGCGCAAGCACGTGTATCTGGGCTGGGCGCATCGCTCGCAAGAGGTAGCGCACGGTCGGAAGCCGATTTTAGCCAGAGGGACAATCTGACATGGCCGGACGCTTACGCTCTACTAACATCGAAAGCTCAACGAATATCAATAGGTGAGTACGAGGCTGATACCCACTGGCTAACGCCATTCTCCGCGGAGCGAGGCCTACCGCTACGATGGCCTGCTGGTAACGGGCCTAGCTGGCCCTTGCCCATGCACCGGTAACCCGGCAACGCCAGGCGCATGAACTCATCCGGTTTGGTCATGTACTCGGCATAGCGCTCGAAGCCATTACGGGCTTCGACGTCGGTGTGATGGACAACCCCAAGGAAGCACTCCTTGTAAAACCGTTTGCGCGCGTTGCAGTTGTAGTGGGTAGACTTGCCCCTACCAGACCGGACACCAACTCCCCGTTAAATTGATGCTGCTGCCAAACGCCTAAATTCTCTCGGCGACCGATATTTTAAAGCGCTGTGCGGATGCTGCTCGTTGTAATGCTCGAAGGCAATCGTCAGATTGCGCAGCGCCGTTTCTCGATCCGGCTTAGGCATGTGCGCCACGTAATCACGCTTGATCGTCTTCACGAAGCTCTCTGCCATGCCGTTGCTTTGCGGGCTGCGCACTGGTGTGGTCACCGGCTGCAAGCCGATCTGGCGAGCAAACACACGCGTCTGCTCGGCGATATAAGCCGAGCCGTTGTCGCTCAGCCACTGCACCGGCGCGCTCGGTAGCTGATCGCCAAATCGCTTCTCCACACTTTCCAACATTAAGTCTCGGATGTCATCACCGCCGTAGCCCGTCGGGCTGGCGACCCAGCCGATGGCTTCGCGGTCGCAACAGTCCAGGGCAAAAGTCACGCTCAACTTCGCACCGTCGTCGCAGCGAAACTCGAAGCCGTCCGAGCACCAGCGGGTATCGCTGGTACTAACGGCAATTCGGCCTTCATGCCGACGCTGCACGCCAGGCTGCTTGATGCGTCGTTCCAGCAACAGATTGTGATCGCGCATGACGCGGTAAACCCGTTTCACATTGATCGGGGCCAGCGACTGAACTTCACGCTCGCGCCGCAGCAATCCCCAAACACGACGGTAGCCATAGCTCGGCAACTCGTTGACTTGCTGCTTAATCTCGGCGACCAACTCCGTATCGTTCACGAGCCGACGTCGCCGTACTTTGGGCGATACCGATTGCTTGATTCGAACTGTTAATTGCGAGCGCGACACACCGAGACATTCGCTGACCAGTTTCACTGGTCGTCCCCCGGCAACAAGGGTGAGTGCGCAATCCATTTTCGCGACCGGGCAATCTCCACGGCCTCTTTCAGGACTTCGGCTTCCATCGTCTTCTTGCCCAGCATCCGCTGCAATTCTCGGATCTGCTTGAGCGCATCGCTCAGTTCCGACGCCGGTACAACGGCCTCGCCCGCACTGACCGCCGATAGACTTCCGTCCTGGTACAGCTTGCGCCACAGGAACAGCTGGTTGGCGTTTATGCCGTTGCGCCGGGCCACCACGGACACGCTTTGCCCCGGTTCAAGGCTCTCGCGAACCATGGTCAGCTTCTGGTCGGTGCTCCAGCGGCGTCGGCGTTCCTGGCCGAGCAGCTCGCCACCCTTATCGTTGCTGTTAGTCATAAACATAACCGTTTGCCTATCCCTTATCTTAAGGGGGGAACGGTGTCCTGTCTTTCATGGGGCTCGTTCAAACAGTAAGTCCAACCACCCCACTCCGCATTCTTATACACTCACCCTGGCCTTATGCCCTCATCCCCATGGAGTCCAGGATGGCTTTCGAAAGTAACCTTTTCATCGGCTGGGACGTGGGTGGCTGGAACTGTGACTACAACCCTAAAAGCCGTGATGCGTTGGTCATCCTGGATTCTGAGCGACGGCTGCTTGGCAGACCGTGGCGAGGCAATCTGCGTTCGACCATCAATGAGTCGGCAACGACTGAGGATTTCGTTCGGCGTATGTTGGCACTGTGCCGAGTCGAATCGGTCGATCCTGCGCGTATCAAAACTACGCTCGCCATCGACACGCCGCTGGGGTTCTCCAAGCCGTTCATTGACCTCATCACTACCGGCAGCACCGAGCCGAGCATAGGCACGTCGTCCAAAAATCCTTACTTGCACCGTCAGACTGAACACTTCCTGTTCCTCAATGGCCTGTCACCGCTATCGCCCGTCAAGGACATGATCGGCAGTCAGGCGACCAAGGGCATGCATGTGCTGGGGCGATTTGCTCCGGAGCGGGAGCGTTGCGGGGTATGGACTGATGGTCGGATGCTGCAGGCCATTGAGGCTTACCCTTCCGCCTGCAAACGGTCTGATTCCATTGAACGGCTGAGGTCTTCGTTTTATCAGGACACGTTGCGGGACGGCCAGACCATCAGGCAATTCGTGTCCAGGCTTGAGCATGTCGATCTGCAAGACGCCCTGACGTGCGCGTTGCTGGGATGGATGTTCGTTTATCAGCCGGAGCAACTGGCGCATCCGATGCCCGAGGTCAGTCCGATCGAGGGTTGGATATTCGTTCCGCTGGATGGCTTGAAGCGCTCGCCGGCCGATGAGACGGCAGACGTTGAGTCATAACGAAGGCAGGCATCGGATGTGGGAGTAATGGTACGGAAATGCCAAGATAATCGAGAAACCGATACACACCAGAGGCCTGCTGCGCTTGCCCAAAAACTGAAGGTCGGTATCGTTCACGCATCCCCCACTCGCTACCCGGACCCTTCATGCAAGCAACAAGCCTGACCCTTTCTCTGCTTATCACTCTCCTCGCCACACTCCAAGCCAACGCCTCGGACAAATCCTGCGCCGAGGCCATCGGTCAAAAGCGCGCTGAGTCTCTGGTCAAACAATGCATCAACGTCTCTCCTGCAACCCACCCGCCGTGCAACGTGGCCAACAGTTGCGCGATGATCAACAGCGAAGTCGAGCGCAGTTGTGGTTTGCTGGGCGATGATCCGAACGCGCCAGCCTATTGCCACTTCAACCTGACCAAACCGGAAACCTTGCAGGGCGCGTTAATTGCTGGCGGTGGCATCGATGACTACACCATCACGGTGCTCGTCAATGACGGTCGACGGTTCACGGCTTATTGCGATGGGCAATGCGGCGAATGGTTTGTTGCAGAAGATGAAAGTGAAGCGACCTTGATGCCGAGCATGGTTGGCAAGACTGTGAAGGTCACTGTTGCCAGCGAGCTCAACAACGACCGCATCGCCGGGCCTGCTGCCGAGGACTCGTTGATCTTCGTGAAGAAGGTTGCGTTTGTGAAGTAGTCACCGTAGCGCGGCGGCAGATGGAATCTGTGATGGCCAGCAGAGGCGTGGCTCGTTAGCCTTGGGAAAATCAAAGCAGGACGCTAATGTGAAAATCCTTTGCACCCTTATGTTCTCTACCAGCCTGGCAGGCTGTGGAACCATCAATACGACCTTAGCAGCGACTCCGCGGCAGCCAATAAATTGGGTTGCTGGAAATCGGAGCGTGGATCCTTTACAGCCAGTCGGTTCAGTGACTGATCGAGAATCAGCCTGCTGACGTATGGAGGCAGTAATCTCTCGGCTGAACGACGAAGCTGGCTGTACCATGCCAGATCAATACGAAGGCTTCCCGCTCTGTTGCGGGGAATGTGGTGAAAAGCAGATGTATCGCTCGCCTAGCCAGCAGCCCCTAAGAGACAACACCCGATGCCCCAAGAAAAACTCGACCTCCTGCGACTCCAGAAGCCCATCCGCGACCAGATGAACGATCTGCTCCGCGCCCTGAACGCCACCAGCACCCGCAAGGACCTGGAAGCCGAACGCGCTATCCAGATCGAGCTCATCCAAAGCCTCGAAAGCACCCGAAAACTGCGCTCGTCGGACGCTGAGGCGCTGTTCATCATTTTCGATGACGCGGTAGAGGCCAAGCTGGAAGAGCTGCCCAAGGACTGATCCCGCGTCACGCTCCCTGCACGTAAAAATCCAGGTAGTTCATGGGCGGCTCGGATCAGGTGGTCAGGTGTATTTCATCACATTTGGGGACATGTTCGGAGAATCCCTATGGGGTCGCCAACGTACCGGAACACGGATGTATTGGTACGGATTCACCCGCTCAACATTCGCTCAGGGAGAAATGAATGTTTTTGAGAGGCATCGTACCGTCATGGTTTGACATAGAAAACCGCATCACTCATGCGATGGGCTATCAGGGAGGCGCAACTTATCGCACATATTCGAAAGAACGAGTCGACTCCATTGGGCTCAAGATTCGCCGCGTCAGTAGCGTCAGGACTGCCTTCATCCATGCTGAATGGGAAGCAGGCCGCTTATTGAGGCAACGCTACGCAGACCTCGACATTTCCAGCGTGCTGAACGATCTGATGGACGCCGTGAGTCAAATGGCAATGATCGTCGCAGGTAGCGTTTTGACGGGCGCAACCCTTGGCGCAGGTTTCGGAGCTTTCTTCGGCGGCGTAGGCGCGGTTCCATCAGGTGTTGCAGGCGCAGCAATGGGATTGCAGGTCAGCACCTGGATACTCGGCGTGCTCGGTCTGGAGTCCATCGCCGAGTTCTTCGTCGACGGCTTACCGAAGATTGCTGATCACTACGTGAGAGGCATCAAAGCCGCATGGAACGGACCCCGTGGCGAACCCGGCCAGAGTCCGTTCATTCAGGATGATCCTTACGCTCAACGGAGCGCGACTCATCACATCGCCCAGGGACATGTTGAAGTCGTCACCCTGCTTTTGGGTGCCATCGTCGCCTACCTCACGCGAGGCAGAGGGAACGCGACAGTCCTCGCGCAGGAAATGCAAGCCAGTCCAAGGGCGCGCGTTTGGGTCAGTGGATGCTTGAGCATGAAGATGCCCTGAGAAAAAGACCTGAATTTCAAGGGCAGAACTCCGGCAAAGGTACGTTCGGGGATCAGAAGCCCCAATCACCTTCCATCGAGTCCCTTTCGGATAAACGCCTTGATGCCAAAAGGGCTGAAAAGGTGATACCCAAACCCACAAGCCCAACTTATAAAGAACTCCAAGGGTTGAACAAGGATTTCCAGGCACACCATATCCTGCCTCAATACTTGGGCAAAATGCTGGGTTATACAAAGAACGATATGCTGGAGCATCCAGCGACCTTAATCACACAATACAGCCATACTGGCAAAATCAACCCAGAGGCGATGCACAAGGCAATAAGTAAATATTTACCGCCTCTGGCTAGCGGAAAAATGGCACGCTATACTCCTGAGCAAATAAATCTTGGACTGCGCAAAGCCTACGAAGATATCGGAAGGCCTGAGCTATATGAATCAATAAGACATCTGATCAGGTAGGTATTCAAACATGCGTGAAAAACAAGTTTACGACCTGACACCTGGTGATCTGGCCTACAGCGATACATGGGTTTTTCCTATGGACGACTCAGTAGAAGACGAGCTTACTGTACGTCCTCTTTCTGAAACCGAGTCAAGCACTGATTCTCAAATTATCGTCCGCACCCATTTTACAGGCCGGGATGGAAGCCATTACTTGGGCTATTTGTACTGGGACGGCGAAGAAAGCGTAGAGTACTTGAAGCCAGTGATTCTTCTTGATGACAGCACAGCGGTGTCATTCTGGAACGGCATCATGAAACCTTCTTGGGATGAGTATCCAGAACAGGCGAAGGCATTGAGAGACGCGCTGCCGCTCACCTACACATCACAAGCTTTGTCTAATTTGCCAGCAATAACAGGTACGCTGACTGGGCTTGCTTATCTGGACGATGGAAAAATTGCCTGGATAAAATAAACGCAACTGTTACTCAGGAAAATATTTATTCCACTAGGGCATCGCATGTACCCAACATGCGGTGCCTAATCCTTACACTGCATAAAACCAACTACCGTGCTGTCCAAGTTAGCACCGCCGGCTGTTCAATCACCCGCTCAACATTTAAAACACCGTTATCTACGAATTGCATCCTCACGCTCACGCGCTACACTGGGGGGTGGTATTAAAATTTCTGGAGATCACCATGTTTGTCGATATAACGACCCTGCACGCCCGGCTGGTCAGTAAAATCGCGGCATTCAATCAGATGTGGCCTCAGTGGGTGGTGCATGGGCAGGTGTGGCAGTTGCCGGTGCTGGCGCAGCAGAAGGCGCTGGATTTGATCGAGGTGCAGCCGCTGGAGGGGCAGGCGGCAATCGAGGCGACGGTGCGGGCGATGGCGTTGTTCGAGCGGCTGCCCGGTCAGGCGCCGGGGACGGTGATGCGGTTGCCGGGTTATTTCGCGTTGAGTCGTAGCGCGTTGCCTTGGGTGAAGGAGATCAATCAGCTCAAGGACGATTTGATGGCGGCGATCGAGCAGACGCGGATCGAGCTCAATCTGGCGACCACGGCGCGCTCGAAGATTCTTCGGCAGGCATTGGGCGGGCAGTTCAGCATGAAGCAGTTGGCGCGGCATACGCAGGTATTCGATATCTGCCCGCGGCTGATCGTGTTCACCTGGGCCGGGCACACCACCGGTGGCGAGCGTGTGCCTGTGGGCAAGGTTCGGGAGTTGTTGGGCAAGGCCGCCGAGCAGCAGGCTTCGAAGGACCGTGTTGCGCTCGAGCAGACGTCGGCGGGTGCGGAGTTGCGGCGTATCGTCAATCTGTCGGATCAGGCCAGTCTGATCAAGTACAAGAAGGTGGCGCCGCACCCCAGGGCGATGGTGTATTTTTCGGCCAGTTCTCGTTACGACGCGATGATTCACAGCAATCTGCCGATGTTCGTGCTGGCGGGCGAAGAGCCGATCAACGTACATGAGTTGCGCAATTTCGACCGCAACACGCGTCAGGCGGAACGGCCCGACAAAAAGCCGCGCATCGAGGTGATTCCGCGTATGAACCTGTACCTGAACCCGGACGATCTGGTGGGCCAACGCAAGTCCGCGGTGATCACCAGCAAGCCGAGCGAAGTAGCCTCAACCTATTCGGATCGGGCCCGATCCCGAACGGCTGAGGAATCAAAAAAGTGAATGCCTGACTGAACGGGCCTGTCCGTTCAGTCATTGGTCCACGGCGCACTGGAATAGCGTGAGTTACCTGAATATGTGCGCGCTGATATGTTGGATCCTATAACCGAAATTCTTTGCGCTGATATACATGATCAGCGCCTTGCGTTTATTTGAGGTCTAAAAAGTCAGACGTTTGAATGTCGACAGCGATCACTCAAACCTTGGCGGTTGAAAGTATTTCGCCGATATGTGTATTCCGAATAAAATATAAATTCGTACAAAACGGTACAACGCGCAAACGGTTAATTGTCACCCCTTCAACCCCGTAAAAAACAGTCATCAGCCATAACAAAAAAGGGCCGTCACATGGACGGCCCTCGTTGCAATGGTTACTGACCTGAATCAAATCTTGAAGCTGGCCACCAGCTGTTTCAAGCGACCGGCCTGTTGTGAAAGCGCCGCGCAATCTTTCAATGTTTCATTGAGGTTGGCGACGCCCTGCTGATTGAGCGTGTTGATCTGGTTGATGTCCACGTTGAGTGTTTCCACCACGGCGGTCTGCTCTTCGGTCGCGGCGGCGACTGACTGGTTCATGCCGTCGATCTCGCCAATACGGCGAGTGACATCGCGCAGTCGGCTGCCGGCCTGGTTGGCCACTTCAACGCTGCCCTGGCTGGACGCCTGGCTTTCGTTCATGTTAAGCACCGCGTCCTGAGAGCCGGTCTGCAGCTCGCCGATCATCTTGTGAATCTCGTCGGCAGACACCTGCGTGCGATGGGCAAGGTTGCGCACTTCGTCTGCCACTACCGCAAAACCGCGACCGGCTTCACCGGCGCGTGCCGCTTCGATGGCCGCGTTGAGCGCCAGCAGGTTGGTCTGTTGCGAGATGCCTTTGATCACGTCGAGGATGTGGCCGATGTTGTCGGTGCTGGCGTTGAGCTGCTCGATCTGGGCGCAGGAACTGCTGATCTTGGTCGACAGTTCGCTCATGGACTGGATGGTCTTCTCTACCACCACCTGCCCGCCTTCGGCCTGGGTGCGTGCTTCGCTGGCCTGAATGGACGCGTCGGACGCGTTGCGGGCGATTTCCTGGGTCGCGGCGCCCAGTTCGTTGATGGCCGCCGCGACGCTGTTGGTGCGGGCGCTTTGTTCGTCGAAGCCGACGATCGAAGAGTTGGACGACTGCACCACGCGCTGTGACAGGTCATGCACCTGCAGCGTGGCGGATGACACTTCGACGATGGAGGCGTGAACCCGCTCGACGAACTGGTTGAACGAGCTGCCCAGATCGGCGAACTCGTCACGGCCCTGAATGCTCAGGCGGCGGGTCAGATCACCCTCCCCTTGCGCGATGTCCTGCATGGCGCGGCCCATGTCAGTCAACGGCCGCATTAGCGCCCGGATCAGCAGGCTCAGCAACAAGGCGATCACGATCACCGCGATGAATCCGGCGACGATGGCAGAGCTGCGGAACTGGCTCAGCGGCGCGTAAGCTTTGTCCTTGTCGATCGACAGACCGATGTACCAGTCAGCCGATGGCAGGCCGGTGATCGGGGTGAACGACAGGATGCGTTGCTGGCCATTCAGGGTGACTTCACGCATACGCGCATCCAGACTCAGGGTCTGGCCGGGATAGATATCCTTCAGGTTCTTCATGACCTGATCCTTGTCGGGGCTGACGATCACTTGGCCATCGCCGCTGACCAGAAACGCGTAGCCGATACCGCCGAACTCCACCGAGTTGATGATCTTCACCAGTGTATCGAGGCTCAGGTCACCGCCCGCGACACCCGCCACCTGGCCATTGACCTTGATCGGGCTGGCGATCGTTACTACCAGACCACCGACCGAGGCCAGGTAAGGCGCGCTCAGGATGGTCTTGCCGGCGTCGACGGTCGATTTGTACCAAGGGCGCTGGCGCGGATCGTAACCGGCGGGCATCTCGGCGTCGGGACGCTGAGTGAAGGTGCCCTTGCTGTCGCCCACGTAGGTGAACTGGAACGTCGAGACCAGCGAGGACTGGGACACCAGACCGCTCAGGTCGGAGTTCACGCCCTGAAAGGCCACGTCCTGTGCCAGGTTTTCCAGAACCAGAATGCGGCCGCTCAACCAGTTCTGCACACTGCTGGCCGTCAACTGGCCGGCCTGCCCCACTGAAGATTGAAGGTTCTGATTGATGGTCGTGCGTTGCAGGTAATCGTTGTACAACGTGAACAGGGCGAACGCCAGGACGACGACGCCCGATGCAGCCAGCAGAATTTTATGACGAAACTTCAAAGTCATTACAAAGCATCTCTATTAGGTTGCGGGCAGGTCCAGGGATTGTTAATTGGTTATTCAAGAAAAGTTGAGACTTTACGAACGCGCAGTGTTCATTTATGAACATGAAGTCCGTGGCGTGTGTGCAGGCGGGATTCTGGCGACTGTTTAATGACAGTACCGCACTGTTTCAATGTTTCTCGGTACGCCCTTTATAACCGTGGCCTGCGCTGAATGAAAGCCTGTGAAAGGGGGACAGGCTTTTTTTAATTTTATTGGCTTTTACCGTTTCAGCTTGGCGAGACGCGGCCGATAGTGTTCGTAACCAATGCCTGGGCGGTGATGATCAAAGACGCCTCCCGCAGCCTGATCTTTTTGAATGATGTACCTGGAGTAACTCATGAACAGCTGGTTCGCAAACATCAGCGTGAATATGAAGCTGGCCCTCGGATTCGGGCTAGTACTTGTTTTTACTGCCATTCTTGCGCTCACCGGATGGAGCAGCCTGAGTGGGCTGATCGACCGAAGCAACTGGATGAGCGACATTACCTCGCTCAATGCACAGCTGACCAAGTTACGGGTAACACGCCTGCAATACATGGTCGCCGACGGCGATGAAAAGGTCGCCGAAACCGTCCAGGTTTCGCTGGACGGTTTCAAGGCGTATCAGGAGAAGCTGCTGACCTCGTTCAAGAGCCCCGAGAACGTGAAAATGCTGCAGCAGCTGGGCGCGGTGATCGCCGACTACCAGAAATCCCTGAACAACATGCGCAGTGGCTACAAGTCCAGCGTCGCGTTGCGCAAGGAACTGACTGTCAATGCCACCAAAGCCACCGAGATGCTTGACCGGATTCTGGCGGACGTGAAGAAACTGGACGGCATGGATGAAAACCGTTTCGCACAATACGAACTCATCGTAGACGCCAAAGAAGACCTGATGCAGGCACGTTACGAGGTGCGTGGTTACCTCACGGAAATCAACCCTGAAAATGAACAGTCAGCGGCTGGCAAGCTGAACGAAGCCATCCAGGATGTGGATCAGCTCAAGACCACGTTCAGCGCCACTCAGGCCGACGCGCTCAGCCAGCTGGAAACGTCCATGCTGGCTTATCGCACCACCCTGCAGAACTTCAAGACGGCGAGCGGCGACATTGCCCAGGCGCGCAAGGAAATGACCGCGCAAGGCCAGGACATCGTCAAGCTCAGTGAAGCCATGTACCAGTTGCAACTGGATCGTCGTGATCTGGAAAGCGCACAGGCCCGCAAGATGCAGATCGGCTGCACCCTGCTGGCGATGATCCTGGGCATCATTGCCGCAGTAATCATCACCCGCCAGATTACCCGTCCGCTGCAGGAAACCATGGCGGTGGTCGACCGGATCGCCTCGGGCGACCTGTCGCAGACCATGGTGGTGACCCGTCGCGACGAACTGGGCGTGCTGCAACAGGGCATCCAGCGCATGGGCACGACCTTGCGCGAGCTGATTGGCGGTATCCGCGACAGCGTGGTGCAGATTGCCAGCGCCGCCGAAGAACTGTCGGCCGTCACTGAGCAGACCAGCGCCGGCGTCAACAGCCAGAAAGTCGAAACCGACCAGGTGGCCACCGCGATGCACGAAATGTCGGCCACCGTGGCTGAAGTGGCGCGCAACGCCGAGCAAGCTTCCGAGGCCGCCTCGACCGCTGACAAGGAAGCCCGCGCCGGTGATCAGGTGGTGGGCGAGGCGATCGTGCAGATCGAGCGCCTGGCCGCTGAAGTGGTGCGCTCTTCCGATGCCATGAGCGTGCTCGAGCAGGAAAGCGACAAGATCGGCAAGGTGATGGACGTGATCAAGGCCGTGGCCGAACAGACCAACCTGCTGGCGCTCAACGCGGCCATCGAGGCGGCGCGCGCCGGTGAAGCCGGACGTGGTTTTGCGGTGGTGGCGGACGAAGTACGTGGCCTGGCGCAACGTACCCAGCAGTCCACCGAAGAGATCGAAAACCTGGTCGCGGCCTTGCAGAACGGTACGCGTCAGGTGTCGAGCATCATGCTCAGCAGCCGTGAGTTGACCGTCAGCAGCGTACAACTGAGCCGCAAGGCCGGCACATCGCTGAACAGCATCACCCAGACGGTCTCCAACATTCAGGCAATGAACCAGCAGATCGCAGCGGCCGCCGAAGAGCAAAGCGCCGTGGCCGAAGAGATCAGCCGCAGCATCGTCAACGTGCGCGATGTGTCGGAACAGACGGCATCTGCCAGCGAAGAAACCGCCGCCTCCAGCGTCGAACTTGCCCGCCTGGGTGGACAGTTGCAGACCATGGTCAGCCACTTCAAGATCTGACGATTAGTGCACCTGGATCGAGCCCGGGGAAACCGGGCTTGATGTTCATGGCAAGCCAGCCGTTTATCGTTCAAACGCTCTACTTCGCTATTCCGCTGTCTCTTCCCGTTTCGCTTTAATGCGACAGTCGCTCGACATATTCCACCACTGCAATATGGTCGGCTTTTCGTTTGCCTGCCTCGATAAATGCCTGAAACGCATCACCCTCCATTAATTGATCTATGTCCTGACGGATCCTCTTCTGAGTTGAATAAGGAATGCCCGGGCCGGCGTGGTGCATCTCATAAGCGTTTTCCAGAACGTCCACCAGACGGGATCTGAACTTCTCCAGTCCGCGCCCGCTCGCCACGCGTTTGTAGGTGGACAGAAAAAAGGTCTCGCCCCTTCCCGGCCCTTGCCGGGTGACATACGCCACGGCGCACAGTCCGACGCCGCTGCGCTTGCGCCAATGCACTGCAGCCTGCTCATTGAGCTGAAGCACATCATCGCGCCGCCAGGCATGGCCGCTGTGGATCAAGTGAATGATGGCCGCATTCAGTGCACGCCGCGTGCCCGCGAAGCGCAGGTCCGGGAAACGGCCGTAGACCTGAACCTGTTTGTTTTTCAGGACACGCACGATCCAGACACGACCGCGGGCCTCGCGCGTGATACCGCGCGGGACGCTATAGGTGACATCATCGACAATCTTGTCGTAACACCTCAGACCTGAAATATCGATTTCAGACGGTGTATTCATGAGTAGATTCGACTTGAAAATTAAAAGGTCCCACGCATGAAGGTGATGCAGATAAAACGGCAACGTCATCCGTGCGCTGTCATATAAGTGGACACTGTTTCAATGTTGACTCTGTTAACCGGGCATCGACTCCCTGAAACTTTTTCGATTCTGGAACTTCATCTTTATCTGTACTTAACTGTAGCCCATCAGCCGTTCCCGATAAGACCATCTGAACAGTCAGGCTACTGTCATGATGGCGAATACGATGACACCAGGTGCGTTAAACATTGCAGTGGTCATTCCCTGTTGCAACGTAAGAAAGCTTATAAACAACGTCATCGTCGGTATCGGAAAAGAAGTCGACCGTATCTATGTGGTGGATGACTGCTGTCCGGAGGGTTCCGGGCGGGAGGCTCAGGGCAACTGCCGCGATGCGCAGGTCCGTTCAGCCCCCTGAGCCGCTTGCTCCCTCAATGCGCGGCGGCCAGGCCAGGCCGAAGTCCACGTGATCCAGTGTCAGGTTCGGGTTGTAGGCGTAATCGCTCTTGATGCCCGGCCAGCGTCGGGCCATGTAGGCGACTTCTGTATTGAAGCGCGCCTGTTTTTCCGGCGAATCCTCAAAGCCTCGCGTAGCCGACTCGTAGTGATACAGCTCGGCATAAGGTGTCCAGACGTTGACGTAACCGGCTTCCTGAACGCGTAGACAAAAGTCGACATCGTTGAATGCGATTTTCAGATTGACCTCATCCAGTCCGCCCACTTGCTCGAACACCGATTTACGGATCACCAGGCAGGCCGCGGTGACGGCGGAAAACTCCTGAATCAGCATCGCACGGCCGAAGTAGCCGTACTGGCCTTTAGGCAGAAACTTGTGCGCATGGTTGGCGATGCCGCCAATGCCGAGGATGACGCCACCGTGCTGCAGACGATCATCGGGAAACCACAACCGCGCGCCCACGGCGCCGACCTCCGGTTGCAGCGCCAGGGAGACCATATTTTCCAGCCAGTCCGGCGAGGCGATTTCGATGTCGTTATTGATCAGACCGACCAGTTGACCGTGCGCCTGGCTGACCGCCCGGTTGTTCAAGGCGGAATAGTTGAACGGACCATCGCCCCTCAGCACACGAATGTTCGACTGCTGGTCGATCTGCGCGAAGTACATCAGCGACTCGGCTTCGTCGGAGCCATTGTCGATCACGATGATTTCGTAGTTCGGGTAAGTCGTCAGACGCTGGATGCTGTCGATGCACTGCTTGAGCAGCGCCCAGGCATTGCGTGTCGGAATGATCAGGCTGACCAGCGGCAGGGCCTCAGGCAATGCGTAGTGCACCCGGTACATGCCGAACGGCAACAGTTCGGTTTCGGCTTTGCGCCCGGTGCGGTGCAGATGGTCGTTCAGCGCCTTGACCGCCGCATGCACGGCGTAGGGTTTTTCTTCCGGCGCAACGGCGGTGCTGCCCGCATGAATGCGCCAGTGATACAGCACGCGCGGGATATGGATGATTTGCGCGGGGTTGAGTTTTTCAATGCAGCGCAAGGCCAGATCGTAATCCTGCGAACCTTCGAACCCCGTCCGGAAGCGGCCCACGCGATTGACCAGATCTCGCTGATAGACCCCAAGGTGGGAAATCATGTTCTGCGAGCGAAACAGAAAGGCGTTCCAGTCAGACTTGAAGTAAGGATCGCTGCGTCGCCCCTGCTGATCGATCTTGTCTTCGTCCGAGTAAATCACCCCCGCCTCCGGATGCCGAACGATAGTGCGCGCTACCCAGTACAGGGCGTGTTCCGGCAGCAGGTCATCGTGATCCATCAGGGCGACGTAGCGTCCGCGAGCCAGCTCCAGGGCGGAGTTGCTGGCCGCCGAGATGTGCCCGTTCTCACTGCGCAGCACGACTTTGATCTGCGCATGCTGGCGCTGCACCTTCTTGAGGAAATCGCGCACGGCGGGCTGGCGCGAGGCGTCGTCGGCAATGCACAGCTCCCAGTGCGGATACACCTGTTGCCGAATGCTGTCGATGGCGTCGCGCAACAGGTCCAGCGGCGGGGCGAAGACCGGCATGATCACCGAGATGAATGGCGGGCTGTCCCAGGTAACGATGTCGTCAAGCATCGCCTGACGATCACCGTCGCTGAGCGTGTCGTAGCGTTTGATCCAGGCGCTGTAATCATGGCGATCAGGCACGTCGATTTCCGGCGCAGTGTCCTGCGCGACCGTCACGTGTCCGATGTCGTTGAACCAACGCACGCGTTCGATCAGGCCGCGCACGCCGTGCTCTCGCAACACAGTGGCGGCGCGACGGGCGGTAGCCTTGAAGCCGCCGCCCCGACGAATCAGTGCTGGCAGGCGTCGCGAGGCTTTCGCTAGCCGGTGCGTGGTCAGCACCGAGTGCCGAAACGGTGCTGCCAACCTGCGGCTGTACGAATTTTCAAGCTCCCGAATGCGCAGGTTCAACTCATGAATGCGGGTGTCCTTTTCAACTTGCAGGCCGAGCAAGGCGTCTTGCAACTGCTTTATGAGCGCCTCACGTTCGCGCAGGTCGTGGCCGTTCTCCTGCAACAGGCGCTCGACGGTCTGGATAGTGCCGATCTCGCCCTCGATCACGTGCTTTTCGATCAGTTGGGTGACGGTGTCCAGTTGACTGACCCGTTGCGTCAGGGCCTTTATCTGATCGGACAAGGGCTGCACGGTGATGCGCAACGAGGCCTCATGCTGCTCGCTCCAGCTCAGGCCCTGACTGAGGCGGCGGGCGATCACTTCATCGGTGTACAGCACCAGGTCCAGGGTCAGCGCCAGGTCGTGAACATCGTCGCGTTGCGAAAGATCGACCGGCAGTTGCAGATAAGGGTCGTCGTCGAGGCAGACAAAAAGCATGGCGGATCCGCTTTCCTCCACCTCCCGCAGCCCTGACAGCGGACCCAGACCACTGATCTCTCCGTCCCACTTCCAGACATCGACGCCGCGCTTCACCAGGCGCAGATTATCCAGTGAAAACGTCATGCGCCGGTCGACCGGATCGAGGCGCAACGCCAGGGGTCGGGTGTCCAGACGGCTCAGGGGAAACTGCAGACGCTGGTGACCGGGCAGCACCTCAAGGCTCAACGCCGCTTCTTCCTTGAAGTGGCCGGTTTCGTCGCTGTAATACAGCTTGGCCTCCATTTTCGGTGCGGTCGGCGACACCCGCTGGTTGATGATCTGATCGGCTTCCCAGTTCAGAAAATGACTCGCGTCCATCCCCGTCACGAATGCCTGGAAGTGCGCCTCTTTTTCGATGAAGCCGTCCAGCTGCGAAGGCGTGATAGCCAGCCCGGCGTGAAACAGCGTTTCGGTGACGAACTGGCGGCGCGTCAGCGGCATCACGCTGGTGCAGAACGGCGTGGCACTGGCGATCAGCACCAGCAACGAGCGAATCAGCAGATGCCCCAGCTCGATGCCCGCAGCAGCCTCCCATTCGATGTCGATCAATGCCGGGCGATCTTCGGCATCGAGGATGATGTTCTGCGGTACGGCATCGATCAGCGCGCCGGGCAGTCGCTCATCCAGATGCATCAGCGGCAGGTCGTGGCCCTGTTCTGCCAGCAAGTGCTTCAACGCCTGACAATAGCGGGCCACGAATTCGCCGAACTGCCTGACGGTCCAGTTCGGCGTGCTGGCGATGTCGAGGAACTGCTGACTGAGCACCCAGCCGCGCTGGTACGCATCGACCCGCGAGAGCACATGGCGAAAGTCTTTGTGCGGGGACGTGTCGGTGCGCAGCGGTTCATGCCGCACCTCAATGCCGTCCGGTGTGTCGATGAACAGGGTCTGCTTGCAGTAACCGGGCTTGCGCGTGACGTTGTAATGCCCCGCCAGAAAGTTCGGCATCACGACAGGCGTCAGCGAACGGGACGCCGCAATCAAGAACGAGTTGGCCAGTTCCATGCCCAGACCGTTATCCACCACCACCGGCCATACGCGCTCCAGATTGAACAGCGTGGCACCGGGCAGTTGCGGGTCCTTGCGCACGTTCTGCCAGAGCAGCGCCGCGGCGTCGAAGTCCGGGTGCTGAAACCCCCGTTCGCTGACGATGGAGTTGGGCAGCTTGTAATCGGGCGCGGGGAACAGAAACTCCGAACGGCTGAACCCGGCGTTCTCCAGCAGAGCAGTCAGCCGTTTGCGTCCGAAGGTCTGCGGGCCGTTTTCCGGATACCGCCCTTCGACGCCCGCCATCGCCGTGCCCAAATGATCTTCGGGTGCGCCGGCAAAGTATTTCAGGCCTAACTGGTTCTCAATGGCCAGCAGCAGAATGCCGTCGGGCTCCAGCAACTCGCGAACCCGGACGAGCATGTCCAGCGCCGGGTCGTCGCCCTGATTGAACAGACTGGCATATTCAAGCACGCCGATCAGGGTGATGACGTCAAAGAGACGCGGCGACTGAAACTGCTCGAAACGCTCGGCCACCACGGTGACATTGTCCAGGTCACGGGTTCGGCTCGCCGCGATGCGGGCCCGACGCAGGCTGCCTTCCAGGCTCAGCACCGTTGCACCGCATTCTCCCAGGTAACGGCTGATCGCCCCGCAACCGGCACCGATTTCCAGCACGCTGCCGGTCAGGCAATGCTCGAAAGGCCGCAACAGGTTGCCCCGCGCACGGCCCAGGTGATAGAGCGAGACCCAGTCGTTGCAGCGCCGACTCAGTTCGGGCGACAGCACGCTCAGGTCTTGGGCCTCGCGCACGATCCTGGCCAGCCGTTCTTCGTTTTCATCGCCATCGCTGTAGGCCAGCCCTTCATACTCTGGACGCGCCCATACGCGAGTCCGCCGGTCCAGACGGTAGCCGCGCTGTTCAAGCTGGATCATTGTGCTGTACCTGATCGAAGTCCATGGTGAGGGCCAGATCGACCAGCCCGAACAGCGTGGGGGTCGGGGCAACAATAAAGTGAATGGCGTCGTAACGCCGGTCGTGAGGCACGATGTCTTCACCGTGGCGGGAAGCGACACCCAGCGAAATGAAGTAATCGCCAGTGGCCAGTCGGTTCCTGAACCGCAGACAGGCCCTGAGCTGCGCGCCCGGTTCGTATAAGTGTCGGCTGGCTTCACAGTCCAGCAGGTAGGAGTTGGTGCCGTAGACCGTCACCCCTTCCTTGGTCTTGATCGTGAAGCCCAACACCGGATGGCTGACCCGCTGGTTGAAGCGGATGGCCACGTACAGACGCACCTCGCTGCCTGACTCGATGCTCGGGGGAAACGCCTCGTCGCGGACCGCCAGATGAAAGTCCATCAAGCAGGCAGCGCCATCGCCCCAGCGGTACTCGTGGCGATTGAAACCAGGCCGGACATCGAAGGCATCCTGCTCAAAATTCAGGGCCGGGCCTTGCTCGGGGAATACCGGCGCTGACGGGACAGGGTCATTCGTCGCAGCATTTGGCACCGCTGGCGTCATGCGTCGATCACGACCGAACAGCAGGTCCATGTAGCGATTGACGACCGCGCGCGGAGGCCCGCTCATTTCCACGCGGCCGCCTTCCAGCAGAATCGCCCGGTTGCAGTGCGTGACCACCTGTTCGCTGGCATGAGTAACCAACAGAATGCTGATGCCGTTGTGCTTGAGTTGCCGCAGTCGCTCGAAGCATTTGGCCTGAAATTTTGCGTCGCCGACCGACAGCGCTTCGTCGACGATCAGGATGTGCGGATCGACCTGTGCCTGAACGGCAAACGCCAGCCGCACCACCATGCCGCTGGAGTAGGTCTTGACCGGTTGATCGATGAAATCGCCGATGTCGGCAAACCCGGCGATGGCGCTGAACCGCTGATCGACTTCCTCTCGGCTCAGGCCTAGTACCGATGCGTTGAGGTAAACATTCTCCCGGCCGGTGAACTCGGGATTGAACCCCGAGCCCAGCTCTAGCAATGCCCCGACACGGCCCTCGGTGTGTACCGAACCGCCGGACGGACGCATGGTGCCGCAGATGATTTGCAGCAGCGTCGATTTCCCCGAGCCGTTACGCCCGACGATGCCGACCGTTTCACCGCGCCGGATCTCGAAGTCGACGTTGCGCAGCGCCCAGAATTCCTGACCGTAGGCGCTGACCGGCCTTCCCAGACGCCGCTGCAGCCTGGGCACGAGTGAATGCAGCAGCCGGTCCACGGGCCGCTCGTAGGTGTAATAGCATTTGGAAATGTCGCGCACGCTGATCGCGATCTCGTCAGAGGACATCGGCAAACCCCTTGCGGGCTTTCTGAAAGAGTCCAAAGCCCGCGACGGCGATCGCACAGGCGATCAGCATCGCCAGCGCCAGGCTTTGCCAGTCCGGCCAACGCCCGAACAGCAGCACGTTGCGGCTTTCTTCAATGATGTAGGTCAGCGGGTTGAGCTGTAGCCACGGCCGATACGCTGGCGGCAAGGCGGCCACCGGGTAGAGCACTGGCGAGATAAACAGCAGCACGGTGGTCAACACGCCAATCACCTGGCCGACGTCGCGCAGATAGACGCCGAGCGCCGCCAGCAACCAGCTGAAACCCAGTGTCGCGATCGCCAGTGGCAGCAACACCAGCGGCAACAGAAATGCGGTCCAGTAAAGGGTATGGGTCAGCACCCACTGCGCCAGCAACAGCACGATCAGGCTGACCCCGGTGTGGAACAGCGCCGCCCCCAGCGTCACCACCGACAGCACTTCGAGCGGAAACAGCACCTTCTTCACGTAATTGCCGTTGCTCATGATCAGCGACGGCGAACGGGTCGCGCATTCGGCAAACAACCCGTGCACGATCATGCCCACGAACAGCAGCACCGCGAAGCCGCTTTTGCTGGTGTCCTGGCCGACCCAGCGAGCTTGAAACACTTCGGAAAATACGAAGGTGTAAACCGCCAGCATCAGCAGCGGATTGAAGAATGACCAGGCGATACCAATCACCGAACCGCGATAGCGGCCAATGACTTCGCGCCGGGTCATGGTGATGATCAATTGTCGGTGGCGCCAGAGACTGCGCAGCAGATCCAGGGGACCAGCAGCCGGCGCAAGGTGAGCGCTCAACATGAGGGTTCCAGCGTGTTGGATGAGAAGGGGATCGGTGATCAGGACGCCAGGCTCGCCACAGGCATGGCTACCGCCCGAGAGGCAGGCTCGCAGGCGTTGAACGGATCGAAAGGTCGGAGTCGTGGCTGAACGCCTGACGCTTTCGCAAGCCGATGGCGCGGCGAGCGGTCAGGGTTTTCTGAAGGTCAGTGTGGCAGCCAATTCGCAGGCCAGCGGCGTTTGGCGATGGGTGGTAACGGGCGTTTCAGCAGATTTACAGGGCGGTGCAGGCACGAAAACGCGTCACCGATCGGTCATGCCCCTGCATGGGCATGACCGAACAGATCTGACTCAGGCCTGCGGTGGCTGACCATTGGAGGCCGAAAGGCCGCCGTCCACCGGCAGATTGACGCCGGTCACGAAACGCGCATCGTCACTGGCCAGGAAGGCAATCACGTCGCCGATGTCTTCCGGCTCGGCAGCACGGCCCAGCGCGATACGCTCCTTGAACTTGGCCATCAGCGCCTGGTTATCGAGCATGTCTTCGGTCAGTTCACTGCGCGTCAGCGAAGGGCACACTGCGTTGACGCGAACACCGTCAGCGCCGTGATCCATCGCCAGCGCTCGGGTGAAGTTGGTGATTGCGCCCTTGGCCGCGTTGTAGAAACTCATGCCCCAATCGCCGCCCAGACCGGACACCGACGATACGTTGACGATATTGCCCTTGCTGGCGATCAATGCAGGCATGGCGGTGCGAGTGCAATAGAACACGCCGTCCAGGTCCACCGACATCAGCTCTTTCCAGTCCTGCACTTCAAGCTCGGTGACCTTGCCGGACTTCACGATACCGGCGTTGTTGACCAGTACGTCCAGTCGGCCGAACTGACTGGCCACTTGCTTGAAAAGCGCCTCGACGTCGCTGAGGTCGGCGACATCCGTGGCGCGCACCAGATGCCCCTCGCCTTCCAGTTGCGCGACCACCTTGTTCAGCTTTTCTTCATTGCGGCCAACCAGTACGACCTTGGCGCCTTCCCGGGCAAAACGCTTGGCCGTGGCTTCGCCGATGCCGGAACCGGCTCCTGTGACCAACACGACTTTTTCGGTGAAACGATTCATGTAATGCGCTCCTGAAAAGTGAATACGTGTCTGGTGGACTGTGCAGCCCGTGCCAGCGTTCACTCTCATTCATGCACGGCCTTTCAAGGCCCGTCAGAATGGCAAATCTTCGACCAAACGCGCGTTGACAAACCTTACGCAGCCTGTAAATAATCAGCGCGGTTGTACGACAACCTATGACGCCAAAACAATAAAAACAATGCTGAGGCCCATCCGATGAAGACCTTCGTCTGCACATCCGTCTTACCTTGCGTTACGCCCTGGATCGCCGTCGCCGCGGCAGGGAGCAGTCCTTTCGCAACACCCGATGACACTCGTGTTTTATAGCGCTCGCTGATCGCCAGCGAACGGTATCCGGCTGCATTTCGGTCGGGATCATGCCTTGAACAGGCATCACATAATCCTCGCAGTTGTCGGCTGTTGCCTGCGCACAGTCAGAGAAAGAGGGACAGTTTCGTCAAGCAAGGGAGCTTAATAACAATGACATCTCACACCACCCGTTCACGCGTCCTTATGGGCGTGGGCAGCATGACGCTGCTCTGCCCGATGCTCGGCATGGCAGAAGGTTTTGTGGACGACACCAAAGCCACACTCACGCTGCGCAACGCCTACTTCAACCGTAACTTCACCAACCCGGCCTATCCCAGCAGCGCTGCGCCGCAGGGCAAAGCCGAAGAGTGGACGCAGAACTTCATCCTCGACGCCAAGTCCGGCTTCACGCAGGGCACCGTCGGTTTCGGTGTCGATGTGCTGGGGCTGTATTCAATCAAGCTGGACGGCGGGCGCGGCACCGGCGGCACGCAGTTGCTGCCGATCCACAGCGATGGTCGTCCGGCGGATGACTTCGGTCGTCTGGGCGTGGCGGGCAAGGCACGCGTCTCGAAGACCGAACTCAAGGTCGGCGAATGGATGCCGGTACTGCCGATACTGCGTTCCGATGACGGTCGCTCACTGCCGCAAACCTTCCAGGGCGGGCAGATCACCTCCAAGGAAATCGACGGCCTGACGCTGTACGGCGGCCAGTTCCGCGGCAACAGCCCGCGCAACGACGCCAGCATGGAAGACATGTCGATGAACGGTCGCGGGGCCTTCACCTCGGACCGTTTCAACTTCGGCGGTGGTGAGTACGTGTTCAATGAAAAACGTACGCAAGTAGGCGTCTGGTACTCGGAACTGCAGGACATCTACCAGCAGCAGTTCTTCAATCTGCTGCACACCCAGACGTTCGGCGACTGGACCCTCGGCGCCAACCTGGGCTACTTCATCGGCAAAGAGGACGGCAACAAGCTGGCCGGCGATCTGGACAACAAGACCGCCTACGCGTTGCTGTCGGCTCGTTACGGCGGCAGCACCTTTTACGTCGGTCTGCAGAAACTCAGCGGCGACACCGCCTGGATGCGCGTCAACGGCACCAGTGGTGGCACGCTGGCCAACGACAGCTATAACTCCAGCTACGATAACGCCAAGGAAAAATCCTGGCAGTTGCGTCACGACTATAATTTTGCCGTGTTGGGCGTGCCCGGCCTGACCCTGATGAACCGTTACATCAGCGGCGACAACGTGCACACCGGCAACATCACCGACGGCAAGGAATGGGGGCGCGAGTCTGAACTGGCTTACACCATACAAAGCGGCACGTTCAAGAACCTGAACGTCAAGTGGCGCAATTCAAGCCTGCGTCGCGACTTCAGCACCAACGAATTCGATGAAAACCGGATCTTCATCAGCTACCCGCTTTCGTTGCTCTGAAGCAGCGCACCGGGCTCATTTTTCAGCGTGAGCCCGGTCGCGTTGAGGCGTCTAAGCAGCGGCTCGCGCAGCGACGACTTTATACCTTGGCCGCGTTGACAATCAGCGTATGCGGTGCCGATAATCAGGCAAGTCATACGACAACAGATGACAAAAAATAACAATCAGGAAGCGTCCCCATGGCATCGGCTCACACCCCCCAAACTCCCTTCAATCGCCTCCTGCTGACAGGCGCGGCAGGTGGCCTGGGCAAGGTACTGCGCGAAACCCTGCGCCCTTATGCAAACATCCTGCGGCTGTCCGATATCGCCGAGATGGCACCGGCGGCAGGCAGCCATGAAGAAATCCAGATCTGTGATCTCTCCGACAAGGACGCCGTTCATCGCCTGGTAGAAGGCGTGGACGCGATTCTGCATTTCGGCGGCGTGTCGGTTGAGCGTCCCTTCGAAGAAATCCTCGGTGCCAACATCTGCGGCGTTTTCCACATTTACGAAGCTGCCCGCCGTCATGGCGTCAAGCGCGTAATTTTCGCCAGTTCCAACCACGTGATCGGTTTCTACAAGCAGGACGAGACCATCGACGCGCACTCGCCGCGCCGTCCGGACAGCTATTACGGTCTGTCCAAATCCTACGGCGAGGACATGGCCAGCTTTTACTTCGATCGCTACGGCATCGAAACCGTCAGCATCCGCATCGGCTCTTCGTTTCCAGAACCGCAGAACCGCAGAATGATGAGCACCTGGCTCAGCTTCGACGACCTGACCCAATTGCTCGAGCGCTCCCTGTACACGCCGAACGTCGGCCACACCGTGGTTTACGGCGTCTCGGACAACAAGACCGTGTGGTGGGACAACCGTCTGGCCAGCCATCTGGGCTACACCCCCAAGGACAGTTCGGAAGTGTTTCGCGACAAAGTCGAAGCCCAGCCAATGCCGGCCGCCGATGACCCGGCGATGGTCTATCAGGGCGGCGCTTTCGTGGCGTCCGGGCCGTTCGGCGACGAGTAAGCATTGCTCAACCCTTTCTGAACAGCCCTGGAGACACTCGCCGCCATGGATGCCGAACTGATTCTCGATGCACAGAACGCCACCGGTGAAAGCCCTGTCTGGAGCGCGCGTGACCAAGCGCTTTACTGGGTGGACATCCCCGCAGGTCATCTGCATTGCTGGAACCCGGGCGATGGCAGTACCCGCCACTGGAAAGCCCCGCAGATGCTGGCCTGCATCGCGGCCGACGGCAAAGGTGGCTGGGTCGCCGGTATGGAAAGCGGCCTGTTCCACCTGCACCCCGGCGAAGGTGAAACCCTGAGCAGCACGCCGCTGGTCGACGTGCAGCATGCTCAATCCGGCATGCGCTTCAATGATGGTCGTTGTGACCGTCAGGGTCGTTTCTGGGCCGGCACCATGCTGATGGACATGAACGCTGGCGCAGTGGTCGGCGCGATGTATCGCTACAGCGCCGGGCAAGAGACACTGGAACCAGTGCTCAAGGATTTCATCGTGCCCAACGGCCTGGCGTTCAGCCCGGACGGCAAGACCATGTACCTGTCCGACTCGCACCCCAGCGTGCAGAAGATCTGGGCGTTCGATTACGACACCGACAGCGGCACACCCCACAACCGCCGCCTGTTCGTGGACATGAACCATCATCTGGGGCGCCCGGATGGTGCAGCCATCGACACCGACGGCTGTTACTGGATCTGCGGCAACGACGCCGGTCTGATCCACCGTTTCACCCCACAGGGCAAGCTTGACCGTTCGCTGGTCGTGCCCGTAAAAAAACCTGCCATGTGCGCTTTCGGCGGCCCGAACCTGGACACCCTGTTCGTGACGTCGATCCGCCCTGGTGGCGACCTGAGCGATCAGCCACTCGCCGGTGGTGTGTTCGCCTTGCGACCCGGCGTCAAAGGCCTGGAGGAGCCACAGTTCCGGGACTGATACAACCAGACTGAATCTGTCGACACCGACCAAAAACAAGAAAATCGGAGATATCCATGGACTTCAAACGCACACTCCTCACCGCTGCACTTCCGCTCGCGTTCTGCATGGCAGGCCTGGCCCAGGCGGACGTCAGAATCAAGTTCGCCGAAGTGCACCCTGCCGGCTACCCACCCGTGGTGGCCGAGCAGAACATGGGCAAAAAGCTGGAAGAACAAAGCAAGGGCGAGATCAGCTTCAAGATGTTCGCCGGTGGCGTGCTGGGCTCTGAAAAGGAAGTCGTCGAGCAGGTGCAGTCCGGCGCCATCCAGATGACCCGCGTCAGCCTCGGGATCGTCGGGCCGGTCGTGCCGGACGTCAACGCCTTCAACCTGCCGTTCGTGTTCCGCGACCAGGCACACATGCGCACCATCATCGACGGTGAAATCGGCCAGGAGATGCTCGACAAGATCAGCAACTCCAACTTCAACATGGTCGCACTGGCCTGGATGGACGGCGGCACGCGCAACCTTTACACCAAGAAGCCGGTGCGCAGCATCGCCGACCTCAAGGGCATGAAGATTCGCGTCCAGGGCAACCCGGTGTTCATCGACACCATCAACGACATGGGCGGCAACGGCATCGCCATGGCTACCGGGGAGATTTTCAGCGCCCTGCAGACTGGCGTGATCGATGGCGCGGAAAACAACCCGCCGACCTACTTCCAGCACAACCACTACCAGAACGCCAAGTTCTACACCATGACCGAGCACCTGATCCTGCCAGAGCCGGTGGTGATGGCCAAAACCACCTGGAACAAGCTGTCTGCAGAGCAACAGGCGCTGGTGAAGAAAGTGGCACGCGAAGCGCAGCTGGAAGAACGCGCCCTGTGGGACAAGGCGTCGGCCGCTGACGAGGCCAAGCTCAAGGCTGCGGGTGTGGAATTCATCACCCTGACGCCTGAGCAGAAAAAAGCCTTCTATGACGCGACCCAGCCGGTGCGCGACAAGTACGGCGCGCCTTATAAGGATCTGATCAGCCGTATCGAAGCGGTCCAGACCGATCCCGCCCTGGTCGCGAAAACCCAGGCAGCCCAATAACACAGTCCGATAACGCCGCGGGGGCGAGCGCCAGCTCGTTCGCCGCCGCTGTGGTGAGCCTTCATGAAAAATACGTTATTGCGCCTCAACGACACGCTTTATCGGGGTTGTATCGGCATTGCCGGTCTGTCGGTACTGACCATGACCCTGATCATTCCTTGGGGCATCTTCGCCCGTTACGTACTGGGCAGCGGCTCCAGTTGGCCGGAACCGGTGGCCATTCTGTTGATGGTGGTATTCACCTTCTTCGGCGCGGCAGCCAGTTATCGCGCAGGCGCGCACATGGCCGTTTCCATGGCGGTGGATCGCATGCCGGTGCAGTTGCGCAAAGTGGCCAGCGTGGCCGTACAGGTCCTGATGGCCATTGTCGCGCTGTTCATGATCTTCAAGGGTTTCAAGCTGTGCGCCACCACCTGGAACCAGTTCCTCGGCGAACTGCCGGGCCTGCGCGTGGGCATCTCGTACCTGCCAATCCCCATCGGCGGCATCGTGACCCTGATTTTCGTACTGGAAAGGATGTTCCTGGGTGACCAGAGTCACCGCTCCGTCATGCGGTTCGACGTCATTGAAGAAAGCGAAGGTGCCGCATAAATGGACGCATTGATACTGTTGGGCAGCTTCATAGGGCTGATCCTTCTCGGCATGCCGGTGGCTTATGCGCTGGGGCTGTCGGCACTGATCGGGGCTTGGTGGATCGAGATTCCGGCCGATGCCCTGATGATCCAGATCGCAGGCGGGGTGAACAAATTCTCGCTGCTGGCGATTCCGTTTTTCGTGCTGGCCGGGGCCATCATGGCCGAAGGCGGTATGTCCCGACGGCTGGTGGCCTTTGCCGGGGTGCTGGTGGGCTTCGTGCGTGGCGGCCTGTCGCTGGTCAATATCGTCGCTTCGACGTTCTTCGGCGCAATCTCGGGTTCTTCGGTGGCCGACACCGCATCAGTGGGTTCGGTGCTGATCCCGGAAATGGAGCGCAACGGCTACCCTCGCGACTTCTCCACTGCCGTGACTGTGAGCGGCTCGGTGCAGGCTTTGCTGACTCCGCCCAGCCACAACTCGGTGCTTTACTCGCTGGCCGCAGGCGGCACGGTGTCCATCGCGTCGCTGTTCATGGCCGGGATCATGCCGGGCCTGCTGCTCAGCGCGGTGATGATGGGTCTGTGCATGATCTTCGCCCGCAAGCGCAACTACCCCAAGGGTGAAGTGATCCCAATGCGTCAGGCATTGAGGATCGCCGCCGAGGCATTGTGGGGACTGATGGCGCTGGTGATCATTCTCGGCGGCATCCTGTCCGGCGTGTTCACCGCGACCGAGTCGGCGTCCATCGCCGTGGTCTGGTCATTCTTCGTGACCATGTTCATCTACCGCGACTATAAGTGGCGCGACCTGCCCAAGCTGATGCACCGGGCGGCGCGGACCATTTCCATCGTGATGATCCTGATCGGTTTTGCGGCCAGCTTCGGTTACATCCTGACGCTGATGGAAATCCCGATGAAGATCACCACGGCGTTTCTGACCCTGTCGGATAACCGCTATGTGATCCTGATGTGCATCAACGTGATGTTGCTGCTGCTGGGCACCATCATGGACATGGCACCACTGATCCTGATCCTCACCCCGATCCTGTTGCCGGTGATCACCAGCGTCGGTGTCGATCCGGTGCACTTCGGCATGATCATGCTGGTCAACCTGGGTATCGGCCTGATCACGCCGCCGGTCGGCGCGGTGCTGTTCGTCGGTGCTGCGGTGGGCAAAGTCACCATCGAAGCCACCGTCAAAGCGCTGCTGCCGTTCTATCTGGCACTGTTCATGGTGCTGATGCTGGTGACCTACATTCCGGCTATCTCGCTGTGGCTGCCGGGCGCTGTGCTTTAAGTCCATTCGATTGACTGTCGGCCCTCGCGAGCGTCTGCTCGCGAGGGTCATGACAGCCCTGCTTTTTCCAGCCAAGGAGGCTGGTCCCGCATGTCCGCCCCTGCCCTGTTCCCCCGCCACATCGCCGTCCTGATACTGGCGCTGCTGGCCTGTTCCTTTGCCGGCAACCACATCGCCGCGCGCATTGCCTTCGACCATGACACTGGCCTGCTGCTGGCCATTCTGTGCCGCTCCGGCGTGACCCTGTTGGTTTTGGTCAGTCTGGTGCTGTTGCAGCGCGAACGACTCAACCTGCCTGCCAGCACCTGGCGCTGGCAATTGCTGCTGGGGCTGCTGATCGCGACCCAGAGTTTCTGTATCTACTCGGCCGTGGCGCGCATTCCGGTCGCGCTGGCGTTGCTGGTGGTCAACGTCTCGCCGATCCTGCTGGCGCTGCTGACCTGGGCGCTCGGCGGCGCTGCGCCCACGCGTCGGGCGGCTGCGTTGATGGGCCTGATTCTGTTCGGGCTGGTGCTGGCGCTGGATGTGCCGCACCGGCTGTCCAACCCCGGCAACAGCGAGCCGCAGTGGCTGGAAGGCATTGCCTACGCCTTTACCGCCGCCGTGGTGTTTGCTTTCGCGCTATGGATCACCGACAACAAGCTGTCGAGCATGCGTGGCACCGTGCGCAGCATGTTGACCATGGTCGTGGTGTTCATCGCCGCTGCCGTGGCCGGTGCCAGCGGTCTGTTGCCCGGCGGCGTCGATCTGCCCGCCAGCCGCGTCGGCTGGACCGCGCTGGCCAGTCTGGTATTGCTGTACGGCGTGGGTTTCTCATTGCTGTTCATCTGCATGGCGCGTCTGGACATCGCCCGCAACGCGCCGGTCATGAACATCGAGCCGGTGGCCAGCCTGTTGTTTGGCTGGCTGATTCTGGACCAGTTGCTCAGCAGCGGCCAGGTCATCGGCGGGTTGATCGTGGTCAGTGGCATTGTGCTGTTGACCTGGCGTCGCGCCACGCCGCTCTCGCCTTCCAGCCCCTCACATTCATCGCGTCCGGAAGAGGTAACGCACCATGCCCGCGAACGTCCTGACCCTTGAAGACAGCCTGACCCGGCTGACCCTGGCACCCGACATCGGCGGCAGTATCGTCAACTGGACCGTGCTGCAAAGCGGCCAGCCGTTGCTGCGGCCCAGTCATGAAGACGCGCTGGCGGCCGGTACGCCTCGCAAACTGGCGATGTATCCGCTGGCGCCGTGGTCAAACCGCATCGGCAGCGGCGGTTTCGACACGCCCGAGGGCTGGCTGGCCCTGTCGCCCAACAGCGCCAACGATGCGCTGCCCATTCACGGCAGTGCCTGGCAACAACCGTGGGACGTCATCGAACAGACCGACACGCACGTCTGCCTGCAACTCGACAGCCAGACGCCCTTCGTCTATCAGGCGCAGTTGCGTTACACGCTGATCGATGGCCAATTAAACATCGAGTTGCGCACCACCCATCTGGACCGCCGCGCCGCCTGGCACGGACTGGGCCTGCACCCTTATCTGCCGCGCACGCCGGGCACGCGCCTGAAGGCCAGCGCCACGCAGGTATGGCTGTGCGACGAAGCGGGTCTGCCCTCCGAATTACGGGAACTGCCCGCCGAATGGGATTTCCGTCACGGCAACACCTTGCCTCACTCAACGCTGGACAACGGTTTCACCGGCTGGGATGGCCGCAGCGTCATCCGCCAGCCGGACCTGGGCTATGAGCTGCACTGCCAGGCCAGCGGCAGTGAGTACTTTCTGGTGTTTTGCCCGCCGGGTCTGGACTTCTTCTGCTTCGAACCGGTCAGCCATCCGGTCAACGCCCATCATCTGCCGGGGCATCCGGGGTTGAAACTGTTACAGCGTGGGGAATCAATGACGCTGACGCTCAGTCTGCGTTACCGGGCGCTGTAGACCGAACGTTCAATCCGATATGAACAGCATCGAGTGGCCACTCAACCTACTCATGCCAGAGGGGCTGGCGCAGTCATTGTTCGACATCGAATCGAGGTTACCCAGCACGAACACGGTGATCGCTCTGGCGCCTTCATAACGGCCTTTCTCGATGTACCCGACACCCACGACTGCAGTGTCCTGATTGTCCATTTCCTGCAGGGTCGTATTGAATGTGTAGAGGCTGGTGGTCTGGTCATCCCACCTGATCTCCCAGGTAATGGGAGAGGCCAGATTACGCAGGTCCCGGCAGGAAAATGTCGCCTGAAACCGCTGTTCCGCCGAAGCGAGGACGCCCAGATCCGAGGACGGCGAGTAACACGGCCCCCAATGACTCTTGGTCGAGACATCGACCCGTTGAGCGGTATTGGTCAGTCCCGGCGACCATGTCGCGGTATGCACGCCCGACAGGCAGGTGATCTGGTTGCCGGTTTCAGCCCGCGCGCGTTCGGGTGCACTGAGCAGAAGTAACAGAACGCTCGCCACAAGCGATACGAAAAGCAGGATCAGACCTGGCAAAGGTTGCTTGGCGATGGGCTGCATGATCGTCTCCGTGACCGTAACCCTGTCCAGTCCCAGATTAATCAGCTTGCGCCCGTGGCGGCTACTGTCAGAAATGACAGTGCGAGCGCAATTCGTCGCTCAACTGTTTGAGTCGCTCTGATACCCGAGACAAGAACGGGCTTCCCGCTCGCGCCCTCTGGACACCGCCCGCTTTCCTTGTCGTTTCCTTGTGATCCGTTCGCTGAACGCACGCGTAATACTCTTGCGTACCGAACCAACACCAGACAATAGCGATCAGAAGGTGGATCATGAGCATAACCGCCAGTCTCAGGACCTTCTGTCACTTGTCCACCACTCCCAGCGATTTACCGATAAACCGACTTTGGGTCAATGAAGTCAATGCCGTGGCCCGCCAACAGGACCGCGACAGTTTCATGCGCATTTACGATCACTTCGCCCCGCGCCTGCTGCGTTACCTGACCGGGTTGAATGTGCCTGAAGGTCAGGCCGAGGAGCTGGTGCAGGAAGTGTTGCTGAGGCTGTGGCACAAGGCTGATACGTTCGATCCAAGCAAAGCGAGTCTGGGCACCTGGCTGTTCAGGATCGCGCGCAACCTCTACATCGACAGCGTGCGCAAGGATCGCGGCTGGGTGCAGGTGCAGAATTCGCTGGAGCAACTTGAACGCCTCGAAGCGCCACAGGACCGGACGCTCGAATACAGCCAGCGTCAGGAACAACAACTGGCGGTGGCCATTCAGAACCTGCCGGCCGATCAGGCCCGGGTGTTACGCATGTCCTATTTCGAGGCGCTGAGCCATCGTGAAATCTCCGAACGTCTCGACATGCCGCTGGGCACCGTGAAGTCCTGCCTGCGCCTGGCCTTTCAAAAACTGCGCTCGCGCATCGAGGAGTCCTGATGAACACATTACGACACCCCGACGAAGCCACGCTGGTCAGCTATGCCGCAGGCGCGCTGTCACAAGGCATTGCGCTGGTCACGACCGCGCACCTGGAACGCTGTCCGGCGTGCAGGTCGCGGCTGAGGCAGGCTGAACAGATTGGTGGCGTGCTGATGGAACAATACAGCAGCACCGTGGTGCCGCTGCGCGGCCGGACTGCGATGCTCGACCGCCTGGCTGAAACCTCGCCGTCACGGGCTCAGGCGATCAACCCGCTGCTGGCGTCCAATCAGGATCCCGATCTGTTGCCCGCCTGCATGCAGGCGCACTTCGGTCAGTCCCTGAGTGGGTTGAAGTGGAAGACGCTGATTCCGGGCGTACAGCGTGTCCAGGCGCAGGGCATCGAGCACGGCAATCTGTTGCTGCTGAAGATCGCCCCGGGCGTCAGCATGCCGATGCACAGCCATCGCGGCAGTGAGATGACCATGGTGCTGAAGGGCTCGTATCACGATGAACTGGGCGATTTCCGCCCGGGCGACGTAGCCGATCTGGACAGCGACGTGCAGCACCAACCCATCGCCTATGGCGAATGCATCTGCCTGCTGGCTACCGACTCGCCGCTGCGCTTCCACGGTCTGCTGGCGCGGATGATGCAGCCGTTCATCAGGATCTGAGCGAGCGGCTGCACGGCGTTCTCAGCGCTGAATGGTCACGCCCAGCGAGGCGAGCGCGTCCCAGTAGCCGGGGTAGGTCTTGCCGACGCAATCGGGGTCCAGAATACGAATACCGCCGATCTTGAGCCCGGCCAGCGCAAAACACATGGCGATGCGGTGATCGGCGTGCGTGTCGATCAACGCATCCACCGTGGTGCCCGCCAGCGCGGGATTGGCGTTGACCAGCAGATCATCGCCTTCTTCGACGGCCAGGCCCGGCGCGATGGCGCACAAGCCCTGTGACAGCGCCGAAATTCGATCACACTCCTTGACCCGCAGGTTGGCGATGCCGACGAACCGCACCGGCTGCCGGTTGAATGCAGCCAGCACGGCCAGTGTCGGAATCGCGTCCTGCATCTGCGAACCGTCGATCACGGCAGGCATGTTCGGGAAACGCTCGATGACGTGGCTGGCCAGTGCATCAGGCTGGGTGAACGCGTCGGTCGCTACGCCCAGATCGATATTGCCCTGGGTCAGCGCCTGGGCGGCCCACAGGTAAGTGGCCGCAGAGGCGTCGGGTTCGATATGGAAATCGGTGGCTTTGTAGCCGGAGGCCGAGACTTTCCAGGCTGCATCGCCGATGGCCTCGACCTGGGCACCGAACGCCCGCATCGCCGCCAGCGTCAGGTCCACGTAACCGCGCGCGCCGATCTCGCTGCCGGTCAGGGCGACTTCCAGCGGACCCTTGCCACACGCGCCCGCCATCAGCAACGCCGAAACGTATTGGCTGGACAGATTGCCGTCGATCTCGATGCGCCCGGCAGCCAGACCACCCTTGCCCTTGATCGCCACTGGCGGGCAGCCGGTGGGCGCCGTGACTTCGACGCCCATGCGTTGCAGGGCATCGACCAGCGGACCGATCGGGCGCTTGCGCATGTATTCGTCGCCATCGACCACGAAGTCGCCTTCGAAGTTGGCCAGTGCGGCGGTCAGAAAACGCGTTGCGGTGCCGGCATTACCCAGAAACAGCGGCTGCTGAACAGCGTGCCAGTGCCCGGAACTGGTGACCACGAAGGTGCTGTCATCCGGCTCATCGACCTGCACGCCCATCAGGCGCAGGGCCTCGGACATCACCCGGGTGTCGTCACTTTTCAGCGCGCCGGTCAGGCGGCTGGTGCCTTTGGCCAGCCCCGCCAGCAGCAGGGCGCGGTTGGTGATCGACTTGGAACCGGGCGGGCTGACGCGCCCGATCAGCGGGCGCTCGACAGGCAAAACAGTGAGAGTGGATTGAGGTCGCATGATGTCCCTGAGCGTCAGCGGAAAATCGCGATCCTAGCACGAGCACGGGTCCGAGGGCGTGGGCTTGCTCGCGTAAAAGACAAGGCATCGCCCACAAAAAACGGACCGGGTCTTAGCCCTGGCTACCAGAGAGCTTCTGCAGTTCGGCGTTGGCCGCCTGCAACTGATGGCGGTTGGTGGCTACGTCCGTGACGTCGTAGATCACCAGGCAGACATGACTGATTGCGCCGGTGGTCGAGCGCAACGGAAACAGCGTAGTGTTCTGGTACATGAACTCTTCCTGCCCGGTGATGGGCTGGTAGTTCTTGAACCGTACCAGGTAAGGCCGCTGTTCCCAGATCGTGAACGCCGGCGTGCCGAGGGTCACGACGTTGTCGATCTTCTTGCTGAACCAGGCCTGATTCACGTCGGGAAACAGTTCGAAGAACGTCTTGCCGATGGCCACGTAGGGCACCACGCCGGAACGGTTCTCCATGAAGGTGTTCCAGACCGACACCTGATAGTTCAGGTCGAGCACCACGATGCCCACGTCGATGTTTTGCGTGACGGCGAGCAACCAATGCAGCTCGTTGATTTCGATAGCGTTGCTCATGGGAGTCAGCTCATCAGGTAGGCGAGTTTTTTCGTCAGCAGTTCAACCGAGTCCTCGGTGAACAGCATCAGCAGATCGAAGTGAATGTTGTGGCCTTCCACGGTGTAACTGATCTCGACCGCCAAGGTCTTTTTCCAGCGCTGACGATTGATCCGGATCAGCTCGTCGATGCCGCCTTGAGCGCCCAGCAATTGCGGATGGCCTTGAGAGAAGGCGATGTCGATCTGCTCGGCGATGCCGCTCAGGCAGGCACCGATCAGAATCGTCGACAGGTCCAGCAGCATTTCCATGTTGGAGGCGTCAGGCGAATTGCCGCCCATCAGTTTCGAAACACCGGAAATTTCCGAATCGTGGAAGATCAACAGCGCTTCACCGGCGATGCCGCCGCCAATATAACCCTGACAGACCGCCGTCAGACGCTGATCGCTGTGCGCATCGGCCAACGCCATGTGCAACTCGCCCACTTCAAGCATGTTCACGTTGGGCACCGGCAACTGCACGAACACGCCCAGCACCTTGGCCAGTAGTGCAGCGGCACGGCCCATCGCCACGTTGACGGTTTCGCGAAACGCATCCTGGAAACTGATGATCCCCTGCCCCGTCGCTTTCTGGGCAGAGACCACCGCAGGTACTGGCGAGGCGGCAGGTGTCCCGAGCAGGTCAAGGCGTTCGAGCGTGCGCTTGAGTTCGTCCGGGTCGGCAGGCTTTTTCAGGAATGCCAGCGCGCCCAGTTCCATGACCCGCCGCACGGCTTCGTCCTGCACGTCGCCGGAGACCACGATGACTTTGGCATCCAGCTGCTCGGCACGAATCGCCGCCAGCGTCTGATAGCCATCCATCACCGGCATCGTCAGGTCCAGCAGCACCACCTTTCCCAGACCCTTGCGAATCGCTTCAAGGCCTTCCTGCCCCTGCGTCGCCATGGTTACTGACACATCCCAGTCGGCAGGCAGAGCCCGCATCAACTGCTTGCGCGCCATGTTGGAGTCGTCGCATATCAATAGCGCTAGAGTGGACATCGAGTAATTCTCACTGCAAAAAATCAGGCTGCCACTGGCAGATCGCATCGGCACGACCGTCGTCGCATCTCAGCACTTGGCAACGTTCCAGACCAGACAGACACATATCATATTGATATCACTCCTGCCACTCATGGCAATCATTGGCTTAGCAATAGTAGAAGAGTTTCATAAGGCGCCACGTTTTGAAACCAATCGTAGCCAACATTGATCTGCAGCAAGGATTTCCCACCCAGGACGCTACCGCTGCGCGGGCATTCAGCCTATGATCAAATGATAGATTTCTGAATAATCAATCGATAGTAGAGGTGACGTATGTCTCTCGCCATCCGCGACTACCAGCCAGCGGTTCTGCAGAAGCAGGATTTCTGGCAACAGTTGGGCATTCCGCCACGCGGTGACCGCTTGTACGCTGCGCTGCATGATGGCTTGCCGTACGAAGTATTCGAGCGCCTGGCGCATTACACCGATTTGAACCGCTCGGCCCTGGCCGAACACTTGGGCATTGCGCCCGCGACCCTGCAACGGCGCCTGAAAGTGCGTCAGTTCAATGCCGAAGAAAGCGACCGTCTGTTCCGTCTGGCGGCGGTCTACAAGGCCACGCTGGACCTGTTCGAAGACGACACCGAGGCCACTCGCCGCTGGCTGGCGAACCCGGTCTACGGCCTCGGCAATCGTCGTCCACTGGAAATGCTCGCCACGTCCGCAGAGTCCCAGGCGGTGCTTGATCTGATCGGTCGTCTCGAGCACGGGGTCGTGGCTTGATTCCGGTCTATCGCCTGGTCAAGCGCAAGTGGCTGGCCCAGGCATTCGACGGCGAAGGCGCAAAACTCTACGGCGGACGCTGGAACAGCAAGGGCAACGCATGTGTGTATTGCGCAGGCAGCGAGTCGCTGGCGCTGCTGGAAGTGCTGGTCCATCTGGGCAACGCAGCGGTCGCTCAGCACTACGCGATGCTGGAACTGCAGATCGAAGAAGAACATATCCTCAATGCGCGCCCCGACACCTTGCCGACGGACTGGCGCGAGGAACCGGCCCCGCCCGCCACCGCTTCGTTTGGCGATGCCTGGCTTGCCTCCGGCCAGAGTCTGGCGCTGGCCGTGCCCAGTGTGATCATTCCACGCGAGTCCAACTACCTGCTCAACGTGCACCACCCCGCGTTCGCCGCCGTGGTAGCGACCGCCAGAGCGCTGGAATTTGCCGTGGATCCACGCTTGAAAAGCTGACACGGGCGCTGCGAATGACGATGCCTAGCGATCCAGTCTGACGGCCTCATACGGTGTTTGCAGGTCGCGCTCGGGAATTTCCCAGATCAGCAGTCGCGGTGGAGTCTGGCGGAACGCCGGGTTGTCGAAGTAGGCATTGGCCGCGCCCGAGAACTCGCCGCCATCCTTGGCGAAATTACCGATCGGTGCACCGAGTGCGCGTTGCAGAAAACCGACGAACCCCGAGTTGCGTGAGAACGACGTACCGATCAGCGCGACGTTGGGCAGGTTGCTATCGCCGAACAGGTCGTCCAGATTATCGCCACTGGCGGCCGCTTCGCTGGCCTGCTCACTGATCTGCGTCGCGGCCACGCTTTCGGCGGGCGGTTGCAGCGACTGCGGCAGCCAATCGAGGCCGGCCAGCCGCACGAGATCGCCGGGGCGTACCGCTGCCGGGGCTATGGCTGTCTCGAACTGTTTGCGCGGAGTGGCCTCGACGCCGATCTGCCGCACACTCAGCGCAACGGCCCTGGCCGCAACATTGGCACCGCTTTCGCTCCAGTGGGTGTCGGTACGCAGATACGCCAGCGCGTGCAACGGCTGCAACGAGGCGCTCAGGTCCAGAGCGTCGACGCCTGCGGCTTGCAGGTTGCGGGTCCAGTCCGTGATACGTGTCTGCAGAACGCCGGGACGATAGAGCGTACATAACCGCGTCGCAGCGATTCGGCTCTTGTCCGGCACCACGGCCACCAGCAATTGGATGCCGCGACCGGCGAGATTGCGCTGCACGTCGATCACCGCCTGAGCCTTGCGTTGCGCATTGGCTTGGGCGTTGCGATTGAGCTTGAACTCATCGGCCAGAAACAGCCAGCCCGGACAGCCTTCACGCACTCGCGGCCCGGTATCGTGGAACAGCAGCCAGCTGGCGCCGCGTTCCAGATCGGCCGCTTGCCGTGCCAGAAAGGTCGCGGACAATTGCTGGGCGAGTGCATGGGTGACCTCACCGTGCAGCGCTCCGTCGAGGGTCAGGTTTTTGGGCAGCAGTTCGACCTTGCCACTGGCTAGCAGCAGCACCGACGCCAGCAAGCCAGCCCCCATGAACACCGCCAGCGTTACGCCCGCAGCGCCAGCAGTGCGCACCGCCCGTTCTGTCGGCGCAGGAGGTACAGCAGATGACGGAGTCATGGGCACCGGCCTCAGAATTGGAAGTACAGAAACGGAACCGTTTCGCGGCTGGCGATCAGCGCGAACGACAACAGGAACCCTGCGACCGGCCACCACGCAGCGCCCGCCACAAAGGCCGAATGACGGCCAAACCGCTGTTCGCAACGCGCCTGCCACACCGGCGCGATCACACAGGCCACGCCCAGCAACGCTGCCATGCCATGCGCCGGACGCAGCGTCACAGCCAGCGCGTCACCCAGTCCCAGATCGTGCAGGCCGAACTGACCGGCATACATCGCCATCGCGGTCGCAAAGTCAGGCGCACGGAACAGGGTCCAGGCCAGGCACACGAACAGCAGCGTCAGCAAGTGCGCCAAAGGTCTCGGGATACCCGGCAGACGGGAGCGCGACCAGGCACGATCGACACACAAGGCAACACCGTGCGCCGCGCCCCATAGCAGGTAATTCCAGCTGTCCCCGCCATGCCACAGCCCGGCGATGGCCATGGTCAGGAACAGGTTGCGATAGGTGTTCCAGACCCCATGCCGATTGCCGCCCAGCGCGATGTACAGGTAGTCCCGCAACCAGCTGGACAGCGACAGGTGCCAGCGACGCCAGAAGTCCTGAATGCTGCTGGCCAGATAAGGCCGGTTGAAGTTTTCCGGAAAGTGAAAGCCCAGCATCAGGCCCAGACCGATGGCCATGGCGCTGTAACCGGCGAAGTCGAAGAACAGCTGCAGCGAGTACGCCAGGCAACCGATCCAGGCATCGACGAGCGACGGGTTCGGCAGATGAAACGCCACGTCCACCAGCGGCGACAGGGTATCGGCGACCAGCACTTTCATGCTCATGCCGACCATAAAACGCCGCGCGCCCAAGGCGAAATTCTGCCGGTTGAAGGAGCGCTGCACCAGCTCGCGGCGTACCCAGTCATAGCGGATGATGGGACCGGCAATCGAATGGCCGAACATCGAGATATAGGTCGCATAGTTGATGAAGCTGCGCTCGACCGGCACCGTGCGCCGATGCACGTCCACCAGGTAGGAAATCGCCTGCAACACAATGAACGACAACCCGGCCGGCAGCGCCACACGCTGCCATTCCATTGGCATCGCCCCATACCAGGTCACCAGCTCATTCCAGCTCCCGGCCACGATGTTCGCGTACTTGTACCAGCAAAGCACCGCCGTATTGAACACGATCAACGCCGCCAGCAGGCGCACCCGCCCCCGCGAACCTTGCCGCGCCCGGTCCACCAGCAGACCGCCGACCCACGCAACGATGGTCAGCACGATGTGCAGCGACAGAAACAGCGGGCTCAGCCAGCCGTAGAACAGCCAGCTGCCCATCAGCAGGATGACGTTGCGCCAAGCGGCGGGCGCCAGCGCATACACCAGCACAAACGCTGGCAGGAACACCATCAGAAACTCAAGCGAGGCAAATACCATGACGACGACGAGGCTCGATCAGTTAGACAGCGTGTCCATCGCCGACATCAGGCGCGGCCCCGTGGCGGAAGGCACCAGCAGCACGCTGTAGCGCTCACCGGCCTTGAGGTCTCCCAGCACCAGCGGCGCGCCGACGTTCGCGTTGGCGCAGACCAGTTGCACCGACAGGTTCACCGGGTTGATCGAGCGCCGCTGCAGAGTGCCGGTCGCCACGGCCTTGAACAGATCGGCCGTGCGCCCGGCAGGACGCAGGCTGGCATCGGCACACCCGGCGTCGAGGCTGAAGAACGCCAGTGACGCCTTCAGTCCGTTAAAGTCGTCCGGCTGCTCACGCACGGTCACCTGACTCACGCCGCCTTCGCTCTGCGGGATCACCACCACCGTGGCGAACTCGCCGGGTTCGACGCCAACATCCATGGGCAGCGCTTGCTGGCCGCTGGTCAGCAGGCCCTTGAGCGAACGGCTCGCCTGCACCGGGAAGAACGTCGAGACCGGCTGCGCAGGCGCAAGCGTCAACGGCGCCTGCCCTTCGCTGGCCTGCACTTGCAGCGGCGCGGCAGCGGCATTGATGAAACGAATGAACGCCGAATCCTGCGCGGGGCCGGTGGGGTACAACGCCACCTCAGCCGCCAACGCGTTGAGACTCAGAACAGGGCAGATCAGCAGTGCACCGAAACGAGCGATCATTTATGCGCATCCTTCACAGCCGGCGTTTCGAGCAGTGCCTTGCTAATGCTGTCACTCCAGGTCTTGTAGCCCGGACCGGTCAGATGCTGGCCGTCCACCGTGGCCCACTGGCCGGGTTTGGAAAACTGCAATGAATCGATGTAGCTGCACGGCGCAACGTTGGCAGCGAGGAATTTGGAAGTCAGTTCCACTCGTGCAAAGGTTTTGCCGTACTTGCCACCTTCGGTGCCCCAATTGGGACCGACCCAGGCGCAACGTGTACCGCTGGCGGCGATTTCCTTGGTCAACGCGGTGGTCTGCTGCCACAGCCAGGCTTTCGGAAACGCCGGTTTGGTGTAGCTGGCCATGGTGTCGCCCATCACGATCAGAACCAGATCCGGTTTGTCGCTGGCCAGCAGTTCACCGATCGGCAGGGTCGACGCCTTGCTGCCCAGCACCTCGGTCTTTTGCGCGTCACGGCGCTCGGCTCCGCCGCAGGTGCCTGGCGTGGCTTTGAGCCAGTCTCCGGCGTTGGCCCCGCAGATGCCCAGCGAGTGAACCTTGGCGCCTTGCTGGACCAGGTTGTCGTGCAAGGTATGGATCAGGTAATCAGGCGTTGCCAGATGGCTATCCCCGATGATCAAAATCGTCATGCCCGCAATAATCGATGCTGTTGCCACGCTGAAAACTCCTGCTACTGATTGGAATACGGGGAGCGATAAGGACTGACCGGCAGGGCCATCAGCCCGGCGAAATCCTCGAACATGTAGCGCAGGTACACGCCGCCGCTCCACTGCTTGTAATCCCGGGCGTTATCCAGCCCGAAATTGCCCCCCAGAAAGAAATTGCTGCCCATGCGGTACTCGGCCGCGGCGGACAGGTTGTAACCCAGACCGGTCTTGTTCTGGCTGGCGTACCGGGACGGCACGCTGGCGCCCGACGCGGTGACGGTCTGTTGCAAGGCACTTTGCATGTCGTTGTCGTTGGGGAAATACGGCACCGAATCCTGCTCGATGTGTTGCAGGCCCACCGAACCGCGCAGCGAGTAACTCAAACGATCGGTGCGCTGCGACCAACTGACCGGAAAGCCGATCGAGAAGAAGTTCTGCGGGCTGAAGTAACCACCGTTGCCGTAGGTGAAGAAACTCTGGTTCTTGTCGTAACTGACGGCGGTCGCGTTGATGCCCGCCGTCGCCTGCGTGCTGTCGTCGTTGAGCAGGTACCAGTAGCTTCCGGCCCCCGCCTCGACACGGCTGTTGTCTTCGACGTTATTGCCGACCAGTTTGTGCACGGCCCCGCCGCCGTAGACACCGAAGTCTCCATTGTCATAGCCCACTTGCAGCCGTGCGCCGTTGGCCGTGACACCGCCCCACTCGAGGCCGCTGCGCGCATCCCGCGCCCCGGCGAAAGACACCAGGCTGTCGGTCACCGAGCGGCGCGACAGGTTCAGCCCGTAACGCCAGTTGCTGCCTTCGGCGAACGAGCGATCCAGGCTGATGCCGCCCACCACGGTGCTGTACAGAAAGCCCATGGGGCTGGTGCCGACATCGCCTTTGAGGCCCAGCTCAGGATTTTCATAGGCCACGGCCAGACCGATGCCGTCGTCTTTCTGGGCACCGGGCGAGCCACTGTTCGAGGCGTTGAGCTGGCCGGAACCAAAGCGGGTCTGCGCTTGGTCACCAATGCCGCCCGCGTTGAGCCAGACCGGCGTGACCCGCAGCGCCAGACGGTCATCCCCCACCGGCAGGCTGACTTCCAGCGGTGCCTGCACATCGGTGAGTTTGCTCAGGCCAGACTCACTGTTATTGCTGCGCACCGCCACGCCCTGGGTCACCTGCGGGCTGCGTTCCTGCCGGATCTGCGCCAGCGCCTGCTGCGCCGCCTGACGTTCGTCGAGTGCCGGATCGGCCTGCTGGCGGCTGCGCTGATTAGCTGCGGACGATGCAGAACGTTCAGCGTTATCTGAACCCATCAACGTCCGCGAAGCCAAGCCCGGACCGGCTGCGGCAGGCTGTTCGGCTTCGCGTGCGGTCTCGAGCTGGACCTGCGCCGGTTCCGGGATCTGCGACAGGCTGCTTTGCGCCAGACGCGACTGGCTACGCTGACCGGGCAACCCCACGAACGGGTTGGCCGCCACCGCACCGGCAAATGGATTGGTCTCGGGCTGACTGACAGGTGCCTGCAAAGCCACCGCACGTGAATACAGTTCAGCCGCTCTGGCGCTCTTGCCGTGGGCGCGATACAGCCCGGCGGCCGTCGTCAGAATCTGTGGGTCGTTCGGTGCCAGTTGCAACGCCTTGTCCATCGCCTCTTCAGCCTGACGACGTTCGCCTGCCTTGCTCAGCGCCTGAGCCAGACCTGATTGCAGGTCGGGGTCCTGAGGGTTGGCGCTCACCAGCGGTTGATACAGCGTGATGGCTTTACGCGGATCGTTGTTGGCCAGGTGCATGCGCGCCAGTGCGGCCACCGCCTGAGGGTCCTTGGGACGCTGGGCCAGTGACGGCGCCAGTGTGTCGTAGGCCGCGACCAGATCGCCCTTCTCGCGCAACTGATCGGCCTGACGGACGCTGTACTGAAACACCGCGTCTTCGTAGCGACGCTGCTCGCCGGGTTGCAAGGGCTGGCCTTGCAGTTCATGGAGAATCTGGCTGGCCTGGACGTCGTCGCCGGTCTTGAGCAACAGGCCGACATAAGCCAGGCGCAAAGACGGCGACGGCGCGCTGCTCTGGGCCATCGTCTTGCGCAGCATCGCCAGGGCGTATTCGGCCTGACCGGCCTCGACATACCCCTGCGCCACAACGCCCACCTGATCATCGCTGGCGCTGGCCTCGCCCTGGCGCAACAGCGCGACCGCCTGCTGACGCTCACCCTGACGGACCAGCGTCGAGGCCTGTTGCGCCAGGGACTGAACCTGAACATCCCGCGCCAGGGCCTTCATCACGGGTGTGCGCTGCGCAGCCGGAATGGCGGCGAGCGAACGTTGCGCGGCCGCCCAGTCATTCAACTGGCTGGCCAGCAAGGCACTGACATACAACGCCTGCGGGTCTCGCGGGTTGACCTTGAGCAACTCATCGACTGTCTTGCGCGCCTGATCGTCGGCCCGCGTCAGTACATACAGACGCGCCAGATCGTAGCGAGTCCAGGGGTTCTGCGGATCATTGCGCACCGCGTCCTGCTGGGCGGCAATCGCGCCCTTCAAGTTACCGGCGCGCTCAGCGTTTTGGGCCTGGCCGACGGCCACCGCCGCCCGCAGCGGACGCAAATCGCCCAGACGCTGCCGTTGAGCGGCGCTCAGACTTTCAACCATGCGCATGGCCTCGCTCGCCTGACCATTGCGGGCCATGAGCGTGACCAACCCTTCAACGGCCTCGGCATTGTCCGGATCAAGGTTCAGCGCCTGCCGGTAACCCGCCTGCGCACTGTCCGGTTGACCTTGTTCAGCCTGCAGGCTGGCGAGGGCGAGAAGCCCTTCGATCTGGCGTGGCTTCATCGCGATAGCCCGCTGCAACAGGCGGCTGGCACCGGGCAGATCCTGACCGGCACGCGCATCACCGGCCTCGGCAAGCAAAGCCCAATAACGGTTGGCGTCCAGCGCCTGCTGCCAGCGTGGATTGCCGCCACGGCCAACGGCGCGACCGAGCAACTCGTTGGCATCACCGAATCGCCCCTGACGCTGACGCACCACGCCCAGCCCGCCCATAGCGTCGGCGTCCTGCGGCTGCTCCTTGAGGCGTGCCTGGAACGCCTGCTCGGCGCTGTCCAGTTGATTGTCCTGCAGCGCCTTGAAGCCGCGGCTCAACAGTGGGCTCTGTTGCGTGGGCGCGTTAGCACCGGCGGCGCGAAGGGTCAGTTGGGTACGAATTTCACTGTCGTCCGGATGCGCCTTCAGATAGCCCTCGAACAGAGCAACCTCGGCAGGACGCGGCGGACCCAGCCAGAGCAGTGCCTGACGCCAGCTTTCGGTGGCTTCACCGCCCAGCTCCGGCAGCGTCGACAATTGCGCCAGCCGCCGAATGCCTTCGATACGCGTGGCTTCGTTGCGGATCAGCAGCTTGGCCAGCACCAGCCGGACCTTGGCATCATCCGGCTGTTGCTGCAGCAAACGCTCCAGGCCCTGGCGCGACTCGTTCCAGCCATTGCTGGCGTAACCCAGATAACCGTAGAACTCCAGCGCCAGATCGCCCTGCGGCGGCTTGCCTGCCAGCAACTGGCGATACAGCACGATGGCCTTGTCCAGCTCGCCGGACTCAGCCGCCAATCGCGCATCTTCCAGACGTTGCGGCGCATCGCCGGTCTGCAAGGCAATAGCCTGCTCCAGTTGCAGGGTCTGCGGCGCGCCAGGGTAAATCGCGCGCAATTGATCCAGATAACCCTTGGCGCCCGGCAGGCGCTTGGCCTTGAGTTCCAGCAGGCCCAGGTTGTAGATCGCGTCGATCTGCTGCGGGTCGAGCACCAGCAGCTTTTTCCAGACCTGCGTGGCCCGCGCCGAATCGTTCTGGTTCTGCCAGTAGCGCCCCTGCTCCAGCAACGCCTGGGCGGCGCTGTCCGGCGCAGCGATGCCCGAGGAGCTGAACAATGCCGCGAATACGCTTGAAACGATTACTGAGCGATGTGCGCGCATGTCGCCTCCCAGGCAGTGTGCAATTGGCCGTTATCGAAGAAGTGATAACGCTGGTCCATGAAGCCGAGGGCGAAAAGGCTCAGCACGAAGTGGTAATACGGCGGCTGGGCGACTTTGAGCGCATCGGCCGTGAGGCTCTGGGCCATGCCTTCGCGCACGCGCTGCGCCTGCGCGTCACGCAGGGCCGGTTGCCCAAGCGCGTCCAGGTACGGCAGCAGCGCGGCGGAAAAACCGAATCCGGTGGTGCCGCTCGAAACGCCCGTCCGGGTCTGAACCTTCTCCGGCGGCTGGCCGCTGTCGGCGGTGGCGTTCAACATGCCGATCACGCTGCTCAGTATCGGTCTGGTCAACGGATCGTGACGCGGCATCAAGCCGGCCCACAGGTACACCCGGATGGCGTCATAGCTGCCCAGATCATCCTTGACCGGGTCAACGATGAATTCGCCCTTGCCGGTTCCGGTCTCGCGGTAAGACACCCAATCGGCCACGAAACCTTTTTTGCCAACCGACTTGAGCAGCGTCGCGGTGTTGCGAGCGATTTCGTTCCAGGGTCCTGTCGGGTCGACACTGGCGAAACGGCGCAGCAGCGGGACCGGCATGTAGCTGGGGTTAAGCTGCCACAGGCCCGGTTTGATGAAGCTGCGAAAGCCCGGCATCAGCATCTTGCCCAGGCCCGGCAGGTCGGCGACTTCCTGCGCGACGACATTGCGCAAAAGCTGTCGGGCTGAACGCGTGTAGTCATCGCGGTGCCAAAGCCGTCCGGCTTCCAGCAGCGCGTAGGCGAACCAGAGGTCGGCATCGGACGCGGAGTTGTCATCCAGCAGGCGCCACGCGCCTTTTTCGTCACGCCCCCACAACCAGCCGGGCAGATGCGTCGCCGCATCGCCCTGACTCAGGTTGTTCTGCGTCCAGCGCCACAAAGCCTCGAACGCCGCCTGATCATTGGCCACCAGGGCGAAGAACATCGCATAGGACTGGCCTTCCGAAGAGCTGTGCTGTTGCGGCGTACTGGCGTCCAGCACGCGTCCGTCAGCCTGAACGAAATGCTCGTGAAACGTCCGCCAGAGCGGCCACTGCGTCTGCTCGCAGTGCTCGGCCGCAGCGAGACTCGAGGCACTCAGCAGCGTGATCAGGCTCAGGGCCCGACGGGCCCAGCGAGGCAGAACGATCATTGCTCGAGCCTGCGTCGGGCCAGCGAACGCAGGGTCAGGTAAGTCACAGCTGTCACCAGAGACACACCGACCGCCACGATCAGCAGCAGCCACAGCACATTGCGCGACATCAGCCATTGCAGGTATTTGATCGGGTTCAGATCGCCAACGTAATACCGCTGCTCGGCCACCAGCGCCTCGACCGAGTCGCCATGCACCACCACCAGACTGCCCTGCACCTTATCGCTGGTGCTCAGCGCTCGGGTGACACTCGCCAGTTCGTCCGGTTGGCCGCTGGAGATCAGCACCACGCTGCGCCCTTTCTGAAGCGGCGATTCGAAGCCGGTCAGGAAGGTGTTGCGCTTGTCGCTGGAGAACGTCATCGCCACCCGCGCGCGTCGCTGATTTTCATCAGGGTCGGGGCTCATCCACTCACGCAGGCGGAACGACAGGTCCGACAGTTCGAAACCCTGTTGGCCCTCGCCGGCCATCGGCAGACGGTCGGCCCATTGCTTGAGCAACGGCTGGCTGGCGGATGAAGAGATGACCAGAATGTCCTTGTCGGCGGCACTGGCGATCTGCGCCGCCTGAATCACCGAAACATTCGTCGCCGGGTAACCGGTGGACTCGCCAAAGCGGCCGAGCACGCTCAGGTACGCCGTGACGTCTGCCGCAGTAGCGTTGTCATCCAGCACCACAGCCGTCTGAGAAAGATCGGCCATGCGCGTGAACGGGAAGCCCGAATCCTTGAATACACCCAGATTCGGCATCGCGATGAAATGGTCATAGCCGCTGAAATCCAGGCTCGATTCCGGGTCGATGCTGCCGCGCATGTTGTCGATGATGATGTCGCCACATTCGCCCTGCTTGAGGTAATCGAACATGTAGCGCAACTGCAGGCGCGATTGCAGCGCTGCAGCATTGAGCGGCAAGTACAGGCGCGCTTCGCGGCTGATCGTGTCGTTGCCGCCGGTGAGTCTGGCGACGATCGAACTGCCCAGGTTTTCAACCGATGGCAGCGGCTCGGCCTTGATCAGGGTGTCGTTGAGACTGACCATGATCGAGGAGTTGTTGGAGCGCTCCTGCGGCGTGTAGCGGTATTTGAGGTTCAATGGCACGCCGTCTTCGCGCCAGTTGAACAGGTCTGGCGGCAGGTTCAACGGCACGGTGATGTCACCCGGATCGTAACCGGCCACGTTGAGTTTGTTGACCGGCATCAGCTCGCCCAGTTTGACCGGACGATCGCTGGGCAGCCAGTTCGGGGCGTCATAGGGCTTGCGCGGCTTGAGCGTATCGAGGCTATTGATCAGCGCGCTGCTGCCGACCAGGCTCTGGCCTCCGACCACCAAGGCATTGACGGCCTGCTTGAGTTCGGCCGAATCGCGACCGGTGATGACCAGCAACTTGCTGTTCGGGTCGCCCGGATGGGCCATCATCGTCAGGGTCGGGCCTTTGGCCGCAGGCATATTCAGCGCGCCAAGCTGCAGCGGGCCGTCACCGTTGAGCAGGACCAGCGCATTGCCTTTGGCGGGCAATTCGTCGAAGTGCGCCGGGAACGTGGCCATGCGCGAACGTGTCTTGGCCGCGCCGATCCACGAGGCCAGCGCGCCCGCCGCTTCCAGCGTGGCGTTGTCGGGCGATGCGCCCATCACCACCGGCAGGGTCACGTCACGATCATCGCGGCGGTCGAAAAACGGCAGCGGCAGGATCGACAGGTCATTTGGCAACACGAATGGCGTGACCCGGATATCCAGGCGCGTGTCGTTGTTGATGCGCGCCCACAGGCTGGAATGCTTGGGGTCTTCGCAACTCATCGTGTAGTGACCGATGAATTGCAGGCTCAGACGGTTGAACTCGGTGATCATCTGCGGCGGGATTTCAATCACTTGGGTCTGAGGCTTGCCCGCGCCGTCCTTGGGCAGCGCCAGCGTGGCGGCCACTTCATCGTTGATCATCACGTTGATCTGCGACAGATCAGCCAACAGCGAAGGCGAATAGCTGTAGCTCAGTTGCAGGCTGGCGCCGGTCACCACCTGATCGGCGCGCACGTTGAAGTTGACGCTGTCGGTGGCTTCGACACCACGCAGCGTCATGGGGTAGTTACGCCCCAGCTGTTTGAGCGACACGCTGTAGCCATCGTCCGCAGCGGCCGTTTCGGCCATCGCGATCCCGCCACTGGACAGCAGAGACAGTGCGCACGCCAACAGCGCCCATGGGCGCCGCGCAGTAAAGCGCTCGGCGCCGAGAAAATACCGTTTAGTCATTACAGCCTGTCCATCAGTTAGCGGGAGGGGAAGAAGGTCTTTTGCGTAACGGCAATAGCCTGGCGAAGTCTTTGCGGGTGGCCTTGAGCAGCTCGACGATGCCGCGAACGCCGATATGGCTGACTTCGCGCAACGCCATCAGCGGCGTATCCCGCTTGCCATGCCCCCAGGTCGACGCCCAGGTGTCGGCACGCCCGAAGGTCAGGCGCACCAGTTCGCTCTGCTGGCGCAGCGATAAATCGTCGAAACGGGCGCCCAGATAGCCGTCGCGGCAGAACATCACCCTGGCCGGAAAATCGTTGCTCTGCGCGCCGCGAAACAGCGAAACCGTGATGGTGTCGCCGCTCTGGATTCCGGCATTGGCGGGCAACACCAGGCCCAGCCCGGTCTGCGAGAAATCCTGGGTGGTGCTGTCGAACGCCACGCCGTCGGCCCGCGTAATGCGGATCGGCAGTTTGGCCTGCACGCGGGGTTCGGCGCGCACCTGCCGAATCTCGCTGGCCACGGCAATTGCCGCGCTGGTGATGATGATGTTGTAGATCGTCCAGGCCATGTTGATCACGATCGTCAGCGTGATCGCATCGTTGTTCCAGCCCAGCTCATAGAGGGTCATCAGGCCGATGCCGAAGACCACTACGTTCAGGGTCAGCAGCACGATGTAAGGCCGCGCCAGCTTCCAGTCGAAGAACTGCTCCTCGATCACGCCGCCCTTGTCGGTGACGTTGAAACCACCGAATTTCGGATTGACCAGCGCCATCAGAACCGGGCCCATGATGTACCAGGCCAGCACTGCCTCGTAGACCTCGTTCCAGAAAGAATGCCGGAAGCGGCCCTGAATCGCCGAGTTGGTCAGGCTCGCATGCAGGATGTGCGGGATGACGTAGGCGGTGATCATCAGCGCCGAGGCGTGCATGATCTGCGCGCCGAATAGCAGATAGGCCAGCGGCGCGGTCAGAAACACCAGACGCGGCAGGCCGTAGAAAAAGTGCAGCATGGAGTTGGCGTAACAGAGCCGCTGGCCCAGCGACAGGCCCTTGCCCAGAAACGGATTGTCGGTGCGAAAAATCTGCGCCATGCCCCGCGCCCAACGGATGCGCTGGGCCACGTGACGCGACAGGCTTTCAGTGGCCAGGCCCGCCGCCTGCGGGATCGCCAGGTAAGCGGTGTTGTAACCGGCACGGTTGAGCTTGAGCGCGGTGTGCGCGTCTTCGGTCACGGTTTCGGTGGCGACGCCGCCGATTTCCAGCAGCGAGGAGCGACGCAGAACGGCACAGGAGCCACAGAAAAACGTAGCGTTCCACAGGTCGTTGCCGTCCTGCAGCAAGCCGTAGAACAGCTCGCCTTCGTTGGGCACGGTGCGGAAGGTGTCGAGGTTCTTTTCGAACGGATCCGGAGAGAAAAAGAAGTGTGGCGTCTGCAGCATCGCAAGCTTCGGGTCCTTGAGAAACCAGCCCATGGTGACTTGCAGAAAGGAGCGGGTCGGCACGTGGTCGGCATCGAACATGGCGACGTATTCGCCATCGGTAACCTTGAGCGCTTCGTTCAGGTTGCCGGCCTTGGCGTGCCGATTGTTGTCACGCGTCACGTAGCCCACGCCGATCTGCTCGCAGAACTCGCGAAAGTCTTCACGCCGACCGTCATCCAGGACATGAACCCGCAGCTTGTCTTTCGGCCAGTCCATGGACTGCGCCGCAAAGATCGTCAGTTTCACAATGCTCAGCGCTTCGTTGTAGGACGGAATGAACACGTCCACCGTCGGCCACTCACGGATGTCGCTGGGCATGATCACCGGCTTGCGGTGCAGCGGCCATGCGGTCTGCACGTAGCCCAGCACGATCACCACCAGCGTATAGAACTCGGCCACGACCAGGCCGTAGCCCAGCAGGCTGTCCAGCCAGTTCTCGAAATCCAGGGTCGAGGTCAGACGCCAGTACATGTAGCGCAACGAAGCGAGCAGTGACAGGACGACCAGCGCCAGCACCGGAATGCGGCCGGGCAGCCTGCGAATCATCAGCATCGCGGCGAAGCACGCGAGCCCGAAGATGCACTGGGCGTAGAGGTCCAGCGGCACGGTGATGACCAGCGCCATCAGCAGCAGACCGACGACCGCCGCTGTGGTTTTGAGGATTCGCTGCAGGCGGTTCGGCAGACTGACGAAGCCGGTTCGCCAGGCATTCAGCCACAGCGAAGTGCGTGTCCGGGGTGCGGACACGTCGAGTGACAGGTCGGTCATGACACTGCAGTCCCTTGAATATCCTGATCGAGCAGACGGGAAATCAACGTGTGGCCCAGCATCAGCAGGTCCTGAGTGCCTTGAGCGGCACCCGGCGCGAGCACCGGGTTATGGCCGTACGCCAGGGCTTCTGCGAGCGCATCGTCCTTGTGTACGGTGCCCAGCAGACGCTCACCCAGACGACGCGACATCACTTCACGCATGTCGCGGCAGAACGTGCGCGAGGCATCGAACTGGTTGATGACGTAATCGCAAGCGGGCGGCTGTCGGTTCGCCAGCGTCGGCTCGACCCACCCTTGCACCTGATCGAGGGTCAGGTAGCAAGCGGCGTCGGCGGTGAGCACCACCAGAATCTGGCTGGCTACTTTCAGGGCCTGCTGCAGTGCTTGTGAATCGCCACACGGCACATCGAGCAGCACCACATCGCGGGCGCTCAATTGCATGCGGGCGATCTGGCGCGTCAGCCAGTCGGGGTCGTTTTCCTGAAAATGCTGCAGGGCGCGACGCTCGTCCGGCTTGAGCGAACCGTAGGGCAGCACGTGCGTGTCGGCTGAACCTGGCAGCAACAATTCACGCCAGTTTTCCCCGCTCAGACTGGCATCCCCCAGCCCCGCGATATCCGGACTGACATTGAGGTGATGACGCAGCGCGTTCTGCGGGTCGAGGTCGATGGCCAGGGTCATGCCACCTGGCAACTTCATCGAACTGGTCAGCGCGGCACATACGGTACTTTTGCCAACCCCGCCTTTGGCCGCGATCACAGCGATCACGTGTGCCGGCGTCTTCAACGGCTCGTCCTTGGGCAGCGATTGCGTCAGGGCTTCATGGTTGCGCGCCAGCGCTTCTGCCTGGCGCGCCTGGGCGACTTCGGTCAGCAGGTGGGCCAGAGGCGCAGCTTGAGGCGGCAACGGTTTTTCAACGGGCGGTTGCGGCAGCGGCGCTTGCAACACCACCGGATTGATCACGCGTTGCAGCGCCACGACTGGCTTTGGAGCAGCGGGTGTTTCCTGGTAATCCAGGTCGTTTTCGATCTCAAAGTAACTGTCAGAACTCGCGCCAAAACGCTGAAACAAACTAGCCACATCATCAGCACGATTCATTCAGTAAAACCTCGATGAAGGTCCTCAACCACAGACCCAGCTGAAAAGCATTAATACTAATGTGTAATATCACTATGATGGTGTCAATAAAATGCTATATGACAACTACAATCCACCGACGAGCGGTAAATTGGCGAACATAAGTCATATTATTGGCGCTGAAAAACCGTGGTTTTGAATGACTTGAAAGGAGCGCGAGGCAAGTGACATGTCGCGTACGGATAAATGACCTGATGGGCGCCATTCATCCGCACGGAAAGGTTGATAGCAAACTCAATAATTTGCTTGTTTTATGGGGTTTCAGCCACTTGAGGAAGCGGCATATTCTTGGGCCATAGCAGCCAGATATTACCTTTCTGCTTCATGTCGCCAGCCAGCTTGCCCGCCTCCTCGCCCGTTCCCCAGAACAGATCCGCCCGGACTTCACCGGCAATGGCACCGCCAGTGTCCTGGGCGGCCACCGGACGGACCACACTGCTGCCATCCGGACGCGTCGTGGACAACCACAGCAGACTGCCCAACGGAATCACCTTACGGTCGATCGCCACGCTATAGCCAGCCGTCAGCGGCACGTTGAGCGAGCCGCGTGGGCCTTCATTGCTGTCCGGGTTACGGCCGAAGAACACATAGCTCGGATTGCTGCCCAACAACTCGGGAACACGTTGCGGGTTCGCCTTGGCCCAGGCGGCAATGGCGCCCATGGTCACCTCTTCCTTCTTCAACTGGCCCTGCTCCACCAGCCATCGCCCGATGGCGCGATAAGGGCGGCCGTTCTGGTCGGCATACGCCAGCCGAAGTTGCGAGCCATCGTCCAGCCGCACGCGGCCCGAGCCCTGAATCTGCAGAAACTGCAAGTCCATCGGATCGGTCAACCAGGCCACGATCGGTGCATTCAGCCCCTGCGCGCCGATGGTGGCGGCATCGTCATAGGGCTTGAGCACGCGACCTTCAAGACGTCCACGCAGACGCTTGCCTTTGAGCTCGGGATAGACACTGTCCAGATTGACCACAATCAGATCGTCCGGAACGCCATACACCGGCACGTTGGCGGTCTCGGTCTGCGTAAGGCTGCCGGGGTAGACCGGTTCGTAATAGCCGGTGATCAAACCGTCGGCGCTGCCATTGTCGGCGCGCAGGCTGTAGACCTGCAGTTGATCGTGCAGAAAGGTACGAATCTCTTCAGGCCCCGGCGCAGTCGCCAGGCCGTTCGCGGCGCCACAGGTCGGTCCCCAGACCGCATCCGCCTTCAGCCGCGTGCAGGCGCTGCGCCACGATGCGAATCCAGCCTGCAAGTCGGCATCGGACACCGCGGGCAGCGCGTCCCAGTCGGCCTGAACGTAAGTGGTGTGCGGCGGTTTGGGTGCGGGGGCGGGCTTGTCGGATTTGTCACACGCCGCCAGCATTGCAAGCAGCGGCAAAGCCAGCGTCAAACGGCGTTGCCAGGGTTTGAAAGAGATCGTCATCAGCGCGAATCCTTATACAGCCGCAGCAGGCATGAGGGTAAAAAGCGTCATTGTGGCCCAAGCGAGCGCTGTCACCTAGTGGGGTATTTCTGAAACATCCCATCGAGGCTTGATGGACAGGGCGCGGCCCTGTTCATCCCATAGGTTGTGTGGATGACCGTCATTGGCAACGGTGATTTCCGCCGCAAGCCTGCCCTTTCTAGAATGAACCCAACTTTTGAATCATCTGACCCATTGAGGACTGATATGCGTATTGAAATCGGCATCAACGAACAGGATCGCCAACAGATCGTCGACGGTTTGTCGCACCTGCTTTCCGACACCTATGTGCTGTACCTGAAAACCCATAACTTTCACTGGAACGTCACCGGCCCGATGTTCCGCACCTTGCACTTGCTGTTCGAAGAGCAGTACACGGAACTGGCCACTGCGGTGGACTCCATCGCCGAGCGAATCCGCGCACTGGGCTTCCCGGCACCCGGCACTTATGCAACCTACGCTCGCTTGTCTTCAATCAAGGAAGAGCCCGGCGTCCCGGACGCTGCTGAAATGATCAAACAACTGGTGGAAGGCCAGGAAGCCGTGGTCCGCACCGCACGCGGTCTGTTCCCTCTGCTGGAAAAAGTCAGCGACGAACCTACCGCCGACCTGCTGACCCAACGCATGCAAGTGCACGAAAAGGCCGCGTGGATGCTGCGTACGTTGCTGGAAGGAAATTGATGGTTGTGCGTCTGGCATCCGCTCATTGAAGGGTGCCAGATGTGCATCACCGTCACGGCTGGCCGGGGTGCGGCGTGGGATAATCACGATTGATATCCAGCGGACTCGCATACGGCCCGTCCCACAGCTGGCGGTGCAACTCGCCAATACGTTTGGCCATGCCACTGTCATGCATCACCACTTCCAGATTGCGCGAATTGTCGAGGTAACCACCGAGCCAGTTGCTGGTCCCGACCCACGCGACCTGATCATCGATCTCCATCGTTTTGCTGTGAATCACCCGCGCGTAGGGAATGAAACCTTGTGCGGCGATGGGCAGCGTGACGATCCGTACTTGCACGTTGGGCACCAGCGCCAGGCTCTTCAGGTATGCCACCTCCGGCATGCCGGTGTTCCAGTCTGAAACCATCAGTTTGATCGACACGCCGCGGGCCGCCGCACTGCGGATGGCGTTGTCGATCACCGGATAATAGGGTCGGCTCTCGTCCGGCCCGTAGGACAACGGGGCGTAGTCCAGCAGTTGCACGCGCACCTCGCGCCTGGCTTCGGCCAGCAAACGCGGCAGCTCGATTTGCGAATCGACAACGCCGTGCGGGTTGTAGCGTTGCGGGCTGGCGACCAGGTAGTTACCCACAGGCACATGATTATCCACAGGCGAAGCAGTGCCCGCAGGCATCGGCACCGTTCTACCCTCGGCAAGCGCCGCCTGCGCACGCCAATCCTGATCGAAGATGGCCTGGACCTGTCGCACCAGACTCGGCTCACTCACGCGCAGCCCCGTTTCATGGATGTGTTCGAGCGAGCGCCAGTCGAAGTTCTGGCTCCCGATGAACGCCTGCTGGCTATCCACCACAAAAAACTTGGCGTGAATGATGCCACTGCCCGTCAGCCTGGCGTAAGGCAGCACCTGCAATGTGAGGTTAGGAATGGCGCGCAGCCGTTCAAGCGTTGCCGGATCGGAAAGCTTCAAGCCTTTCTCTTCAAGAAGAAAGCGGATATGAACGCCGCGCTGCCCGGCAGCCCGCAGACTTTCGATAACCTTCTCCATGACCGAGCCGGACTGGTCGGCCACGTAGAACTGCTCGATGTCGATGCGCTGTCGTGCGCTGTCGAACAGCTCGCACCATACCTCGCCCGGCGTACGCAGATCGGGCGTTTGAAGATCGGTGCCTACCGGAACGGTGTGGACCAGTTCGAAGCCCTTGATAGCAAACCCGGCGTGAGCAACCGAACTCAACAACCAGAACGCGACCGTCAGACTGACGTGGCGCAGACGCTGCCGGTCGCGAAAAAAGAATGTGAAGGCCATAAGTATCCCGTTGCTGGTATCCACCGACGCGCATCAGAGACGCACGCCGCGTGCGTTCAGGCCGTCCGGTAGTTCAGCGGGGCTGCAGCGACCGGATGGGCCGTTTCATCCTGAACCCGCGCGCCGCTGGCAGCACGGATCAGCAGAATCTTGAGCTGATCGTTGATACGCTCCAGGCTGTTCTGAAAGAAGTTGTGAAACACCACGCAGAATAATGCGATGGCAATGCCCAGTCCCGTGGCGTAAAGCGCCGTACCGATGCCGGCGGAAATCTGCCCCGGATCCGATACACCCGCGCTGGCCAAGGCCTTGAACGTGTCGATGATTCCCAGAATGGTCCCCAGCAGGCCCAGTAACGGAGCGGCGGTGGTAATGGTTTCGATCAGCCACAGGCTACGGGACAGCGGCGCCCGAGTGCTCAGGTACTGGGTTTCGATGACGTCATCCAGATCCCTGCGAGAACCCTGCGCATTTTTTTGCGCCAGGACCGGCAAGACCATCTCAAGCGGCAGGCCGGACCGACGCGTCAGTGTTTCGGGCAGATCCTTTTCACTGTGCACGGACGCCTTCAGCGCGGCTTGCAGATCGCGAACCTGACGGCGTACATAGGCGAAATAAATGCCCCGTTCGATGGCGACGAAAATCGCGATCGCGATGGCGGCGTACATCACATAGAACGTGATGTCGTGCAGCTGATTCATATCCATGACGCAGACCTCGGGTCGATGATCGTTAAAAGTTGGCTTCCAGAGAGACGGTGACCGTACGCTCCACGCCGACGATGTAGGCCGGGTCGCCATCGCGGAAACCGCTGTAGGTCGCCGCGTTGGTCTTGGTGGTGTACACGCCGTCCAGGTATTTCTTGTCGAACAGGTTGTCGACGTTCAGTCGCAGGGTCGCGTCCTTGACGACTTTCTTGTCTACGGGCAGGTAGATACCGGCACCCAGATTGAAAATGGCGCGGCCGGGGATGCTTTCATCGTTGGTCAGGTCACCATAGAGCTTGCTGGTCAGCTTGCCGCCGAAGGTGCCGTAGTAGCTGCCGTCGTCGTAACCCAGGTTGGCCGCCAGCATGTTCTTCGGCACGTTGGCGAATTGCTTGCCGCTGGTCGGCAGGTCAATGGCCGCGCCGTTATTGAAAACCGTCAGGTCATCCTTCTGTCTGGCGCGGGTATAGGTATAAGAGGTGTAGTAGTTGAAGTGATGGGGTAACAGGCCGCTCCATTCCAGCTCCAGACCGCTGTTGTCCACGGCACCGGCGTTGATGTCCGCGAAATCACCATTGATGTCCCGAGACGACACTTGCCGATCCTTGAACTGCATGTAGAACAGCGTCGCTGCCAGGGTCATGTCCTGATCGGTAAAGCGCCAGCCCAGCTCATGGTTCCAGCTGGTTTCCGGCTTGCTGTCGATCGAGCCTGCACCCTGATCGTAAAGCACGTAGTTCTGTGGCACCCGCATATTGCGCGACAGGCTATAGAACAACTGATCGCGCTCATCCAGCTGGTATTTGAGGCCGACGTTGGGCAACAGCTTGTTATAGGTCTGATCGCGTTTTTCCGGGCGCTCGGTCAGGCTGCCGTGGTTATCCCCTTCCCGTTCGACATTCATGTAGGCCAGCCCGCCGATCAGGGTCCAGTCAGGGGCGAAGTACCAGGTGTCCTGCGCCCAGACTTTTTGCGCGGGCGTCACGGTGTAGCGGTCACGGCCCTGAATCTCGTTGCCGTTGGCATCGACCATGTAGTCCGAATCAGGCCAGATGCTCTCCGGCTTGCCATTGCTCTTCAGCCGTATGAAGGGCTGAGTCTGCAACTGACGCGCGCGCTCGTACCAATAGCCGACCTGCACGCTGTGCTCGTCGTTGACGTCCCAGTTCAGCTTGGTGGTGATGCCTGGACGCCAGGTTTGCGTGCGCGAAGGCCGGTAGTAAACGCCCGTCGTCGACGAACCATCGGCGTTGTAGGCTGCGGCGGTCGGCAGGTTGCTCAGGTCGAAGACGCCACCTTGACTGGAGCCTCGGTTGAGCGCAAAGGAAGAACTCGCCACGCCGCTGCCGTTGCCCCAGAAATAATACGGGATGACCGACAGCGAGACGTTATCGGCCAGTTTGAACTGGGTATTGAGCACGCTGGTAAACGTCTGGAACGGGTTCTGTGCCAACTCGTAATAGCTGGACAGTTTGCCATTGCTGCCCAATGTCGGCGTGGAGGGGTACGGGTCGAACTTGCGACCGTTCTGCTGAAACTGGCTTTTGGTTAACTGGCTGTAACTGTTGTTGTCCTGCTCGTGGTACTTGAGGATCAGGTTGGCGGTATTGCCCGAGCCCATGTCAAAAAAGCTGTTCCATTCGACCTTGTCAGCGCGAACCGCACCGTCACCACGCCACTTCTCGCCCTCGGTGTGCGACAGCGACAGCCAGTTGCTCAGCCCGTTGACCTCGCCGGTATTCAGCCTGGCGAAGGTCTTGTAGGTACCATTGCTGCCTGCCGTCTGTTTGACGAATGCGCCAGTCTCCCTGGTCGGCCGGATCGTTACGATGCCGATATTGCCGCCGCTCGAGCCAATGTGCGGTCCGTCGCTTTCGGCAGAGCCCTGAGTCACGAAAATCTGATCGATATTTTCCGGGTCGCCCAGCAGGTTTGAATACAGCGCGTAGTTGCCGGAGTCGTTGATCGGCATGCCGTCTACCGACATCCCGACCTGATCGGAATTAAGACCCCGCATCGTGAAGCGGAAGCCGGAGAGGCCTGTGGCGTCTTCGCTCGATATGTTCAATCCGGGCGTATATTTGAGCTTGTCGATCGCGTTGCCTGTCGCCGTCTGCTTGTCGAGTGCTTCTTTGGTCACCGTGGAGCGCGCCTTGATGCTGTCCTCCTGGACCATGTAGCCGCCGCCTGCGGTCGCTCTGCCTTGTACGCCAATGGTGCCGACATCACTGGCATCCGTGTCAGCCATGACCATGCCGTGGCTCATACCGGCGGCGACCAACGCAAGGTGAATCCTGGAAAGCTTCATCACATTGTTCCTTGTCAGTACTACTGCACGCTGTAGTTGAAGGTAGCGGTGAAGCGCTGCTCGCTGCGTCCGCAAAAAGCTTGTTCGGGAAATGGCTTGACCTGTTTGATGCGTCGCAGGCTGCTGGTCGCTGCACGGTTGAGCAGCATGCTGGAGGCCTGACTCTGAATGCCGGAATCCAGCACGCGTCCCTGACGATCAACCAGCAGCCAGACGACCACCTCACCGCTCGGGCGCTCCAGCGATGCCTGGCGTCCGGTGGGGTACTGCTTGTAGCCGTCCAGTTCGTTGCGCAAACCTTTGAGGTAACCGCCTTCCAGCCCTTGCGTGTCGACCTTGGGCGGTGAAGGTGGCGCAGGCGGCGCCACCGCAGCAGGCGCGCTGGCCACCGCCGGGCGCGGCGCGGGCATCGGCTCGACCGGTTTGGCTGCCGCAGGCGCTGGCTTGGGCACGGGTTTCGGACGAGGTTTGGGTTCTGGCTTGGGCTCAGGTTTCGGCTTGGGCTCAGGTTTAGGAACGGGTCTGGGCGGCGGAGGCGGCGGCTCGGCCTCTTCGCTGTCAACGACAGGCAGAGGCGGCGGCGACTCATCGGGCTGTAAGGGTTGAACCTCTGGCGGCACGACAGGCTCAGGCGCAGGTTCAGGCGGCTGCGGTTCGACCAATGCCAGCTCTACGGCCGACTCGTCGTAGACCGGTTCCACTTTCAAAGGCCGGGTCTGCATGCCCATCACGATTGCGACGAGCGCCAGCAGGGCAGGCAAGCCGCCCAGCCACTGACGCATGCGAAACAGGACGTACATGATCAGGATTTACGCGTGGCGATGGACACGGACGTGAAACCACCCAGGCGCAGGGTGTCCATGATTTCGACCAGACGCGCCACTTCAACGCCCTTGTCGCTGTTAACGATGATGGTGGTTTTGGTGTCGGGTTTTTCCAGCGCTTTCAACGCAGGCACAAGGGCGTCGACCGTGGTTGCCTTGCCGTCGAGTTGCAGCTCGCCGTTAAGCCCCAACGTGAGAATCGACTTGTTCTGCGGCTTGAGCTGCTGGGCACTGCTGGCGCTGGGCAACTGAGTCTTCATGCCCAGCGCCGGAATCACGTTCAGGCTCACCAGTACAAAAAACACCAGCAGAAACATCATCACGTCGATCATCGGGATCAGTTCGATGTGCGCCTTGCGTTTCCTGGGTTCGTCCCACGTTCTCATGCCGTCATCCGCCACTTGTCAGAGGCCGAGAATCTAGCAACCGAATATGTCCGACCGGTTAGTTTTCAATGACCGTTGCGTGTCTCTGAATCGCACATTTCGTGACACTTGAAGGATTCTTGCATCTGTCACGAAACCGACATTCAAGCTGGGCAGATTCGGGCATTTAATTAGACGGCGTGTTCAAGGACATGCTGGTGTTCGGGCTATTGCGCTCGCAGTACGAATCTTCGGAGGCGCGTCATGACTGATTTCGATCCGGATCGTCGTCGCATCATCACCGGTGTGGCCGGTGCCGCCCTGTTCTCGATCCTCAGCCCGTTTGCCCGCAGTGCGGGTGTCGATTATCCGTTCACGCTGGGCGTGGCATCCGGGGATCCGCTGCCGGATGGCTTCGTGATCTGGACCCGGTTGGCCCCGCAGGTGACGACCGCCCCGGGTGACGGCGGTCTGCACAAACCAGTGGCGGTCCGCTGGAAAATTGCCAGCGACGCGGCAATGACCCGGATCGTTCGCACCGGGCAGGCCACGGCTCAACCGCGTTTTGCGCATTCGGTGCATGTGGAAGTGAGCGGCTTGCAGCCCGGTCGGCATTACTGGTATCAGTTCGAAAGCCTGGGGGCGCAAAGCATGGTAGGCCAAGCCTGCACGTTACCGCCATTGGCAGCCATGCCAACGGCCCGGTTCGGGTTCGTTTCCTGCTCGCACTGGGAGGCCGGGTATTTCAGCGCGTACCGACATCTGGCCAATGAGCGTCCGGACCTGGTGTTCTTTTTGGGCGACTACATTTACGAGTCAGGCGTTGCTCCGCAAAACGCCAATGTTCCACGCCGTCATCTAACGTCGGAACCGATCGATCTGGCCGGATACCGCAACCGCTATGCCCAGTACAAGACCGACCCGGACCTGCAGGCGCTGCATGCCTGCGCGCCATGTGTAGCCACCTGGGATGATCATGAAGTGCAGAATGACTACGCCGCCCAGTGGTCGCAGGATCCACGCGTCTCGACAGGAAGCTTTCTGCGTCGCAGAGCCGCCGCCTACCAGGCGTTTTACGAGCACATGCCCTTGCGCGCCAGCAGTCTGCCAAAAGGTGCTGACATGCGTATTTATCGACATCTCGACTACGGACGGCTGGCACGTTTTAACGTGCTGGACGGTCGACAGTACCGCTCCGAGCAACCTTGCCTTCAGGCCAATGTCACCCGAGGAGGCCGCGTCGTGAGTAATGACTGCCCGGACCTGCGCGACCCGAAACGCACCATGCTCGGCTGGGAGCAGGAAACCTGGCTGGACCGCAGCTTTGCGCGCTCGCCAGGGCAATGGAATGTCATCGCGCAGGACCTGCTGGTCGCGCCCCTGACGCAGCGCAATCCGAACACTCAAGCACTGGGCCGCTGGACCGACGGCTGGGACGGCTACATCGCAACGCGCGAGCGCATGCTGGCCTCCTTGGAGCGTCATCAGACCCGCAACCCGGTGTTCTGGGGCGGAGACATCCATTCATTCTGGACCACCGACCTGCATGCCGACGCCAACAATCCGGACTCCAGAATCGTCGCCACCGAGTTTGTCGGCACTTCGGTGACCTCCAGCGGACCATCGTTCGAAGCCTTCAACTCGGTACTAGGGCTTAACCCACACATCAAGTTCTTCGACAGCCGTCAACGCGGGTATGTATCGGTGGACCTGAGCGAGCGACAGATGCAGACACGGTTTCAAGTGATCTCGGACGTGCTCGACCCGGCGGCTACCGTATCGACGCTCAAGCGCTTTGTTGTGGACGCGGGAAAGACCGGGGCGGTGCAAGTCTAGGGCTTTGCGCCAACCCGGTGAACGCCCCCGCTTTTGTCCGCAGACAAGGGGCTTATCGTTTAGCGGCGTTGCAAGATCTAAACACTGCGCCACTACTTCAACTGATTGGCAAACCGCCCGACCGCGCCCACCACCTGTTTCGCCCCTTCCTGAATCTCGACGATCACCGACCCGGCTTCGTTAGCCAGCATCAAGCCCTGTTCGGCCTGGGTTCGGCTGTTAGCCATGCCACGTACGGCCTCGTCTGCCAGTGCCTGGTTCTGCTGCACGACACTGACGATCTCTTCGGTGGCGGCGCTGGTTCGGCCTGCCAGTTGCCGCACTTCATCGGCCACTACCGCAAAGCCCCTGCCCTGTTCGCCGGCACGCGCCGCTTCGATGGCTGCGTTGAGGGCCAGAAGGTTGGTCTGCTGGGCGATACCGCCAATGGTCTGCACAATGGAGCTGATCAGCAGCGACTGCTTGCCCAGCGCTTCGATGCCGGATGACGCCGATTCCATTTCCTGGGAAATCTTGCGCATGGTCTGCACGGTGTTCTGCACCACGTCGGCACCGCGCTGAGCGCTGACGTCTGTCTGCTGGGAAATTTCGAAGGCCACGCTTGCCGCCTGGCTGACGTCTTCTTCGCGAGCGACCTGATCGGTCACCACGGTTGCGAACTTGACCACCTTATAGAGTTTGCCCTGGGCATCATGGACCGGGTTGTAAGTGGCCTCAAGCCAGACATCGCGGCCATTGCTGTCAACGCGCTTGAATCGGCTGGCAACGAATTCGCCACGGTTCAGGGTCGCCCAGAAATCCTTATATGCCGTTTGTGACGTCTCATGAGGGTCGCAAAACATGCTGTGATGCTTGCCCCTGATCTGCCCCAGGTTGTAGCCCATCCCACGCAGAAACTGTTCGTTGGCCGTCAGGACATGCCCACCCAGATCGAACTCGATCACTGCGGTGGAGCGCAGCAAGGCCTGAATGAAGGCAGAGTTTTCCGCGGCGGTTTCGACGGTCTGGGTGATGTCGGAGCCATAGCACTGTAACGTCATCAACTTGCCGGTCTCATCGAGAACCGGCTGCCACATGGCCCGTATCCACGCCAGGCTGCCGTCGGCGCGCAAAAAGCGGTAATTGTCGATGACCGATTCGCCTTTCTGCACGGCGGCCTTGAGGTTTCGGTAACACTCGAGCTGCTTGACGTAAGGCGGGACCAGATCGTCCAGATTCCTGCCTACCAATTGCTCATTGCTGTAGCCGAGCATCTTGAGAAAGTTGTCATTGGCGTGAGCAACGCGGTTATTGGCATCAAGTACCAGTCCCACCATGCAGGCATCGATACCCTTCTGCATCTGCCGAAAAACCGACAACTCGGCCTGTTGAGCCTGTAATTCCTTTTTCAAGCGGGTATTGAACATGACTGCACCGATACGTGGGTTGTACGACCTTATCGGCATAAGCGTAGTCAGGATGAGTGCAGTCCGTCAGGCATTTTGCTTTTTGTGATACGGCAAACACATCTGTAACGAATTCTCACGATTTTCTATCGCAAGCGAAACCACGCGTCTGCGATGAGCGGAAGGAACGGCGTGTTTCTTCACTTCGAGTGAGCACGGCAAATTCTCGTTACACCGGCTAACCTGTACCGGCATGGCCATGATGGCCACTGGGCAAGGCAAATCGTATCTACGCCTTCCGCCCTGAAACCGCCCCTTCGCTTGACGCGCAGGCAACCTCGAAAGCGTCGGGACATACGTTATTTGCTGGAGTTAAAACACATCCTATGAAAGCGATCATTACCGGCATCACAGGTCAGGACGGCGCCTACCTTGCGCAATTGCTCCTTGAAAAAGGCTACACCGTTTACGGCACCTACCGCCGGACCAGTTCCGTCAACTTCTGGCGCATAGAGGAATTGGGGATCCAGGACAACGCCAACCTTCATCTGGTCGAATACGATCTGACCGATCTGTCCGCCAGCATACGGCTGCTGCAGAACACCGAAGCCACCGAGGTCTACAACCTGGCGGCACAGAGTTTTGTCGGCGTTTCGTTCGAGCAACCTCTGACGACGGCGCAGATTACCGGCATTGGCGCACTCAACCTGCTGGAGGCCATCCGGATCGTGAATCCGAAAATCCGCTTTTATCAGGCGTCCACCTCGGAGATGTTCGGCAAGGTTCAGGCTATTCCTCAGGTCGAGAGCACGCCGTTCTATCCGCGCAGCCCGTATGGCGTAGCCAAGCTTTATGCGCACTGGATGACCATCAATTACCGCGAGTCTTACGGCATCTTTGGCGCCAGCGGCATTCTCTTCAACCACGAATCGCCGCTGCGCGGTCGCGAATTCGTGACCCGCAAGATCACCGACTCGGTCGCCAAGATAAACATGGGGCTCATGGAGTCCTTCGAACTGGGCAATATGGACGCCAAGCGCGACTGGGGATTTGCCAAGGAATACGTCGAGGGCATGTGGCGCATGCTGCAGGCGGACACCCCGGACAGCTTCGTTCTGGCCACCAACCGCACCGAGACCGTGCGCAGTTTCGTGAGCATGGCGTTCAAGGCCACAGGCGTGACTATCCAGTGGGAAGGCGAAGCGGAAACCGAGCGCGGCATCGATGCGGCGACCGGCAAGGTCCTGGTTTCGGTCAATCCAAAGTTCTATCGGCCTACCGAAGTGGAACTGTTGATCGGCAATCCTGCCAAAGCCCGTGAAGTGTTGGGTTGGGAACCGAAGACCAATCTGGAAGAACTGTGCCGCATGATGGTTGAAGCGGATCTTCGTCGAAATGAAAAGGGCTTTTCCTTCTGATGAGCATCGCCGGTAAACGCGCATTGATAACGGGCATCCACGGTTTTACGGGAAGCTTCATGGCCGCAGAACTCGCCGCCCAGGGTTGCGAGGTAGTCGGCATGGGCAGTCAGCCGTCGGACAGCGACAACTATTATCAGGTCGATCTACAGGACATCGACGGGCTTTGCACGCTGCTTGCCGACATCCAGCCCGACATCGTCGTACACCTCGCTGCACTGGCATTCGTAGGTCACGGGTCTCCGGAAGCCTTCTATCAGGTCAACCTGATCGGGACGCGAAACTTGCTGGAGGCCATTGAGGCAAGCGGTAAAACGCCCGACTGCGTGTTGCTCGCCAGCAGTGCAAATGTCTACGGCAATGCGTCTTCCGGTGTACTGGATGAAACCACCCCACCCGCGCCCGCCAACGACTATGCCGTGAGCAAACTGGCCATGGAACACATGGCGGGCCTCTGGCACGCAAGGCTTCCGCTCGTCATCACCCGTCCGTTCAACTACACAGGTGTCGGACAGGCTGAAAACTTTCTGCTGCCCAAGATCGTCTCGCACTTTGTCAGAAGAGAAAGCACCATCGAACTGGGCAACCTGGATGTATGGCGTGATTTCAGCGACGTGCGCGCTGTCGTCAGCGCTTATCGGGGTTTGCTGGAGGCCCGGCCGCTGGCTCAGACCATCAACGTGTGTTCAGGGGTGACTCATTCGCTGCGCGAAGTGATCGAGATGTGCAAGAGCATTACCGGGCACGACATTGAGGTTCGCGTTAATCCTGATTTCATTCGGGACAATGAAGTGAAGACGTTGTGTGGAAGCAATGCCCGTCTCAAAACATCAGTACCGGGATGGACCACGCCGGACCTGCATGACACGTTGAGCTGGATGCTGTCGGCTCACTGAATTCGGTGTCTGCGCACAGGCCTGCCCTGGCAGTCGGGCAGGCACCGTTCGCTTGTCATACCGCCAGACGCCTGTCTGAGCTGGCGAGACGCGGTCATTTTGCTGCAAATTTAGTCCGAAGCTCCTGCAGCCGATTGCGCTCCTTTTCGGTCAAGCCTGCCGCGTTATAGATTGGCTGCTTGTCTGCGCCATCGATTCTGTAAGCCTCGACACTGAAAAACGCACCGGCAGGTGCCTGAATCTTGGCCCAATCGCTGAACATGTTCATTTCCAATGTCCAGTCGGCGCTTTCGCCAGGCTGCAGGCCACCGCTGATTTCATAGTTGAACCGCTCACTAAACCACGGAACCGGGCGCCCTGGCGTCGCGATGGTGCCAATAAAATAAACTCGGGAGATGACCTGATCGGTGCCGTTGACGACAGACAGATCGATGTAAGGCTTCACATAGTATTTGTCTTTCTTCATGTAGAAAGCCGACTTGGGAACTGCGAACTTCGACAGGTGATTCTTGGCGATTTGCGCGTTCTTCTGCTTTTCCATCAACGCGTTTATTTCTGAAACCGCTTGTTCGTGCTCTCGATTGGCACGCTCGACAAGAATTCTTTTCGCCTCGACGCCGACTTCGGCAGCAGTTTTGCCGTCAAGACTGGTGAGCATGTTCTGCTTTGCGAGGTCTGTGCTGCTCTGCCCGGTGAACACCGCACGCAAATCCAGATTGGTCATTGCGACAACCTGGAGGTCTTCCTTGAACTGGTTTTTTTCCTCCTCCGACATACCTGCAACGACCTTGGAAATCGATTGTTGCAAGGCCTCATTCGAGCTTCCATCAAGCTTTGGCTTTCCGCAGCCGGACAAAATAAGTGCCGATAAAAGTAGTACCGCCGTCCTGCGCATAAGTCTTGCCTCCTTGATAGGCGCGCAGAATATCAAAACGCCGGCACGGAATACAAAGATCATTCCCCCTTCAAGCGTCTTAGGCTCTGTACGAAAAGTGGGCGAGCGAAGGTCAGGCAAGGTAAAAACAGGCAAGGAAGCGGAGTCTACGTGTTGTAAATGCGCATTTCGTGCCTGTTTCTAACGCAGCATCACCGAGCGCAGCCACCTTTCGTACAGAGCCTAGGGCTTGATCGCACCAGCACGTTCCTTTTTTGTGCACCCCCTCATGAATGCGCCCGGCAATGGCGCGCAGCGCCTCCAGGCTTTCGACGGAAAAACACACACGACCCGCTCTAAAACAAAGCTTTCACACTCCCCGGCACGAAACCTGCTCTGGCACATTCAATCTTGTATACATGAATGAACACGCCCATGACTGCTCTCGATATCGCCGCGCTTCAGACGTCATTACGCTCTGGTCAGATCACCCTGTCAGCCTTCCTGCAAGATGTGCATTCGTATATCGATGCCGACGGCCGCCCGGAAGTCTGGATTCACCGGGAACCACTGGCTCGCCTGCTGGAACGAGCGCAGGTGCTGGATCGCCTTGCCGAAGAGCTGGGCGATTCGCTGTATGAAACGCTGCCGCTGTTCGGCATCCCTTTTGCGGTAAAGGACAATTTCGATGTCGCGGGTTTGCCAACCACGGCTGCCTGTCCTTCGTTTGCCTATCAGGCCGCTGGCACGGCGCATGTGGTGCAGCGCTTGCTGGACAGCGGCGCGATTCTGATCGGCAAGACCAATCTGGATCAGTTCGCCACCGGGCTGGTGGGGGTTCGCTCGCCTTATGGCGCAGTGCGCAATGCCTGTGATCCGGCCTACGTCAGCGGCGGCTCAAGTTCGGGCTCCGCGGTTGCTGTGGCGCGAGGTTATGTGTGTTTTGCGCTGGGCACGGACACGGCGGGCTCGGGTCGGGTGCCTGCGGGATTCAACGGCGTGGTCGGGCTCAAACCGAGCCTTGGGCTATTCAGCAGTCGCGGCGTGGTGCCGGCCTGTCGGACGCTGGATTGCCCGTCGATCTTTGCCAACGATGTGGCGCAGGCCTGGCAGGTTGCGCAGGTGATGGCAGATTTCGATGCTCTGGATTCCAGCAGCGTGGCGGTGCAGGCCTTGCCGGTACTGCGTCGGACGCGACGGGTCGCGGTGCCGCAGCGCTGCGAGTTTTTTGGCGATACCCAGGCAGCCGCTGCGTTCGACAAGGCATTGGAATCGCTCGAGCGCGACCCACAGGTCGAACTGACTTACGTGGCTTTCGACGTCTTTATAGAGGCAGCCGCCCTGCTCTATCAGGGCCCGTGGGTGGCCGAGCGGCGGTCTGCGGTCGGTGAGTTTTTCAAAACCCGTGCCGCGGACATTCATCCGGTGGTGCGAAATATTCTGCAGAGCGCCGATCAGTACGATGCAGTGGATGGCTTCAAGGCGCGTTATCGACTCGCCGAATTGACCCGGTCGGCCACTGAGTTGCTGGCCGATGTCGATGTGCTGGTGGTCCCGACCGCGCCGTGCATGCCGACCATTGAGGCGGTGCTGGCCAATCCGGTCGAACTCAACTCGCAACTCGGTTACTACACCAACTTCGTCAACCTGATGAACATGAGTGCGTTGGCTATTCCGGCGCATCGGCGTGATGACGGGCTGCCTGCGGGTATCACGCTGATCGGTCCGGCGGGCGCTGACCAGCGTCTTGCCGAGATCGCGGCGGGTTGGCAGGCCCACTTCGGCACGGTCGATCAACGCGACAGCGTGGCGCTGGCACCTCTGCCCTTCACTGTTCCCACCGTGCGGGTTGCCGTGGTCGGCGCGCATCTTCAGGGGCAACCGCTCAACTGGCAGTTGCTGGAAGGCGGCGCTCGTCTGTGCAACCTGACCCACACCTGCGCGGACTATCGCCTGTATGCGCTGGCAAACACCACGCCCGCAAAACCCGGACTGGTGCGCGTGTCGGCGCATGGGGCGCAGATCGAGGTGGAAGTCTGGGAAATGCCCCTCAGCCTGTTCGGCGCATTCGTCGCCGCCATTCCCGCGCCACTGGGCATCGGCTCGCTGCAGTTGGCTGACGGTCAGTGGGTCAAGGGTTTCATCTGCGAGCCCGACGGGCTCGCGGGCGCGCTGGACATCACCGAATTCAAAGGCTGGCGCGCCTATCGCGCCGCTCAAAACACTTCTTCCACGGCTCATTGATCAGGGGTAGCACCAATGTCGAATGTCGATCGTCGCAGCTTCATCAAACTGGCGGGCATTATCGGGCTCAGCGCGGCGTTGCCGTTCAGCCGTGTGTATGCGGCCGATGCACCGTTGGTGGTGGGTTTCATCTATGTGGGAGCCCGCGACGACTTCGGGTACAACCAGGCCCACGCGCAGGCGGCCGCCATCATCAAGACGCTGCCCAACGTCAAAGTGATCGAGGAAGAAAACGTCCCGGAAACCGTGGCCGTGCAAAAGACCATGGAGGCCATGATCCGCCAGGACGGCGCGACGCTGATCTTCCCGACCTCGTTCGGTTACTTCGATCCGCATGTGGTCAAGGTGGCGAAAAAATACCCGGACGTGCGCTTCGCCCACTGCGGTGGTCTGTGGAAAGAAGGCCGCGACCCGATGAACGCTGGCAGCTTCTTCGGTTATATCGACGAAGCCCAGTACCTGAACGGGGTGATTGCCGGACACATGAGCAAGTCCAGGAAGCTCGGCTTCGTCGCCGCCAAACCGGTGCCGCAAGTGCTGCGCAACCTCAATGCATTTGCCATGGGTGCCCGCTCGGTGGACCCAAGCATCGTAACCACCGTCATTTTCACCGGTGACTGGTCATTGCCGGTCAAGGAAGCAGAAGCCGCCAACAGCCTGATCGATCAGGGTTGCGACGTGCTCACCTGTCACGTCGACGGTCCCAAGGTGATCGTCGAGACCGCCGAAAAGCGCGGCGCGATGACCTGCGGCTATCACGCCAGCCAGGCCGCGTTGGCGCCCAAAGGCTATCTGACCGGTGCCGAATGGAACTGGGAAACGCCCTACCGCGCCCATGTCGCGGCGATCCAGAGCGGCGCGCCGATGATCAACTTCCTGCGGGGCGGCCTCAAGGAAGGCTTCGTCAAAACGTCGGCCTACGGCGCGTCGGTCACTGCCGAAGCGAAGCAGAAAGCCGATGCCATCAAGGCGCAAATGCTGGCGGGCAGTTTCGTGATCTTCCGAGGCCCGCTCAAAGACAACAAGGGCAACGTGGTGATCGCTGACGGCGTAGCTCAAGCCCAGACCGATATTGCGCTGGAAAGCATGAATTATCTGGTGGAAGGCGTTGTTGGCCAGATCTGAGGAGCGCCCGATGTTGGTTTCGCGAACCCTGCGTCGAGTGGCTGGCGCGCTGCTGCCCGGCCTGCCGACGCTATTGGCAGTGCTGTCCTCGTGCGCGCTGTTTCTGCTGTTTCTCGCCGTTCAGGGTAAGCCCGCCTGGCAGGCCTTGCACTTGGTCGGCGAAGGCGCGTTCGGCTCGTGGTTCGCACTGGAAAACACCTTGCAACGTGCCGCACCGTTGATGCTGACCGCGCTGTGCGTGGCACTCCCGGCGCGCGCCGGGCTGATCATCATCGGGGGCGAAGGCGCGCTGGTGCTCGGCGGTCTGGCCGCTGCGGTCACGCCGCTCTGGCTGCCACCCGTGGCGCCCTGGCTAATGCTCGGCTGCATGGGCATCGTCGCCATGCTGACGGGTGCGCTGTGGATCGGCCTGAGCGGCTGGATGCGCCAGCACCGGGGCGTCAACGAGACCATCAGCAGCCTGTTGCTGTCGTACATCGCGCTGGCGCTGTTCAGGCAGATGGTCGAAGGGCCGCTACGCGATCCGGCCAGCCTCAATAAACCGTCCACGCCGCCGCTGGACGATGCCTATCTGGTCGGCACCATCAGTGACAGCTTCGAAGTGCATTGGGGGTTGGTGGCGGGTGTGGTTGCCTGTTTGCTGGCCTATGTACTGGTGCGTCACAGCGTCAAGGGTTTTGCCCTCGCGGTGGTCGGCGGCAATGTGCGTACGGCACTGATGATCGGCTTGCCGGTGGACCGGCTGATTCTGCTGAGCTGTCTGCTCGGAGGCGCAGCGGCCGGGCTGGCGGGTATGTTCGAAGTCACTGCCGTGCAAGGCAGCGCCAACGTGGCGCTGATCGCGGGGTATGGCACCAGCGGCATCCTCGTGGCCTTCGCTGCTCGCCATCATCCGTTGGCGATCATCGTCTGCGCGATTCTGCTGGGTGGTCTTGAGGCCAGCGGCGGCCTGTTGCAGCGCCGTCTCGGCTTGCCGGACGCGACCACGCTGATTCTGGAAGGGCTGCTGTTCACCAACCTGCTGCTCTGGGAAGCGCTGAGCGGGCGTCTCTCGGCATGGAAAATCAGGCTCGCGCAAGCACCGGGCACCCTCGAAAACGGAGCGCTGCAACGTGGCTGATCTCGACCTGAGCACTTTTTTGCTGGCGTTGCTGGCCGGATCGATCCGCGTCGGTACGCCGTTCCTGTTCGTCAGTCTGGGCGAATGCCTGACCGAAAAAAGCGGCCGCATCAACCTGGGACTGGAAGGCATTCTGGTCGCCGGGGCGATGTCCGGATACGCCGCTGCGTGCCTGACGGGTTCTGCCTGGCTGGGCGTTGGCGCGGCAGCCGGAGTCGGCCTGATGCTGGGCCTGTTGCACGGCATCGCTTGCTCGCTGCCTCGGGTCAACGACATCGCGTTTGGTATTGCGCTGATCCTGCTCGGCACCGGCCTGGCGTTCTTTCTTGGCAAACCGTTCATTCAACCGCAGGCGCCGATGCTGCCTTCACTGGCGCTGGGTGCGTGGAGCGATGAAGAACGTCTGCGCTCGGCCCTGAACATCAACGTGCTGTTTTTCATCGGCGTCGCACTGGCCTTTGCGCTGCATTGGGGTCTGTGCAGTACGCGCTGGGGCCTGATGGTGCGGCTGGTGGGTGACCATGCCGAAACCGCACAGGCGCTGGGCTATCGGCCCATCAAGGTGCGCATCGTTGCCACGGCCATCGGTGGCGCGCTGGCCGGTGTCGGCGGTGCGTACCTGTCGCTGTATTACCCCGGCAGTTGGAACGAAGGCTTGTCCAGCGGACAGGGCCTGATGGCCGTCGCGCTGGTGATTTTCGCCCGCTGGCGGCCGCTCGCGTGCCTGTGGGCATCGCTGCTGTTTGGCGCGGCGGGGGCGATTGGCCCGGCGTTACAGGCAGTGGGCATCAGCAGCGGTTATTACCTGTTCGCCGCCGCACCCTACGCCTTGACCCTTGGCGTGATGTACGCAACCTGTCGACGCGGCCGCACGCTGAACGGCGCGCCCGGTGAATTGAGCATGACCCGATGAACTCATTGTTAAAGGAGGCATGACATGGCCAGTGGTCTTGGTGGTTTGAACAAGTCGCCCAATGGCGTGGTGATCGGTCTGGCGCAACTGGCTCTGCCCGATCCGCATACCCGCGAGGCGTTGTGGGCGCAAACGCAGAATGTGGTGTCGATGGTCGCCAAAGCCAGACGCAGCAACCCCGGCATGGACCTGATCGTGTTTCCCGAATACTCGCTGCACGGCCTGTCAATGAGCACTGCGCCGGAGATCATGTGCAGCCTGGACGGCCCGGAAGTCGCAGCGCTGCGCCAGGCGTGTCGGGATCACCAGATCTGGGGCTGCTTCTCGATCATGGAAGCCAACCCTCACGGCAACCCGTTCAACAGCGGGCTGATCGTCGATGACCTGGGTGAGATTCAGTTGTACTACCGCAAGCTGCACCCATGGGTGCCCGTCGAGCCCTGGGAGCCTGGCGATCTGGGCATCCCGGTGTGTAAAGGGCCGCGTGGCAGCACGCTGGCGCTGATCATCTGTCACGACGGCATGTTTCCGGAAATGGCCCGAGAGTGCGCTTACAAAGGCGCGGACATCATGCTGCGCACCGCAGGCTATACCGCGCCGATTCGTCATTCGTGGAAGATCACCAATCAGAGCAATGCCTTCACCAACCTGATGCAGACCGCCAGCGTCTGCATGTGCGGCTCCGATGGCACCTTCGATTCAATGGGCGAAGCCATGTTCGTCGACTTCGACGGCACAGTGATGGCCGAAGGCGGCGGGCGCGCCGATGAGATCGTCTGCTGCGAACTGCGCCCGGATCTGGTCCGCGAAGCACGCCTCAACTGGGGCGTGGAGAACAACATCTATCAGTTCGGCCATCGCGGTTACGTCGCCGTCAAAGGTGGCGCTCAGGACAGCCCCTACACTTACATGCACGATCTGGCCGCCGGGCGCTATCGCCTGCCATGGGAAGCCGAGGTGGTGCACACCGACGGCAGCGCCTGCGGCTTCGCGGCACCCGAGCGCGACTTCAAGCCCACCCCGACCACCTGGAAGAAATGACCCATGAGCGAACGCTACCTGGCTTGCGAACCCTATCCGTGGCCGTGGAACGGCAAGTTCAACGCGCACAACACCGCCTTGATCGTGATCGACATGCAGACCGACTTCTGCGGCGTTGGCGGTTACGTGGACAGCATGGGCTACGACCTGGCTCTGACGCGCGCGCCCATCGAACCGATCAAGGCGCTGCTCGCGCTGATGCGCCCGCTGGGCTTCACCATCATTCATACCCGCGAAGGCCATCGCCCGGACCTCAGCGACCTGCCCGCCAACAAGCGCTGGCGCTCGCAGCGCATTGGCGCGGGGATTGGCGATCCGGGCCCTTGTGGCAAGATTCTGGTGCGCGGCGAGCCCGGCTGGGAACTGATCGAAGAACTCGCACCGCTGCCCGGCGAAATCATCATCGACAAGCCCGGCAAGGGCTCTTTCTACGCCACCGATCTGGAACTGGTGCTGCGCACCCGAGGCATTGAAAACCTGATCCTCACCGGCATCACCACCGACGTCTGCGTGCATACTACGATGCGCGACGCCAATGATCGCGGCTTCGAGTGCATCCTGCTCGAAGACTGCTGCGGCGCGACCGATGCGGCCAACCATGCCGCTGCGTTGAGCATGATCAAAATGCAGGGCGGTGTGTTCGGCGCGGTCGGGCATTCGTCGCTGCTCCACGATGTGCTGGGAGCTTGAACATGCGTGCCCTGAGCCTGGAAACCATCGGTGCCAGTAAAAGCTTCGGCGCCTTCCGCGCACTGGACGACGTGTCGTTCAAGGTCCGAGCCGGAACGGTCCACGCGCTGCTGGGCGAGAACGGTGCCGGCAAGAGCACGCTGGTCAAAGGCATCATCGGCTATGGCCCGTTGCAGTCGGGCAGCATCCTGGTCAATAACCGCGAACACGACATTCGCAACCCGCGTGATTCCCATCAGTTGCAGATCGGCATGGTGTATCAGCACTTCACCGTCGCGCCGGGTCTGAGCGTGGCTGAGAACCTGGTGCTGTCGCGAGGCGACCTGCCGTGGCGCATCGATTGGGTGGCCGAGCATGATCGCCTTGACGCATTCATGGCCCGCATGCCGTTTCGCCTCGATATCCAGCGGCCGGTCAGCAGTCTGGCGGCCGGTGAAAAGCAGAAGCTGGAGATTCTCAAACAGCTGTATCTGGAACGTCGGCTGGTGATTCTCGACGAACCGACTTCGGTGCTCACGCCTCAGGAGGCTGATGAAGTGCTGGGCCTGATGCAGCAGATGGCGCATCGCGGCGAACTGACGGTGCTGATGATCACCCACAAGTTTCGCGAGGTCAGCACCTACGCCGACGACTTGACGGTATTGCGCAAGGGACGTTGGGTGGCGAGCAGCGCGGTCGCTGATACGTCGACTCAGGAAATGGCCACCTGGATGATGGGCCACGCCCAGGCCACCCATGTGAGCCATGATCGCCCGCCCGTGCCCGAGGATTCGCCACAGTTGCAGGTAAAGGCGCTGGATGTTCCGGGTGACAAGGGTACGCTGGCAGTCCGGCAGTTGAGTCTGGCGGTGCGTCCCGGTGAGATCCTCGGTATCGCGGGGATCTCCGGCAACGGCCAGCGCGAACTGACCGAAGCCCTGCTGGGGCAGCGTCCTTTCAGTGGCGGGCAAGTCCTGATCGATGGGCAGCCTTATCACGCCAGCCGCGAGCAGATGCAGCGTCTACGCGTATTCAGTCTGCCGGAAGAGCCACTGCGCAATGCCTGCATCGGCGGACTGAGCGTCGCTGACAATCTGGCCCTGCGTAATTTTGACCGTCCGCCTCTGTGTCGTCAGGGCTGGCGCATCGACCGCCGCGCTGTCGCCACTCAGGCACGCACGCTGATCGAACGTTTTCAGGTCACGCCCAACGATCCCGACCGCCCAATCGGCACGCTGTCCGGCGGCAACGTGCAACGTGCAGTGCTGGCCCGTGAGCTGACTTCGGACATCGCCGTGCTGATCGTTGCCAACCCAGTGTTCGGTCTGGATTTCTCGTCCGTGGCGCTGATCCATCAACGCCTGATCGATGCCCGAAACAGTGGCGCGGCCGTGCTGTTGCTGAGCGAAGACCTGGACGAGCTGCTGGCCCTGGCAGACCGCATCACGGTGATCCATGACGGCGAGCTGGTATTCGAAACGTCGGCACGCGATGCAAACCGTACTGAATTGGGCCGACACATGGCCGGCGCTGAGCATCCGCAAAAGGAGTCGGCATGATCGACGTGCAGGCCAATCCAGAACGCTTCGCCTTCGAACCGGCCAGAACCGCGCTGGTGATCATCGACATGCAGCGCGACTTTCTCGAACCCGGCGGGTTCGGCGCGGCACTGGGCAACGACGTGCTGCCGCTACAGGCCATCGTGCCCACCGTGCAACGGCTGCTGGCCCTGGCGCGTGCTCAGGGCATGACCGTGATTCACACCCGGGAGTCTCACCTTGATGACCTCTCGGATTGCCCGCCCGCCAAGCTCGAACATGGCCTGCCGGGTCTGCGCATTGGCGATAGCGGGCCGATGGGCCGGATTCTGGTGCGGGGCGAACCGGGCAACCAGATCATCGACGCACTGGCGCCGATTCGCGGCGAGTGGGTCGTCGACAAACCCGGCAAGGGGATGTTCTTTTCGACCGGTCTGCACGGCCACCTGAGCGCAGCAGGCATCACCCATCTGATCTTCGCGGGCGTGACCACCGAAGTGTGCGTGCAGACCAGCATGCGCGAGGCCAACGACCGTGGTTATCGCTGCCTGTTGATCGAAGACGCCACCGAGAGTTACTTTCCCGCCTTCAAGCAAGCGACGCTCGACATGATCACCGCCCAAGGCGGCATTGTCGGTCGGATCGCGCCGCTGTCCGCCCTGGAGCAGGCACTACAGAAAAGGAATACACACTGATGGATATCAACCTGCCCCATGTAGTGGCCGCCGTCACCGACGCGTTCGTCGATTACGAACGCGCCTTGCTGGCCAATGAGTTGACCACGCTGGATGACTATTTCTGGAATTCGGAACACACCGTACGTTACGGCGTTGCAGAGAACCTGCACGGTGCCGATGCCATTGCCCGCTATCGACGTCACTGCCAGCCGGTGGGGCCCGGACGGCAATTGGTACGCACGGTGGTGAGTACATTCGGCGAGGATTTTGCCACCGTCAGCACCGAGTTTCGCGATGGCGTAACCGAGCGCCTTGGCCGACAGATGCAGACCTGGGTTCGCTTCGAGGGCGCCTGGAGGGTCGTCGCCGCGCACGTCAGCATCGACCTGAGCAGCCTGGAGTGAATGCCGTGAACGCACCGCATTCCACCAATGCACTGGCTGAGGACGTGTACCGTCGGCTGAAGCAGGAAATCTTTGATTTCTACCTGCTGCCCTACGACCGCTTCACCGAAAACCAGCTGGCCGACCGTTATCAGGTGTCACGCACACCGGTTCGCGACGCGCTTTATCGCCTGCAGCGTGAAGGTTATCTGGACGTGGAGTTTCGCCGGGGCTGGTCGGTCAGGCCGCTGGACTTCACCCAGATCGACCAGCTCTATGATTTGCGTATCGTGCTGGAGTGCGCGGCGGTTGAACGCATCTGCGCGTCCGCCGAGGTTCACCCCGAACTCAGCGTGTTGCGCGGGCACTGGCTGGTGGATAAAAGCCAGTGGCACACCGACATGCAAGTGGTCGCCGACCTGGACGAACAGTTTCATACCCAACTGGTGGCCGCATCAGGCAATCAGGAAATGGCCCGTGTGCACCATGAAGTGACCGAGCGCATCCGCATTGTCAGGCGTCTGGACTTCTTCAAGAGCGCACGCATCGAACACACCTACCTCGAACACGCCGCCATCCTCAACGCCCTCCACGCCCGCAAGCGTGATGAAGCACTGTTGCTGCTGCGCTCTCATGTCGAGATCAGCAAGCTGGAAGTTCGCAAGTTGACAATCTCGATGCTCAGCGATGCGCGGCGTCAACATAAAGCGTGAGCTGGCGGGTGGTGCCATCGATCGCCAAGGCTGATCGCGCTGAAAATGCTACCTGGAAATGCAGCCTCTCCACTGGATGTACCGCCCTCCTCGCCAGCAAGCCGGGCTCCCACGCGTCATGTAGAAAGCCGCGCGATGTCTGACGCAGGGCATCGGCACGTTCAGGGTGTCGGGCGATCCCACGCGCGGCGTCGGGGCGTGGGATCGTTCATCTTTCAGGTCAGCGTTTGACCGTCTCTTCCAGCGTGAAACGGCCCAGCGGGTTCTGGCCGAAGTGCTCGATGTTCTTGCGCGACACACTGATGTACGGGCTGTAGTACAAGTCGATCCAGTTCACGTCGGCCTTGGCCATTTTCTGCAGATCGATGTACATCTGCTCGCGTTTTTTCGGGTCCATTTCCACGCGCGCGGCAGCGACCAGTTCCTTGACCTTGTCGTTTTTGTAACGCGTCATGTAGTTCATGTTGGTGTCATGGCCGAGCACGAACGTGGTCTTCTGATCCGGGTCGAGAATGTCGTTGGTCCAGTACATCACGGAGATGTCGTAGTCACCGGCAATCAGCATGTCCCAGCTCTGACTCGGGTCGACTTTCTGCAAGGTAGTGGTGACGCCGACCTTGGCCAGTTGCTGTTGCAGCATCACGGCGATCTGTTCGTCGACTTCGTTGCCGGCGTTGACCACGTAGTTGAGCTTCAGGCCGGAAGCGCCTGCGTCGGCCAGCATTTTTTTGGCTTTTTCCGGGTCGTACGGGCGTTGCAGGTTATCGGCGTAGTGGTACAGCGCCCCTTTTGGAATGTAGGAATTAGCGACGGTGCCGAGCCCGAAAGTCGCAGCTTCGACGAGGGATTTCTTATCGATGGCCATGTCCAGCGCCTGACGCACTTCCACTTTCGCCAGTGCACCGTGCTCGTGGTTGATCAGCAGGTGATCCTCACGGGTGGACGGATCGAGGTGGACGGTCAGACTGGTGTCTTTCTTGAGGTTCTCAACGCGGGAAAACGGCACGTAGATCGCAGCGTCCAGTTCGCCGGCCTGCACCTTGAGCATACGTGTGTTGTCGTCCGGCACGGAGATCCACTCAACGCCATCCAGGCTGACCGTGGAGGCTTCCCAGAAGTTGGGGTTCTTCTCCAGAATCACCCGGTCGCCGCGACGCCATTCCTTGACAGTAAATGCACCGGAGCCGACCGGCTTTTCGGCATACGCCTCTTCGCCCAGGCTTTTCATGGCCTTTTCAGACAGGATCGACACATTGGGCAACGCCAGTTGCGAGAGGAACGCGGCCGACGGGTGTTTCAGGGTGATCACCAGCGTGTGCGGATCGCTCGCAACGGCGGTGTCGATGATTTTGTAGGAGTCGCTCCACAGCGAGCCTTTGTCATCACGAATGCGCAGCAGACTGAACACCGCATCGCTTGCGGTCAGCTCGGAGCCGTCGGAGAATTTCGACGGGCGCATCTTCAAGGTGTAGGTCAGCCCGTCCGGCGAAATCGTCCAGCTTTCCGCCAGCCCCGGCACCAGTTTCGTGCCCTTGTTATCGACCCGGATCAGCACGTCATAGACGTTGGAGAACACCCAGTTATCAATGTTCTGCGCGCTCTTGATCGGGTCGAACGTGGTGCCGTCTTCGCGGCGACCGATGGTCAGCACGCCAGCCGCTTCCGCAACCCCCGCAGCCAGAGAACAGGCCGCCAGCATGGCGACGGTCAGCAACTTCACAGGTCGTGCTTTCATATACGGAAACTCCTTGTTGGTATCGAGAAAGGATAGTGATGGAAGGGTCAGAACACGGGGTCTTCGAGCACACAGTCGTAGCGTTGGCGGTCCACGTGACGCGTGGCCGGCGCTACGCTTGAGCAGGTGGGCCTGGCAAAGCGGCAGCGCGGATGAAAGGCGCAGCCGTCCGGAAGATGCAGCGGGCTGGGCGGCTCGCCCTGCAGCGGCTCGCCGGGTAGCGGACGATCCGGGTCGATCTCCGGAATGGCCTGGATCAGGGCTGCGGTGTACGGATGACGCGGGCTGCAAAACACCGATTCGACCGGTCCTTCTTCGACGATTCTGCCCAGGTACATCACGGCCACCCGATCACACAGCCGCCGCACGATGGCCAGGTCGTGAGCGATGAACAGGATAGCCAGATTCATGCGCTCACGCAGTTCCAGCAGCAGGTTGATGATCTGGCCCTGAATCGAAACGTCCAGCGCCGCCACGCACTCATCGGCGATGATCAGTCGCGGCTCGATGGCCAGGGCGCGGGCGATACCGACCCGCTGACATTGCCCGCCGCTCAGGGCGCCGGGCTTGCGCTCGGCGAACTCCGGACGCAGACCGACCATGTCCAGCAGCTCAATGACCCGAGCGGCAATAGCCTGCGGGGCAACTTTGCGTTGTACGCGCAGCACCTCGGCCAGCGTCGCTCCGATGGTCATGCGCGGATTGAGCGACGAAAACGGGTCCTGAAAGATCATCGCCGTCTCGCTGCGCAGCCGCTGCAGATGAATGCCGCTGCCCTGCGCCACATCGACATCGTCGAACACGATCTGCCCGGACGTCACGTCGTTGAGACGCAGAATGGCGCGCCCCAGCGTGCTTTTACCGCTGCCTGACTCACCGACCAGGCCCAGCGTTTCGCCAGCCCCGATGGTCAGCGACACGCCATTGACGGCCTGTACCCATTGCTTGTGCATGCCCAGAAAGCCGCTTCCGGACGCCGGAAAACGTACCACCAGGTCGTTGACACTCAACAGCGGCGAGCCACTCATGAGAACACCTCCTGCGCGTCGGCCCGAGTCATCGACAAGGGGTAATGACAGGCGGCCGCATGCCCCTGGCCCATCGCACGCATCAACGGCAGACGCTCCGCGCAGCCCTCTGCCGCCTGGGGACAGCGGGCATGGAACCGGCAGCCTTGCGGCAGGGCGTCCAGCAACGGCGGCTGACCGGGGATCGTGCGCAATAATGCCGTGCCCGCGCTGCTCGCAGGTTGACAGTCGATGAGGCCACGCGTGTAAGGATGCCGCGCCTGTGCGAGCACTTCGCGCTTGCCGCCGTGCTCGCACAGGCGACCGGCGTACATGACAGCGATGGAATCACAGGTTTGCGCGACCACGCCCAGGTCGTGGGTGATCATGATCAGCGACAGGCCATGACGGTCGCGCAGGTCCAGCAGCAGACGCAGGATCTGCGCCTGAACGGTGACATCCAGCGCGGTGGTCGGCTCATCGGCGATCAGCACCTGCGGACCGCAGCCCAGCGCAACGGCGATCATGGCGCGTTGGCGCATCCCGCCGGAAAACTCATGCGGATAGTTGTCCACTCTGGAGGCGGGATCGGGGATCCCGACCTGGCGCAGCAGGTCAATGGATTGCGCACGCGCCTCGCGCCTGGAGGCCCCTTGGTGCAAGCGAAACCCTTCGGCAATTTGCTCGCCGATACGCATCAGCGGATCGAGGTGACTGCTGGGATTCTGGAAGATCATGCCGATACGCCGCCCGCGTACTGCGCGCATGCCTGCGGCGTCGAGCGTAAGCAGGTCGATGTCATTGAGCAGCACCGAACCGCCGCGTACGTGCAGGTCCGGCGACGGCATCAGTTGCATCAGCGCCCGGCAGGCCATGGTCTTGCCCGAACCGCTCTCGCCGACCAGACCGAGTATCTCGCCCTGATGCAGATCGAACGACAGCCGGTCGACCAGCGTCACCTCGCGGCCACGGCTGCTGGCCACCACGCTCATGTCGTTGACCTTCAATATCGGTGCGCTCATCGGCGTTCTCCCAGCGTTTCAGCCACGCCATCGGCCAACAGGCTGAAACCCATGGCGAGGGTGACGATGGCCAGGCCTGGAAACAGGCAGATCCACCAGGCGGAAGTCAGAAACGCCTGACCTTCGGCGACCATCGTGCCCCACTCGGCCAGCGGCGGTTGCACGCCCAGCCCCAGATAGCTGACCGAAGCGCCGCTGAGCAGCACCAGCACCGCGTCGGACATCGAAAACACGATAGAGCCGAACAGCGCGTTGGGCAGTAGATGGCGAAACAGAATCCGCAGGTGACCGAAGCCCAGGCTTTTGGCCGCCAGTGCGAAGTCGCTTTCCTTGAGCACCAGGATCTGCGAGCGGATCAGGCGCGCGTAGGACACCCAGCCCACCAGCGCCATGGCGATGTAGAAACTGGTCAGACCGGGACCAAGAATCGCGATGATGGCCAGCATCAGCACCAGAAACGGGAACGCCAGGACAATGTCGATCACCCGCATGCAGAGGTCGTCGAAGCGCCCGCCGATGTAGCCGGACAGCGCGCCGACGAAGGTGCCGATCAGGAACGGGAACACCACGCCGAGTACGCAGATCTGCAGGTCGACGCGAGCGGCCCAGATGACCCGGGACAGGATGTCGCGACCAAAATTGTCAGTGCCGAACGGGTGCGTCAGATGCGGCCCCATCAGGCGTAACTCAGTGTTCTGCCAGATCGGGTCGTATGGCGCCAGCCACGGCGCGAAAATCGCCAGCAGCAGCCACAGACCCAGCAACGAACCGCCGAGCAGCATGGCCAGGCGTCCATTGCGCAGGCGTAGACGCAGTCGCGAGCGCCAATGAGCGGGGGCGTGGGCCTGGGCAATGGTCATTTGATGTTTATCCGTGGGTCGATGGCCACCGTGGCAACGTCCGCCAGGAAGTTCACCGTGACGGTCGCGCAGGCCAGCACCATCGCGACGCCCTGCACCACCATGTAGTCGCGACTGAAGATGCCGCGCACCAGCAACTGGCCGATACCGGGAATGGCGAACAGGCTTTCGATGACCACGGTGCCACTGATCAGCCAGCCGATATTCACCGCCAGCAGGTTGATCGATGGCACCAGCGAGTTGGGCAACACGTGTCGCCGGAACAACGCGCCCTCGCTCACGCCTCTGGCTCGGGCTGCCGTGACATGGTCGGCCTGTAGCTCCATCAACATGCTGGCGCGCAGATTGCGCACCAGCACCGCCGACAACGCCAGCGCGATGGTCAGGCACGGCAGCACCATGTGATGCAGCTTGTCCAGCCAGTCGTTGCCGTAGCCTGACACCGGAAACCAGCCCAGCTTCACGCTGAACAGCAGGATCATCATGATGCCCAGCCAGAAGGCCGGCATGCCCAGCCCGGTGGTGGTGAACACCCGAATCAGGTTATCGCCCCAACTGCCTTTGTTGCGGGCGGCAACCGCGGCCAGCGGAACTGCGATCAACAGCGCCAGCAAAACGCTGCCCAGCACCAGGAACAGCGTGGGCTCCAGGCGTGTACCGATCAGTTTCAGCACATCGATCCGGTACAACAGCGACTTGCCCATGTCGCCCTGAGCAAGGTTTTTCATGAAATACAGGTATTGCATCCACATCGGCTGATCGAGCCCGAACTGCGCACGAATGCTGGCCAGGCCTTCCGGCGTGCTGCGCGCGCCCAGCAGGATGCGCGCCGGGTCGCCGGGTATCGAACGCACCAGAATGAAGGTCACCAGACTGATACCGAACAACACAGGCAGCAGTTGCAACGGACGCTGGAGAATGAAGCGATAACGACCCAGATTCATCACATGCCCCGAGGTTGTTGAGCAAAGCACGGCGCATCCGGACACTGCGGACAACGCTGCATTTCATGATCGCAGACTTCAACGCGGCTGCACTCTTCAGGCCCGGTTTCACATAACATCATAGTTCCCAATCCGGACGCTCGGTCATGACCCGAACCCTAACGCGGTGTATAGCGACTGGACAGCTAGCAATTCTTATAGGTTTTGCCGTGCAATCCGTCTGCAAACCGGGCCGTGGCACCGTCCTTGCTTGGATCATTGCTATAGTTGACCCTTGCTCGTTCGAATGACAAAGGAAGTCATGCTATGCACGTGAGGTTGTCGGATTTCAATACACGCCTACAGTCTGCGGCCACGCTGGACCAGCAGATGGATTGCGCATGGATGCTCGCTTCAGGACTCGGCTTCGACTCGGTGGTTTACGACTATAGTCCCGTGCCCGTGTCCCATGATGGTGCACTGATCACCCCTTCGTTGCTGACGTTGCGCAACGCCCCCGAAGACTGGCACACACTGTGGTGCAGTAAAGGCTATTACCAGATCGACCCGGTTCAGCAACTGGCGGTGAACAGCGTCTCGCCTTTCGTGTGGTCTTATCAGCCCAAGGCTGAAACGGTGTTGCGCACGATGATCAAGGACCTGCACACACCCGTAGTGCGCTATCTGCACGAATTCCACATGACCTGCGGCGTTACCGTACCCATTCATATGCCCAAGGGCGGCTTTGCGACGCTGACCGGCATCTGCTCGGACAGCAGCGACGCGACGCTGGAAGACGCCCGGCACAGCCTGGCCGAGTTCGGTCTGCTTGCCCATGCCTTTCAGGAAGTGGCCTACCCGTTGTTCGACAAGGCCATGCATTCATGCACGGCAATCAAACTCACTCGCCGCGAACGTGAATGTCTGCGCTGGTCCGCCGAAGGCCTGACCGCCAAGGAAATCGCCCAGCACCTCAACCGCTCCGTTGCCACCGTGACACTGCACCTCAATTCCGCCATGCAGAAGCTCGGCGCGAAGAACCGTGTGCAGGCCGTGGTACGCGCCGTGCACTACCGATTACTCGACAGCTGACCCGAAAAACCGGCAAAACCTATCATTTCTTCCAGTTATCGCCGCCGAAAAGTGGCGCTATGGTGTCGCGATCCATAACGAGAGACCGACAGCATGTCAGAGATCACGATCCAGGAAGGTTACGCACCCTTTGGTCCCTACCAGACCTGGTATCGCGTTACAGGCGATCTGTACGGTCCTCACACGCCGCTGGTCATTCTGCACGGCGGCCCTGGCTGCACCCATGATTACGTGGATGCGTTCAAGGACATCGCCAATACCGGTCGTGCCGTTATTCACTACGATCAGCTGGGCAACGGAAAGTCGACCCATCTGCCAGATGAAAAAGCCGATTTCTGGACAGTCGAACTGTTCCTGAAAGAATTGGACAATCTGCTGTTGCATCTGGATATCGCCAACAAATACGCCCTGCTCGGCCAGTCCTGGGGTGGCATGCTGGCCTCCGAACATGCCGTTCTTCAACCGAAGGGGCTGAAGGCGCTGATCATCGCCAACTCCCCGGCCGACATGCACACCTGGGTCAGCGAAGCCAACCGCCTGCGCCGGGAACTGCCGGAAGCCGTTCAGAAAACACTGCTGCGCCATGAAGAGGCCGGCACCCTGCAGGCGCAAGAGTATGTAGAAGCCTCTCGCCTCTTCTATAACCGCCACGTATGCCGTGTGATCCCATGGCCGGAAGAGGTGAAACGTACGTTCGACCAGATCGATGCCGATCCGACCGTGTACCACGCCATGAATGGCCCGACCGAGTTTCATGTGATCGGCACGATGAAGGACTGGACCATTGTCGAACGCCTGCACCGGATCAAGGTGCCGACGCTGCTGATCTCCGGGCGGTACGACGAGGCTACGCCGCTGGTGGTGAAGCCCTATATCGACAATGTGCCGGACATCAGTTGGTCGATTTTCGAGGAATCCAGCCACATGCCCCATGTGGAAGAGCGCATGGCCTGCATGGGCGTGGTGGCGAACTTTCTGGATGAAAAAACCGATCAGGTAACAGCCTATAACTTCCCGTAACCCTAAATACGCGATTATAGATAAAACGTATCGAGACCTGACAGGACGCCCATCCCAGCGGATCAGCGAGTTCTTACGCCATTAAAATACTGAATAACTCGCTGAACGGTGTATATAAAAAGTGAAGAAACTTTCATTATTCAGACATTAAAGCCCGGCCTTCTTCGGCAGAAAAACTGTTCATTGGATGGGAGTTCTTGCCCCTCCTGAACACTTTGCCGCCGGAGGCAAACATGAATCTCAGGTCACTCAATATTTCCCGCAGGGCGTCGCTCTGCTTTGGCATCATCACCGTCCTGCTGGTCGGGCTGGGTGTCTTTTCCTACGTTCAGATGGGCAACCTGCGTGCCTCCGAACAAAATATCGCAATGAATTCGCTTCCCAGCATTCAGGTGATCGACGACATCCAGGTCGCCCTGCTGCATGCGCGCCTGGAAAGCATCCGGATGCTGGCCAACAGTGAGCCGACAGTCCATCAGGCCGCAGTCGCCAAGACCAACGAGGCGGTCAGCGCATTGCAGTCGAGCAGTGACTTTTATCGCAAGAACCTGATTTCCGGTGACCAGGACCGGCTTAACTTCAATGAGGCAGGCGCCAAAATGGCGAACTATATCGATGGCGTAAAACAGGTCATTGCACTGGACACCTCAAATCATGAACAAGCGCTTGCGTTTGCCAACACTGAGCAAGCACAACGAGCCACTGTCTATCAGGAAAAACTGACTGCTCTGCGGGAACAGAATGCCAAAGAAGCCAAGCACTCGGGTGACGATGCAACGGCGGTTTATGACCACAGCGTCAAAGTGCTGATTGCCGTCGTTATCGTCGCCTCGATATTGACGGTATTTCTGGCCATCGCCCTGACGCGCAGTATCGTCGACCCGATTGGCTCTTCTCTGAAACTGGCTGAAGACATTGCCGCGGGCGATCTGACCCGGCAACTCGAGGTGACCGGCGAGGACGAAGCCTCGCGCCTGATGAACGCCTTGAACCTGATGTCGAAAAACCTGCGCGATACCATTCAACAGATATCCGGCGCCTCGACGCAACTGAGCACCGCAGCGGTCGAAATGACCTCCATCACCGAAAGCGCCGACCGTACCCTGCAACAACAGAACAGTGAAATCGAACAGGCCGCCACCGCCGTGAACCAGATGAGTGCCGCGGTTGAAGAAGTCGCACGCAACGCGACCTCAACCTCGCAGGCTGCCCAAAACTCCAGCGTCGCCGCCGACCTGGGCAACAAGCGGGTCGCTGAAACGCTGACCGCCATGCAGGGCCTGACTCGCCTGGTCGAGGGTTCGTCCGCACAGGTCACGGCGCTCGCCAGTCAGGCACAGGACATCAGCAAAGTGCTCAGCGTCATCCGGGCAATTGCCGAGCAGACCAATCTGCTGGCGCTGAACGCCGCCATTGAAGCGGCGCGTGCTGGCGAGCAAGGACGTGGCTTTGCCGTGGTGGCTGATGAAGTTCGTGCCCTGGCACACCGCACGCAGACCTCCACTCAGGAAATCGAGCAGATGATTTCCGCGATTCAGGCAGGTTCCTCCGCCACGGTAGACTCGATGCAAAAGAGCACGCAGGAAGTGCACAGCACACGCCAGACCGCCGAAGACGCAGGCCAGTCGCTGCGACAGATCACCGACTCGGTGCTCGAAATCAACGAGCGCAACCTGCAGATCGCCACCGCCTCGGAACAACAGGCGCACGTTGCCCGTGACGTCGACCGCAGCCTGATCAGCATTCGAGACCTGGCCGTGCAAAGCAGCGAAGGCACACGCCAGACGCTGATTGCCAGCAACGAACTGTCCCGCCTCGCCGTGAATATGAATGATCTGGTGTTGCGATTCAGGACGTGAGTCCGGACGCTGAGGAAACGCGAGCGCACTGTGAATACTGATGTTAACGGTGCGCTCGTCATCAGGCAGTCCAATGCTCGCGTCACCAGACAACGGTCGACCCACAGCACGTGTTCGCACCGAACGTACAGGTTTCACAGGTCACTTATTCTATAAAGGCCGGGCCATATCACTAGTTGCACTATAAGCGTGCAAAAAACAATAACAAATTGCCATCACTTGTTAATTAAAGTCTGCATATGACTTGTATCATCTACGATACAGTCATGCGGTATCAGGTATGATGCGCACTACTCAAAGTAGTGGACGTATGCGGTATGCCTTGCAGAATTATCGTGGCTGACGATCATCCGTTATTTCGTGAAGGGATGCTGCGTACTGTTGAACGCCTGGTGCCAGAGGCGGTCATCGAACAGGCCGGCAATCTCGATGAAGTTCTCGAGCTGGCGCGATCGGGTGACGAAGTCGATACCTTGGTACTGGACCTTCGTTTTCCGGGCCTTACTTCCGTTCAGACGATTGCCGAACTTCGCAATGAGTTCAGGCGCACCTCGATCATCGTGGTGTCCATGGTCGATGATCTGGATACCATTTCAGAAGTCATGTCCCATGGCGCCGATGGTTTCATCGGCAAGAACATCGATCCTCAGGAAATTGCCGAAGCCTTTATTGCCATTCGCAATGGTGATGTCGTGGTCAAGTACAAACCCGAAGGTTCGATTCTGGGTGATGCAGAGTTGGCGACGCTCGGCCATCTGACGTGCCGCCAGAAAGAAGTGCTTGGTCTTGTTGCGTCCGGCAAGACCAACAAGGAAATAGCCAAGGCGTTGGGCATCTCGCCCTTCACGGTGCGCATCCATGTTTCCAGTCTGCTCAAGACGCTGGGCGTTTCAACGCGTTCTGCCGCGGCGGCGCAATTTTCAAGTCTTTCCAGCAAGTAATTGCCATGTCGCTATTGCCCAAACGCATTGACCTGGAAATGACTCAGGCGCTGTTACGCCTTGCAGTCATTGCCACATCAACCTGTTACACGCTTATTACCTACGCGCTGGATGAAATATCCGAAGAACGCATGTTCATCATTCTGGGTTATTGCCTGGCGTTCGGCGTGGTGACGGTGGGTCTGGTGATACGCATTGCACAGCGTCCCGGCGCCTCCGGCAGACGACGACTGTTCGCGCTGGTCACGGACAATATGGCGGGCATCGTCACGATCACGGTTGGGGGCGAGGGGCTGCTTCCGGTGTATTCGGTAATGCTGAGCATGACGGTGGGTTACGGCATGCGCTACGGGCGCAATTATCTGTTGCTGGCAACCGGATTCTCGATGATTTCGTTGCTGATCATCATTGCCCTCACGCCCTTCCTGCGCGAGCACCACGCGGTTGCGGTGCTGATGATTCTAACCATGCTGGTACTGCCGCTGTTCGTCTACTTCCTGCTCGGCCGACTGCATCTGGCACTGAAAGAAACCGAGGCAGCCAACCAGGCCAAGTCGCGCTTTCTGGCTCAGGCCAGTCATGACCTGCGACAGCCCATTCATTCCATCAGCCTGTTCACCGCCTGCCTGCGCGACGCCAGCCTGGGCGACAACGAACGGCGTCTGGTGGACAACATCGACCGAGCCCTGGGCTCCGTTGAACAACTGTTCCGCTCACTGCTGGACATTTACACCCTGAACCGGGGCGAGGTGACACCGCGCCTGGAAACAGTCGATCTGGATGCGCTGCTCAAAGGCCTGGCGAGCCAGAACAGCGAGGCCGCCAGTTGGGCTGGCGTGGATATTCGGGTCCGCAGCGGCAATCATCACGTGCGCACCGACCCGGTGTTGCTCAGTACGTTACTGCAGAACCTCATTTCCAACACCTTCAAGTACGCGCCCGGCAAACCGGTATTGATCGGCTGCCGACGTCGCAAGGGTAAACTTGATATCGGCGTCTACGACCAGGGACGCGGTATTTCCGCCGAGCACCTGCCACATCTGTGCAACGAGTTCTATCGGGTGCGCGAGAAGCGCGACCGGGACATCGAAGGCGTCGGGCTCGGCCTTAGCATCGTCAGCCGCATCGCCCGGCTCATGAGTCTGCGGGTTTCCATCCGCTCGACCCCGGAACGCGGGACCGCCGTGACCATTGCCGGACTGCCGGTCGTCGCTGCCAGCCGCGTGGCGCCGATTCAGGCAATCGACTGGAACACGCGCCTGCTGGGCGGCCTGCGAGTCATGCTGATCGAGGACAATCACAGCGTGTTGCAGGCCACCGCGATGCTACTGCGCAAGTGGGGCTGCGAAGTCCAGACCTCTACCCGGATTCCGGACGCACACGTTGATTGCGATCTTGTGGTGACCGACTTCGATCTGGACCGCACCGCATCGGGCGCCGACTGCATCGCTTACCTCAGCAGGCTGCAAGGCCGACGCATTCCGGCCATCGTAATCACCGGGCATGAACTCCAGCATGTGCGCCAGACCTTGAACGATCCTGAAATTCCGGTGCTTGCAAAACCGGTCAGGCCTGCCGAGCTTCGCTCATTGCTGCTCAGTTTCAAGGTCGACGCGACGGCAGAGCCGGTCAGAAGCTGATCCACGGTGATGATTCAGTAAAACTGTCATGTCATTGCAGGCGGTAATAATCAATCACATCGTTCTTGAAGTAGATATACAGCGTCGAACCCTGAACTTTGCTGGCGCCTTTTCTGACGCCCGCAACGTTGGCGGCATCCGACAAAACGTCCTGCCCTCTCGAGGTTTGTGCCGATAAGGAGTACATTTTCAGACTGGTTTCAGTGGACACATACTTGTGTGCCAGATCAGTGTACTTCGACAGCCCCTCTTCGCTCTTGCGGTACTCCCAATTCGAGTCGTTGCTGCCGCTGACAACATCCAGCGATTCCGAATAAGGTTCACCAAAAAGCTGCCTGACCTGCTCCTTGGTGGTCTTCCCCGGAATAAGGTTTTGCTTGAGGTAATTCAACTCATACTTTTTAGCCCCGCCATTGAGCGAGTCGTTGAGCGAGCCCAGAAGATCATTGGAGCCTGCACAACCACTCAATGTACCCACTAACAGGCACAGCATAAAACCCCTACGCACATGGTTGACACTGTTGAATGACATGTTCATCTTTACCCTTGATAACGATCAGGCGCGCAATGGCAGGGGCTTGCAGAAAAAGAACAGGCACGCGATCTGAAACTTCATGTTTTTCAGATAAATGAGCGCTGCAATGGAAAGACCTGAAAGTCCCCACCGTTCATTTGCAACAAGCGGTCTGGTTGCCAGGCGATGCTCGCAACCCGATCAGTTTAAGAGCACGGTACTTGATACGGCGATAGTACACATGTACTAGGCCCTGTGGTGGGGAGCGTCAGAATCGGTAACTGGCGCCCACGCCAAAATAGCTCGCACTGTTTTCATAACGGGCGCTGTAGCTGGCCAATGCATTCGAGCGACTGACGTTCACGCTTTCTTCTTTAAGCCAGGAGTACGCAAGATCGATGGTCAACTCCTTACTCACGTCATAACCGGCCCCGACGCTGACAATCGTGCGATCCCCCGTCGGCGTGCGAGGCGAGCGATTGGTATTGCTGGTGGGCGACTGGTCCAGGCGAACGCCGGCACGCAGGATCCATTGCTCGTTCAATTGATAGGAAGTGCCTAGCGCATGAGCCCAGGTGTCATGCCAGTCCAATCCCCCGGCGACGGCGTTCGACAACGACGAAGCCAGCACGCCACCGACCGCCGGACTGATGCTTTCGGTGCTGAAGCTCAGGTCCTTCATGCGACTCCAGCGGGTCCAGGTCGCCCCGGCATAGAGCTTCCAGGCATCGGTCAGGTCTTGCGTCACCGACAGGTCGAGAGATTCTGGCGTGTCTATCTGCAATGAACAGTCATAACGATTGCTGGTGAGGAGCTGAGGCGGTGTTCCGGCACCCGTGGCCACCTGCGTGTGGCAATCGAGGTCGTAGCGGACCCGAGAGTGATACGCCACGCCGGCACGGGTCGTATCGGTAAGCGTGGCGAGCAGGCCGACATTGAAACCCAGCGCGACATCGTCACCTTTCACCTTTACATTGGTGTCGGCAATCGCCGGGTTCAGCGTCAGGTCGGATTCCAGCGTGCCCGCAAACCGGTTGATGGTCGGTCCCAAACCGATGGACAGGCGATCGTTGAAGGCGTAGCTGACCGTCGGCTGCAACGTGATGACCCTGGCGTCGCTTCTGCTGGCAAACGCGCGCCCCTGGAAGCCCGACTCGTAATCGGTAGCCAGGCCAAACGGGGCATAAACCCCCATTCCGAACGCCCAGTGCTCGTCCATCTTGTAGGTGTAAAAACCGGACGGCACGGCTTTGAACGGCACCATGTCACCCTTGTTCGTGCCACTGGACCGACCGCTTGCACGACTGATGTCGGTGGAGGCGTCGATGAAGGACACACCGCCGGTGATCTGTTGCCCGTCCAGACGCGCCATGCCTGCCGGATTGCCATAGACGGTGCTGGCATCTTCGGCAGCCGAAGCGCGTCCGGCAAACGCCGTACCTGCATTGCTGACGCTCTGCTCATTGAGCGCAAAGCCGCCCGCAAAAAGCTGCGTGGACGCAACGGCCACGGTAAAACCCAATGTGATTTTCTGCATGATTCCCGATACTCGCGGCGGGTGAACATTCAATACTGCTGACCTGACCGTGGGTATACGCCCGGTGACACATGGCGTCCGGGAACATCAATCCTGGTACGGCTCCAGCCCTGACGTGCACGACAGACGCGCTGTCCTGCCCGATTCAATGGCTGATCGGCGAGAGTATCAGCGCGAAAAAACGCCAGCCATAGTACAGGTGTACTAATGGCCCATTGCCCAGCATGGATCTCCCGGCAATCTCGATGCGTGACGAGCACACGGAAAACCATGTCGCCTGGGGCCTTGAGTCGCGTCGTTACCTGATCGGCCGCGCAAAAAAATGCCGACTTTTTCGGTCGGCGATTTTGTTAGTGCAATAACCGCGCAACTAACTTATTGGCGTCAGCGCCCCGTCAGTATTACGCCGTTGCGTAATATTCCAGGAATATTTCATGTAAGCCTCGGTCAGGTATGGCAGGATCACCAACGGCTACAGGTTGATGACAGCTCGAAGCGTGTCGGATGCCATGCCGGCTTCTCAACGATCAGGTCGGGGCAACGCAATTGAACACCACATTGACTTCCGCAGAACTGGCCGTCATCAGTGAAATCGAAACCACCTCAAGCTTGCTGAGGCTGGTGACGCGACTCACCGGGCTCAGGTTTGCCGCAATCGCCAAAGTGACCGACGCCAGCTGGACGGCATGTGCGGTGTATGACGAGATCAATTTCGGACTGGAAGCCGGCCACGAACTCAAACTGGAAAACACGTTCTGCAACGAATTGAGACTGAATCATCGTCCTATCGTGATCAATGAAGTCGCTACAGATCCCGTGTATGCCGATCACTTCATTCCCAAAATGTTCAGCTTTCAGAGCTATTTTTCGCTGCCCATCATTTTTCCCACCGGGGATTTTTTCGGCACGCTGTGTGGCCTGGATCTGCTCCCGAAAAAGCTCGATGACGAGCAACTGCTCGACACCCTCAAGGTGTTCTGCACGCTGATCGCCAACTCGCTCTATGCCCATCAGCAACTGACGCAATTGCAGGCTCAAATGGGCGAATCGCACCCAGAGCGGACTACGGCGTGAGCGCCCGCTCCATGATCAGTGTCCGTTCATCGCCGTCCAGTTGTTCGCGCACGGTGATGAATCCCAGAGTGATGTAAAAACCCTGTGCCGTCAGCGACGACGGCACGACCAGTGCACTGACCCCGCTTTCCCTCGCCGCGCGCTCGATCCGGCTCATCAAGTGACGCCCGACACCGCGCCCATGCCAGACTGGATCGACGAACACTGAACGCACCGCATGCCCGTCCAGGCTCGCGGTGCGGATGTGGCAGTGCATCGGGATCTCTCTTCAACCCGGCAAGCCAACGTAAAAATACGGACTGCGACGGGTTACGCTGGCTGCAGTCGATCAGGGTTCGATCACCCTTAGTGATTCAGGCATTAACGCCCTCAAGCGTAGCCTTATTGCTCGTCTTCGTCAGAACCTTGCTCGGCACTGTCTGCGCGCTGACCACCTGAAGCCTGACCGCCTTTACGTCCCGCTTCGGATGCGCGTTCAGGATCATTGGCGAAATTTCCACCGGATGCCTGGCCACCCTTTTTACCTGCTTCTGACGCACGCTCAGGGTCGTTGGCAAAATTGCCGCCTGATGCCTGACCGCCCTTCTTGCCTGCTTCGGATGCCCGTTCCGGGTCATTGGCGAAGTTGCCGGGATTGTTTTCCCCAGTGCTAGCCATTGTTGTGTCCTCCGTTATCGGCCGACCGCTTTATTGCGCTCGTCCAGATTGGAGAACGGATCCGGCACGGTCGATCCGGGAATCTGGAGGCGGGACGACGAATGGCAAAAATCGTTCAATCTCGTTCAAGAAGCGCTGAACGTCCCGATTTCAAAGGGTCCTGCGCTCAATTGGAAGCATCTGGCACGGCCTTTTCAGCGATTTGACAGGCGACGGGAGGCGATAGATAAAAATAGCGGGCTAATAAACTGAACTTTGTGATGTCATATAGTCATCATTCAAATACCGCCCCTCGAGATACCCATGAACGCTTGCGCCCCCCTCCCGCTCAACGAATCGCAACGCCTGTTGCGTATAGCGGAGCTGTGCGTGCTCGAAAACACGGCGGACGATGTCTTCGATGAAATCGTGGCGATGGCCGCCGAGTTCTTCGATGCCCCTATCGCGCTGATCTCCATCGTGGATGAGCATCGCCAGTGGTTCCGCGCCAGAGTGGGTCTGCAGGCTCAGGAAACCCCTCGCGATGTATCGTTTTGCGCCTATACGATCTTGGCTGACGAACCGTTCGAGGTGATCGATGCCACCCGCGACGAGCGATTTATGGGCAATAATCTGGTCACCGGACATCCCGGTATTCGGTATTACGCTGGCGCGCCGCTGATCACGGACGACGGCATCGCACTGGGCAGTCTGTGTGTGATCGACACCCAGCCACGCGAACCGATGAGCGACAAGCAAGCGTCGATGCTCAAACGCTTCGCCTCGCTGGTGATGAAGCGCATCGTGGGTCTGAGGCTGAGCTGCTTCATCGATCAGCCCACCGGCCTGTATAACCGCTCGCGTCTGCAGGAAGACATCACCCAGGCACTGGCGTCGAAGCAGCAGCATCGACTGGTTGCCGTGGACATGATAACCCCGGAATTCCTCAACGATATCGTCAAGGCGCTGGGCTACAGTTTTTCGCAGGACATGGTGATGGCGATTAAAAAGCGCCTGCAGCGTCTGCTGCCGTCCGACTGCTCGCTGTATAAAGTCAGCCCGACGCGTTTTGGTTTTTTGTTGCCGGGCGATGCAGCGAATGAACACATGTTTCGCGCTATCCTCAGAGACTTCGAAACACCGGTCGAGTGCCGGGGCATTCCGGTGCAGATGCAGGTCGGTCTTGGCGTAGTCGCGCTGGATAACGACACCAACACCGAGCAGGACTGGATGCGCCTGGTCATCAGTGCTGCTGACAACGCTCGCGACCGCAACGTCGGCTGGGCCATGTACGAACCTCATTCCGACGCGGCCCAGCAACGTGCGTTCAAGCTGCTCAGCTCGCTGACCAATGCCGTGCACGCGGACGATCAGTTGCGTCTGGTCTATCAGCCGCGTATCGACCTGACCTCGGGCCACTGCACGTCCGTGGAAGCCTTGCTGCGCTGGAATCACCCGACCATGGGGCCGATCGGTCCGGCCGAATTCGTGCCATTGGCGGAAAAGACCGCTCTCATGCGCCCATTGAGCCTTTGGGTGCTGAGGACGGCCATCGAACAGGCCGCCCGGTGGCAGCGTGAAGGTTTCGATTTCCGCATCGCGATCAATGTCACTCCTGAAGACCTGACCGGCCCGGCCTTTACGGACACGATGATCCGTCTGTTGAGCGAGCACGACATTCACCCGACCCGCTTCGAACTCGAGTTCACCGAAAGCGCGCTGATGCAGAACCCGGCTGAAGTGCGCAGCCAGCTGGAGCGCATGCGTGAAATGGGCATGGACGTGGCCATTGACGATTTCGGCACTGGCTATAGCAACTGGAACTATTTGCGCCAGTTGCCAGCGACCACCGTCAAGCTCGACCAGTCGTTGATTCGCAATCTGGCGTCGGACGAAACCGATCAGCGTCTGGTGAAAGCGCTGATCGGTCTGGCGAAGAAGCTCGGCTATTGCGTGGTAGCGGAAGGTATCGAAACAGACGATATCCGCAGACTGGTCAAGCAATGGGGTTGCGATGAAGGTCAGGGTTACCTGATCGCCAAGCCCATCGAAGCCGAGGCGCTGGTGAGCTGGCTCAGCCCCACGCATCGCCTGCAGAGTGTCGAAGAAGCCTCCCTTGCGGCCGCCTCACGGGACAAACGGTTATAACCTTAGAACACATCTTCATAACCACTCATAACATAAGCCGCTATGCTGCCCGCCACTTTTTGCCTGATACGTTTGCTTGACAGGGTTGGATATGGACGCGGGTGGTTTGGGGTTTGTGGTTGCAGGTCTGGTGGTCGGCTTCATCGTGGGCATGACCGGTGTCGGCGGTGGTTCTTTAATGACGCCTATCCTGCTGTGGTTCGGTATCAATCCGGCAACGGCTGTGGGCACTGACCTGCTGTACGCGGCGATCACCAAATCCGGCGGCGTGCTGGTTCACAGAAAAAACGACAACATCGACTGGAAAATCACCGGTCTGCTGACCCTGGGCAGCGTGCCCGCGGTGCTGCTGACGCTGTGGTTCCTGAGCACCCTGCACACCGCACCCGACGCGTTGAACGCCATCATCAAGCAAGCGTTGGGCTTCGTGCTGCTGTTGACGGCGCTGGCGGTGCTGTTCAAGAAAAAGCTGATGGCCTTCGCCCATGGTCGCGGCGACGGGCATTCGTTTTTCTCCGGCAGCAGCCTGACGGTACTCACCGTGGTGACGGGCCTGATTCTCGGCACCATGGTCGCGCTGACCTCCATCGGAGCTGGCGCACTGGGCACGGTGGCGCTGTTCATTCTGTATCCGCTGTTGCCGACCCGCCGACTGGTGGGCACGGAAATCGCTCACGCGGTGCCACTCACACTGGTGGCAGGGCTGGGCCACGCGAGCATGGGCAACATGAATTGGGAATTGCTCGGCTGGCTGCTGATGGGCTCGTTGCCTGGCATTTACCTCGGCAGCCATATGGCCGGGCGTGTCTCCGACGACCTGTTGCGCCCGTTTCTGGCGATCATGCTGGGGATGATCGGCTTCAAACTGGCGTTCTGATTCCAGCCCACCTCAATCTGTCACATGCATGAGTCAGTCTCGGCCCTGAAAACACGTGTCGAACGGCCTGCCGGGCAGCACGTTGTGCCGTGCAGGCACATTGGTCGGGATTTGCATTTTTTTGTAGCCCAACGAAGGTTTTCGGCGCAGGATTTCGCCGGTCTGCTTTCGCGCCGGTGCTCGGCACAGACTCATCCTTGCTGACTGGAGATGCCAACAATGCTTATCCGAATTGAAGAAGGTGTTTACGGGGCCCACTGGGTCGTGAAGCTGGACGATTACCCGGTGACGTGCCGGAGCTGGCAGGAAGCCAAAGAATTTGCAGATCGCATGAAATCCAGAATCGATGCCCCTCATTCTCTGCCGCTTTCGACATTGAACGCCATGCCTGAGCGTGCAGCGCCCGAAACACGTTCCCGCGCCATGGCCCGCTGAGCCGCAATCCCCCGCGAAAACCGATATCGGCAACACCCAAAACGCCGCTGCCCTGCCAGCGGCGTTTTTCATGATCCGGTCTGAACGAACACTGAAAAACGTTCTCGTTTCCGTGACATTCATTTCACATCTTCTTCACCTCGGTCTGGGTAAATTGAACCCACTCCTTTGATGAATCCCATTTGGCCCACCCTGTTGTGGGCCATTTTTTTGCCTGTGAAAAAGCCCCGACATGCCGCGCTGTCTCAGTTGGGAAGCGTCACTCGACGTCGCTGCGAGCCTGCCCTGAATCCTTGCTCGCAAGCGCAGCCGGGTTACTCAGTGCACCACTGCTCAGCTCCGCAAGACGATCACTGCCCGTCCCGCTGACGACCGCGCTGCTCCAGTGCGCGACCACCGTCGCCATCCATCCCAGCAAAAACAGCACAACAGCCTGCAACGCCCATTTGGTAATGATCGACATGCGCTCTCTCCTTAATCGGGTGTGGATGGCGAGCATGTAAACACCTCGTCATTGCAGAAGAATTGCAGAGTTTCAGTTTTTTGCCAGCATGCCGCTCATCCTTTTTCGCTGAACTCCCGCGCCTGTGAATCCTTCCTAATTTCATGGGCCGTTTCCGGCCCGAATGTCATTCAGGACCGAGAGGATATGAGCCATGCCTGCCGCGAACTCGAATAAAGACAACTACACCGACAAGCAAAAACGCAAAGCCGAGCACATCGAACAGGGCTACGAAGACAAAGGCGTTTCCAAGGGTGAGGCAGAAGCCAGAGCCTGGGCCACAGTGAATAAACAGTCCGGTGGCGGCGATCGCAAAGGCGGATCGGGCAGCAAGACGCCGGCGTCCAGTAAGACGGCAGCCCGCAAAGATTCGGCCAGACGCGCCGTCGCCACCAAGCGTGGCGAGCCCCGCAACGACCAGCCGCTGGAATCACAGACCAAAGTGGATTTGCTGCAGCGCGCGCGTGGTTTGAACATCTCAGGACGCTCGACCATGAGCAAGCAGGAACTGATCACGGCGCTGAAAAAGGCTTCGTGAGTCCATCACCGCGATCTGCTGCCAACAGGAGTTGCTCATGATCGGGACGAGAACAGGCAAGACCGAAGTCGTTCTGCTACCTACGCACCGGAAGCTTTCGACACACGAGGTCGTGGTTCATCAAGCGTTGGCGCAAAAGCTCGCGGGTCTGCTCGGTGCAGAATTCGTCGGGCTTTACGACAGCGCCATCCACCAAGGGCCGGGGTTGTACTTCGTGCCGTCCGACACGCTGATCGACCGGGACGCCTGCACCTATCCCGACATTCGATCGACCGATGATCTGTTTGGCGGGGTCATCGCAGCGCCATTCATGTCCACCAAAGCCCTGTCGCATCCGCTGCCCGACAACGCGATATACCGACCGCCAGGCTGGTCCGATGATTTTCATCGTCAGGCACAAAACGCCGTGCTCGGCGGATTTTCGGTATTCGACGCACAGGATGCGCTGGCTGTCGGCAAACAGATGCTTGCTGACGGCCCGCTGCGTCTAAAGCCTGTGTTGGCAACAGCGGGACGCGGCCAGGCGGTGGTGACATCGGAGACAGAGTTGAGCGCGGCCATTGCCCTTCAAGACGAGAATGAGGTTCGGGAGTATGGCCTTGTGCTGGAAGAAAACCTGCACGACGTGGTGACCCTCAGCGTGGGCCAGGTTCAGGTGGCAGGGCTCACGGCCAGCTATTACGGCACTCAGGATCTGACTCGGGACAATCAGGGCGAAACTGTTTATGGCGGCTCGCGCCTGCATATCGTGCGCGGCGATTATCAGACACTGCTTGGCCTGCCGCTGGACGACGCCGTCCGATGTGCCGTGCAGCAGGCGCTGGCCTACGAGAACGCCGCGTTCGCTTGTTTTCCGGGCTTCATCGCGTCGCGACGCAACTATGACATCGCTCAGGGCCGCAACGCGCAGGGCCGGCAACGCTCGGGCGTGCTGGAGCAGTCGTGGCGGATTGGCGGGGCCAGTCCTGCGGAAATCGAGGCGCTGCTGCTGTTCGATGCCGACCCGGCCAGGTATCAGGCCGAGGTTTCCAGCCACGAGATCTATGGCCAGACAACGCTGCCGGCCGATGCTCAAGTGCTTTACGAGGGCGATGACCCTCAAGTCGGCTTCATCACCAAATTCATTCAGGTTGAGCCTTATGAGCGTTCGCAGTGAAACCATCGAGATTCAGGTCAATAGCCAGTCCATCTCCGGATCGATCGTTACGCCGTGCGAGAAGTTTCCCGGCATCCTGTTCGTCCACGGCTGGGGCGGCAGTCAGCAACGCGACCTGGCGCGGGCCAAGAACATAACGGGGTTGGGCTGTGTGTGTCTGACCTTCGATCTGCGTGGCCATGAGCGTACCGAAGGCCTGCGCGGCAAGGTCTCACGCGAACACAGCCTGGAAGACCTGCTGGCCGCCTACGATCGCCTTGTCAGCCATCCCTCGGTGGATCCGGAGGCCATCGCCGTGATTGGCACCAGTTACGGCGGCTATCTGGCGACCATCCTGAGTGCGATGCGCACGGTAAAATGGATGGCGTTGCGAGTACCCGCCCTGTATTGGGATGCCGACTGGGATATGCCCAAACAGGAACTGGATCGCGACAGGCTGGCCCACTATCGCCGCTCGGCCGTCACGGCGGCGGACAATCGTGCGCTGGCGGCCTGCAAGGAGTTCAGGGGAGACGTGCTGTTGATCGAATCAGAGCGCGACGACTATGTACCACATGCCACGCTGATGAGTTATCGCGGTGCCTTCGAGCTGGCGCACTCACTGACCTACCGGCTGGTGGACGGCGCCGACCATGCGCTGAGCAGTGACATCAGTCAGAGCGTTTACAGCTCGATGCTGACCAACTGGATCAGCGAAATGGTCATTGGCGCCCGACTGGTCAATTACCCTCACCACTCGGCAAAGTACTCGTGAGTGGTGTCAGTATTTGGTGCTTTGCTGCTCAGGCTTGGCGGACGTATCGACATGGCGCGGACCGGCAAGCACCAATGCCAGTACACCGAGAATCGGTACGGCCACGATGACGATGATCCACATCAGCTTGTTGCTGGACTCTGTGACGCTTTTACGAACGCGCATCACGGCCCATATATCCGAAATCACGATTAACGCCGTGATCGCCGCGAACAGCCACAAATGATTTTCCGACATCCAAGGCATTTGAAATCTCCTGCACATTCAACGAAGGCAGCCGAACCGGCCACCCTTACAGTAGAAGAGGCTTGAGAGCGTCCTAAAGTTCAGAGAAGTAGGAAAAATCGGCTTTTTTCCAGACGTCCAGCCACCGCCGGTCCAGTCTGGCGAAACCATTGCGCCATGGGCTATTCAATCCGAAAGGGACTCGCAAGGACCTGCAGTCCCGTTCACTCTCGGAGGGAAGTGCCATGAACGTATTTATCGTCAAACTGTTCACCCGCCCCAGGCATGCGTGGCGAGACATACGCGAAGAGGAAGACCACAGCCCGCGTCAGTACGTGCCCCATCTGGTACTGTTAGGGCTGATTCCAGTGGTCTGTCTTTACATTGGCACCACGCAGGTGGGCTGGAACATGACGCTGGAAGACCGTGTCTGGCTAAGCACCAAAAGCGCGCTGCAGCTATGCGCCCTGCTCTACGTCGCGATTCTGATCGGCACGGCGCTGATGGGTACGTTCGTTCACTGGCTGTCACGCACCTCCAGCACGCGACCGACGCTCAACCAGTGCATCGGCTTTGCCACCTACACCATCACGCCGTTTTTCATCGCAGGCCTTGCAGGTCTGTACCCGAGCCGCTGGCTGATGATTCCGGTGCTGGGCCTGGCGGCGATTCATGCCACATTGCTGCTGATCAGCGGTATCGGCACCTTCCTGCGCCAGCCAGAAGGCAACGCACCGCTCTACGCGGCGGCGGTGTGGACCGTCGGCGTGCTGGTGTTCGTGACGATTCTGGTTTCAACGCTGCTGCTTTGGTACAACGTCCTGACGCCGGACTACGTCCGTACCGTACTGGGCGAAGTGCCGGAAACCTGATCCGTTCGCGGACAAGTCCGCTCCCACAGCCTGATCTGCACCCACTGCCGGGCACAAACCTGTAGGAGTGGACTTGTCCACGAAAGCCAGGCGTCAGGCGCTGCTGATGGACGCGTTGGGCAAATCTTTTCGCGGACAAGTCCGCTCCCACTGTTCGCACCCACTGGCTGGAGCACAACCTGTAGAGCGGTGCTGTCAGGTGATCGGTGCCGGGTTGAACAGGGTGATGTCGTTGTGCAGGCGATAGTGCTCGGTCCAGGTCTTTTTCTTGCCGCTGGCCACATCCAGGTAGTAGTGGAACAGCTCCCAGCCCAGGTCCTCAATACTGGCGCGTCCAGTAGCGATGCGCCCCGCATCGATATCAATCAGGTCCGGCCAGCGCTGGGCCAGTTCGGTACGGGTCGAGACCTTCACCACCGGCGCCATCGCCAAACCATACGGCGTTCCACGTCCGGTGGTGAACACATGCAGGTTCATCCCGGCCGCCAGTTGCAGCGTGCCGCACACGAAGTCGCTGGCCGGTGTGGCGCAGAAAATCAGCCCTTTGCCGTTGACCCGTTCGCCAGGGCCAAGCACGCCGTTGATGGCGCTGCTGCCGGACTTGACGATCGACCCGAGGGACTTCTCGACAATGTTCGACAGCCCGCCCTTCTTATTGCCCGGCGTGGTGTTGGCGCTACGATCCGCCTCGCCTTTGGCCAGATAACGGTCGTACCAGTCCATCTCGCGGACCAGCGCTTGCGCGACGTCCTGATCCTGGGCACGCGATGTCAGTAAATAAATGGCATCACGCACTTCGGTCACTTCGGAAAACATCACCGTTGCACCCGCACGCAGCAGCAGGTCCGAGGCGTACCCCAGCGCCGGGTTGGCCGTGATGCCGGAAAACGCATCGCTGCCGCCGCACTGCATGCCCAGAATCAACTCGGACGCCGGAACGGTCTCGCGACGGCGCAAATCCAGCTTCTTCAGGCGGACCTCGGCCAGTTCCATGATCTGCTCGATCATTTCATTGAAGCCGTGGCTCGAATCCTGAAGTTTGTACAGCCATGGCTCGCTCAGATCGACCGAGCTGTCGCCCTCGTGCATCACTTGACCGGCCTGCAGCTTTTCACAGCCCAGGCTGATCACCAGCGCCTCGCCACCCAGATTGGGGTTGCGCGCCAGGTTGCGCACGGTGCGAATCGGAATGTATGCGTCGGTGGCAGTGATCGCCACGCCACAGCCGTAGCTGTGGGTCAGCGCCACCACATCATCGACGTTCGGGTATTTGGGCAGCAGCTCGTCGCGGATGCGCTTGACGGCGAAGTCGAGTACGCCGGTTACGCACTGCACGGTGGTAGTGATGCCCAGAATGTTGCGGGTGCCGACGGTGCCATCGGCGTTGCGATAGCCTTCGAAGGTATAGCCGTCCAGCGGCTCGCCCTTTTCAGGCACGGCATCGGACATCGGCAGGCTGTCGAGCGCGGGCGCTGACGGCATGCGCAACTGGTCTTCCCTGACCCAACTGCCACGTGGAATCGGTTGCAGGGCGTAGCCGATGGTGTGGCCGTAACGAATCACGGCGTCGCCCTCGGCCAGGTCAACGGTGCTGACCTTGTGGCTCTGCGGTACGTTATCGACAGTCACCAGGCCGTTATCGAATTCGGTTCCGGCCGGCACACCCTGGTCGTTGACCACGACGACCACGTTATCCAGCGGATGAAGCCGGATGTAACGTGGCGAATCGGCATGTTGAATCAGGTTCATCACGGTTTCCTCAGGATTTTGCTTCGGAAAGGTTGCTGGCCGGATCGGTCGGCAATGGCCCCTTTACAGGCGGCTCTATCAATTCCACACGCTTGATTTCACCCACGATGAAAATGTAACTGATCACCGCCAGCAGCGCGTTGGCGCCGACGAACACCAGCGCCCATTTGAACGAGCCGGTGCTGCTGATGATGTAGCCGATCACGATAGGGGTGGTGATCGATGCAATGTTACCGAAGGTGTTGAACAGCCCGCCGCTCAGACCGGCGATCTGCTTGGGCGAAACGTCGGACATGACGGCCCAGCCCAGTGCGCCCACGCCTTTGCCGAAGAACGCCAGTGCCATGAAGCCTACGACCATCCACTCAATGTCGACGTAGTTGCAGGTCACGATGGTGGTCGACAGCAGCAGGCCGCCGATGATCGGTGCTTTGCGGGCGAAGGTCAGCGAATGGCCTTTGCGCAGCAGGTAGTCGGAAATGATCCCGCCCAACACCCCGCCGATGAAGCCGCAGATGGCTGGCAAGGACGCGATGATACCGGCCTTGAGGATGGTCATGCCGCGCTCCTGAACCAGGTACACCGGGAACCAGGTCAGGAAGAAGTAGGTGATGCCGTTGATGCAGTACTGGCTCAGGTAGATACCCAGCATCATGCGGTTGGTCAGCAACTGCTTGATGTAGTCCCACTTCGGACCGCTGTTGGCGACCTTGTCCTTGCCTTTACCCTTGTCCTGATCCAGATCGACCAGGCCGCCATTACTGGCGATGTGGTTGAACTCGGCCTCGTTGATCATCGGGTGATTGCGCGGACCGTAGATGATCTTCATCCAGATCGCCGAGAACAGAATGCCGATCGAGCCCATCACGATGAACACATGCTGCCAGCCGTAGGTGTAGACGATCCAGCCCATCAACGGTGCGAACAGCACAGTCGCGAAGTACTGCGCGGAGTTGAAGATCGCCGAGGCCGTGCCGCGCTCCGCGGTCGGGAACCAAGCCGCTACAATGCGGGCGTTGCCGGGAAACGAAGGCGCTTCGGCCAGGCCCACCAGAAAACGCAGCATAAACAGCGCAACGATGGCGGTGGAGATGCCGAATTCGCCGACATAGCCTTGCAGCAGCGTGAACAGCGACCAGGTGAAAATGCTGGCGGCGTAGACTTTCTTCGACCCGAAACGGTCGAGCAGCCAGCCTCCGGGGATCTGACCGGCCACGTAGGCCCAGCCGAATGCAGAGAAAATGTAGCCCAGAGTGACGGCAGTGATGCCCAGGTCTTTCTGGATGCTGGAACCAGCGATTGCGATGGTGGCACGGTCGGCGTAGTTGATCGTGGTGACAAGGAACAGCATCAACAGGATCAAATAGCGGACGTGCGTCGGCTTGGACGTTTGCATCGGTTGAACTCCCACTAGTTATTTTTTTACGCGGGTAATACTGTTTTTGGGTGTAGCGCTGCAGGCCCCTTAGAAGTGTCGCGGCGACGCCAGCTTCTACCTGCACGGGTCATGCATTCCAACGACAAAACCGCTGATCGCTCAGCGGTTCGGTCTTCGGAGGTGTTACTGCTGGCCCTGCTTGTCCATCAGGGCTGCGAGCATGTCGCATTCTTCCGGGGTCAGGTCGGTCAACGGCGCGCGGACCGGACCTGCGTCGTAGCCTGCGATCTTCGCGCCGGCCTTGACGATGCTCACGGCATAGCCCGCCTTGCGGTTGCGAATCTCCAGATAAGGCAGGAAGAAGTCATCGATGTATTTGCCGACAGCCTCGTGATCGTCACGGGCAATGGCGTGGTAGAAGTCCATCGCCAGTTTCGGAACGAAGTTGAACACTGCCGACGAATAGACCGGTACGCCCAATGCCTTGTAAGCCGCGGCGTAGACTTCAGCGGTCGGCAGACCACCCAGGTACGAAAAACGATCGCCCAGACGACGGCGGATCGAAACCATCAGTTCGATATCGCCCAGACCATCCTTATAGCCGATCAGATTCGGGCAGCGCTCGGCCAGTTTTTCCAGCAGAGTCGGGGTCAGGCGGCAAACGTTACGGTTGTAGACCACGACACCGATCTTGACCGACTTGCAGACCGCTTCAACGTGAGCGGCAACGCCGTCCTGGCTGGCTTCGGTCAGGTAGTGCGGCAGCAACAGCAGGCCTTTGGCGCCCAGGCGCTCGGCTTCCTGAGCGTATTCGATGGCTTGGCGAGTCGGACCGCCCACGCCTGCAAGGATCGGCACGCTGGTGGCGCAGGTATCGACGGCAGTCTTGATGATTTCGGAGTATTCGCTGGCTGCCAGCGAGAAGAACTCACCTGTGCCGCCTGCTGCGAACAGAGCGCTGGCGCCATACGGGGCCAGCCACTCGAGACGCTTGATGTAGCCAGCGCGATGGAAGTCGCCCTGGGCATTGAAATCGGTAACCGGGAAGGACAGCAGACCGGAAGAGAGGATGGACTTCAGTTCTTGTGGATTCATTATTCGAACACCCTGTGGGACATAAATGTGAATGGATCACCGGGGCAGCGCCGATGTCGTAAGTCATCGTACAACTGAAAATAAATTCCCTCAACAGGGATTTGCGGGTTTTTCTCTGACGGGGCGATGAGTGGGGCCACAGGCCTTGGCGGGCGGGGGTTTGGTGGGATTGAGAATTGCGGAAAGTTATACGATGACTACCGAGCGGTTCATGCTGAGTGCGCGTACGTGGGGCGCTGATCGTACCTGACTCGGGTAAGCGCCCTGTCGGCCCGAGACGCTCTGCCCCACTTTAACAGCGGGCAGAGAGCATTATTATCAGGCAGGGCGGGGAACAACCTGACGACAGGCGATCAGGCCCGCTGCGATTCAGCCTCTTCATGAGCATGGCGCAAGCGTTCGCGGCTGTTGGTCAGGTGCAGACGCATAGCGGCGCGAGCGGCATCGGAATCCTGGCGGGCGATGGCGTCGTAGATTTCCTCGTGCTCGCGGCTGAGCCGGTCCATGTAATGCTGCTGGTCATCGTGGGCCAGACGGGCGGAATTGAGGCGGGTACGCGGAATGATGCTGGTGCCCAGGTGAGTCATGATGTCCGTGAAGTAGCGATTACCGGTCGACAACGCGATCTGAAGGTGGAACTGGAAGTCGGACGCCACGGCATCGGTCGCATGGGCGGCGCTTTCGTTCAGGGCATCCAGCGCTGCACGCATGGAAGCCAGCTCTTCGGCACTACGGCGCTGCGCGGCCAGCCCGGCGGACTCGACCTCCAGGCTGATGCGCAACTCGAGAATCGCCAGCACATCGCGCAAGGTGACGATGGTCGCCGGATCGATCCGGAAGCCGCTGGGGCTTGGCGTGTCCAGCACGAAGGTGCCGATCCCGTGCCGGGTTTCCACCAGACCGGACGCCTGCAGGCGCGAAATCGCTTCGCGCACCACGGTGCGACTGACGCCCTGCTCTTCCATGATTGCCGATTCGGTAGGCAGTTTATCGCCGCGCTTGAGCTGCCCGCTGCGGATACGCTCGGACAGTTCAGTCACCAGCTCCTGCGCAAGACTGCGGTGTTTTCTACGGGCGCGGGGCGCAGCGCTTTGATTTTCCATATCCAACATCGATCTCTGGACAGTTAAACAAGCGTCAATCATAGCTCAGCGGTTGTATGATCACACCTCAAAAGCTGAGCCCTATCATCCGAAGACCTTGTCAGGCGGGCTCGGAGGCCTTGCGTTCGACCAGTTGGCCATCCTCGACCTGCACATGCCGGCCATGAAAACGCTTGATCGTGCTGCGATGTCCCACGCTCAGGAGCGTCAGGCCAGGAATCTGCTCGATAAGGGCGTGGTGCATCGCCGCCTCGTCTTCCTCGTCCATAGCTGAAGTCGCTTCATCCATATACAGCCAGCGTGGCGCCAGCAACAACGCGCGTGCGAAGGCTACCCGTTGCTGCTCGCCGGGCGACAACACGCGTTGCCAGTGGTCACTCTCGTCAAGACGCGGCACCAGCGTTTCAAGACGGCATTTCTGCAGCGCCTCGACGTACCATTCGGCCGGGTATTTGTCGCCCGGCTGTGGATAACTCAGCACTTCGCGTAACGTGCCAATCGGCAGATAAGGCCGCTGCGGCAGAAACAATGCTTGCCCGGCAGGCAGGCTGATTCTGCCTGCGCCTTGCGGCCATAAGCCGCCGAGCGCCCTGAGCAGGGAGCTTTTGCCACTGCCCGAACGACCGCTGAGCATGACCCGCTCACCCGGCTCGATGTGCAATTGGGCGTTGCGCAGCAATTGTCGGCCACCGGCGAGGGTCAGCCCCAGATTCTGCAGGTCCAGCGCATTGTCGGCGTGCACCATTTCAATGGCTGGCACCTGGCTCTCATGATCGGTCATGGCCTGGCGGAAGCTCAGCAGACGATCACTGGTGGCGCGCCAGGACGCCAGCGTGTCGTACGCACTGATGAACCAGCTGAAGTTCTCCTGCACGTTGCCAAACGCCGAGTTGATCTGCATCAGATCGCCCAGTTCGATCTTGCCCGCGAAGTAGCGGGGCGCGGCGACGACGAATGGAAAGATAATCGCGATCTGCCCATAACCCGATGTGAAGAACGTCAGGCGCTTCTGCACCTTCATCGACGTCAGGACGTTGTTCCAGATCATCGAGAACCGGCCACTCAGACGCTGGTTTTCGTTACGCTCGCCGTCGGACAGCGCGATGCTTTCGGCGTTTTCCCGCACTCGCACCAGTGCATAACGCAGGTCCGCTTCGTAGCGTTCCTGTTGGTTGTTGAGCGGAATCAGACGCCGACCGATCCAGTGCGTCAGCAGGCTGCCGACGATTGCGTACAGCATCGCCGCCCAGAACATGTAACCGGGGATGTTGATGCCGAACAGTTCGATGCTGCCCGACACGCCCCACAGAATCACCGAGAACGACACCAGACTGACCACTGCGCTCATCAGGCCAAGCCCGAGACTCAAGGTGCTGGAAGTGAATTCGTTGAGGTCTTCGGACAAACGCTGGTCGGGGTTGTCGGTGTAACCGCCCTGCTCCAGGTGGTAGTAATTCTTGTGCGCCAGCCAGCGGGCGAAATGCTGCTCGGTCAGCCAGCGCCGCCAGCGAATCTTGAGCATCTGGGTCAGGTAGAGCCGGTACACCGCGGCAAAGATCGCGATGGCGGCCAGGCCGCTGAAGTACAGAATCAAGTGCGTGAACGCGCCGGTGTCCTTGTTTTGCAGCGCGTTGTAGAACTCTCGATACCAGCTGTTGAACAGCACCGACATCTGCACACTGAACAGTGACAAAGCCACCACGGCGACCAGCAGCAACCAGGCCATGGTCTTGTCTTCACTGCGCCAGTACGGCGTGATCAGCCTCCAGACCCGGGAAAAGAACGCCCCGTTCACGGTGTCGTTGACGATGGAGTATTCGGCATTGCGTTTCATGTGAGTCAGGCCCGCTGTCTATAAAAGAACGATGCCTGACCACAATGAAGCAAAAAAACATCTAAACGGTCACAATGAAAAAAGCTTCATCAACGCCGCACGGGGCGTTTCTGCAATTTGCGCTGCAAGGTCCGGCGGTGCATGCCCAACGCTCGGGCCGTCGCCGAAATATTGCCTTCGTGCTCGGTCAGCACGCGCTGAATGTGCTCCCACTGCAGGCGATCCACCGACATGGGATTTTCCGGCACCAGCGTGTCGAGGTTGGCGTGCTCGGACAGCAAGGCCGCCAGCACATCGTCGGCGTCGGCCGGTTTGCACAGGTAATTGCAGGCGCCGCGCTTAATGGCTTCGACCGCTGTGGCGATGCTCGAGTAACCGGTGAGGATTACCACGCGCATGTCCGGGTCCATTTCCAGCAGCTTGGGCAGCAGCACCAGGCCTGAATCGCCGTCCATTTTCAGGTCCAGCGCGGCATACTCGGGAATGTCCTGTTGCGCGAGCAACAAGCCCTCCTCGGCGGAACCGGCGGTGCTGACCCGAAAACCGCGACGGCTCATGGCGCGGGCCATGACGCGCGTAAAGGTCGCGTCGTCGTCGACCAGCAGCAGGTGCGGCAACTCTTCGCCTTCCACCTGGATCTCTTCGTCACTCATGTTTCTTCTCCTCGCGTGTCACGGGGCAGTCGCAGCTCGGTGAGCGTACCGCCTTCTTCATGACTGTAGAGCTTTACCGAGCCACCCGCGCGGGTGACGCTGGCCTTGCTCAGGAACAGACCCAGGCCGAAGCCTTTGCCCTTGGTAGTAAAGAACGGTTTGCCGATCTGCTCGGCGATGGCCAGCGGTACACCGGCACCGTGGTCACGAATGCTGATACAGACTTCCGCATTGTCCCAGTCCAGATTGACTTCCAGGCCATCGGGGCAGGCATCGGCGGCGTTGTTGAGCAGGTTGAGCAGCGCCTGGGTCAGGTCCGGCGGCGGCGCCAGCATGGGCACTTCGTTCTTGCCCAGTTTCTGGAAACGATAACTCACCTCGGGGCGCATCAGGTGCCAGCGGTTGAGCGACTCGTCCAGCCATTGCGTTGCGGGCTGATACTCCACTGCCATTCGCCGATTGGCCTCGGCGGCGCGCACCAACTGTTGCAGCGTCTGCTTGCACTGTTTGACCTGTTCCTGCAGCACCGACAAATCGTCCTGCAAGGCTGGATCGCTGTGATCCTGACGCATCTCCTTGAGCAGCACGCTCATGGTCGCCAGCGGCGTGCCCAGTTCATGAGCGGCACCAGCGGCCTGCGTGGCAACGGCCAATAGCTGCTGATCACGCAGACCTTCCTCGCGGCGCTCGGCGCGCAGTTGATCCTGGCGGCGCAACTCCTCGGCCATCTTCGCAGCAAAGAAGGTGATCACCCCGGCCGCCAGCGCGAAGCTCAACCACATGCCATAGATCTGCATGTTTTCACGGGCAATCGGGTAGGTTTCCAGCGGGTAGGACTGCACCATGAGGAAGGTGTAGAGCCCCAGCGCGAAGCCGGACAGAATCAGCGAATAACGCCACGGCAAGGTCGCGGCGGCAATGGTCAGCGGCACCAGGTAATAGGAAACGAAGGGATTGGTCGAACCGCCCGAGTAATACAGCAAGGCACTGTGGATCAACAGGTCCAGCGCCAGTTGCAAGGCGTATTCCAGTTCGGTCAGCGGCAGCGAAGTACGCAGGCGGATGACGGTCAGCAGGCACAGCACCAGCGAACACCCCAGGGTGATCGACAACTGCATCCACGGCAGCGGCAGAAAGTCGAACAGCCACGCGATACCGACCGAACCGGCCTGGGCGGCCAGCACAAGGATGCGGATGAATGTCAGGCGCCACAGGTTCTGGCGCGTGGCTGAAAGCATTTGAACGGGGGCGAGCATGAGCTCTCCTGATGAGCGCTCCAGGCGGATCGCGACGAGTATAACCAAGCACGACACAAAACTGGAAAAGTGCGTCAACGCGCCGCATCAACCGACGCCTCGCCTACGCAGGAACCACAATCAAAGGCTAGAGTCTCATGAGTCTGCGCCGTTCGACAGTGGTTGGCGGCCGTCTGATAACAAGGAGTGCTCATGTTCCCCCTTCGCCCTGCCACCACGTTATTGGCGCTGGCCGCCGCCACCCTGTTCAGCCTGCCGACCCTGGCCGAAGAAGCCCGTTACAACCAGATCTCACTGCGTGCCGAAGTCCATCAGGAAGTGCAGCGCGACCTGATGCTGGTGACGCTCTACACCGAAGCGCAGGACAGCGACCCTGCCAAGCTGGCTGCGCAGATCACCGAGACGGTGAACAAGGCGCTGGGCCAGGCGCGCCAGGCCAAGGACGTGAAGATTCGTCAGGGCAGCCGCAACAGTTATCCAATCTACGACGACAAGGGCCAGAAGATCACGGGCTGGCGTGAGCGCGCCGAAGTACGTCTGGAGAGCGCCGACTTCGCTGCACTGTCCAAACTCACCGGTGAGCTGCTGGGTGATCTGAAAATGGGTGGCATGGACTTCTCGATCTCGCCGTCGACGCGCAAGGCCAGTGAAGACGCCCTGCTCAAGGATGCCGTGACCGCCTTCAAGGCACGCGCACAACTGGTCACCGAAGCGCTGGGCGGCACTGGTTACAAACTGATCAACCTGAACCTCAACACCTCCGGCTATCCGCAGCCTTACCTGCGTGCACCGGTCATGATGATGAAAGCGTCACGTGAAGACGCCGCGCCGACGCCCGATGTCGAGGCTGGCACCAGCCAGGTCAGTGTCGCGGCCGATGGCGTGATCGAAGTCGCCATTCCCTGAATGCCTGATCGTCGCACCTGACTGATCCGGCCCGTCTGATCGTGTCCGCCGGGACACGATCAGACGCCCCGCTCCATTCTCTCCTGCGCCTGTTAGCGACCCGGCTGCTCTCATCGCTGGTCAGCCGTGCCTCCGGTATGGCCGCGCGCTACCGAGCAAGCGGTCAGCAGAGGCAAATTATCGGCAAGTAAGATTTGTCCGACTCCGATCAAGTGCGGCACTATCGGTGTCTATTCGCTTGTCGACACTCAAGCACGATTATTGCCGCACATCGCGAGGCCTTCATGGGACAAACCATCTTCAAACCGCTGCTCCTGACCACCGCGCTGCTGGCCTGCGCGCCTCTGGCGCAGGCAGCCAGCACCCTGGTGTACTGCTCGGAAGCAAGCCCGGCGGGATTCGACCCCAGTCAATACACCAGCGGCACCGACTTCGATGCTTCGGCTGAAACCGTCTTCAACCGCCTGACCCAGTTCAAGCGTGGCGGCACGGAAGTGGAACCGGGCCTTGCCACTAAATGGGACGTCTCTGCGGACGGGCTGACGTACACCTTTCACTTGCGTGAGGGCGTGAAGTTTCACACCACCGACTATTTCAAGCCGGGCCGCACCTTCAATGCCGACGATGTGCTGTTTACCTTCAACCGTCTGTTGGACCCGAACCACCCGTTCCGCAAGGCCTACCCGTCCGAATCGCCGTATTTCACCGACATGGGCCTCAACACCACCATCAAGCAGGTCGAGAAGGTCGACGCCAATACCGTCAAATTCACGCTGAACAACATCGATGCCGCGTTCGTGCAGAACCTGGCCATGAGCTTTGCGTCGATCCAGTCGGCTGAATACGCCGATCAACTGCTCAAGGAAGGCAACGCGCAGGACCTGAACCAGAAACCGATCGGCACCGGGCCATTCGTGTTCAAGCGTTACCAGAAGGACTCGCAGATCCGTTACGTCGGTAACACCGAATACTGGAAACCCGAGGACGTGAAAATCGACAACCTGATTTTCTCGATCAACAGTGACGCAGCGGTGCGCCTGCAGAAGCTCAAGGCCGGTGAATGTCAGGTCAGCGGCTACCCGCGCCCGCAGGACATTGAAGAAGTACAGAAGGACCCCAAGCTTAAGGTGCTCAGCCAGCCCGGTTTCAACCTGGGCTTTCTGGCGTACAACGTGACTCATGCGCCGCTCGATCAACTCAAGGTGCGTCAGGCGCTGGACATGGCCATCGACAAACCGGCCATCATCAAGGCGGTTTACCAGAGCGCCGGGCAACTGGCCGAAAACGCTCTGCCGCCGGGCCAGTGGAGCTACGATCCGACCATCAAGGACGCTCCCCGCGATCTGACCAAAGCCAGGCAGTTACTGAAAGAAGCCGGTGTGGCGCCGGGCACCACGATCAATCTGTGGGCCATGACGGTTCAGCGCGCCTCCAACCCGAATGCACGCATGTCGGCGCAGATGATCCAGTCTGACTGGGACAAGATCGGCATCAAGGCCAACATCGTCAGCTATGAGTGGGGCGAGTACATCAAGCGCGCCAAGGCCGGCGAGCATGACGCGATGATCTACGGCTGGACTGGCGACAACGGTGACCCGGACAACTGGCTGGGCGTGCTGTACAGCTGCGCTGCCGTGAAGGGCAGCAACTACGCCAAGTGGTGCGATCCGGCGTACGACAAGCTGGTGCAACAGGCCAAGCTCACCACCAACCGCGACGAGCGCATCAAGCTGTACCAACAGGCCCAGCACATCCTCAAGGCCCAAGTGCCAATCACCCCGATCGCAAACTCCAAGGTGTTCCAGCCGATGCGCAAGGAAGTGCAGGACTTCAAGATCAGCCCCTTCGGCCTGACTCCCTTCTACGGCGTCAGCCTGGGCAAGTGAGGTAACAACACAGCCCCAACCGGGTGCATTTATCTCACCCGGTTGCGCCTTAATGGTGCGAACAAAGGTTCGAAACCGACCTCGCAAACGATCAAATACCCGGAAAATTACACTTTCGCGACATTCCTGTACGATCGTGCCACTCTTTGTGGCTTCTTTGGCGTCAGCATCTTGCTTTGGGTATGGCCCCTGCATAAGTATCGGATGGATCGGCTCACGAGGTCGGTCCCTCTAATCAAAAAATGACAACAACTGAGGCCACCATGCTCAAACACGCGGTCATTCCGTTTCTAGTCGGCGCTACCCTGCTCGCAAGTGCACCTTTCGCTCACGCAGCATCGAATCTGGTGTTTTGCTCCGAAGGCAGCCCCGCGGGCTTTGACCCGGCCCAGTACACCACCGGCACCGATTTCGATGCGTCGGCAGAGACCATGTTCAACCGTCTGGCCCAGTTCGAGCGTGGCGGCACTGCCGTTCAGCCGGGCCTGGCGACCAGTTGGGACATCTCCGACGACGTGCTGACGTACACCTTTCATCTGCGCAAGGGCGTCAAGTTCCACACTACCCCGTACTTCAAGCCGACTCGCGAATTCAACGCCGACGACGTGCTGTTCACGTTCAACCGCATGATCAATCCGGAGATGCCGTTCCGCAAAGCAGCGCCGACGGAATTCCCGTACTTCACCGATATGGGCATGGACAAGAACATCGCCAAGATCGAGAAAGTCGACGACTACACCGTCAAGTTCGTGCTGAACACCGTTGATGCCGCGTTCATTCAGAACCTGGCGATGAGCTTCGCCTCGATCCAGTCTGCCGAGTATGGCGACCAGCTCCTCAAGGAAGGCAAGGCAGCGGACATCAACCAGAGGCCGGTCGGCACTGGTCCGTTCGTGTTCAAGAGCTACCAGAAGGATTCCAACATCCGCTTTACCGGCAACAAGGATTACTGGAAGCCTGAAGACGTCAAGATCGACAACCTGATCTTCGCCATCACCACCGACCCGTCGGTGCGCATCCAGAAGCTCAAGAAAGGCGAATGCCAGATCACCGCCTATCCGCGCCCGGCGGACCTCGAGCCGCTCAAGGCCGACAAGAATCTGAAAATGCCTGACCAGGCTGGCTTCAACCTGGGTTACATCGCCTACAACGTGATGGACAAGATCAAAGGCGAGGACCGCGAGAACCCGCTGTCCCAGCTCAAGGTGCGTCAGGCCCTGGACATGGCTGTCAACAAGCAGCAGATCATTGACTCGGTCTATCAGGGCGCAGGCCAACTGGCCGTCAACGCCATGCCGCCGACCCAGTGGTCCTATGACACCACGATCAAGGATGCCCAGTACGATCCCGAGAAAGCCAAGGCCCTGCTCAAGGAAGCCGGCATCAAGGAAGGCACCGAAATCACCCTGTGGGCCATGCCTGTACAGCGTCCGTACAACCCGAATGCCAAGCTGATGGCCGAAATGCTCCAGTCCGACTGGAAGAAGATCGGTATCAACGCACGCATCGTCAGCTACGAGTGGGGCGAGTACATCAAGCGCGCCAAGAACGGCGAAAACGGTGCCATGCTGATTGGCTGGAGCGGTGACAACGGTGACCCGGACAACTGGCTCGGCACCCTGTTCGGCTGTGACGCCCTCAATGGCAACAACTTCGCCAAGTGGTGTGACAAGCCTTACGACGCCATCATCAAGCAGGCCAAATCGACACCTGATCAGGCCAAGCGCACCGAACTGTACAAACAGGCGCAACACCTCCTCAAGGACGCAGTGCCGATGACGCCTATCGCGCACTCGACGGTCTATCAGCCCATGAGCACCAAGGTACAGGACTTCAAGATCAGCCCCTTCGGTCTGAATTCCTTCTATGGTGTAAGCGTGAAGTAAACGCGCTCCGACTGTGCTGTTAAGGCAGCACAGTCATTGCTCTATCTGAATCGAAACACTCGTCCGGTTAGTTGACCAAGTGTAACTAGAAGCACTTAGCCATCTAGCCGGAGGAGTTTTCCTACACGTCTTGCAGCCTCTTAGCCTATTTACCAGACGCCTTCAGCGACATACCGTCAGAAGGTGATGGCAGGCAGGAAGCCCGCCATCAATGGCCCGGGAACTGCAAGTACCGTATGTATTCAGGTTATTGCCTAAGGGCCTGTTAGTTATCGAGCCTGAGTGCTCGTCCTTGAAGGATAGGGATCATCATGCGTAAAACTCTTGCGATGACGTCTTGCCTGGGTCTGGGTCTGCTTGCGCTGGCACCCATGGCCAACGCAGCGAGCAATCTGGTGTTCTGCTCCGAAGCGAGCCCGGCTGGTTTCGACAGCGCGCAGTACACGTCGGCCACCGACAACGATGCCTCGGAACCGATCTACAACCGTCTTACCGAATTCAAGCAAGGCGACACCACTGTGGTGCCTGGGCTTGCGACCTCATGGGACGTCTCGCCGGACGGTCTGGTCTACACCTTTCACCTGCGCGAAGGTGTGAAGTTCCACAGCAACAAGGACTTCAAGCCCAGCCGTGATTTCAATGCCGATGACGTGCTGTTCACTTTCAATCGCATGCTCAAGGCCGATCATCCATTTCGTATCGCCTACCCGACCGAGTTTCCGTACTTCACCGGGATGGGGCTGAACAAGAAGATCAAGTCGGTCGAAAAGACTGATCCGCTGACCGTGGTCTTCACCCTGAACACCGTCGATGCCGCATTCATTCAGAACATCGCAATGAATTTTGCCGGCATTCTCTCGGCCGAATATGCCGAGCAGTTGATGGCCCGCGGCGATGTGCGCGACATCAATCAGCAACCGATCGGCACCGGCCCGTTCGTGTTCCAGCGTTATCAGAAGGACTCGCAGATTCGCTACCGCGGCAACAAGGAATACTGGGACCCAAGCCGGGTGAAGATCGACCAACTGATTTTCGCGATCAACACCGATGCGTCAGTGCGCATGCAGAAGCTGCGCAAGAACGAGTGTCAGGTCACCCTCAACCCGCGGCCGGCCGACCTCGAAGCGCTCAGGGCTGACAAGCAGTTGAAGGTCATGGAGCGTCCGGGCTTCAACCTCGGCTACATCTCCTACAACGTGCGCCACGAACCCCTGGGCAACCTGCAGGTGCGTCAGGCGCTGGACATGGCCGTCAACAAGAAAGCCATCATCAACGCCGTGTATCAGGGTGCAGGTCAACTGGCGGTCAACGCCATGCCGCCGACCCAATGGTCCTATGACGACACCATCAAGGACGCCGCCTACGATCCGGAAAAGGCGAAGCAGATGCTGCGCGATGCCGGTATCAAGGAAGGCACCGAGCTGACGCTGTGGGCGATGCCGGTGCAGCGTCCTTACAACCCCAACGCCAAATTGATGGCCGAGATGCTCCAGTCGGATTGGGCGAAGGTCGGTATCAAGGTGAAGATCGTCAGTTACGAATGGGGCGAGTACCTCAAGCGCACCAAGAACGGCGAACACGATATTTCGCTGATCGGCTGGACCGGTGACAACGGTGACCCGGACAATTGGCTGGGCACGCTGTACAGCTGTGCCGCCATTGGTGGTAACAACTACTCGATGTGGTGCGACGAGAAATACGACGCGCTCATCAAGGCCGCCATCGCGACGACCGACCGGGAGCAACGCACCGATCTGTACAAGCAGGCTCAGCGTTATCTGAAAGAGCAGGTGCCGATCACGCCCATTGCCCACTCGACGGTCAATCAGCCGTTGCGCAAGGAAGTGGAAGGTTTCCACGTCAGCCCGTTTGGTCGTAACAATTTTTCGGGCGTCAGCGTCGCCGAGTAACCCGATAAACAGCGATATCGCTCGCCGCACTGTCTAGCGGCGAGCGATTCGGCTGTGCCCAGAATCTATAACAAGGCGGGGCCTTAAACCCTGCATCACCAAAGCCAGAACTCAAAAAACTGGCGTTTATAAAAGTAGTAAAGGGAGCTGTACATCGTGAAAACAACCAGCACTGCGTTACTGGCTTTATCCCTCTCGTCGTTCGGCGCGATGGTTCAGGCAGAGCCCGCAAGCCAGGCATTCGTGCCAACCGAACTGAGTTCGAAAAACGCCCAGGCCGACGCCAACGGCTTCTTTGAAGACCAACACCTGACCGGCACCACTCGTAACTGGTATGCCAACGAGTTGCGACGTCGTGACAGCACGTTCTCGTATACCGATGACGGTGTCCGGAAACAGACTCCGCGCCGTATCAACTGGCAACAGGGCACCATCGTCAACTACACCTCGGGATTCACTCAGGGCGTCGTTGGCTTCTCTACCGAACTCGCGCTTTACAACGCTGTCGCGCTGGATCGCGATACCGGTGACTTCGCTGGCAACTCCAACCGTACGCTGGCTGACAGCGACGGTGACGCGGTAGGCCAGTGGAGCAAGATGGGTCTGGGCAACGTCAAGGCCCGTGTTTCCAACACCACGCTGACCATGGGTCGCCAGTCGGTGAACACTCCGGTGATCGCTTTCATCGGCAACCGTGCACTGCCGTCCAGCTTCCAGGGTTTCGCGGTACAGAGCGACGAGTTCAACAACCTGTCTCTGCAGGCTGGCAGCTTCGATCGCGTATCGCCACGTATGGAACAGAGCCTGGACAAATTCCGCTCCGAGTACGGCGACCGCAGCCAGACCGCTGACCGTCTGGACATGTTCGGCGGCGACTACAAGCCATCCGAAAGCCTGACCGCCAGCTTCTACGCTTCGAACCTGGAAGACTTCTGGCATCAGTACTACTTCGGCTTCACCCATGAACTGGGTGACAGCAAGGTGTTTGCCCTGAGCAGCAACCTGAACTACTACAAGACCAAAGATTCCGGTCAAAGCAAACTGGGCGCGATCGACAACGACACCTACAGCCTGTCGTTCACCGGTACGCACAACGCCCACAGCGTGAGCATCGCCTACCAGGAAGTCGCCGGTAATGAGTACTTCGATTACGCCCACGACACCAACGCCATCTTCCTGGCCAACTCCCTGCTCTCGGACTTCAACGGCCCGAACGAGAAATCCCTGCAGATCGCCTACGTGCTGAACATGGCCTCGTACGGTGTACCAGGCCTGAAATTCAACATCTACCAGGCCCGTGGCTGGGACATCGACGGTACCCATTACAAAGGCACCGGTTATACCGATGTGCTGGCAATGGACGGCGAAACCCACTACGAGTACGGCATCGGCACGTCTTACTCCGTACAATCCGGTCCACTCAAGGCCACGGCCATCCGTGCGACCTACACCACGCACCGCGCCAGCGAAAACCAGGCTGATGGCAACATCAACGAGTTCCGTCTGGTCACCACCATTCCGTTCAACATTCTGTAAATGATGATGAAACGGCGGCCGACATGACGTCAGCCGCCGTTTCGCATTGCATCAAGGAGGCTTCTATTGAAACTGCTATCGCTCCGCGCTTCGATCGCCATTGCGCTGCTCAGCGCTGCTGCATCCGTCTCGGCCAAGCCGCTGGTGGTCTGCACAGAGGCCAGCCCTGAAGGTTTCGATATCGCGCAGTACACGACCGCCGTCACGGCAGACGCCTCGGCAGAAACCATTCTCGAACGTCTGGTCGCCTTCACCCCCGGCACGACTGACACGGTTCCAGGCCTCGCCGAGAGCTGGGACATCAGTGAGGATGGCCTGACCTACACCTTCAAGCTTCGTAAAGGTGTAAAGTTTCAGACCACCGACTATTTCAAACCCACCCGCGAAATGAACGCCGACGACGTGGTCTGGAGCTTCCAGCGCCAGCTGGACCCGAAGCACCCGTGGCACGCACTCTCGCTGGTCGGCTACCCTTATTTCGAGAGCATGGACTTCCAGAACCTGCTCCAAAGTGTCGAGAAAGTCGACGACTCCACGGTGAAGTTCACCCTGACGCGCCCCGAGTCACCGTTCCTGCGTGACCTGGCCATGCCGTTCACCTCGATCTACTCCGCCGAGTACGCCGACCAGTTGCTCAAGAGCAACAAGACCGGCGAATTCAACAGCAAGCCCATCGGCACCGGTCCGTTCATCCTGACACGCTATGCCAAGGATGCTCAGGTCCGCTATAAAGCCAACCCGGATTACTGGAAAGGCAAGGTTCCGAGTGAGGCGCTGATTTTCGCGATCACTCTGGACAACAACACACGCCTGCAAAAGCTCAAGGCCAATGAATGTCAGGTTGCGCTTTATCCAAAACCTGACGATATTGCCAACATCAAAGCGGACCCCAATCTCAAGATCGACGAGATGGAGTCCATGATGACCAGCTATGTGGCGATCAACACCTCGCACAAATACCTGAGCGACGCTCGCGTGCGACAGGCGATCAATCTGGCGTTCGACAAGAAGTCCTACATCAGGGCGCTGTTTGGCGAAGGCAAGGCCACTGAGGGCGTAGGTCCGTACCCACCGACCATGATGGGCTACGACACCGAGAGTCAGGCAACGCCTTATGATCCGGAAAAGGCCCGCGCTTTGCTTAAGGAAGCTGGCGTACCCGACGGTCAGGTGTTTACCCTCTTCGCCCGCAATGGCGGCGCGGTGACCAACCCCAATCCGATGGTAGGCGCCCAGATGCTCCAGTCGGACCTGGCCAAGGTAGGCATCAAGCTCGACATTCGCATCATGGAATGGGGCGAAATGCTCAAGCGTGCCAAGAAGGGTGAACATGACATGGTCTTCGCAGGATGGGCTGGCGACAACGGCGACCCGGACAACTTCCTGACCCCCAACCTGAGCTGCGATGCAGCGAAGAATGGCGAAAACTATGCCCGCTGGTGCAACAAGGAGTTTGAAGCGGCAATCACCGAAGCCCGGAAAATTACCGAACCGAGCGAACGGGCTGCCCTCTATAAGCAGGCTCAAAAAGTGTTCAATCAGGAACAGCCCTGGATCAGCCTGGCTTATCCAAAGCTGTTCGTGGCAATGCGCAAAAATGTCGAAGGCTTTCATATCAGCCCGCTGACCAATAACAACTTCACCACGACCGGGGTGAAGTAGAAAAAACCACCGCCTGCGCTCCACAAGAGCAAGGGCGGTATGCCTGACCGGCTGATGAGGTACACCACAAGATGTTTAGTTTTATTGCCCGCCGGGTGGGGTTACTGATCCCTACCTTCTTCGGCATTACCCTGCTGACGTTCGCGCTGATTCGCCTGATTCCAGGCGACCCTGTGGAAGTCATGATGGGCGAGCGCCGGGTCGACCCGGAAATGCACGCCCAGGCCATGGAACGCCTTGGCCTGAACAAGCCGCTGTATGCGCAGTACATCGATTACATCGGCAAGCTCGCCCAGGGCGACCTCGGTGAATCGCTGCGTACGCGCACCAGCGTCTGGACCGAATTCACCTCGCTGTTCCCGGCAACCCTTGAGTTGTCGCTGGCAGCGCTGATTTTCGCTGGCGTCATCGGGCTGCTTGCCGGTGTGATCGCAGCCCTCAAGCGAGGGTCCCTGTTCGACCATGGGGTGATGGGGATTTCCCTCGCCGGGTACTCGATGCCAATCTTCTGGTGGGGCCTGATTCTCATCATGTTCTTCTCGGTGTCGCTGGGCTGGACCCCGGTTTCCGGGCGTATCGATTTGCTCTACGACATTCAGCCGGTGACCGGCTTCATGCTGATCGACACCCTGTTAAGCGATGAAGAAGGCGCGTTTCTCGACGCCCTGCATCACCTGATTCTTCCGGCCATCGTGCTGGGCACCATTCCACTGGCGGTCATCGCCCGGATGACCCGCTCCTCGATGCTCGAAGTGTTGCGTGAAGACTACGTGCGGACCGCCAGAGCCAAGGGCCTGTCGCCTGCACGCGTGGTATTCGTTCACGGCCTGCGCAACGCCCTGATTCCGGTCCTGACCGTGTTCGGCTTGCAGATCGGCACCTTGCTGGCCGGTGCGGTACTGACCGAAACGATCTTCTCCTGGCCGGGCATCGGCAAGTGGCTGATCGAAGCCATCGGCGCCCGTGATTATCCGGTCGTGCAAAACGGCATCCTGCTGATCGCCTGCCTGGTGATCCTGGTCAACTTCGTGGTGGACATCCTCTACGGCTTTGCCAACCCACGCATCCGTCACCAGCGCTGAGATCATCGATATGAGCACACCTACTCCTGCGGTAGCAGTCGATCAAAGCCTGCTTTATCCGTCTCCGTACAAAGAATTCTGGCAAGCGTTCGCCAAGAACAAAGGCGCCGTTGCCGGCCTGATCTTCATGATCGTCATCGTGTTCTGCGCGCTGTTCGCCCCCTGGGTGGCACCGCACGACCCCAGCGAGCAATACCGTGATTTCCTGCTGACTCCGCCGGTCTGGCTGGAAGGCGGCCAATGGCAGTTCATCCTCGGCACCGACGAACTGGGCCGCGACCTGCTGTCGCGCCTGATTCAGGGCTCGCGCCTGTCATTGCTGATCGGCCTGTCCTCGGTGGTCATGTCGCTGATCCCCGGCATTCTGCTGGGCCTGCTGGCGGGTTTCTTCCCACGCGTTCTGGGCCCGTCGGTCATGCGCCTGATGGACATCATGCTCGCCCTGCCCTCGCTGCTGCTGGCCGTAGCCATCGTGGCGATTCTCGGCCCTGGCCTGATCAACACCGTGATCGCCATCGCGATCGTCTCGCTGCCGTCCTATGTCCGTCTGACCCGCGCTGCGGTGATGGGCGAACTGAACCGCGACTACGTGACTGCTGCCCGTCTGGCTGGCGCTACCCTGCCGCGTCTGATGTTCATCACCGTGCTGCCCAACTGCATGGCGCCGCTGATCGTTCAGGCGACCCTGAGTTTCTCGTCGGCGATTCTCGATGCCGCCGCACTGGGCTTCCTGGGCCTTGGCGTACAACCGCCGACGCCTGAGTGGGGCACCATGCTTGCCTCGGCCCGCGATTACATCGAACGCGCCTGGTGGGTCGTCAGCCTGCCCGGCCTGACCATTTTGCTCAGCGTGCTGGCAATCAACCTGATGGGCGACGGCCTGCGCGATGCGCTGGACCCGAAACTCAAGAACGCCGCCTGAGGAGATTCGTATGTCACTGCTTGAAATCAAGAATCTCAACGTCCGCTTCGGCGACGCCAAGGCCGTACCCGTCGTGGACGGTCTGTCCCTGAGCGTTGACCGAGGTGAAGTGCTGGCCATTGTGGGCGAGTCGGGTTCGGGTAAATCCGTGACCATGATGGCGCTGATGGGCCTGATCGACGCACCCGGCATCATCACCGCCGACGCACTCAACTTCGACGGCAAGGACCTGACCAAACTCAGCTCACGCCAACGTCGGCGCATTGTCGGCAAAGACCTGGCGATGGTCTTCCAGGACCCGATGACCGCACTGAACCCCAGCTATACCGTGGGCTTCCAGATCGAAGAAGTGCTGCGTCAACACTTGGGAATGTCCGGCAAGGCGGCGCGTCAGCGTGCGCTGGAATTGCTGGAAAAGGTCGAGATCCCCGGCGCTGCCGCACGCCTGAATGCTTACCCGCACCAACTGTCCGGCGGCATGAGTCAGCGCGTTGCAATTGCCATGGCGATTGCCGGCGAGCCGAAACTGCTGATCGCCGACGAACCGACCACCGCACTGGACGTGACGATTCAGGCGCAGATCATGGAATTGCTGCTCAGCCTGCAGAAAGAGCAGGACATGGCACTGGTGCTGATCACCCACGACCTGGCGGTGGTGGCTGAAACCGCCCAGCGGGTCTGCGTGATGTACGCAGGTCAGGCCGTTGAAGTGGGCCAGGTGCCCGGTCTGTTCGACGTTCCGGCGCATCCGTACAGCGAAGCGCTGCTGGCCGCGATTCCGGAACACAGCATGGGCGCCGAGCGTCTGGCGACTCTGCCGGGCATGGTTCCTGGCCGTTATGACCGTCCGCAGGGTTGCCTGCTGTCGCCACGCTGCCCGTACGTGCAGGACAACTGCCGCGTTCAGCGTCCGGCGCTGGACCCCAAGGCTCATAGCCTGGCGCGTTGCTTCTATCCCTTGAATCAGGAGGTGGCGTGATGAGCGTCGTACTTACCGCCCGCGACCTTACCCGTCACTATGAAGTCTCGCGTGGCCTGTTCAAAGGCACGGCGCTGGTGCGTGCCCTCAACGGCGTCTCGTTCGAACTGGAAGCGGGCAAGACCCTGGCTGTGGTGGGTGAATCCGGTTGCGGCAAGTCCACCCTGGCACGCGCACTGACCCTGATCGAAGAACCCTCGTCCGGCTCGCTGAAAATCGCCGGTCAGGAAGTGGCAGGCGCCAGCAAGTCCGAGCGCAAGCAGTTGCGCAAGGATGTGCAGATGGTGTTTCAGAGCCCCTACGCGTCGCTCAACCCACGGCAGAAGATTGGTGATCAGCTTGGCGAACCGTTGCTGATCAACACCCAGCTGTCTGCCGCGGAACGCCGCGAGAAAGTGCAGGCGATGATGGCTCAGGTCGGCTTGCGCCCTGAACACTATCAGCGCTACCCGCACATGTTCTCCGGTGGTCAGCGTCAGCGTATCGCGCTGGCCCGGGCCATGATGCTGCAGCCCAAGGTGCTGGTGGCGGATGAACCGACCTCGGCGCTGGACGTGTCGATTCAGGCACAGGTGCTCAACCTGTTCATGGATCTGCAGCAGGAATTCAACACAGCCTATGTGTTCATTTCTCACAACCTGTCGGTGGTGCGTCACGTTGCCGATACCGTGCTGGTGATGTATCTGGGCCGGCCTGCGGAAATGGGTCCCAAGGAAGAAATCTACAGCCGTCCGCTGCACCCGTACACCCAGGCACTGCTGTCAGCGACTCCGACCATTCATCCTGATCCACTGAAACCCAAGATCAAGATCGTCGGTGAACTGCCCAACCCGCTCAACCCGCCAAGCGGCTGCGCTTTCCACAAGCGTTGCCCGTATGCGACCGAGCGTTGCGCAACCGACATACCGGAACTGCGTCTGGTGGATAACCGTCAAGTGGCCTGCCACTACGCCGAGCAATTCGTCGCCGCCTGATCGGGTTGAACGGATACAGCCCCGAGCGAGTGGACATGTCCATTCGCTCGGGCGCCTGAACCTGAAGGATGGACCGCTGTTGGAGTGGACTTGTCCACGAACAGGCCAGTGCATCCGACAAGAATCCGTAAGCGTCCAGCCAAGTCGTCTACCCGGGCCCGCAAAGCCAATACATGGTGTGCACTTAAATTTAAGTGGGCACCAGCTCTAGCCTTTTAAGCGGGTATTTCATGCAGCCAACACGCCGCTCCTATTCCAAGTCCCTCAAAGCCCAAGTCATTCAGGAGTGTGCCCAGCCCGGTGGTTCGATTGCCAGCATCGCGCTCAGCCATAGCCTCAACTCCAACCTCGTCCACAAATGGATTCGCCTGCAAGCGCAGAAAAACACAGCGATGCAACCTGCATTTATTCCGTTACCCATGCTGCTGGCCGGGGCCAACTCGCCCCCATCATCATAGAATATCTGCGTTGAAATATAGCACCCGCGCGACACCGTCAAAGTGAACTGGCCAACTGAAAATGCGCCTGCCTGCGCGACCTTTCTTCGAGACCTTTGCGATGATTCGCATCGACTCCACCTGGCTCGCCACCGAGCCGATGGACATGCGCGCCGCATTGGCCAAGGTAATCGCGGTGTTCGGTGCGGCCACACTGTGCTTATCTGTTCACCAACCGCCGCGCCAATCGCATGAAAGTGCTAGTGCATGACGGCTTGGGAATATGGCTGGTGGCGCGCCGATTGAACCAAGGCAAGTTCCACTGGCCTGGCATTCGCCATGGCTCTGAGATAGAACTGGATACTGAGCAACTTCAGGCATTGGTGCTGGGTCTGCCATGGCAACGCGCAGGTTCTGAAGGCTTGATCACACTGCTTTAACGGCTGCCATTAACCTATCGGTCTATCGTCGCGAGGCGCCTGCTCTGGCAAAATCCGGCGCATGACGTCTTCTCCCAATCTCAACCAAATGTCCCCCGACCAACTGCGTGCTTTGGCAGCACAGTTGCTGTCGCAGGCTGGCACGATGGGCAAGAAAATCAACCGTGATCAAACAGTCATCGAGAAACTGACCCACAAGATCGCGCAACTCAAACGTTTGAAGTTTGCCAAGCGCAGCGAGCAGATGAATCCTGAGCAGACCAGTTGACCCGATGGCCTGATCAATACCGATATCTCAGCGATTGAAGCAGAGTTTCGGGCCTTGCAAACAGTGCCAGCGGCGACCAAAAAAAAGCAGAAGCCTAAGCGCACTGCATTACCGGCTGAATTTCCTCGCACGTTGATCCATCACGAACCGGATATGCGGCTGCGCGCTCAAGCGCATCGGCGAGGACGTCAGCGAGAAGCTGGATTACACGCCCGGCGTATTTACTGACTGGAGTTCAGTTGCAGCCGCTGGTCGATGCGCTGCGCGACGTGGTACTAGGGCAGCAGGTTGTTCATGCTGATGAAATACCCGAGCAAATGCTCATGCCGGAAACGAAGAAGACTCACCGCCTCCTATGTTTGGGCCTACGCCACCAGCCAGTTCTCAGATGTGGCAGCGGTGGTTTACGACTTCAGCCCTAGCCGCGCCGGAGAGCACGCTCGCAACTTCCTGAATGACTGGAAGGGCAAGCTGGTCTGCGATGATTTTGGCGGTTGCAAAGCCAACTTCGAACTAAGCGTGACGCAGATCGGGTGCATGGCTCATGCGTGACGTAAGTTCTTTGAACTGCACGCTACGAATACAAGCACGCTTGCGGAGCAAGCCCTGCGTTATATCCAGTTGCTGCACGAAATCGAAAGCGAAGTTCGCGATCTGGAGCCGTATTTACGGCGCCGAATACGGCAAGAAAAAGCCGTGCCGGTAATGAACATGCCGCATGCCTGGATGCTTGCCCAGCGTGACCTCGTGCCCGAGGGCTCGGCCATCAGCAAAACACTTGATTACCGCCTGAAACGCTGGGCAGCGTTGTCGCGCTACCTCGATGACGGGGCCGTCCCCATAGACAACAACTGGGCAGAAGACCAAATAAGGCCATGGGCGCCTGGACGTACGAACTGGCTCTTCGCAGGATCGTTACGCAGCGGAAAACGGGCTGCGGCGATTCACTTAGGGGGGGGAGCCATATGTGGGCCACAACCACCTTCGGAGTCGGCTTTAAGGATGGTTTGATCTGGCGCGACGTAGAGTGTGATCTTGCACTCCACATTTCTCGTTTCGTCGGCGTAATAATTGGTGATGTTTCGAACACCACCACTTACGTTCTCACTGCTGCCTTTGTAGACCGTATCGGTTTTAAAATGTGATTCAAACCAGACGAGGGTAAATACACCGTCTGAATTCTGATTAATCTGATGTGGCCCGCCCCACATCTTGTACGCTTCACTGACATTACGGCCCTCCCAAGCTGATCTAGCCATCAGCTCAGGAACAGAAGCGCAGGCACTGGTCAACGTTATGCTCGCGAGCAATAAAGGCTTGAGCGCACGAATTACCATGTCGGATTCTCATCAAATTTGCGGGCGCGGTACTCACTCGCAGGCTTCAGCGCCGCTCCAACGTGGGCGTTTATCATCTTTAAGGAATTGCTGCACGCCTCTGGATCCAGATCGTTTTGTGCGTGTGCCCGGTCAAGCACAGGACCCATCACGTCGAATTCTTTTGACAGGTTTGCGCACGCGGTCTTTGTGCTCGTATCACCCGGCTCGGCCAGTTGCTCTTTGCACTGTTTGCCGAGTGCATCGAGCTTCCTGAAGTCAACGCGAGCGCACTGTTCCGGTATAAGCTCATCGAGTTGCGCAGCCTGGAACCTGTTCAACGTCTGCATGGCTTTGTCCATGTCACCGCTGATGTTCTCCATCACTGTCTCGCGGCAAGCATTGCTACGCTGTGCGGCCATTATGCGAGCGGGCTCCTGCTGCATCTCAACGATCACCTTGGCAATCTCCTCGCGCAAAGAACCGCAGGCCAGAGGCTTGGCGCCGGATTGCAGTTGACTGTCGCAAGCCTTGGTCAGAAACGCAACGGTATCGGTTTTGACCCCTCCGCACTGCGTAGGGGCGTAGGGCACAGCACCACTAGAGGGCTTTGGCGGTACACCTGCGCATGCGGAGAGAAAACCAAACACAGCGACAGTCGCTACAGTTTTGAATATGTTCGCAATCATCAATTAAAACCTGAAGAAGTTCGGCCACTGAATTTCGTAAGCCTAATTGAAGACCGTATTTTATTTGATGACGACTCTCAATAGTACACGTGTGCTATTGAATCATCCGTGGAGAGCAGTGATACGAGCAACGCCATCGCTAACGCCAACTCATCACTCAATACATCGAACCACGTTGGACTCTCGAAGCGATGGGAAAACTACAAGCAGGCAAATCCCTTTGTGATGAGCTTCTAGCTTATGCAAGGTGAGCTCGGCAGACGCTTACCAGAATCCGGCGTTCGATACACCGTCTTCGCGGAC
>NZ_MUIO01000119.1 GCF_002087235.1 Pseudomonas floridensis | reverse complement strand
GCTCCCCCCGGCTGGCCACGTAGGCGACTTCACGACGCTGGCGGTTGAAGCGAGTGGGCGGGATTTTGGAATGGGGGTAGACGGCGTGGACGAAGCAGCAGAGATACATTAGTGCCAAGCCGCCGGAGAACCCCCAGAGGTAGGGGTTTAGCAAAATTAATCTTATAAAAAAATCAAAAAAAGGATTTCCAAACCTGAAATAACCATCAATGCTTAACCCTAAACCTATGAGCATCCAAAAAGTAGTAATAAATAAAACCGACCCAAAAGAGCATCGGACTGCAAACTCAACCGTCGCTGAACTCAGTCCAAAGTCCATGTAAACGTCATTGGCGTATTGATGAAGGCTGCGCGAGCTAAAAGCTGCCACCCCGGTGGGAACTGGCCGTGGAGCAAGGTAGAAAACTTCAGTACCGGACTCGTTTTCCGTATCCCCGGCTACAGGCAGGCGTTCGTATTGGTCCTCAGGCATTTTCCCTGACCTCGCTTTTTTCGACGCTGGCGAAATGATCGAACACGGTCAGCCCTTTGCGCAGCGTCTTGCGCACGGCTTCGCTCTGCTGGATCAGTTCGTCGCTGGGG
>NZ_MUIO01000118.1 GCF_002087235.1 Pseudomonas floridensis | reverse complement strand
GCTCCCCCCGGCTGGCCACATAGGCGACTTCACGACGCTGGCGGTTGAAGCGAGTAGGCGGGATTTTGGAGTGGGGGTAGACGGCGTGGACGAAGCAGCAGAGATACATTAGTGCCAAGCCTCCCACGATCCCCCGGAAATAAGGATTTGGCAGAAGTAAAGTCAGGAAGATTTCAAATATGGGTCTTCCCAGGTTGATGTGATCGTTGATTCCCAAACCTATCGAAGTCAGCATGAAAAAGATCACGATGGACATAACAGAACCAATACTACAGCGCACTGCAAATTCAATCGTCGCTGCACTCAACCCGAAATCCAGATAAACGTCATTGGCGTATTGATGAAGGCTGCGCGAGCTAAAAGCTGCAACCCCGGTGGGGACTGGCCGTGGAGCGAGATAGAAAACTTCAGTACCGGACTCGTTTTCCGTATCCCCGGCTACAGGCAGGCGTTCGTATTGGTCCTCAGGCATTTTCCCTGACCTCGCTTTTTTCGACGCTGGCGAAATGATCGAACACGGTCAGCCCTTTGCGCAGCGTCTTGCGCACGGCTTCGCTCTGCTGGATCAGTTCGTCGCTGGGGGGTTGCCATTGCTCGGGCGGCAGGGGTTTGGACCAGTCGAGCACGGTTTTGGGGAAGGCTTTTTTT
>NZ_MUIO01000117.1 GCF_002087235.1 Pseudomonas floridensis | reverse complement strand
TAGCGATAGCGGCACAGCATGTTGAACGCTGAATAGGCCATGTCGGGCCCTCCCGAAGACGGACCACCAGCTTCCCGCAAAACGCCCACGGTGTGCACCTGTCAGAACTGCTAGCCCGAACGCAAAAAACCCCGAAGGTTTTCACCGTCCGGGGTCGGGTGTTGGCGCATGTTCACAGTTTGGCGATCGACACCTCGGTGGATTTTACGAAGGCAATCACTTCGCTGCCCACGACCAGCTCAAGCTCTTTGACAGAGCGAGTGGTGATCACCGATGTGACAACACCAGAAGCGGTCTGCACGTCGATTTCGGACAGCACGTCACCGTGGACGATTTCCTTGATGGTGCCTTTGAACTGGTTACGAACGTTGATGGCTTTGATAGTCATGGCATGTCTTCCTGTGGGGATCGGGATTAAGTGGCCCAACGCAGCTGCGTGGGCAAGGGTGAAGTGGGTTCGGGTTCAGGCGGTGAACCGGGAATGGACAGCACCTGGTTGAGGACTTCGGTTTCAAGCGCAGCAAGACGATGCGAGCCTCGCGACCTGGGGCGCGGCAGATCGATCAGCAGGTCGAGGCCGATGCGCCCTTCTTCGATCAGAATCACGCGGTCGGCAATCGCAACCGCCTCGCTGACATCGTGGGTAACCAGCAACACGGTGAAGCCATACTGGTGCCACAACTTCTCGATCAGTTGCTGCATTTCAATGCGCGTCAGGGCATCCAGCGCGCCCAGCGGTTCGTCGAGCAATAGCAGGCGTGGTTTATGAATCAGGGCGCGGGCCAGTGCCACGCGTTGTTTCTGACCACCGGACAAGGCCGCCGGCCACTCATTGGCGCGCTCGGCCAGACCGACCGCTTCCAGCGCTTCGAGAGCCTGGCCACGCCAGTCGCCACTCAGGCCGAGACCGACGTTGTCGATGATCTTTTTCCAGGGCAGCAGACGTGCCTCCTGAAACATCAGGCGCGTGTCTTCGCGGGCATCGGCCAACGGCGCGGAGCCTGCCAGCAACTCACCCTCGGTGGGCTTGTCCAGACCGGCCAGCAGACGCAGCAAGGTGCTTTTCCCGCAACCGCTGCGACCCACCACCGCGACAAATTGCCCGGCCGGAATATGCAGGTCGATGTCCTTGAGCACCTCGCGGGAACCAAAGGCCTTTTTCAGGTTTCGGATCGCCAGCGGAATGCCGCGCAGCAGATGGGCAGGTTGTTGTTTCAGATTGCTCATGCGGCACCGCCTTTGCTGACTTGATAGGCCGGGTGCCAGCGCAGGCAGACCCGTTCCAGACCGCGCGCCGCCAGGTCGGCCAGTTTGCCGAGCACGGCGTACAGCACGATCGCCAGCACCACGATGTCGGTTTGCAAAAACTCACGGGCATTCATCGCCAGATAACCAATGCCCGAGCTCGCCGAGATGGTTTCGGCCACGATCAGCGTCAGCCACATGAAGCCCAGCGCAAAGCGCACGCCGACCAGAATCGAAGGCATGGCGCCCGGCAGGATCACATGACGAAACAGGCTGAAGCCGGACAGCCCATAGCTGCGCGACATTTCCACCAGCGCCGGATCGATGTTGCGAATGCCGTGATAGGTGTTGAGGTAGATCGGGAACAGAGTGCCCAGCGCGACCAGAAAGATCTTCGCGGTCTCATCGATGCCAAACCACAGGATAACCAGCGGAATCAGTGCCAGGTGTGGCACGTTACGGATCATCTGCACGGAGCTGTCGAGCAGGCGCTCGCCCCATTTGCTCAGGCCGGTAATGAAACCCAGCGCCAGACCGATGCCGCCACCGATCGCAAAACCGACACCGGCACGCCAGCCGCTGATGGCCAGATGAGTCCAGATCTCGCCGCTGGAGACCAGTTGAATGCCGGCCTCGATGACCGCGCTCGGCGCCGGGAGAATCCGCGTGGATAACCAGCCGGCGCTGACCGACAGTTGCCAGACCGCTAACAGCAGAACAGGCAGCGCCCAAGGCGCCAGCCGGTGAGTGATGCGTTGCGAAGCACTGAGGCTCATGGAGTGGTCTCCTCGAAGGGCCTGTCAATCACTGTGCTTGAGCGACAGCAGCAGGTGGCGTCCAGACCACGTCAGCGATGCTGAGCGGCTTGGGGATCAATTTGAGTTGGTAGAAAGTGTCGGCAATCTTCTGCTGAGCCGCGACCACAGGCGGGGTGATGAACAGTGCGCCGTAACCCTGACGCTTGACCGAGGTCAACGTGATATCGGCGGGCAGCCCCAGCAACGGCGCGACCTGTTTGGTCACCTCTTCGGGGTTGGCCTTGGACCACTCACCCACTGCACGAACCTCTTCGATCAAGGCCTGAATCACTTTCGGGTTTTTCTGCGCGTAAGGCTTGGTCGCCAGGTAGAACTGATGGTTGTCGACGATGCCGGAACCGTCCTTGAGCGTGCGTGCCTGCAGCTGTTTTTCAGCAGCAGCCTGGTAAGGGTCCCAGATGACCCACGCGTCGACACTGCCCCGCTCGAAGGCGGCGCGGGCATCGGCAGGCGGCAGGAACACGGTCTGGATATCGGAATACTTCAGGCCTGCGTCTTCCAGCGCTCGGACCAACAGGTAATGCACGTTAGAGCCTTTATTGAGGACGACCTTCTTGCCCTTGAGGTCCTTGACCGAGGTGATGGGAGAGTCCTTCGGCACCAGAATCGCTTCGCTGGTCGGCGCGGGCGGCTCGTAAGCCACATAGAGCAGATCGGCACCGGCCGCCTGGGCAAACACCGGAGGCGTTTCACCGGTGACGCCGAAATCGATCGAGCCGACGTTCAGGCCTTCGAGCAACTGCGGACCGCCGGGGAATTCTGTCCACTGCACTTTGACGCCTTGCTCGGCCAGACGCTTCTCGAGCGAGCCCTTGGCCTTGAGCAGCACCAGCGTGCCGTATTTTTGATAGCCGATACGCAAGTCTTCGGCCTGAGCCTGGCTCAAAGCCCCCAACGTGACGGCTGCAGCCAGCAGAGCGGCCAGACCTCGACGCAAATTGACAGTGCGCATGGCGCGCTCCTTTCCCAGATAGTGAAGTAGCGCAAAGCGCCGGAATGGAGTGACAGTACCAGTGATTTTTTATATCTATAAATCTCATTTATTCATTTGTTTATTCCATAAAAACATATATGAATTTGGTCTCGCCGATAATGAACGCCCGGCATCGATTGGCCGGACGCTGATCGCGGCGATACTCCGCGCATGCATGCGGCCCGTGACGCTCTGCATCAATTTTTTTGCACGGGCACATCGGCTGCGATCCTGACGATCCACGAATACCGCGCATAAAAAAGGGCCGATAAATCGGCCCGAATAACCCCACGCTTGGTAAATCAGGAAATCAACGGTTGGGCTGAGGCGTCAGGCGCAGGTAAGGCGTGACGGCCTTGTAGCCTTTGGGAAAGCGCTGCTTGATTTCTTCTTCGTCCTTGATCGACGGCACGATAACCACGTCTTCGCCGTCCACCCAGTTGGCGGGCGTGGCGACCTTGTAGTTGTCGGTCAATTGCAGAGAATCGATGACCCGCAGGATCTCGTTGAAGTTACGTCCGGTGCTGGCAGGATAGGTAATGGTCAGGCGCACTTTCTTGTTCGGATCGATCACGAACAGCGAGCGCACGGTCAGGGTATCGCTGGCATTGGGATGAATCAGGTCGTACAGGTCGGACACCTTGCGGTCCGCGTCGGCCAGGATCGGGAAATTGACCCGGGTGTTCTGTGTGGTGTTGATGTCGTCGATCCATTTGACGTGTGAGTCGACCGGGTCAACCGACAGGGCGATCGCCTTCACGCCGCGTTTGGCGAACTCGTCTTTCAATTTGGCGGTAAAACCCAGCTCGGTGGTGCAGACCGGCGTGAAATCCGCAGGGTGAGAAAACAGTACCCCCCAACTGTCGCCCAACCATTCATGGAAGCGTATGCGGCCCTCACTGGATTCCTGTTCGAAGTCAGGGGCGATATCGCCAAGTCGCAGTGTCATGGTGTGGCTCCTTGTCTTGTTCGATGAGTCTTTCAGTTAAGACGTACTGTGCCTGTCAGTGAAGAAAATTAAAAAGAATGGATATCGCTTTGGTTAGACCGATAACGAATATCAAAAAACAGGCAAAAGAAACCCCGCACGGGGCGGGGTCTCCTTGAGCCTCAGTACACTTACATGAAGTTGTAGGTGTAGTTGAAGATCACACGAGCCTGGTCGGTATTCGTCGAGTTGTTCAGACCATCGTCGGCACGGTAGGTACCGTAACGAACGGTAGTACCGAAACCTTTCAAAGGACCGCTCTGCACGACGTAATCAACGCGCATGTCACGTTCCCACTCGGAGTACTCTTTGCCGAAGGCGGCAGTGTTGCGAGCCCCCTTGATGTCGTCAGCATGCAGGTAGGCAATCGCGGCCTTGAGGCCAGGAACGCCAACCTTGGCGAAGTCGAACGAGTACTGACCGAAGGTGGTGTTCTCACCGGCACGGTTGAAGCCGTTGATCATCGAGTCAGTGAACAGGTAGAAGCTTGCGCCGCCGTTACCTTCGCCACGGCCGCGACCGTCAACTACGTTGCCCTGGTTCAGGAAGACCATACCGCCGTCGTCGCCGACCTGCTGGTGACCAACCATGAACGCATGACCGCCCAAGGCGTAAGTGAACATGGCGGACCAGGTCTGGTTATCAACTTCACCGGTAGTTTTGGCATAACCGTTGTTGTTGTTGAAACCGTAGCCTGCGGTGTTGCTGCTGTTCTTGCCGTCTGCGCTGCTGTTGAAGTAACGCAGGTCAGTCTTGAAGGACTGGTTTTCGTTGATCTGGTAGAGGTGAACCAGACCCAGGAAGTGCTGCTTGTAGAAGTCTTCCAGATTGGCGTAGTAGTACTGCAGGGTCAGGTCTTTGGTGACTTTCCAGTCAGCACCGGCAAAACGGAATTCGTCGCTGCCCTGAGAGGCACCCGCAACGGACAGATCAGACCAGTTGCTCGAAGCACGACCGATGGACTGGGTCAGCTGACCGCCAGTGAAGGTCACATTGTCCAGGTCCTTGGAGGTCACGATGCCGCCTTCGAAGGCTTGCGGCAACAGACGACCGTCGTTGCTGACCAGGATCGGCAGGTTAGGCGCGAGCGCGTTACCGACTTTCAGCTCGGTCTTGGAGAAGCGCACCTTGGCGTTGGCACCAGCGCGGCTCCAGTCGCTGACGGAAGAACCATCAGTGTCGGTAGGCACAACAGTGTTGGCGGAAGTAGTCGAATGGTGCTGAACACCACCACCCAGATGAATCCCCATTACAGCTTGCAGATCAAGACCGAAACCAACAGTGCCTTGAGTGTAGCCAGACAGGTAGTCGAACTTCAGACCGGTAGCGGTTTCACGCTGGTCCTGTGCACGAACGCCTTCACGCAGGTCGTTGTTGAAATACAGAGTACGAGAACTGATGGACGCTTTACTGTCTTCGATGAAACCAGCTGCACCGGCCTGTTGCGCCAATACACCAACGGTTACGGCCAGGGCCAGGGTGGACTTCTTCATTGCAACGCTCCTCGTGAATCTAATTTTTTATTTCCACGGTGCCGAGCATTTTGCTCTGACCCGTGGATTCGCGCAGGCGACAGGCCCGACCTTGAGGTCAATGGTTTCTGTACGCCCCGACTGCTTGACTAGACCGCGCATGTCGGTGGCTGGACGGTAGTGAAAAACCTCCAAGCTCAAAAGGAATTGATTCATCCCAAGTGATAACTTTTCGATATATGTCACAACTCGTGTCAATCACGACGTCACGGAGTGTATCGACCTAATTCGCTAATTCACAAAATATATTTTGCTACCGCTCGTCTGATCGTTCTGTTTCATGCAACCAAATGGCCAGTTCAAGACCCGCCGGTCACGCCCGTAGCACAAAAGGCCTTTAGCCATCTCTGCTAAAACCCTTGTAAATCGGGAGCTTCGGGGAGAATAGGGAGAAAATATTACAGTTGTCACCGCTTTGACGGCGTCCAGTCGCCCGTATGAAAAAAAATTCCAGAATCGTTTTTCCAGCTCCAAACGACCCGTTTTCAACCTCTGAAAAGCCCTCACTCAGGCGGGGGCGGTGAACAAAAGAGGCGTTTTACTGTCGTGCACTCGCGCTTTGAGCCAGTTGGCAGATGCAGGATAGACGGCAATATGCCGATCCGCCTGTCAGCGTTCTCCATAACGAGACAAAACCCTTCATAAGCTAATGCTTAAAAGTTATTTATTTCAGAATTCTTAGATCATTTAGCCTCTGTATTCAGCCAGTCTTCGGCCCGCCTGATTCGGAGCACCACCATGAAACTGCATTTTTCCCTGCGCCTGCTGACGGCGCTGTCGCTGACTGGCGCAGCCTATATCGCGCAAGCGGCTGACTTCACTGTGGCCTATCAGACCACTGTCGATCCGGCGAAAGTCGCTCAGTCCGACAACGCTTACGAGAAAGCCACCGACTCGAAGATCTCCTGGCGCAAGTTCGAAAACGGCGCGGACGTGATCACCGCAATTGCCTCCGGGGACGTGCAGATCGGCTATCTGGGCTCAAGTCCGTTCACGGCGGCTGCCACGCGCAAGCTGCCAGTGGAAACGTTCCTGATTGCCACCCGGATCGGCGCCGCCGAAGCACTGGTTGCCCGCAACGGTTCGGGAATCGACTCGCCGCAGGACCTGATCGGCAAAAAGATCGCCGTGCCGTTCGTTTCCACCGGCCATTACAGCCTGCTGGCCGCGCTCAAACACTGGAACATCGACCCCGCCAAGGTCACGATCCTCAACCTGGCACCGCCTGCAATAGCGGCAGCGTGGAAGCGCGGCGACATCGACGCCACCTATGTGTGGGACCCGGCACTGGGCGTGGCCAAGGAAACGGGCAAGGTGCTCATCACGTCCGGCGAACTGGCCAAGGTCGGCGCGCCCACCTTTGACGCCTGGATCGTGCGCAAGGACTTTGCCGCCAAGCACCCTGAAGTGGTCAGCGCATTCGCCAGGGTCACGCTCGACGCCTACGCCAGCTATCGCCAGGATCCGGCCGCCTGGATCGCCAATCCGTCGAACATCGACAAACTGACCCGACTCTCGGGTGCCAAGGCAGCGGACATTCCCGGCCTGCTGCAAGGCAACGTCTATCCGCTGGCCGCTGATCAGACCGCGCTGCTCGGCGCCCCCACCATCGAGGCAGTCAGCAAGACCGCGGCCTTCCTTAAAGAGCAGGGCAAGGTCGACGCGGTGCTGCCCGATTACTCGCCCTATGTGACGGCTCAGTTCATTCCCCATTGATCGACCACCGGCAAGGAGAAAGGGCCATGGCCTTGTTGCAACTGGAGCGCATCGGCGCACAGTACCCCGGCGCGGCAACACCTGTGCTGACGGACATCAACCTGAGCCTGGGTCCGGAGCAATTGTTGGTGGCGCTGGGTCCGTCCGGCAGTGGCAAGACCTCATTGTTGAACCTCATCGCCGGCTTCATCCGGCCTGACAGCGGACGTATCACGCTGGACGGCGTGCCCGTCGAAGGCCCCGGCGCCGAGCGCGGCGTCGTGTTCCAGGACGATGCGTTGTTGCCGTGGCAGGACGTGCTGGCCAATGTCGCCTTCGGCCTGGAACTGGCCGGGGTCGCTCGCAACGAGCGGGAAGCGCGAGCGCGGGAGATGCTGGCGTTGGTGGACCTGAGCGGCTTCGAGCAGCGGCGCATCTGGCAGCTCTCCGGCGGCCAACGGCAGCGTGTCGGGCTGGCGCGAGCGCTGGCGGCAGACCCTCGGGTGCTACTGATGGACGAGCCGTTCGGCGCACTGGACGCCTTCACCCGCGAAAGCATGCAGGAACTGCTGTTGCAGGTCTGGCGACGTACCGCCAAACCGGTGTTCCTGATTACTCACGATATAGAGGAAGCGGTTTTCCTGGCCACCGACCTGATCCTGCTTGCGCCCGATCCGGGACGCATTGCCGAACACCTGCGCCTGGATTTCAGCCAGCGCTACAGCGCCGGCGAATCGGCCCGGGCGATCAAGTCCGATCCACGCTTCATCGAAACCCGCGAACACGTACTCGCCAGCGTCTTTTCCCAACGTACACGGGAGCAACAGCCATGAGCAGCTACGAACTGACCCATTCACTCAAGGCCGACAGCCCTGCTCGCCGCCGCGTGTACCTGAGCACTCGCACCATCAGCTTGGTGACGATCATCGTGCTGCTCACGCTGTGGTGGGGTGTAACCGCTACGCAATGGATCGAGCCTCTGTTTCTGCCGCCACCTGTGGACGTACTGGAAAAAGCCTGGCTGTTACTGACCAAAGGCTACATGGACGCCACGCTCTGGCAGCATCTGGGTGCCAGCCTGCAACGTATCGGCCTGGCCCTGGCGGCAGCCATTCTGACGGCGATTCCGGTGGGCATCGCCATCGGACACAACCGTATCGCGCAGGGCATTTTTGATCCACTGATCGAGTTCTATCGCCCTGTCCCGCCGCTGGCCTATCTGCCGCTGATCGTGATCTGGTTCGGCATCGGCGAGTTCTCCAAGGTGCTGCTGATCTACCTGGCAATCTTCGCTCCGATCGCCATTGCCGCCGCCACCGGCGTGCGTACGGTCGATCCGGCCAGGCTGCGCGCTGCACAATCGCTGGGAGCCACGCGCTGGCAGTTGATTCGCCACGTCATCCTGCCCAGCGCACTGCCGGACATTCTGACCGGCATTCGCATTGGCCTCGGGGTGGGCTGGTCGACACTGGTTGCCGCCGAACTCATCGCCGCCACCAGCGGACTGGGCTTCATGGTCCAGTCGGCCGCGCAGTTTCTGGTCACCGATGTGGTGGTGCTGGGAATTCTGGTGATCGCCCTCATCGCCTTCGCCATGGAGCTTGGGCTGCGCGCCTTGCAGCGCAGGCTGGTGCCGTGGCACGGCCAGCATCACTGAATCCGGTACATGTCACGCACACTGACCACGCCGACAGCTCGGCGCCTGAAAGAAAGAGAGTCATCATGAGCCTGCACATCACTCCCCTGAGTTTCGCCCTCGGCGCGCAGATCGGCGGCATTGATCTGAGCCGCGACCTGACTTGCGAACAGCACCGCCAGATCGAGCAGGCGCTGCTTGAGCACCATGTGCTGTTCTTTCGCGATCAGCCGCTGACACCTGCACAGCAGGCCCGCTTCGCGGCGAAGTTTGGCGACCTGCATATTCATCCGAGCTATCCCAACGTACCGGATCAGCCACACGTGCTGATTCTCGACACCGCCGTGACGGATGTGCGGGACAATGCCGTCTGGCACACCGACGTCACCTTCCTGCCGACCCCGGCCATGGGCGCGGTGCTGAGCGCCAAGACACTGCCTGCCTACGGCGGCGACACGCTGTGGGCGAGCGGCATTGCGGCCTATGAGGCACTGTCCGAACCCCTGAAACGGCTGCTCGACGGCCTGAGCGCGACCCATGACTTCACCCGCTCGTTCCCGCTGGAGCGCTTTGGCAACACGCCGCAGGACCTGGCGCGCTGGGAAGAGGCGCGCCGCAAGAACCCGCCGCTGTCGCACCCGGTGATCCGCACGCATCCGGTCAGCGGCCGCAAGTCGCTGTTCGTCAACGAAGGTTTCACGACCCGAATCAATGAGCTGGAGGCTTCGGAGAGCGAAGCGATCCTGAAACTGCTGTTCAGTCACGCAACGCGACCCGAGTTCACCATCCGCTGGCGTTGGCAGGAACACGACGTGGCGTTCTGGGACAACCGCTCGACGCAGCATTACGCGGTAGACGATTACCGGCCGCAACGCAGGGTGATGCATCGGGCCACGATTCTGGGGGATGTGCCCGCTTAGGCTCTGTAGGTAAAGTCGGCGAGCGAGAGTCAGGCAAGGCAAAAACAGACAAGGAAGCGGAGTCTACGGATTGTAAATGCGCACTTCGAGACTGTGTTTAACGCAGCATTACTGAGCGCAGCCACTTTTCGCACAGCGCCCAGGATACAAATTGCCTCAGCTTGGTGTGACGCACCGTTGTGATGCGCAAATTGGGTGCACAAATCAGGCAAAAGCGTCGTCAATTGAATGGCTGACCGAGTAGCCGCCTGTGCCGCACGCCGCCGAGAGCCTCTATTCAAGGCCCGAAAGCATTAAACACAACGATTTGATCCCGTTCTGCCAAAACTGGCACGCAGTCTGCAATAGGTATTACATCACCAGTTTTGGGGACCTTGGTACAGGCAGGCCGGGGAATCCCCTCTTTTATTCCTCCCGGAGACTGACTTCCAGTCTCCAGCGCCCGTCTACCTTCTCAGTGCGCCAGTCGCCGTGAAGTGGACGGGCTGCCAGGAGCGTCAGCACCAACCCCTTCTCCCCTCGTTCCAGCTTCCAGCGCGCAACCTTGCTGTCGAATCTCAGTTGACCGTTCCACGGCTGGCCCGAAGCATCCAGCCGCAGCACCACCGCTCCGTCAACCGTACTTCCTTCATACCTGGGTTCTTCGTCGAACCACAGCGCAAGTCCGGTGGGCAGCTCTTCAATCTGCTGCAATTCGACCGGCACGGGCTGCTGCAAACGACCGATGATGGTGCCGATGGTGAAGCCGACAATCGCCATCGAACCAAGAACACGCGGCCATAGCTTCGGTCTGGGGTCCTCTTCGGGGGTAGAATGCATCCCGTCCTTTCGTTCGGAGCCGTGCATGTTTCACGTCATCCTTTTTCAACCAGAAATTCCGCCGAATACCGGCAATGTGATCAGACTATGCGCCAACAGTGGCTGCACCCTGCATTTGATCGAACCTTTGGGTTTCGAGCTGGACGATAAACGCCTGCGCCGGGCGGGTCTGGACTATCACGAGTATGCCACGCTGCAAACCCACGCCGACCTGGCCAGTTGTCTGGAAAAGCTCGGCAACCCAAGACTGTTCGCCTTTACCACCAAGGGTTCGCGGCCATTTCATGATGTCAGTTTCGAACCGGGCGATGCATTCCTGTTCGGCCCTGAAAGCCGGGGGCTGCCTGCCGACATTCTCGATTCGCTGAGCGGCGACCATCGCCTGCGTCTGCCCATGCGCGAAGGTTGCCGCAGCCTGAACCTGTCCAACACCGTGGCCGTGGCCGTTTATGAGGCATGGCGTCAGCACGGCTTCGCGTAATTCCAGTCGCGCCCTTCACGCACAAAAAAGCGCCCCGAAAGGCGCTTTTTCCATCGAGCCGTAACGCTTACTGAACAGTCGGCGTTTCGCCAGCTTCCTGCATGCGTTGCAGTTCCTGCGCGTACAGCGCGTCGAAATTCACCGGGGCCAGCATCAGCGCCGGGAACGAACCACGGACAACCAGATTGTCGATGGCTTCGCGAGCGTACGGGAACAGGATGTTCGGGCAGAACGCGCCCAGGGTGTGGCTCATCGAAGCGTCGTCCAGGCCCTTGATCAGGAAGATACCGGCCTGTTGCACTTCAACGATGAACGCGACTTCTTCGCCATTGTTGACGGTCACGGACAGGGTCAGCACCACTTCGTAGAAGTCGCCTTCCAGAGGCTTCTGACGGGTGTTGAGGTCAAGGCTGACGGTCGGTGTCCACTCCTGACGGAAGATCGCCGGGCTTTTTGGTGCTTCGAAAGACAGGTCGCGAACATAGATACGCTGCAGGGAGAATTGCGGAGCGTTTTCTTCTTCGTTGGCCACGGCGCCGTTGTTCGGTTGATCGGTCATTTCGGATCCTTCTCAAATGGAGCGGTTAATTGGGGAAGTCAGCCCAGCATCGCGTCGAGCTTGCCGGCGCGGTCCAGGGCGAACAGATCATCGCAGCCACCAACGTGGGTCGGGCCGATCCAGATCTGCGGTACCGACGTACGGCCGGCCTTTTTGGTCATCTCGGCACGAACCTGCGGCTTGCCATCAACCCTGATTTCTTCGTAGGCCACGCTCTTGCTCTGCAGCAACTGCTTGGCACGTACGCAGTACGGGCAGTAGTCGCTGGAATAGATGACAACTTGGGCCATGTTCATTTCACCAGGGGAAGGTTGTCGCCGCGCCAGCTGGAAATCCCGCCGGACAGCTTGGCCGCCTTGAAGCCGGTTTTCAGCAGTTCGCGGGCGGTACTGCCTGCATGCTGCCCCATAGCGTCGACGATGATCAACGTCTTGTCCTTGTATTTCTGCAGTTCTGCGGTGCGGGTCAGCACTTTGTCCTGCGGAAAGTTCAGGGAGCCGACGATGTGACCGCTGGCGAAATCCTTCTTGGAGCGCACGTCGATGACCACGCCCTGGTCGCTGTTGACCAGTGCGGTCAGCTCGCGAGTGCTCAGGCTCGCGCCGCCTTTGCTCAGTTCATAAGCGATCAGCAGCCCCAACAGAATGACGAAGGCACCGGTGATCAAATAGTGGTTAGTAGCGAATTCAAGCAGATGAGCAACCATCGGTAGGTTCCAGGGCGTTAAAATGTCGGCCAGTATACACAGCACCCAAGGTGGGCCAAAGTCCGTACGGCAGTGACGCCGTTTGAACTTGTCCCTAAAATGCCAATCCCTTGTTCTTTACTTCAACCAGCCTCGAGTGGGTTCTATGACTGCCACCCCAAAACCTCTGGTCCTTATCATCCTGGATGGCTTCGGACACAGCGAACACCGTGAAGGCAACGCTATTCTGGCCGCGAAGATGCCAGTCATGGATCGCCTCTACCAAACCATGCCCAACGGCCTGATTTCGGGTTCCGGCATGGATGTCGGTCTGCCGGACGGGCAGATGGGCAACTCTGAAGTCGGCCACATGAACCTGGGCGCCGGACGCGTGGTGTATCAGGACTTCACTCGAGTGACCAAGGCCATTCGCGACGGCGAGTTCTTCGAGAACCCGACCATCTGCGCCGCCGTGGACAAGGCCGTTGCAGTCGGCAAAGCCGTGCACATCATGGGCCTGCTGTCCGACGGCGGCGTCCACAGTCACCAGGACCATCTGGTTGCAATGGCCGAACTGGCCGTCAAGCGTGGTGCCGAGAAGATTTATCTGCACGCCTTCCTCGATGGTCGCGACACGCCACCGCGTAGCGCACAGAAATCCCTCGAGCTGATGGACGAAACCTTCGCGCGCCTGGGCAAGGGCCGCACCGCCACGATCATTGGCCGATATTTCGCAATGGACCGTGACAACCGCTGGGACCGCGTTTCCAGCGCCTATAACCTGATCGTCGACAGCAGCGCCGAATTCCACGCCGACAGCAGCGTTGCCGGTCTCGAAGCCGCCTACGCCCGCGACGAGAACGACGAGTTCGTCAAAGCCACGCGCATCGGCGAACCGGTCAAGGTCGAAGACGGCGACGCCGTGGTGTTCATGAACTTCCGTGCCGACCGCGCCCGCGAACTCACCCGCGTGTTCGTCGAAGACGATTTCAAGGACTTCGAGCGCGCCCGTCAGCCGAAGGTCAACTACGTGATGCTGACCCAATACGCTGCCAGCATCCCCGCGCCGTCCGCGTTTGCAGCAGGCAGTCTGAAGAATGTACTGGGCGAGTACCTGGCCAACAATGGCAAGACGCAGCTGCGCATTGCCGAGACCGAGAAATACGCTCACGTCACCTTCTTCTTCTCCGGCGGTCGTGAAGAACCGTTCCCCGGCGAAGAGCGCATCCTGATTCCCTCGCCGAAGGTCGCCACCTACGACCTGCAGCCGGAAATGAGCGCGCCGGAAGTGACCGACAAGATCGTCGACGCCATCGAGCATCAGCGTTATGACGTGATTGTCGTCAACTACGCCAACGGCGACATGGTCGGTCACAGCGGCATCATGGAAGCGGCCATCAAGGCGGTCGAGTGCCTGGACGTCTGCGTCGGGCGGATCACCGAGGCGCTGGAAAAGGTCGGTGGTGAAGCATTGATCACCGCTGACCATGGCAACGTCGAGCAAATGACCGACGACCACACCGGTCAGGCTCACACTGCGCACACCTCCGAGCCGGTGCCGTTCGTGTATGTCGGCAAACGCCGGCTGAAAGTCCGCGAAGGCGGCGTGCTGGCCGACGTCGCACCGACCATGCTGCATTTGCTGGGTATGGAGAAACCGCAGGAAATGACTGGCCACTCGATCCTTGTAGACGAGTAAAGGGCTGAAAACCGGCACTTAGCCACCAGGCGGTGCCGGTTTTTTAGGTCATAGGCCCCAAAGCAGTACGACCGGGGCGTTTTTTTTGCACCGCATGCCGGGCATACTAGGCCTGACATTTTTTCTCACAATTCCTCGGTATCGCCCACCCTCATGCTTCGCGCCTTGATCGCCCTTGTTCTGATCTGCCTGCTCAATCCGGCCTTCGCCGAAGATGAGCGTGTGCAAACCCAAAAACAGATAGATGCTGCGCGTCAGGATGTGGCCGAGTTGCAGAAGGTCCTGAGCAAGCTTCAGGAAGAACGCACAGGCGTCCAGAAGGACCTGCGCACCACTGAAACCGAAATGGGCAAGCTGGAAAAGCAGGTCGAGGTCCTGCAAAAGGAACTAAAAAAGACCGAAGCCGAGCTGACAAAGCTCGACAGTGAGAAAAAAAAACTGAATAGCGCCAAGGTCGAGCAACAACGCCTGATCGCCATCCAGGCTCGCGCTGCCTACCAGAGCGGCCGCCAGGAATACCTCAAGCTTCTGCTCAATCAGCAACACCCGGAAAAATTCGCCCGCACCCTTACCTATTACGACTATCTGAGCCAGGCCCGCCTGGAGCAGTTGCGCAACTTTAATGAAACCCTGCGTCAGTTGGCCAATGTCGGCAAAGACATCGACCTGCAACAGGCTCAGTTGCTGGTGCAGAAGAGCAACCTCGACAGCCAGACCGAAGAATTGGCCAAGGTTCGCCAGGAGCGGCAGCAGGCCTTGGCTAAACTTAATCAGGACTACAAAGCCCGCGACCAGAAGTTACAGGCCCGCCAGCAGGATCAGGCCGATCTGGCCAAGGTGCTGAAGACCATCGAAGAGACACTGGCCCGCCAGGCGCGCGAAGCCGAAGAAGCGCGCCAGAAGGCCTTGGTGGCCGCTCGCGAAGCGGAAGAGAAGCGTCAGCGTGAAGCCGAAGCCGTGGCCCGCAACAGCGGCAAAAACGACGATGAACCGGCACCGCGTCGCCCGGTCAAAAGCCCCGGCGCGCTGGTTTCCAGCGCCGGTGTTTCATACGGCGGACCTTTTGCCGAGGCCAAGGGAAAACTTCCATGGCCTATCGATGGTCGATTGCTTGCACGCTTCGGTGAGGCACGCGGTGATGACGAGCGGACCAAATGGGACGGCGTCATGATCAGCGCAGCCGCCGGGAGTCAGGTACACGCCGTGCATGGCGGACGAGTGGTCTTCGCCGACTGGTTGCGCGGCGCGGGGCTTCTGGTCATTCTCGACCACGGTAATGGCTATTTGAGTCTGTACGGACACAATCAGAGCCTGCTCAAGTCGGCAGGCGATATCGTAAAAGCCGGTGAAGCGATTTCCACCGTAGGCAACAGCGGCGGTCAGGACACATCAGCGTTGTACTTTGCTATTCGTCAGCAGGGTCGCCCCAGCGATCCAGCCCAATGGTGCCGCACTCAAGGATAAGTCGGCGCCAATATCAGTAGGAGCTCGTTAGACATGCTGCATTTGTCCCGCCTCACCTCGCTGGCCCTGGCGATTGCCATCGTTATCGGCGCGCCTCTGGCGCAAGCTGCCGAAAAAACCACGCCAGCCCCGACAGCAGCAGTCGCTCCGGCCAACGCCAATGCCAAACCGCCGCTGCCGCTCGATGAGCTGCGCACGTTCGCCGAGGTCATGGATCGGGTCAAAGCCGCCTACGTCGAGCCGGTGGACGACAAGACCCTGCTGGAAAACGCGATCAAGGGCATGCTCAGCAACCTTGACCCGCACTCGGCTTATCTGGGCCCTGAGGACTTTCAGGAGTTGCAGGAAAGCACCAGCGGCGAGTTCGGCGGCCTGGGCATTGAAGTCGGCGTAGAAGACGGGCTGGTCAAAGTGGTCTCGCCTATCGACGACACGCCTGCGTCCAAGGCTGGCATCGAGGCAGGCGACCTGATCGTGAAGATCAATGGCGCACCGACCCAGGGTCAGACCATGCAGGAAGCGGTCGACAAGATGCGCGGCAAGATCGGCGAAAAGATCACCCTGACGCTGGTGCGCGACGGCGGTACTCCGTTCGACGTAACGCTGGCGCGCGCGACCATTCAGGTCAAGAGCGTCAAGGCGCAGATGCTGGAGAACGGCTACGGCTACATCCGCATCACCCAGTTCCAGGTCAAGACCGGCGACGAAGTCGGTAAGGCGCTGGCCAAGCTGCGCAAGGACAACGGCAAGAAAATGAGCGGTCTGATTCTGGACCTGCGCAACAACCCGGGCGGCGTGCTGCAATCGGCGGTGCAGGTTGCGGATCACTTCCTGACCAAGGGCTTGATCGTCTACACCAAGGGCCGCATCGCCAACTCCGAGCTGCGCTTCTCGGCCGATCCGGCGGACGCCAGCGAAGGTGTGCCGCTGGTGGTGCTGATCAACGGCGGCAGCGCCTCGGCCTCGGAAATCGTCGCCGGTGCCTTGCAGGACCAGAAACGCGGCATCCTGATGGGCACCGACAGTTTCGGCAAAGGCTCGGTGCAAACCGTGCTGCCGCTGAACAACGACCGTGCGCTGAAGATCACCACTGCGCTGTACTACACGCCCAATGGCCGCTCGATTCAGGCGCAGGGCATCAACCCTGACATCGTGGTTCGTCGCGCCAAGGTCACCAATGAAGCCGATGGCGAGAACTACAAGGAAGCCGACCTGCTCGGTCACTTGGGCAACGGCAACGGTGGCGCTGACAAACCGACCCTCAAAGGTGGCGCAGCTGCCAAGGCGCGTCCGCAGGATGACGACTTCCAGCTGAGCCAGGCGCTCAGCCTGCTCAAGGGGTTGAGCATCACGCGCGGCAACTGACGGATGCGTGTTCTCGCCATTGTGCTGTTGGCGTTCTCGATGGCGGGTGCCGCCCATGCGGCGCCAGCCGGGAACAGCGACAAACCGGCCGTCGCCTACCTCAGCCTGATCGTCGACGACCTGGGCCAGAACCCCGACCGCGACAGCCGCACGCTTGCGCTGCCCGGTCCGGTGACGCTGGCGATCATGCCGGACACCCCTCACGCTACCGACTTCGCCCGTCAGGCCCATCGCGCTCGCAAAACCGTGATGCTGCACATGCCGATGGACCCGGCGACCGGCCCTTACGCCTGGCACCCCGATCTGCCACTGCCTGAACTGGAAAGCCGCCTGAATGCCGCACTGCTCAAAGTGCCGTACGCTGCAGGCATCAATAACCACATGGGCAGCCGAATGACCGCCGAGCCTGTGGCCATGGCATGGCTGATGGAAGAATTGCAGCGTCGCCATATGTTCTTCGTCGACAGCCGCACCAGCGCGAAAACGGTTGCCGCCGCGCAGGCTCAGCGGATCGGTCTGGCGAGTGTTTCCCGTGATGTGTTTCTGGACGACGAACGCACTGCCGAGGCCATTACCCGGCAGTTGCAGACCGCGATCAAACTGGCGCACAAGCAAGGCTCGGCCGTGGTCATCGGCCATCCCTACCCCGTCACGCTGGACGTGCTCGAACGCGAACTGCCGCGGCTCAAAGCGCAAGGTATCGAGTGGATCGAGCTGCGCGAGATGATCGGTCTGCGTGGCAACAAGGCCATGGCCGGTCACGGTTCCAACGGTTTGTACCGTTAGGCATCAGCCCTTTTCCGGACCGGCGTAATCCGTTTCTGGTTTCCGTGCCCCATGCCACTCCCGCCTTGATAACAGCGTCAATACCGACTTAAAGGAGAGAGTCTCCATGGAGGAGGCCAAGACCCTGTTATCAAGGAATGATGATGAATTTACCCACCCTCGCGGGCGTGTGCTGCCTTGCCACCTTGCTGCCCTTCTACACCTTTGCCACGGCCGCCGAGCAGCCAGCCCTGACGCCCTCCCAAGTCCTGTTGAACGCCGATGGCTCGAACGACCACTGGAACGGCATTGGCCGGATCAAGAGCAAGACCGGCTCACAGTGCACAGCGACGCTGCTCGACACCCGTAGCCCGGAGAGCCCACCCGATGCACCGGCCTACGTGCTGACCAGCGGCCACTGCATCGACAAACAGGTCGGCACGATCATCACCGACCGTGCAGTCGAGGGCAGCATGACGTTCAATTTCTTTACCGACAGCACTCCCCGCAGCCATCAACTCAAACGCATCAACTGGAGCAGCATGCAGGGCGTGGATCTGGCCATTGTCGAGCTGCAACCGAGCCTTGAGTCGTTGATCGCCAAGGGTATCCGGCCAATCAGAATCGCCAGCGAAGTGCCTGAGCCGGGCAGAGAAATTCTCTGGGTAGGTGCTCCTCTCCACAAAGACACTGGCCACCTGCGCATGGCAGCCTGCGTCCATCAGACGTCGGGGGAGATCCTCGAGCAGCCGTGGGTATGGCGCAACACCGTCGCCAATCAATGCCGGGATGTGGACACAGGCGCTTCTGGAAGCCCGATGCTGATTCGCGACAGCGCAGAGCTGTATGCGGTGCTGAACTTCACCAACCAGTCGTCTGCGCCATCGACTCCAGCCAATCAGCGTGACGAACTCGCCCCAGGCTTTCCGTCCTTGCCGGCCGACAGCAATTTTGGCAACCCGGTCACTCTGCTCAATCGCTGTTTTGTCAAAGGCATACTCAGCACGGCACCGGAACAATGCAGTCTGTTCCCGACGTTTTCGGTCGATTTCGAAACGCTTGGCAAACAGCCGGCGCAATATGCAAGAGTTCGACTGGATACCCAAGGCAACGTGGTTTATCCCGGATGGGAACTGCGCTTTCTGATCGATACCCCTTTCTACCGGTACAAAAAGGTGACCTCCGCCCAGCAGTGCGAAAACCCGGTGGATTACAGCCCTGCCATCGCGGCTCAGGACGCGGCCATCAATGATCCGGTCGATACCCGTATCGGTATCAACTGGCTGTGCATCGTCGGTGTCACGTCGGAAGATGAACGCCCAGCCATCGGCCTGATGCGCAATGCGTTGACGCTTGCCATGGAGTTGCAGCCTGCGGGTCCGACGCCAGCACCGGTGGTCAAGGTGCAGAAGACCCGGTTTGGTACTTACACAGTGAGCTGGTCCCACGAGCCCGCATTGATCGACTACTACACGGTCAAGACAGGGCCGCCGCAATCCACCGACTGCAACGACCCCGAAGGCTTCAAAGGGCGCTTCAGCAACCTGGTGGTGCGCCCACAATCACTGCCCCTGAAAATCTGCACTTACGCGCACGATGTGAACGACCAGCCATCTGTGCTGCGCGAAGACGTCATTCCCGCGCCATAGCGAATTGACCGGTTATTGGTAGCGAGACCTGGCCGCATCCACCCAGCCTTCGGCGCGCATCTGATCGAGATTCTTTTGCAGACGGGCAACGATTTCGTCGGGCGTGCTCTTGTTCAGGGCCAGATACAATTCCGCACTGTTGAAACGCAGCGCGGTCTTGAAACCGTTGACGCCTTCCAGTTTCGCAAGGTAACGCCACACGGGATCGCCGACAGCCCACAAGTCAATCTGCCCGCTGGCCAGCTTCCTGATGTTGTCACGGTCGCGCAACATCAGGATCGGGTTCAACCCCATCGTCGTGAGGCGCTCACCGATGGCGTCGCCCTTGTAGGCGCCGATCCTGTAGGCCTTGGCCTGCTCCAGCGACGTCAAGGCGATGGGGTTGTCACTGCGGGACAGCATGACCCAGTCATATGAACCCACGGGGCCAACCCACTTGAACAGTTTTTCGCGCTCGGGCAAACGGGTGGTGGAGAATACGCCGTACCCCGGCTTCTCGAGGGCCAACTTGTAGACGCGATCCCACGGAAAGCGCAGGGTCATGCTGTAACCGATGTCGGCGCGCCTGAACATTTCGCGAACTACGTCGGCCGCAATACCATCAATGTTGCTTTCCTGAGCGAAATTCTTGCCATCGACCGCCATGTTGAACGGCGGAAAGTTTTCGGTCAGCAGCACCATTGAATAAGGAGGAGAGTCGTCGCCACGCGCACTTTCGCTCAAGAGGGCGCCGACCCCGATCAGTGCAAGAAAAAGACGTCTAAGCATGTTTCGGCACTCGATCCTGAACGACTGAGGCAGAGTGCCGGGAACCCGCGGCACTGTCTAGCCCGCGACTTCCCGATGTCGCTTTCAAGCAATTTGTGCAGCCAGATACAAAACGAGCGCGCTGACCGGGTCAACGCGCTCGCCTGGCTACGCCCGACAAGCGTTTAGCGCATCACAATACCGCGGCTGGCCATGTAGGCCTTGGCTTCGGGCACCGTGTATTCGCCGAAGTGGAAAATACTCGCGGCCAGCACAGCACTGGCGTGCCCTTCCAGCACACCGGCGGCCAGGTGCTCGAGATTGCCGACACCGCCGGAAGCGATCACCGGAATGCCCAGCGCATCGCTGATGGCGCGGGTCACGCCCAGGTCGAAGCCGTTTTTCATGCCGTCCTGATCCATGCTGGTCAGCAGGATTTCGCCTGCACCCAGCTCTTCCATCTTTTTGGCCCAGACCACTGCATCCAGCCCGGTAGGCTTGCGCCCGCCGTGGGTGAAAATCTCCCAGCGCGGCGTCTCGCCCGGCCCGGACACCTTCTTGGCGTCGATGGCGACCACGATGCACTGCGAACCGAAACGCGCTGCCGCTTCGCCGACGAATTCGGGGTTGAACACGGCGGCGGTGTTGATCGACACCTTGTCGGCACCGGCGTTGAGCAGGTTGCGAATGTCCTGCACGGTACGCACGCCCCCGCCCACGGTCAGCGGAATGAACACCTGACTGGCCATGCGCTCGACGGTGTGCAAGGTGGTGTCACGGCCATCGACGCTGGCCGTGATGTCCAGAAAAGTGATTTCGTCGGCGCCCTGCTCGTCGTAGCGACGGGCAATTTCCACCGGATCGCCCGCATCGCGGATGTTCTCGAACTTGACGCCCTTGACCACTCGACCGTTGTCCACGTCAAGGCAAGGGATGATGCGTTTGGCTAGGGCCACAGAATCAATCTCCGGTTAGTTGGAACAGTGCGGTGCTCAGCGCTGTTCCAGATCACACAAGGCCTGAGCCTCGGCGACGTCCAGCGTGCCTTCATAGATGGCGCGACCGGTGATGGCACCGATGATGCCGGGTGCCTTGGCATCCAGCAGCGCCTTGATGTCGCTCAGATTGTGAATGCCGCCCGAGGCGATGACCGGGATACGCGTGGCAGCCGCCAGCGCCGCAGTGAACGGGATGTTGCAGCCCTGCATCATGCCGTCTTTGGCGATGTCGGTGTACACGATGGCCGATACGCCATCAGCTTCGAAGCGCCTGGCCAGATCGATGACCTGTACCGAGCTGACTTCAGCCCAGCCGTCAGTGGCGACGAAGCCGTCTTTGGCGTCCAGACCGACAATGACCTTGCCGGGAAACGCACGGCAGGCTTCAGCCACGAACTCGGGTTCCTTGACCGCCTTGGTGCCGATGATGACGTAGCTCACGCCCGCCTTGACGTAATGCTCGATGGTTTCCAGCGAACGGATGCCGCCGCCGATCTGGATCGGCAGGTTCGGGTAGCGACGGGCGATGGCCGTAACCACATCGCCGTTGACCGGCTGACCTTCGAACGCACCGTTGAGGTCGACCAGATGCAAACGGCGGCAGCCACCTTCGACCCATTTGGCGGCCATGGCCACCGGGTCATCGGAGAACACCGTGGAATCTTCCATGCGGCCCTGACGCAGGCGTACGCAGGCGCCGTCTTTAAGGTCGATAGCGGGGATAATCAGCATCGGGAAACCTACTTGTCCGGAAATTAGTTTTTCTCGAGCGCCCACAGGTCGCTTTCGATGCTCTCGAACCTCTCTTTGAGGTGCTGCTGAACATCGAAAATGGCTCGATTGTAGTAATGCGGGGCGATCTCGCGGGTGAACAGCTCAAGCACCTCGGCCACTTCGAATGACCCCAGCTCAAGCTCGAAGCGGTCTGCGAACAGACGCTTGAGCTTGTCGATCGCCTGTTGTTCCTGCTCAGGCGAGAGCGTCAGGATCGGTGGTTTGGCCTTGGCTTTGCTCATGGCGATTACCAGCGCCCGTCCCACGCGGCGAAGTTCTGCAGCAATTGCAGGCCGTGGGTATGGCTCTTCTCCGGGTGGAACTGCACGGCAAAGCGCGAACCGTCGACCAGCGCTGCCGCGAAATCCAGACCGTAACGACCACGGCCTACCACCTGACGCTGATTGACCGCGTCGATGTAGTAGCTGTGAACGAAATAGAAGCGCGCCAGATCGGGGATGTCGTGCCACAGCGGGTGATCGACCGACTGCGTGACCTGATTCCAGCCCATGTGCGGCACTTTCAAGTGCTCGCCATCTTCGTGCAGGTCCTTGCCGAAGAACTTCACCTGGCCGGGAAACATGCCGATGCAATCCACACCGTCGCTTTCTTCGCTGCTGTCGAGCAAGGCCTGCATGCCGACGCAGATACCGAGAAACGGGCGATCCTTGCTGACTTCCTGCACCAGCGAATCAAACCCCAGACGGCGGATCTCGGCCATGCAGTCGCGAATTGCGCCGACGCCCGGGAACACCACACGGTCGGCTTCACGAATCACGTCGGCGTCGCTGGTGATCAGCACACGGCCGGCGCCAACATGCTCCAGGGCCTTGGCGACCGAGTGCAGGTTGCCCATGCCGTAATCGATGACCGCAACCGTCTGCATCAGAGCACACCCTTGGTGGAAGGCATTTGTCCGGCCATGCGTTCATCCAGCTCGACCGCCATGCGCAGGGCACGACCGAAGGCCTTGAAGACCGTCTCGATCTGGTGGTGAGTGTTGTGGCCACGCAGGTTGTCGATGTGCAGCGTCACGTTGGCATGATTGACGAAACCCTGGAAAAACTCCTGGAACAGGTCAACGTCGAAGCCGCCGACGGTCGCACGGGTATAAGGCACATGCATCTGCAGGCCCGGACGCCCCGAGAAATCGATGACCACTCGCGACAACGCTTCATCGAGCGGCACGTAGGCGTGGCCGTAACGGCGGATACCCTTCTTGTCACCGATTGCCTGACTGAACGCCTGGCCAACGGTGATACCAACGTCTTCCACGGTGTGGTGGTCGTCGATTTCCAGGTCGCCCTTGCACTCGATGTCCAGGTCGATCAGCCCGTGCCGGGCGATCTGGTCGAGCATGTGCTCAAGGAAAGGCACGCCGATATCGAATCGGGCCTTTCCGGTGCCATCCAGGTTGATCGAGGCTTTGATCTGGGTTTCCAGAGTATTGCGCTCGACGTAAGCCTTACGTTCGGCCATCACCAGCTCCGCAAAATCATTGGGCGAAAAAGGCGATCATTATAGGCCGAGAACGACCCGGCATGAAGCAAACATACGACAGACAGGCCATTTAACGCCCAACTTCCGGCCACAACCGAGGAAGTGGAGCCCTGAACCCCATTTGAACGGGGAAGCGGACTTGTCCGCAAAAAGACTGTAGTCCCCGCTTAATAGCGCCACCGGGCCACAGCATTCGTGGACAAGTCCGCTCCTACAGGTCGTGCACCACGTCAGCGGTTCCCGTGGGAGCCAACTTGTCCGCGAAAAGGCTGGCGATGGCGTCGCAGACCTTGTCGATATTACCCTCGTTCAGCCCGGCCAGGCACATGCGGCCACTGCGGATCAGGTACATACCATGCGTGTCCTTGAGCTCGTCGACCTGGGCCGGCGTCAGACCGGTGTAGCTGAACATGCCGTTCTGTTTGAGGATGAAGCTGAAATCATGCTGCGGGACTTTCTGCGCCAGCGCCGAGGCCAGACGGGTGCGCATGTCGAGAATGCGCTGGCGCATCACCTCGACCTCCGTCAGCCACTGATCGCGCAGGGGCGCAGAGTTCAGCACGCGGGCGACCACCTGCGCGCCGTGAGCCGGCGGGCTCGAGTAGTTGCGACGCACGGTGGCCTTTAGCTGGCCCAGCACGTTGACGGCCGAGGCACTGTCTTCGCAGACGACGGACAACCCGCCAACGCGCTCGCCGTACAGCGAAAATATCTTCGAGAACGAGTTACTGATCAGCGCCGTCACACCCGCACCGGTCATCGCCCGGATCGCGTAGGCATCTTCGTCCATTCCATTGCCGAAGCCCTGATAGGCAATATCGAGAAACGGGATCAACTGACGGGCTTTCACCAGTTCGACCAGCCGATCCCACTGCTCGACGGACAGATCCGCGCCGGTCGGGTTATGGCAGCACGGGTGCAGCAACACGATGCTGCGCGCAGGCAACCGCTCTAACGCAGAGAGCATGGCGTCGAACTTCACGCCGCCGGTCTGCGCATCGAAATAAGGGTAGGTATTGACCTTGAAACCTGCACCGGCAAACAGCGCATGGTGGTTTTCCCAGGTCGGATCGCTGACCCAGACCTGCGAATCAGGGAATGCGTACTTAAGGAAGTCGGCACCGACCTTCAGCGCGCCTGACCCGCCCACCGTCTGAATCGTGGCCACGCGGTCAGCCAGGACGGCAGGATTGTCGGCGCCGAACAGCAAGGTCTGCACCGCCTGGCGATACGCCGCCAAGCCTTCCATCGGCAGGTACACAGAAGCGGCCTGTTCGCCTTCGGCCAATTGCTGCTGAGCGGTGACCGCCGCGGCCAGACGCGGAATGCGGCCCTGGGCGTCGTAATACAGACCGATGCTGAGATTGACCTTGTCTGCGCGCGGATCCTTGCCAAAGGTCTCCATCAGCGAAAGGATCGGATCACCGGCGTATGACTCCACGTGGGCTAGCATGCAAACAACTCCTTTAAATAATGAACAAGGCCGGATCGGTCGGCTGATGAAATAGAGACGCGGTGAAGCCAAATCTGTCCTGCCAATACAGCGCGAGGATACTAACCCCGCCGCTACTCGCCTTGTGGCGGAAAAGTATCAGAAAACCGTCCCCGAGAATCGGATTGCCGGCAACGCGGCGTAAAAAGGCTGGAGTTGATCGCCGCGAATCAACGATAGCCAGTCGCCGCGAAACGGCACGATGCATCACTTCAATGCGTCGACGACCCTCAGGAAGTCACGACGCTGTTTTCCTTCAACCGCTCCAGCACGACCGCTGTCTTGATGTGCGCCACACAATTGCCTGCCGTGATCTGCGCCATCAGTTGATTGAGACTGTGCAGGTCCGCCACAGCGACCTTGAGGGTGTAATCCGCATCGCCTGTGGTCTTGTAGGCATCGATGATCGAGCCGACGTTGGCCACCAGCCCCTGAAACTCTTCCCAATGCTCCGGACGATGACTGGTCAGGCGCACTTCGACCATCGCCAGCACTTCGCGGCTCATCGCCTGCGGGGCGACACGGGCGTGGTAACCCAGAATCAGGTGCGCCTGCTCCAGACTGATTCTGCGCCGCGAACACTGCGAAGCCGACAAGCCCACCAGATCGCTGAGTTCCTGATTGGTCAAACGCCCATTGGCCTGCAGCAACGTCAGAATCTTCAAATCGAAATCGTCGATTTCATTCGCTTTCATGATGACCATCGCTCGCGCCAGAGAGGTTCAGGGCAAGAAGCCTAACAGTTTCATCGTCGGCGACAATTAGCCTGCTCGCAATACACACCAAACCTGCATCGCGTTACTTGCGGACCGATGAACAGCCATGCCACCAGTGCGCTTGCGTCGAGCACGTGTAGAGCGCGATTTCAACTGATAGCGCTGCCTGGGACCGCTCGAAAGCCGCACAAAAAAAGCGCGTGCACCGAAGTGCACGCGCTTTTTTGTAACCGTCAGGCTATCAGTGGAACAGCACTGCGGTTTTCTGCAACGTGATCCAGACACCCCACGCCAGCGGGATACCTACTGCCAGCCAGGCGGCAATCACCAGCGGCTTGCTGCCAGGCGATGCTTTCCACTCCAGCGAAGTGGTGGCATCCGCGCCCTTGTCGTGGCCGATGGCTTGTTCAGCCGCAAGCTCGGCGTCGGTCATGAAGTACTTGTCGGCGACCGGACGAATCATCAGGTTGCAGATGAAGCCCAGTACCAACAGACCGGCAAGGATGTACAGCGTGATGTCGTAGGCATCGGCACGCGCAACACCGTGGCTGAGCTGATACTCACGCAGGTAGTTGACCAGTACCGGCCCCAGTACACCGGCCGCAGCCCAGGCGGTCAGCAGACGACCGTGGATCGCACCGACCATCTGCGTACCGAACAGGTCGGCCAGATAGGCAGGCACTGTCGCGAAGCCACCGCCGTACATCGACAGCACGACGCAGAATGCAGCAACGAACAGCGCGATGCTGCCCATGTGGCCCAGTGTCGGCACCGAGGCGTAAAGCACGAAGCCCAGCGCGAAGAAAACGAAGTAAGTAGCCTTGCGACCGATGTAGTCCGAGCACGAGGCCCAGAAGAAACGACCGCCGATGTTGAACAGGCTCAACAGACCGGTAAAGCCCGCTGCGATGGCGGCGATGGCTTTCAACTGGTCGGCGCTGAGCTGGCTGAAGGTCAGGTCATTGCCCAGCAGCTTGCCGGCGAACACTTCCTGCAACAGCGGAGACGCCATACCCAGAATACCGATACCGGCCGAAACGTTCAGGCACAGCACCAGCCAGACCAGACGGAACTGCGGCGTCTTCCAGGCCACGCTGACGTGCACGTGACGGTTGGTGATCATCGCGTTCTTGGCCTTGGCCGCCGGAGCGGTCCAGCCTTCGGGTTTCCAGCCGGTCGGTGGAACGCGGTAGCCCAGTGCGCCGCCGATCATGAAGATGAAGTAGATCACCGCCATCACGACGAAGCTCTGCCAGACACCCACGCCATCAGCGGAAGCGAAGTGCCCCATCAGAGCCGTGGCCAGTGGCGCACCCACCATCGCGCCACCGCCGAAGCCCATGATCGCCATGCCGGTCGCCATGCCGCGCTTGTCCGGGAACCACTTGATCAGGGTCGACACCGGGGAGATGTAGCCCAACCCCAGACCGATACCGCCGATCACGCCCGAACCCAGCCACATCAACCAGATCTGGTGAGTGTAGATACCCAGCGCGGAAATCAGCAGACCGCCACACCAGCACAGTGCCGATACGACACCGGCCTTGCGTGGGCCTGCGTGTTCCAGCCAGCCACCCCAGATGGCAGCCGAGCAACCCAGGAAGATGAAGAACAGGGTGTAGATCCAGCCCAGCATGGAAATCTGCCAGTCACAGGTCGACGCAAACATCTGCGCAAAGAAACCCATGTCCGGTGTACACGCCACGGGTGCCGAAACACCGATGGCCTTCGACAACGGCAACCAGAACACCGAAAAGCCGTACGCCATACCAATACAAAGATGGATGGCCAGTGCAGCAGGTGGAACAAGCCAGCGGTTGAAACCGGGCTTGGCGATAATGCGCTCTTTGGACAAGAACGCAGGCTGAACGGCTGCGCCGCCCAAGGCTGTACTTGTGCTCATTATGATTTACCCCAATGTGTGAAGCTCGCAGATGATCCGCTGGTCCGCCACAGACTCCATGCCGAGCGGCCATGTCTGTTTTATCGGCAGGTTGTTCAGATACGTGACAAAAAGACGCACCTGAGTCAGCAGATGCGGAGACTATCACTTACTGATGGCCAATAAGCATCTTGTTACAGGCTTTTTATTATCGATATGACTAACTTAATCCAGCCGATCTATGACCCAATAGATGCACTCAATTAAACATCAGGAGAAACCCATGCCGGTCTTAGTTGGGCTCTTAACTTTGCCCACTGTTCAGGATCAGGAAGATCTGCAAAAGATATATCTCGACGCACCGCATGACCTGCTGCCGCCTTACGCAAGCGCGGAAGATCTGATCCACGATGCGCTGACGAACGAGACATTGTGGGTGGGCCGTTTCAACGACCGGTTGCAGGGAGCCGCGCGGCTCGAGCGCGGCGTAGCTGTCTGGCACCTGTCGCATCTATGCGTGCGCAAACCGACCCGTCGACGCGGGGTTGCCGAGCGAATAGTCTCTATGGCGCAGAAACTGGCCGGGGAAGCGGGTTGCGAACTACGCTTGCAGGCAACCGCCGGGCGTCCCGAAGTCCTCGCCCTGGCGGCCAAGCTTTCCGTGCCGCTGGACGCCGCAACGCCCTGAGCATTCGGGCGTTATCCAGCCATGAAGGCATCCGAAGCCCGAGACCCTCGCCAGAGCGGTATACTCGTGGGCTATTTTTGAACATCGACACAAGGACTCGCCCATGAAAGCGTTCGGCAAAATCCTGGGGCTGTTTATTCTCGGGTTGTTGCTGATCATCGTGGCTCTCGGCTTCGCCCTGACCCATCTGTTTGATCCCAACGACTACAAAGACGAGATTCGCCAGCTGGCACGCGAAAAAGCCAACGTCGAGCTGACGCTCAATGGCGATATTGGCTGGAGCCTGTTCCCCTGGCTTGGCCTTGAGTTGCACGACACCCATGTCGCGACCCTGACTGCACCCGACCAGCCTTTTGCCGACGTGCAGATGCTGGGCCTGTCCGTTCGTGTCCTGCCATTGCTGCGTCGCCAGGTACAGATGAGCGATATCCGTGTCGAAGGCCTGAACCTGATGTTGCATCGTGACGAACAGGGTCATGGCAACTGGGAAGACATCGGCAAGCCGCCTGCGGTCGCCTCGACTGACGCAAAACCGGATGCCACGCCGACGCCCGCGCCGGAGCCGTCGAAACCCGAACGCGCTTCGCAGCCGCTCAGGCTGGACATCGACAGCCTGACCGTGAACAACGCCCGCGTCGATTACAGCGATGCTCGCAAAGGCCGGACGTTCACCGCGGAAAGTATCCAGCTGAGCACCGGCCCGATCCGCGAAGCGTCCGACATCCCGATCAAGCTGACCGCTTTCCTGAGCACCAACCAGCCCGTCGTGCGCGCCAAGACCGAACTGGTCGGCGAACTGCGCATGGACCGCGTGCTCAAGCGCTACCAGTTCGAAGACATGCGCCTGTCCGGCGAAGTCGCGGGCGAGCCGCTCAACGGCAAGACCGTGACCTTCTCCGCTCAAGGTCAGTTGCTGGTAGACCTGGCCGCCAACATCGCCGAATGGAACAGCCTGAAAATCTCGGCCAATCAGTTGCGCGCATTGGGTGAGCTGCGCGCCCGCGATCTCGACAAAACACCACAGATCACCGGCGGCCTGTCGGTTGCCCAACTGGACGTCCGCAACTTCTTCGAAAACATCGGCCAGCCGCTGCCTGCCATGACCGATGGCGCGCTCGGCAAAGTCGAAATGGTCACACGCCTGAGCGGCACGCCG